>DASWEI010000161.1:0-41338 GCA_036394835.1 Anaeromyxobacter sp. | reverse complement strand
GGACCCGGTGCCGCCCGCGGACCCGGTGCCGCCCGCGGACCCGGTGCCGCCCGTGGACCCGGTGCCGCCCGCGGACCCGGTGGTCCGCACGGACCGGCCGCGCCGCGCGCATCATCCGGCGGCGGCGCGCGTGCACCGATGCCGCCCCGAGGGGCCGCCCGCCCCCGCGGAAGCGACCGGCGGCCAACCGGCGCTCGCGCGAGCGGGACGCCGAACGGCCGCCGGCCCGGAAGCTCGAGGCCTCCGCGGCCACCGCGGGTCGGCGCACGCCCCGGGGCGGCCCCGCGCGGGCCGCGCGGGCCGCGCCGGGGATAGCAGGCTACGCCTTCGGCTTCGGGGGCTGCTTGCTCCTGTCGAAGACGACGCCTTCACCGAACTTCGCGACGATCTGCTTCTTCGTCTTCAGCCCCGTCATGGCGATGACGAAGTTCGGGACGCGGCGCGCCCGGCGATCCGCGGCCCAGCGGCTCATCTCGCCCCTCGCGGCCCGGACCGGGCGCCGGACGCGGCCGCGCCCTGCGCGCGCGACCTCGTTCTGCAGCTCATCCTCGAGCCGCACCGCGGTGAGCTCGGCGAGCATCCGGGCGATCGTCGCGGACGTCTGCTCGACGACGCCGCGGACGGCGTCTCTCACGAGCGCGTCGATGGAGGGGGTTGCGGCGGGGCGCGCCATTGGGCTCTCCTTGGGGTTGGATTGGCCGGATTGCGCACGGCGCGCTCCGGTTCATTTCGTGCGCAGTATACCGGCCGCGCGCTGCCGCTCATCCGCATTTTCTGGTACGGTCCGCCCTCGGCCCTCTGGCGAAACGGTAGACGCGCTCGACTCAAAATCGAGTGGGGTCACCCCCGTCCCGGTTCGAGTCCGGGGAGGGCCATTGCCCGGCATGCGCCGGAGGCGCGTTTTCCCTTGCGGCGGCCGGGCGCGCGCGTGTATCCCGTACCCCCGCTCTCGCTTCGCCCGGAAAATCGCGCATGTACAACCTCCTCATCGCCATCGCCGCCGGTGTCGCCGTGTCCCTCGCGCTCGCGCTCGGGACCAATCTCGGGCTCGCCGCTGCCATCTTTCCGGGCGTGCTCGCCACGACGATCGCCTACTTCGTCCTGATGCGCCGGTCGTGGAAGAAGCTCGAGGCCGTCTTCGAGGCGATGCAGCGCGAGGTCCAGGCGCAGAAGTTCGAACGCGCGATCCAGACGCTCCAGGGCGGGTTCGCGCTCGCGCCCTGGCAGTTCCTCGTCGCGTCACAGCTGCACTCGAACATCGGCATCCTCCATTACTTGAAGTCGGAGATGGACGCCGCGCTCCCGCACCTCGAGAAGAGCTTCTCGAAGAACTGGGTGGCGCGCGGGATGCTCGGCGCGGCGCGCTACCGGAAGCACGACCTCGACGGGACGGTCCGGGTCCTCGACGACGCGGTGAAGTCGAACAAGAAGGAGGGCGTCCTCTGGTCGCTCTACGCCTGGATCCTCGAGAAGGAGGGCAGGCACGAGCAGGCCATCGCCTTGCTCGGGCGCGCGGTGTCGACGAACGGATCCGACGAGAAGCTCAAGACTTCCTTGCAGGCGCTGCAGAACGGGAAGAAGCTGAAGCTCGGCAAGCTGTACGCCGAGCAGTGGTTCCAGTTCATGCTCGAGCGGCCGCCGCCCGAGCTCGCGGGCGCAGGGTTCCGCGGCGGACGGCGCGCGATCTACCGCGGCTAGCCACGACGCGCGATCAAGAGGCGGAAGGAGACCCGAGCCGAGGCGGGCGCGCGAGGAGCGAGCAGCGCAGGCGCACTTCTTCCGTGCGCCGAGCAGCGCAGCGACGAGCCCACCCGCCGCAGGCCGGGTATCGTTTGCCGAGAGGGGCTCCCCGACCGGGAGCCGTCATATCCCTCAGGTTCCGCCGAACCCAATGGTGACGCGGCCTCCCTCCACGATGAGCGGCACGCGCCGGTCGCCGTCGGAGAGCTGCAGGAAGCGGTTCAGCGCCTCGGCGTCCTTCTTCACGTCGAAGTACTCGACCCGATCTCCTCTGGCGCCGAAGTCCTCACGGGCGGCGGTGGTGTAGGGTCAGGTCGCCTTGCCGTAGATCTGGACGGTCTCGGACATGGGATCGCTCCTGGCTGAACGATATTCCGACCCCGTCCCGGACGTGCACGGAATTCCTCCAGGCGACGGGCCCGGGGAGCGCCGTTCCGCACGCCGGCGGACGGCACCGCGCTTGCTCATGCAGGCGGTGGATCGTTCACGTACAGGAACAGCCGGCCATGTCCCGCGCCCGCCGACGCGCCCTCCGCATCGCCCTCGCAGCCCTGGTGGGGATCCCTTGGATCCCCCTCGCGGCGGCGCTATACGCTTGGATGAGCTGATCTCGTCCCGGACGCTCGGGCGGGCGTCCGGCCGATCCGGGGGCGGCGGCCGGGCCCGAACACGCGACGCCTGCGTCCAGGCGCTGCCGGCCTCCGTGGCTTCGAACGATGCCCGACGCGATCGACGACGAGCGCGATCCGATCCGCACCGCGGACGACGCGCCGTCCGATCCGCTCGCGCCGCTCGTCGCGACGCTGCTCGCCTCGGCGGGGCTGCCCGCGGCCGATCTCGCCCGCCGGGTGCGCGAGGTGCTCCCGTCCGCGATCGCCGAGATCGCCGAGTCGAACCGGCGGCTGCGCGAGACCGGGCACCGCCGCGAGGCGCTCGTTGGGGCGGCCGCAGAGGCGTTGCGGGACGCGGCGGACGCCTCCGAGCTCGCGAGCGACGAGGCGGCCCGGCTGCGGCGGCTCGCCGACGAGCTCGATCGCTCCCTCCGGGCGTCGAGCGACGCCGACGTCACGCGGCGGCCCTCGGCGCACGCGGGTCCGCGCCCGCGCGTGCTCGTGGCCGATGACGAGGAGGACGCGCGGAGCGCGCTCGCGGAGCTGCTCGAGCCCGAGTGCGAGGTCACGACCGCGGCAGATGGCGAGGAGGCGGTCCGGCTCGCGCACGCCGAGCACCCCGATCTCGTGCTGATGGATCTCTTCATGCCGCGGCTCGACGGGATGCAGGCGCTCGAGCGGCTCCGCGCCGACGCGGTGACGAGCGACGTCCCGGTCATCTTCGTCTCGGCGCGCGGCGACGACTCGGTCAAGGCGCGCGCGCTCGACCTCGGCGCGGTGGATTATCTCCAGAAGCCCTTCTCGGGGCGCGAGCTGCGCGCCCGCGTCGAGCGCCACCTCCAGCTCTCGCAGAATCAGACGGCCCTGCGCGAGCTCGCGCAGACGGACACGCTCACCGGACTCGCGAACCTCCGCGCGTTCCGCGCGCGGCTCGAAGAGGAGGTCAAGCGGGCGCGGCGCTACCGGACCGCGCTCACCTGCATCATGGCCGACATGGACCATCTGAAACCCGTGAACGACGAGCTCGGCCACGCCGCGGGCGACCGGGCCATCGCCGCCGTGGCGGGCGTGATCCGCGGGGAGCTGCGCGAGACCGACTTTGGCGCCCGGTACGGCGGGGACGAGTTCGTGCTGCTGCTCCCGCACACCGACTCCGAGGAGGGGCGCGTGCTCGCCGAGCGCATCTGCGCCCGGCTGCGGGACGCCGAGCTCGAGATCGCAGGGCGGCACGTCCCGATCGGCGCGTCGTTCGGCGTCGCGTCCGTCGAAGAGGAGGCGGGGGACGGCGCCGGCGACGCGCTCGTCCGCGCCGCCGATGCGGCGCTCTATCGCGCCAAACGCGCTGGGCGGGGGCGCGTCGCGGTCGCGACCCTCGATGATGTCGAGGGACCGCGACAGCACGCCTGACCGAAGCCGCGCCTCACGCCTTGATCCCGGCGGCGGGCTCCTCCGCCGGTCCCTGTCCCTCCCCTCCGCCCTCGCCGGCGCGCTGCCGCGCCTCCGCCGCGTACCGGTTCAGCTTGTTGTAGAGCGTCTTCTCGCTGATCCCGAGGATCTCCGCGGTCCGCGCCTTGTTCCCGCCGTTCTTCTGCAGCGACGCGACGATGTACTCCTTCTCGACCTTGTCCATCGGGATGCCGAGCGGGACGCGCAGGGTCGCCGCCTCGGGGCGCGACGACTGCATGTCGGGCGGGAGCTGCTCCTCCCCGATGACGTCGCCGTCCACCAGGATCATCGCCCGCTCGACGGTGTTCCGCAGCTCGCGGATGTTGCCTGGCCAGCCGTAGCCCTGGAGCATCCCGAGCGCCGCGGGCGTGACGCCCTGCACCCGCTTGCCGGTCTCGGCGTTGAACTTCTCGATGAAGTGGTGGACGAGGAGCGGGATGTCCTCGCGGCGCTCCTTCAGCGTGGGGAGGCCGATCGTGAAGACGTGGAGCCGGAAGTAGAGGTCCTCGCGGAACCGGCTGCGACGGATCTCCTCCTTGAGGTCGCGGTTCGTCGCGCAGATGACGCGCACGTCCACCTCGACCTCGACGCGCCCGCCGAGCCGTCTGAACTTCCGGTCCTCGAGGACGCGGAGGAACTTCGCCTGCAGCTCGAGCGGGAGCTCGCTGATCTCGTCGAGGAACAGCGTGCCGTTGTGCGCCAGCTCGAAGTTGCCCATCCGCCGCTGGTCGGCGCCGGTGAACGCGCCGCGCTCGTACCCGAACAGCTCCGACTCGATGAGCGTCGCCGGGATGGCGGAGCAGTTGAGGGCGACGAACGGCTTGTCCTTGCGCGGCGAGAGGTTGTGGACCGCGCGCGCGACCACCTCCTTGCCCGTACCGCTCTCGCCCGCGATGACGACGCTCGCGTTCGAGGGCGCGACCTTGTTCACGAGCTCGAACACCCGCTGCATGGCGGGGCCGGAGCCGATCACGTCGGTGCCGGGCGCGAGAGCGGCGAGCCGGCGCCGGAGCAGCTGGACCTCCCGCATCGTCTCCTTCTTCTCGAGCGCGCGCTCGAGCACGATGCGCAGCCGTGGCACCTCGAGCGGCTTCTCGATGAAGTCGTACGCACCCTCCTTGATCGCCTGGACCGCCGTCTGGATGGTCCCGCGCCCGGTGAGGAGGACCACCGGGCAGTCCGGGAGCTCCGCGCGGAGCGCGCGCAGGAGCCATAGCCCGTCCATGTTGGGCATCACGAGGTCCGTCAGGATGACGTCGGGGTGCCCCTCGATCGCGCGCCGCAGCGCCTCGGTGCCGTCGCTCGCGGTCTGGACGTCGTATCCCCAGCGCTGCGTCAGCTCCGCGAGCGCGTCGCGGCTGTCCGCCTCGTCGTCGACGATGAGGACGCGGTATCTCATTCGCGCTCGTTCCCCGGCATCGCCAGCGTGAGCCGCTCCGTGCCCTTCTCGACCTGCGCGCGCTCGAATTGGCCGCCGAGCGCAGCGGCCCCTGCGGCCAGCACCTCCACTTCATATCCGAGGTCCCCGTCCGGATCACCCGCCGCGTGCTCGACGTCGACGATCGCCAGCCCCCCACGCGTGGCCGCGCGGGCGGCGAACCGGCCGCCGTCGGGCGTCCGGGCGAGCGCGCGCCCGAGGAGCGCGAGCACGAGACGCCCCACTCGGGCGGGATCGCCCGGCGTCCGCGCGCCGCCCGGGTGCGCGTCGATCACGAGGTCGACCCGGCGGCGCCGTGCCTCGTACGCGAGCAGACTCGCGATGTCCGTGACGAGGGCCCCAATATCCGTGTAACCGAGGGGCGCGGGAGGGTCGAGCGCGTCGGACAGCCGGCGCAACACGTCATTCACGCGGCCGATCTGGTCGCGCAGCGCCCCGAGGTGGCCCGCCGCCGCGTGGTTCGCGTCGCCCGCTCCCAGCTTGTCCCCGAGCAGCGCGAGCTGGAGCGACATCGCGTTGAGCGGGTTCTTGATGTCGTGGGTGACGCCGGCGACGACGCGGCCGAGCACCTGCGAGCGGAGCGCGTGCTCGACCCGCTCATCCGCGAGCGGGTCGCGGAGCACGAGGAGAAGTCCGCCCCCGGCCGCGACGCGCTCGACGTCGATCGGCCCGTCCACCCCCGGGACCGTCGCGACGGCTGGGCCGTCCCCCGCGAGGAGCGCCCGCAGCGCGGGGCTCGCCTCCGCGCGCGCGCGGAGCGCGGCGGAGGGATCGCCCTCGCCGACGCCGAGCCGCGCGAGAAAGGTGGCGTCGGCGGCGAGAACCGCCCCGGAGCGATCGACGAAGGCTGCGCCTGCGGCGTGGAGGGCCATGGTGTGCTCCGGGACCGGGCCTGAGATGCGTCGCCCGCGCTTCCATTTCAAGCCAGGAGGGATCATGCCCTACACTGCGATGGAACCGTGCGCTCTCGAACCGCCCTCGCGCTGATGATCGCTCTCTACGCGGGGTGCGCGCCAGCCCTGCGTGGGCCCGCGGCGCCTGGCAGGGCGGCCGCACCCACCCCTCCCGAGGCATCCCCTTCGGCGCTGCCCCCTCGCGGCGGCCCGCTCGCGCCGGCGGTCGCCGCGCCGCCTCCGGTGAGGACGACGGCTCGGGCGACGATCGGCGCGGTGGGCGACATCCTCATGCACGAGTCGGTGAAGCGGAGCGCAGAGACCCACGGCCGCGGCATGCCGGACCGCGGCTACGCGTGGCTTTACGCGCCGCTCTCGGATCTCCTCGCCGACCCCGACGTGATGATCGCGAACCTCGAGACGCCGATCGCGCCCGACGCCTCCGCCGGCACCCGCGAGTACGTGTTCAACGCGCCGCCCGAGGCGGTCGACGCCCTCGTGCACGCCGGCGTCGACGCGGTCGCCGTCGCGAACAACCACGCCTTCGACCAGGGGCGCGCCGGATTCGAGGAGACCTTGCGGCGGCTCGAGCAGGCCGGCGTGAAGGCGATCGGGGCGGGGCCCGAGGGGCGCGCCGCGGGCCCAGTCCGGTTCGATGCGGGGGGACTCTCGATCGCGTTCCTCGGCTACGCCCAGTTCTTCAACCAGGACGGGAACGCCTGCCCTCCGGCGCGCCCCGGATCGGCGTCCTGCGTCCATGCCGCACAGCTCGACCGCGCGCGGATCGTGGACGACGTTCGGACCGCCGCGGCCCACGCCGACGCGGTGGTCGTCTCGCTGCACTGGGGCGTCGAGTACGACCCACAGCCGCGCGCGGAGGACGTCGCGCTCGCTCACGAGCTCGTCGAGGCGGGCGCGCTCGTGGTGCTGGGGCATCACCCGCACGTGCTGCAGCCGATCGAGCTTTACCGCCGGGCCGACGGGCGCGTCGGCGTCGTCGCCTACTCGCTCGGAAACTTCGTCTCGAACCAGTCGCGCAACTACGTCCACGGCGTCACGCCCGAGAAGGTCGCGGCGACCCGCGACGGCGCGCTGCTGCGGGTCGCGCTCGCGCGCCGCGACTACGGCGGCGGCGTCGTCCGCGTCGAGGTTGACGGCGCGGACTTCGTGCCGCTCTGGACCGAGAACGACACGGTGGAGATCGACCGGTCACGCGAGCCCCAGCGCCGCCCCGCCATCCGCGTCGTCGCGATCGACCGTGCGCTCGCGGCCGTCCGCGCGCAGCTCGCCGGGTTCCCGGACCCCGTGCCGCCCGCCGACCAGGACCGGTTCGTCGCGCTCCGGCGGCGGGAGTCGCTGCTCACCGCGCGGCGCGCCGCGATCGCGACGCTGCTCGGGGAGGACCTCGTGCGGACGCTCCCGATCCTGGCGCCTGTCACCGGGGCGCGGTGACCGGCCTCGCGTGCCCGGTGTCGGCCGGCCGGACGTCAGGCGCGGCCGGGACCTCCAGCTCCACGAGCTCGATGCCGGCCTTCTGCGCGAAGTCGAAGATGCGATTGTCGCGGTAGAACTCGCCGAAGACGATCCGGCGGCACCCCGCGTTCGCGATGAGCTTGAAGCAGGGCCAGCACGGCGACGCGGTCGTGTAGATCGTCGCCTCGTCGATGGCGACGCCGTTCTTCGCCGCCTGGATGATGGCGTTCGCCTCGGCGTGCACGGTCGCCACGCAGTGGCCGTCCTCCATCATGTGGCCCGCCTCGCTGCAGTGCGGCAGGCCGCGGATCGAGCCGTTGTAGCCCGTCGACAGGATCGTTCGATCCCGCACGAGGACGGCGCCGACGTGCTTGCGATCGCACGTCGCTCGGGTCGCGACCACGCGGGCCACGTTCATGAAGTACTCGTCCCAGTTGACGCGTAGGTCCATCGAGCCCTCCGGAGGGTTCGAGATGGTACCGCACGGGACCGACGCCCGCAGCCCGGGACGCATTAACATCCGCACATGTCCCGCACGACCGCCGTCCTCCTGCTCGCCCTCGCGTCCGCCTCGGCGCGAGCCCAGGGGCCCCTCGAGCCCTCGGGGCGCCTGCCGCCCGTACCCCCGCGCCCCGTCGTACCGCCGCCGCCGAAGGACACCCCCGCGGAGCCCGGACCGTCGACGCCCCAGCGCGGCACCGTCCTCGCGGAGGTCTCGGGGAAGGTGCGGGAGGTGGACCGCAAGGCGCACCGGATCGCGATCGAGTCGGAGGGGGCGGTCGTGTCGCTCTCCTTCGATCGCAACACGATGATCTACACAGCGAGCGGGCTCGGGACCGTCCTCGACGTCGTGCCGGGCGCGCAGGTGCGAGCGGGGCGCAACGCGGACCTCCTCGCGTACTGGGTGCAGGTGCGCCAGCCCGCGGGAAAGGGCGAGCCGTCGCCGCCGCCCGGCCAGGGCACCGGGCCCGCGGGGGGATCGAGCGCGCCCGCGAGCGAGCCGCGGGGCGGCGCGCCGGGAGGCGTGTCGCCGGGGACCGGCGGCGCGTCGCCCGCGACGCCCGGCCCGGGAGCGGCGACCGCGCCGTGAGCCGGAACGAGCCGTACTAGAAGCGCGGCGCGGCGGGCGCGGCGACGGCGCCGCGCGTGCCGGCCACGCGATCGGGCGCGAGGCCGTCGAGTCCGTTGTCGCGGAGGAAGCGGCGGATCTTCGCGGCGGGCGCGACGAACGTCTCGCCCGGCATCGGCACGTCGAACGCGTACTCCTCCGCGTCCTTGCCGAACGCGACGCGCGCGGTCCGGTACCCCTCGACCAGCCCGATGAGCCGCGCGCCGCCGACGTCGAACACGCCACCGCCGGAGCTGCCGTAGCCGATCGCCGCGTCGGTCTTCATCGCGGTGGGAATGCTCGGCGCGGCGACGTTCTCGGCGTGCTCGTACTCGACCTGCGAGACGATGCCGGCCGCGACCGAGAGCCCCTTCCCGAACGGCGCGCCGATGACGACGAGGTCGTCACCGAGATCGAGCGCGTCGTCCGGCGCGAGCGGAGTCACCGGGAGGTCGCCCGCGATCTCGATCACCGCGAGGTCGACGTCCGGCATGCGGCCGCGCGCGATCACCTTCCCCGCGGCCGCCGCCTGACCGCCGCTCGGGATGACGCGCAGCTCGACGGGCTCAGCCCAGTCGCGCGCCGGCTCGACGACGTGCGCGTTCGTGAGGAGGTACGTGCGGCCGCCGCGGCGGGCGAAGGCGATCCCGGACGCGCTCCGGACGACCACGCCGCCAGCGGCCATCTGGATGCGGACGGCGGACGGGAAGACCTTCTGGACGGTGGCGGACCGTGGATTGGGGCCGCGGGAAGACGAGCTTCCGCCGAGGAGCGGCGCGACGGCAACGAGGAGGAACGCGGCGACGAAGGCGCCGCCGAGGCTCGACAGCAGACGGGTCGTGGGCACGTCGCTCGGAACTGGGGATCGCGGCGCCGTATTCCCGGCGGGGGTTCCCGACGCCGGCGCACGGCCGCCCCACCGGCTCGCCGAGGAGCGGGCGGAAGAGCGGTCGTCCGCCTACTCGTCGTAGCGACGCCGCAGCAGGAACAGCACGGCGTCCTGCGCGCACGCCTCGCAGTATCCGTACCGGTCGCGCAGGTTCTGGAGCGTCTCCTCGACGCGGCGCCGCGCCTTCTCGTCGAGCGCGCCGCGGTCGTCGGAGAGGTAGCGCAGCACGTCCTCGCGGCTCCGCCGGAGCTGGCGCCTCCGCTCCTCGAAGTAGTGGTCGCGCAGGCGGCGGAAGAGGTCCGGGAAGATCGCGACGTAGTCGATGGGCGCGTCGTCGGGATGGTCGAGCCGGAACGCGCCGATCGCGGAGATGAGCCCCCGGCGGAAGTCGCGGCGGTCGTGACCGGACGGCATGACGATCTTCTCGAGCTCGGCCATCCGGTGCTCGTCGGGCGCCTCGCGCTCCCCCGTGTGCGGGTTTCGCAGCCGCTCCCCCTTCACCCAGTGAGAGACGAGCGTCACGTAGCGCCCGAAGAGCTCGCGGTACTGCCCCTCCGAGACGAGCCCCATCGAGTCGCGGATCTCCTCGTCGATCGCGTCGAGGTAGTCGGCCTCGACGACGCGCACGAACTCCTCGTGATCGTGGTACCCGTCCACGACCTCCTGCTGCAGGAAGTCGAACACGCTCTTGTCGCGGCAGAGCGTCGCGAGCTCCTCGAGAACGGCGAGCGGCGTCACGCACCGCGCCTTCGGATCCTGCGCCGCGTTGAAGAGCGCCGTCTTGATCTCGCGGGCGGACGCGCCGCTCCGCCCCTCGTAGTTCGGGTACACGTCGGACTCGTGGAAGAGCTCGGCCGCGTGCGCGCGGAGGACCTTCGCCTGCCCGAGCGAAAGCCGGTCCGGCGCCGCGTCCGTGTCGTAGAGGCGGAGCTTCTCGAGGGGCGCGAGGTCCTCGACCACGTCGCGCAGCTCGCCCTCGTAGCGCTCCGGGATGGGTCGCTTGAGCCGGGTGAGCACCGCCCACATCGCCGCGACGCGCGTCGCGTGGGGCGCGACGTGCTTGCCCACCGCAGCGGCCGTGATCTGCCGGTCGTAGATCTCGCGCTCCACCGAGGCGCGACGCAGGTACGGGACGCGAACGAGCTCGAGCCGTCCCTTGAACGACGCGAACTCCGGGGACTCCTTGAAGGCCGAGAGCTGCTTCTCGTTCGCGCTCGCGACGAGCACGAGATCGAGCTGCAGGACGAAGTGGTCGAGCGCGACGCGCGCCGTCTCGCTCGTTCCGAGCAGGTACTTGAACGCGTTCGGATCGCGCTTCAGCAGGTCCGAGTACTCGATGAGCCCGCGGTTCGCCGCGACGAGCGGTCCGTGCGGCTCGAAGATCGCGACCGAGTGAAGCGCGGGCGGAAGCGCCGCCGTCGTCCGATCGGAGGTCACCTGCCGGTACCCCGCGTCGGCGAAGTGCTGCGGCTCGACCGTCACCGCCGCCTGCTGGTAACGCGCGGAGACGTAGAAGCGCTCGACCTGCACGTGGCGCAGGACCTTCATCCAGTCGCCGTGATAGGCCGCGAGGAGCGCGTCGTGGATCTGGCGGCAGGTGTGGCAGACCTCGCCGTCGAGCAGGTAGTCCGACAGGACGAAGTCGGACTCGCGCGCGCCCTCGCGCGCGGTCGGGTGGCAGCGCTCCTCGAGCAGGCGGCGCCGCTCCTCGCGCGGGACGAGCAGCAGCGGGTGGTCCTTCATCGGGCAGGAGAGGCGCGCGTCGAGCGCCTCGCCCTCGAGGTGCGCGTACGTGGAGAGCTCGCCGGTCTCGGCGCGGGGCCCGAACCCGAGCCCGCCGCCGCCCTTGAGCCGCCGCTCGCTCGGGAACACCCAGTGGAAGCGGTACACGGCGCCCTCGCGCGTGCGCGAGTACGCCTCCATCCCGCGCACGAGCGCCGAGACGATCGACGACTTCGCGGAGCCGTTCGGCCCGTGCAGCATGATGAGCTTGCTCACGCGCCCGGAGCGGACGAACGTGCCGAGCGCGCGATAGAGCGCGGCCTGCACCTCCTCCTGACCCGCCACCCGCAGCGCGCGCGCCTCCGGCTCGAACGGCAGGTCGAACAGCTTCCAGCGACGGACCTTCCCGACCGGCGTCTCCCGCTCCTCCGACCCGAAGTGATCGAGGACGTCGCGGAGGTACTGCGCCGACGAGCGCGCGTGCTGCCGCGGCGCCTCGACGAACGACTCCAGGTATTCCTCGAACGACAGGATCGAGCGGTTCTCGTCGAACGCGCCCTTCACGCCGTCTCCCACGCTCGACAGCCAACGGCGCGCTTCCATCCGGGCGACCTCCAGGTCTCTCCCTAACGGTGCACGATCGCGAGCGCCCTTCCAACGGACGGGCGGGCGTGGGGTCGGTCGCCGCGCGAGGGCAGGCGCGGCCGGATGAGGTCGCACCGGAGCGAGGGTCCCCCTGCCAAGACGCCAACTCCACCCGGGGCCCCTCGGCGTAGTACGCTCCCGCGCGTGGAGACGCTCCCCGCGGACACGATCATCGGCATCGACCTCGGCACGACGAATTCGTGCGGTGCCGTCGCGTTCGGCGACGGCGAAGTGAAGCTCATCCCGTACAAGGGGAGCGACTACACGATCCCTTCGATCTACGCGATCGACGACAAGGGCAACGAGCTCATCGGTCACGAGGCGAAGCGCCAGTGGCAGCTCAACCCGCGGAACACGCTCTACGCGACCAAGCGCCTCATCGGCCGGGCGCCCAAGGACGACGTCGTCGAGACGGTGCAGCGATCGGTGCAGTACCGCGTCCACCCGGGCACCGAGAACGACGTCGCCGTGGACTGCCACGGGCGCACGTACCACGTCCACGAGATCAGCTCGAAGATCCTCGCGAAGATCCGCGACGTCGCCTCGGACCACCTCGGCTTCCGGGTGACGCGGGCGGTGGTCACGGTGCCTGCGTACTTCACGGACCGTCAACGCCAGGCGGTGAAGGAGGCGGGGCGGCTCGTGCATCTCGAGGTCGTCCGGATCATCAACGAGCCGACCGCCGCCGCGCTCGCCTACGGCATCGGCAAGCGGCTCGACGAGCGCGTCCTCGTCTACGACCTGGGCGGTGGAACGTTCGACGTGTCGATCATCGAGATCCGCGACCGCGTCTTCGAGGTGAAGGCGACCGGCGGCGACATCTTCCTCGGCGGCATCGACTTCGACAACGCGATCATCGACCACGTCCTCGGCGAGTTCGAGAAGAAGCACGGGATCGACCTCTCGTCGGATCCGGTCGCGATGCAGCGCATCAAGGATCTCGCCGAGCGGACGAAGATCGACCTCTCCGCCCGAACCGAAGCGCCCTTCTCGATCCCATTCATCACGATGACGCCGCAAGGGCAGCCGCTCAACATGGACGTGAAGTTCGACCGGAAGCTGCTCGAGGCGTTGACGCAAGAGCACGTCGACCGGTCGTTCGAGATCATGGGCGCCGTCATGGCGGACGCGGGCGTCACCCCGCAGGACATCGACGAGGTGATGCTCGTCGGCGGCCAGACGCGCATGCCGATCATCCAGGACCGGCTGACGAGGTTCTTCGGGAAGCCGCCGTCGAAGGCGGTCCACCCCGACGAGGCGGTCGCGATCGGCGCGGCGCTCTACGGCTGGTCGCTCCAGGAGAACTCCGACCTGAAGCTCCAGCTGCTCGACGTGATCCCGATGGCGATCGGGATCGAGCAGGCGGGCGGGACGATGCACGTCGTCTTCCCGCGGAACGCCGCGATCCCGAACGCGCGGACGGTCGCGGCGACCAACTCCGTGGACGGCCAGAGTCACCTCGTCGTCCGCATCTTCCAGGGCGACCAGCCCGACACCGCGCGCGACGAGATCCTCGGCGAGTTCACCTTCAGCGGCGTGCGCCCTGCGCCGGCGGGCGAGACGCGCCTCGAGATCCTCTTCGAGGTGAACATCGAGGGGATCCTCACGATGAGCGCGCGCGACCTCGACACCGGACGCCAGATGAAGACGACCGTGCGGGTCGCGTCGAGCTAGTCGTCGCGGGCGCGAACGCCGCCGAAAGCGGCGCGCGTCGCGTCGACTGATCTGCGGCTCAGTGGCGTTCGCGGCCGTGTCCGTCGCCTCGCCCGCGGCCGCCGCCGTTTCCACCACCGCCGCGGTCGCCCTGTCCACCGCCGGCGTTGCCGCCGCCGCGGGGCTCGGGGCGCCACCCGCCGCCCTGCCCACCCTGCCCGCCCGGTGCAGCGGGCGCCGGCGCGCCGCTCTGCCGTCCCTGCCCGCTCGGCGCGGGCGCCGGCGCGCCGCGCGCCTCCGGACGCCAGGCGCCGCCCTGCCCTCCGCCGCGGCGCGTCCGGTCATCACCCTGCCTCATCACGCCGGGCGCGGGGGCGGGCCCCGGCCCGCGACCGTTCGCCGCGGGAGGCGCCAACGCGCGCTCGTCACGATTCGGCGGGCCGCCGCGCCCCGGGAAGCGGTCCTCGCGCCCCGTCCGCTCGGGCCGGTAGACCGGGATCTCGCCGGGGCGGGCGCGCTGGCCAGGCGAGGGCGCGCGGACGATCCGCGCCGGCGTCACCGGTCGGCCGATCCGCGCCTCGATGAGCCGCGGCGCCGGGCCGCCCCACGCGGGCGCAGTGGGCGCAGGCGCGAAGCCACCGCGTGGCGGCCGCGCGGGCGCGGGGGACGTCGCGTCGAACCAGCGGCGCGCGTGCGTCGGCGCATAGGCGACGGTGTAGACCGGCACCGACACGAACCGCACGCACGGGACGAAGGTCCACCAGAAGTCGATGAAGGGGTACGACGACACGTACACCGAGAACCCCGGCGCGAGCGGTGCCCACCCGATCGCGTCGCCGGAGGCGCGCCACGAGACCCACGCGGGCGCCCACTCGTACCCGGGCACCCAGAGCCACCCGTAGTACGGGTCGTACGCCCAGCGCCCGTAGTGGTAGGCGGCCCAGCCCCAGGGCTCGTCCGACACCCAGAACCAACCCTCGTTCGTCCACTCCCAGCGGCCGTAGTAGTACGGCCTCCACCCCGCGGCGACGCGGGGGCGCCAGACGCGGCCGTAGCTCCCGACCACCACCCAGTCGCCGTACGGCTGCAGCGGCGCCTGGAAGGAGTCGAGCGTCACCGCGCCCTGGACGTTCAGGTCGACGGAGACGTCGTAGCCGCCGGACGAGCGGCCGTCGGCCCACTCGTCCTCGGCCTGGTACCGGTCGATCGCGAGCGCCAGGGTGGGCGTGGCGAGGATGACGGCGAGCGCAGCGAGGTGGCGGGAAGACATGGCGGGCCTCCGGACCGGGAGATAGCAAGGGCGGTGCCGCGACAACGGCCCGGAACCCCGCGTGCTTCCAGCGAATCCGCGCGTGACGCCCGTCACACTGTGCGCCGCGTTCACCCACCCTCGGGGGGCGGCACGGGCGCGGGCCGGCGAGAGCGCATCCCCGTGGCGGGATGCGCGCTAAGCGAGCTTCTTCTCCTTCTCGAAGGAGAGCAGCGGGGGCTCCTTGTTCAGGATGACGCCCTCCGTGATCTTGCACTCCTTCACGCCTTCCCGGTACGGGACGTCGTACATGATGTCGAGCATCGCCTGCTCGAGGATGGCGCGGAGGCCGCGCGCGCCGGACTTGCGGCGCATCGCCTCGCGCGCGGTCGCGCGCAGCGCCTCCTTCGTGAAGGACAGCTTCACCTTCTCGAGATCGAAGAGCTTCACGTACTGCTTCGTGAGCGCGTTCTTCGGCTGGGTGAGGATCGTGACGAGGTCGTCCTCGGACAGATCGGCGAGCGTCGCGATGATGGGGAGGCGCCCGACGAACTCGGGAATCATCCCGAACTTGACGAGGTCCTGGGGCTCCACCTTCGCGAGGAGCTCTCCGAGGCTCGCCTCCTCCTTGCGCTCGATCTTCGCGCCGAAGCCGAGCCCCTTCACACCGACGCGGCGGCGGATGACCTGCTCGAGGCCGCAGAACGCGCCGCCGACGACGAAGAGGACGTTCGAGGTGTCGACCTGGATGTACTCCTGCTGGTTGTACTTCTTGCCGCCGCGCGGGGTGACGTTCGCCCGGGTCCCCTCGATGATCTTGAGGAGCGCCTGCTGGACGCCCTCGCCCCCGACGTCGCGCGTCGGCGACGGCTGGTCGCCCTTGCGCGCGATCTTGTCGATCTCGTCGATGTAGACGATCCCGCGCCCCGCCTTCTCGACGTCGTAGTCGGCGTTGTGCAGGAGGTTCTGGATGATGTTCTCGACGTCTTCGCCAACGTAGCCCGCCTCGGTGAGGCTCGTCGCGTCCGCGATCGTGAACGGGACGTTGAGGAAGCGCGCGAGCGACTGAGCGAGCAGCGTCTTGCCCGATCCCGTCGGCCCGATGAGGAGGATGTTCGACTTCTGGAGCTCGACGTCTTCGGTGCCGGAGCGCGCCTGGCCCGGCCGCTGCGGCCGCGCCGGCTTCTTCGAGTAGACGCGCTTGTAGTGGTTGTAGACGGCGACGGACAGGACCTTCTTCGCCTTATCCTGGCCGACCACGTAGTCGTCGAGGAAGCTCTTGATCTCGGCGGGCGTCGGCAGAGACACCGCCGGGCGACCTTCGTCCCGCTCGGCCTCCTCGGCGATGATGTCGTTGCAGAGCCGGATGCACTCGTCGCAGATGTAGACCGTCGGCCCCGCGATGAGCTTGCGGACCTCGCGCTGCCCCTTCCCGCAGAAGGAACAGGAGAGGTTTCCGTGGTGGTGCTCTTTCCGGCTCACGCGATCCTCGTCTGCAGGATGTTACCACCAAACCGGAGCCCCGGAATTCCGCGGCTCGACCCGCAACATAACCAGCAACCTCGCGGACCGCCCCCTCAACTGCCGACGCCCGCGGGGGCGTTTCATGCGCCGCCAGCGAGCCCCTCGAGGTCCCCGGCGAGGTCCGCGGCGCGCCGCGCTACGGCGTCCGGGACCGAGGGGTCCTCCCCGCAAGACTGGGCGAGCCGCCGGGCGAGCGCCGCGAGCCGCTCGAGGCGCTCGGCCGTCTTCGGCGCGGGCGGCGGCGGTGGCGGCCCGAACCGCTCGGCGAGCTTGCGCGTCAGCGCCGCCGGCGTGGGGGGCGTCTCCAGCACCTCGTCGCGGAGCTCGCGCCAGCCCGCCTGGGAGAGGCGCCCCGCCGCCTCCGCGCGAGACAGCACCTCGATCACCTCGAAAGGCGGCGCCTTCGCGTCGCCCCTCGCGCGGGCGAGCTCCGGCTCGTGACGCTCGAGGAACCCGTAGCTCGCGGTCAGCTTCTCGGCGGTGGCGGGCCGGACGAAGAGCTCCTTCGAGCAGTACCGGTCGAAGCTCGGGTAGCCCCACTCCTTCCAGAGGTCCGCGCTCCGCACCTGGGCGAGCAGCCGCCCGAACTCCACCCAGGCGGCCTTGAAGCGGTGCGCCCCCTCGAGCACGCGGCGGCGCACCGAGCCCTCGGGTAGGTCCTCGGCGCGGGCGGCGAGCTTCTCCGCGGTCGCGGTCATCGCCCCATTCCGAAGGCGAGCGAGACGGTGGGGCGCTGGCCCGGGAACGGGTCGAAGCGCCACGCCGCGAGCGCCCGCACGAGGCAGTCGCGGAGCGGCCCTTCCCGGAACCGCGGCTCGTCGATCCAGACCTGCGCCACGCGGCCGTCGTTCCCGATGGCGAACTCGAGCGGGACGTTGCCCTGGAACTCCGGGGACCTCGCCGCCTCCGCACGGAAGCACGGCACGAGATTCCGCTGCTCGCGCCCGACCACCGTCTGGATCTTGCGTGGGTCGAACTCCGCCGCGACGAGCTCGCCGCCGTCGACCGAGCCGCTCGCCCCCGACGTGCGCGCCGCCCCGGCGGAGCCGGCGGGGTGCGCCGCCTTGCGGCGCTGGGACTGGGCTCCGGGCGTGGGCTGGTCGATCGGCACCTCGAACTCGTCCTCGGCCACCGCCCGGTGCGACACTCCGACGCGGGCGGCGGAGGCGATCCGGATCCCGGCGCCGAAGTCTTCGAGGAGCGGGCTCGTCTCGCGCGCGCTCCGCGCGAGGTGGAGCGCGCCGCCGACGGCGCCCGCGACGACGAGGAGAGCGCCGACGACGAGAGCGCCAGTGCGGCGCCGGTTCGCGCGCGCGCGGAGCATCCGCGCGCCGGTCACCTCCCGCTCGACGCGGAGCCCCGCCTCCGCCTTCTTCGCGTGGACGACGAACGCCGGCACCTGCGCGAGCGCGCGCCAGGTGCCGTCGCCCGCGGAGATCGGCGTACGCGCGTCGATCTCGCCGCGGTAGAGCATCGCGGCGAGCGCGCGGGAGTCGATCGGGCCGAAGACCTGCCCGTCGCGGCGGAAAAGCCACTCGCCGCCCTCGAGGTCGGGATCGTCGTGAAGGAGCGTCTCGTTGGGCGCCATGCGGGAGGGGATGTCCGGTGAGCGCCCGACCGCCTCGCGTCTCCGCGGCGGGCGTGGTGAACTTAGCACGCGTGGAGAGACGCTTCTATGCTGTCGAGGTCGCGTACGAGGGTGGCCGGTTCCGCGGGTTCCAGCGGCAGCCCGGCCTGCCCACGGTTCAGGCGGCGCTCGAGGACGCGCTCGCGGCGCTCGGGATCCGCGCGCCCCTCGCCGTCGCGGCCCGGACCGACGCCGGCGTCCACGCGCTCGCGCAGGTCGTGAGCTTCGCGGCGCGCGCCGAGCTCGATCCCGAGGGGCTCCGGCGGGCGCTCAACGCGGCGCTGCCGGACGGGATCGCCGCGCTCGCGGTGCATCGCGTCGGCCGCACGTTCCACGCCCGCGCCGACGCGCTCTCGCGCACCTATGTCTACCTCGTGGGCGCATCCGCGCCGGAGTGCGCAAGGGGCTATGCCTGGAGCCTGCCGGACCCGCGAGCGTTCCCGGGGCTCGAGGCGCCCGCGCTCGATGCCGACGCGCTCAGGGCAGCCGTCTCCCTGGCGGTGGGGACCCACGACTTCCGCGCGTTCGCGCGGCCCGGCGATCAGCGGGGCACCGTCCGGACCGTCCTGCGCGCCGACGTGATCTCCGCGGAGTGGGCGCCGCTCCACGCGCTCGTCGTCGAGGGGCACGGCTTCCTGCGGGCAATGGTCCGAAATCTCGTCGGGACCGCGGTCGCGGCGGCGGTGGGCCGAGCGCCGCCGGATTCCATCCGGGAGCTCCTCGCAGCCGGCGCGCGCTACCGCGGGGTGCGCGCGCCCGGCTGGGGGCTCACGCTCGCGCGGGTGACCTATCGGCCGGGTATGCTGGGGACTGCGGCGGCGGCGGACCGGTGAGGCCGGCCACCCCGCGGACGACCGCGACGCGCACGAGGCGAAGTCGCGCGATCGCGCGCGGCGCGGGCGGCCGCGTCGCGGAGGCGGCGGCGGCGATCACATCGTGCTCCGCGCGTCCGGGCGGTGGCCGTACTTCGCGAGCAGGTCGGCGACCGCCTCGCGCAGGTAGTCCGACTGGCGGACGCGGGTGCGGCGGGCGAGGTTGCGAAGCTCGGCGGCGAAGGCGGGCGGGATCCGGATCAGCATCGGCTCGAGCCGGTTCGGGTTCTGGCTGTTGTCATTGGGGACGGCTTCGATCGAGGTATTCATGTGTAGGCTCCTGATGACATCGGATGACCTTCACCTACACGCTACCACTCGATAGCCGCGCGTAAAGAAAGCAGCAGATCCGGACGTTTTATTGACACGACCCGCGGCGCATCCCGAACGGGTCGCAGCCGTTCAGGGGAGCTCGAACCGGAGCTGTCCTCCGGCGAGGATCGCGAACGACACGACCCGGCCGTTCCCGAAGGCGCTCGCGAACTGGCCGCTGACGAACACGCCGCTCGCGCGCGAGAAGTCGTACACGGCGCCGAGGCCGACGAGCGGCCCTGCCGCGAGTCGTGAGCGAAGCGGCGCAAACAGGCCGACCTCGAAGAACGTCTTCAGCTCCTCGGTTCCGAAGTACAGACGATAGCGGGCGCTCGCGGCGACGAGGACGCGCTGCCGCTCGGGATCGTCCCAGGACCGGAGCGCGACCTCGGCTCCGGCGACGAGCTCGCTCCCCTCCCCCGCCACGTCGAAGCCCCATCCGGCGCGGAGCGAGGGACGGAAGGAGTTGTGCGTGCGCCCGCCCGTGGCGATCGAGTCGTAGCTCCCGAGGAGCTCGACGAGGGGACCGTGCATGTCGCGGTGATCGAAGCGCGGCTCGAGCGCCGCTGCCGCGGTCGGCAAGAGCAGCGCCGCGGCGAGGAGCATGCGCAAGCCTCAGTCCTCGACGACCGGGAGCGAGATCCCTGCGAGGACGTTCATGCGGCCGGACCGGAAAGGCTCGAGGTCGAGGGCCGCGGTCCTGAAGCCCGCCGCCTTCACGGCCGCCGCGACCTCGGCGCGCCGCGCGAAGGCGCGCTCGAGCTCATCCTCCCCGATCTCGATGCGCCCGATGTCTCCATGGTGCCGCACCCGCACGTCGCGGAGCCCGAGCGCGCGGAGGGCCGATTCCGCGCGCTCGACCCGCGCGAGCCGCTCCGGCGTGACGGGCGTGCCGTACGGGATGCGCGAGGCGAGGCAGGCCATCTGCGGCTTGTCCCACGTCGGCAGGCCATACGCCGCGCTCCACGCGCGGACCTCGAGCTTCGAGAGGCCCGCCTCGGCGAGCGGGGATCGCACGAGCGCCTCCTCCGCGGCGCGATGTCCCGGCCGGTGATCTCGACGGTCGTCGGCGTTGAACCCGTCGAGCACCGCGGCCACCCCGTGCTCGCGCGCCGCCTCGCCGCACAGCCGGTACAGCTCGCGCTTGCAGTGGTAGCAGCGATCCGTGCCGTTCGCGACGTAGCCGGGGTCCTCCTGCTCGTGGCTCATGCGCTCGAGGTGCCGGACCCCGAGCCGCGACGCGAGGGCGCGCGCCTCCTCCCGCTCGGCGGCCGGGACCGACGGCGAATGGGCGGTGAGCGCGAGCGCCCGGTCTCCGAGCACCTCGCGGGCGACCGCGAGGACGAGCGTCGAGTCGACGCCAGCGGAGAACGCGACGATCGCGCTACCGCACGCGGCGATCCGCTCCTTCGCGCTGGCGAGCTTCGCGGCGGACGCGGCGCGAACGGACTCGAGCTCTGCGAGGGTCATGGCGCGCCGTTCATAGCGAATTCCGGAGCGGGCGGCCACCCGCGCGGAACGCGACGCCAGCCGGCGGCGACTGCGGGCGCTAGCGCCCGCGCTTCACCGGGCGCGCGGTGCGGGCGGCCACCTTGCGCGGCGCCTTGCGGGCGGCGGCCTTCGCCTGGAGCTTCTTGCGGGAGCCGCCGCGCGCCGCCTTCGCGGGCTTACCTCGCCGCGGACGCTGGCCGCCCGTGAGGCGGCCGAATTCGGTCGGCCCCACGTACTTGAGGTCCACGAGAGCCTGGAAGACGCGCGTCCCCGCCTCCGCGACGGGAACCTGATCGGTGTGGACGGTGACGTCCGCGTGGCCCGGCGGCTCGTACGGCACGTCGACGCCGGGCACCTCCTTCAGCTCGCCCGCGAGCGCGCGCTTGTAGATGCCCTCCGGGTCGCGCTGCTGGAGCTTCTCCATCGAGCAGTCGACGAACACCTCGACGAACCGCCGCGCCTCCTTGCGGAGCTGGTCGCGGGCGTCGCGGTACGGCGACAGCGCGGCGCAGAGCGCGACGCCGCCGTTGCGCATGATCGCCTTCGCCACGAACCCGAGGCGAGCGACGGCGCGCGCGTGGTCCTCCTTCGACGGGCCGAGGCCGTCGAGGAGAACGGCCGCGTCGCCATCCTCGTCGAGGAGCTCGACCCGACGGCCCGCCGCCGCGAAGCGGGAGGCGATGTGCGCGGCGAGCGCACTCTTGCCCGCCCGGTTCATGCCGGTGACCCAGATCACGAACCCGCTGTTCTGCTGGACGTCCATCCCGCATCCTCCGGTCGCGCGCTTCGCCGGACCCTCGCCCTTCCGAGTCACTCCGAGCGGCAGTTTGACCAGTATACCGTGCGTTTCGCCGACCGCCAAATCGGGGACCAAGCGCGGTTTGAGGATTTCCAGCGGAAATCCGGACCGTTGCTCAATTCGGGGATTTCCGTTCGGTCAATCCGGCGGCCGAGCGACCCCGCGGCGCCGCTCAGGGGGCCCTGGGCGCGCCGCCGCCGCAGGCGCAGCCGGGGAGGCGAGCGGTGGCGCGGGTGGTGAGCACGCCCCGAACGAGGTCCAGGCGGCGCCCCACGACCGAGCCGGGGACGGCGATCATGAGGACGAGCTCCTGCGCGGCGAGCGCGGTGAGCGCGGCGGCCCCCGGGAGCGCGGGACGGCCCGCGCTCGTCGAACGGGCGCATGCGTAGCACGGCGCGCCCGGCGGGACGGAGACGACCGCGCCGCCGTCGCCGTCCGGCTCGAGCACCACGTGCGGGATGCCGGCGCGCCGGGCGGCCTCCGCGGCGTGCAGCGCCTGCGCGGCGGACGGCGCTGCGACGAGCGTCGCGTCCGGGACGCCGCCTATCGGGTACGCCTCGACAGCGACGAACCTCGAGAGGCGCGCGAGCGCCTCGGCGGCGGCCTCGATCCTCGGTCGCCCGACGGCGGACGGCGGGAAGAGCCAGCTCCCCGCCCCGCCGGCGACGTCCTGCGGGGACACGTGCTCCGGATCGTCGATCCAGAGGCGACCGATCCCCGCCTGCACGAGGTACACGAGCGCCGGCGAGGTGACGCCGCCGGCGCCGACCGCGCGGACCCGCGCCGCGGCGAGCCGCTCCTGCGCGCCTTCGCCGAACCCTGGGACGAGCAGCTGCCGCGCCCAGCGGGCGAGCCGCGCGTCGTCGAGGGACGGTGCGCGGCCCGCCGTCACGGAAGCACCCCCGGCGCGGCGGCGCGCTTCTCGATGAGCACGCGAAACTCGGCGGCTCCCCCGGGGAGCGGCTCGACGACGAGCACCTGATGCCCCTCCTCCGCCGCGCTGCGAGGCACGCTCTCGACCGGCTCGCCCCCCGCGAGCCACAGCTCGAGCCGCTCGCCCACGGCGAGCCGCTCGAGCGCGATGCGCGTCTTCACGTACGTGAGCGGGCACGCGTAGGGGCGCAGATCGACGACGGTGGGCGGGGCGGTCACGGCGCGGCTCCGGCGCGCGAGGAGGTCTTCTCGCACACGGGCACCTCGGAGCTCGCGAGCGGCTGGGTGCCGGCGCAAGCGGCGCAGCCCGGGCGCTTGCGGACGAGGACGAGGCGCGAGCGGGCGCCGCGGGCCTCGAAGGTGTAGAGGCGCCCCTCGTACGCCCCTCGCTCTCCCGCGAGGAGCCGGAGCGCCTCGGCGCCCATGAGCGCGCCCGCGAACCCGGCGACCGGCCCGAGGATGCCCGCCTGCGAGCAGGAGGGCACCTCCCCGGCGGCCGGCGGCGCCTCGAATAGGCAGCGCAGGCAACCTCCGAACCCGCCCGGGGTGACGGACAGGAGCTGCGCGGTCGTGCGCAGCACGCCGCCGTGCACGAGCGGAACGCGCGCGCGGAGCGCGGCGTCGTTCGCGAGGAACTTCGTCGCGAAGTTGTCCGAACCGTCGACCACGACGTCGACCGCGCGACAGAGCTCGATGGCGTTCGCGGCGTCGAACCGCGCGTCGCGCGCCTCGATCGTCACCGCCGGATAGAGCGCGCGCAGGCTCGTCGCCGCGGCGGACGCCTTGCGGGCGCCGAGGTCCGCCTCCCCGAAGAGCGGCTGCCGGTTGAGGTTCGAGGTCTCGACGACGTCGTCCTCGACGAGGACGAGGCGGCCCACGCCGCCCGCGGCGAGGACGAGGAGCGCCGGGCCGCCGAGGCCGCCCGCGCCGACGACCAGGGCGCTCTTCGTCGTGAGGTCCATGCGGAAGCTCGGCTATATCCCGCGTCCTCTTCGCGGGCAACGCCGGCGTGACGAGCGAAGCCACGCGAGGCGAGTGTCCCCCCGCTCAGTCAAATCACCACCTGCCGGCCGTCCGCGGCCGCCTTCCAGAGCTGGGGCAGCGTGACGACGCGGTCGAGGACGCCGCCCATCGCGCCCGGATCGAGCCCGGCGAGCCGGATGGCGGTGTCGCAGGCGACGATCTCGAGGCCGAGCTCGCGCCGGGCCTCCTCGAGCGTCTCGCGGAGCGACGCGACGCGCGCCGCGGCCGCCTCGGGCGGCGCGCCTTCGTCGAACCGCCCCTCCGCCCAGAGCCGGAGCGGCTCGAAGAAGAGCGCGAGCGTCACCGCCTCGCCGAGCGCCGCGGCGGTGACGGCGAGCGTCACCGCCTGGTAGCGGTCCGGCCAGGTCGCGCGGTGGACGAGGACGACGAGCGGCCCGGTCATCGCCGTCCTCCGAAGAGCTTCCCGAAGAGCCCCTTGTGGCGGGGGGCACTCGGCGGCGCGGCCCGCTCGATCGGGCGCGCGCCGCGCGGCGCCGTCTGCGGCTCCGTCAGCTGCAGCTTCGCCCGCAGCGACTCCGGCGTGTCGAGCGTCGCGAGCCGTGCCTCCGTCACGCGTCCCGTCGCGAGGTCCTTCGCGGTGACGGTGAGGAGCCCCTCCCCGCCGACCGCGAACTCGACCGAGACGCGCACGGCGCCGCGCGGGCGCGGCGGCAGGTGTGCGACCCGGACCGTCCCGAGGTACTCGCACTCCGACACCTTGGCGGAGTCGCCCTGGAACACCTGCAGCTCGAGCTCGGCCTGGCCGTCCCGCGTCGTCGCGATCTCGTGCGACTTCATCGCAGGCAGCGCCGTGTTGCGCGGGAGGACGTGCACCATCCGGCCCCCGGGGAGCCCGACCCCGATCGCCATCGCGAGCACGTCGATGAGGACGACCGAGTCGATCCGGGAGGACGACTCCGCGAGCAGCGCCGCGCCGACCGCGACCGCCTCGTCCGGGTGGACGCTCTTGTTCGGCTCGCGCCCGAACTCCCGCGCGATCTTCCGCCAGACGAGCGGCATCCGGCTCTGACCTCCGACGAGCAGCACCTCCTGCACATCCTTCGGCTCGAGTCGCTTCGCCGCGAGCACGTCGCGGCACACCTCCAGCGTCCGGTCGACGAGCCGCTCGGTGAGCGCCTCGAGCTCGGTGCGGGTCACCTCGACCTCGAGCGCGTGCTCGCGCCCGTCCGCGCTGCGGCAGAGATACGGGACGTGCACGACGGCGCTCTCGCGCGAGGAGAGCGCGATCTTCGTCTCCTCCGCCGCGTCCCGGATGCGCTGCCACGCGACGGCATCCTCCGGCGGAACGAACCCGTTCCGCTCGATGAACTTCCAGACGAGATGGTCGACGAGCTGCGCGTCGAAGTCGACCCCGCCGAGGAAGGTGTCTCCTCCCGTCGAGACGACCTCGTACACGTCGCCCTGGATGTCGAGGACCGACGCGTCGAAGGTCCCGCCGCCGAGATCGTAGACGAGGACCCGCTGGTCGAGCCCGCGGCCGTGCCCAAACGCGAGCGCCGCCGCCGTCGGCTCGTTCACGATGCGCTCGACGTCGAGCCCGGCGAGCGCGCCCGCCTCGCGCACGGCGGTCCGCTGGTGGTCGTCGTAGTAGGCCGGCACCGTCACCACGGCGCGACGGACGGGCTCGCCGAGCGCCTGGCTCGCCATCTCGCGCATCTCTCCCAGGATGAGCGCGGACACCTGCTGGAGCGAGTAGTCGCGGCCCGCGAAGCGCACCGCCGCGGCGCCGCCGGGGGCCTCCACGATCTCGTAGTGGAAGCGATCGCGGCACGCCTGGACGGTCGGCGAGGCGAACGGCCGGCCGACGAGCCGTTTCGACCCGTACACGGTGTGTCGTGGGTTCACGAGCATCTGCCCCTTCGCCGCATGGCCGACGAGGAGGCGCCCCTGCGCGTCGTAGGCGACGATGGAAGGGATCGTGCGGTAGCCCCGCTTCGACTGGAGCACCTCCACCTTCCCGCCGCGGGCGATCGCCGCGCAGGAGTTGGTGGTGCCGAGGTCGATGCCGACGACCGGGCCAGCGGGCTTCCGCGCCGGGCGCGGGGGGGCGGCCTCCGGAGCCGGCGCAGGCATTGCGGCGGGCGCGATCGGCGTCGGCGCGGCGCGCGCCGCCGGAGCCGCGGGCACGCCGGCGTCGAGCGTGTTCGGATCGACGTCCTCTGGGAGCGGCGGCTCCTCGCTCTGCGCCTCGCTCCCGTCCCGCGCTCCGACGACGAGATCGACGAGCGCGCGGCTCTCGCGCGAGAGCTCGATGAACTTGATCCCCATCCCCGGATCGCGGCGCGGCTCCCCGGGCGCGGACGGCGGAGCCGTCCACCGGACGATCCCCCTGCCGCGGATGACCTGGTCGCCCGATTCGATCGAGATGTCGATGGCGAGCTCGGCGCCCGGCGGGCTCGGGTCGCGCGAGCGGACGAAGATGCCGCCGCGAGAGATGTTGAGCGCGTACCGCTCGATGAAGTCGTCGAGCGAGCCGTACGCGAGCCGGAGCTTCAGCTCCCTCGCGATCCGGGCGGCGCGCCGCTTGTCCTCCCCCGGCATCCGGCCATCGTACGCCCCGGTCGAGTCGCTCGCCACCACGCCCGGCAGGGACGCGGGCTTGCGGCGGCGCCACGCACCCGGAACCTTGTGGTACGAAACGTCTCTCTCCTGGGAGGGTCACCCATTGAAGAAGCCCACCTCCATCGCACCCGCCGAAGGTCGCCTCGCGGTGCTCGTACCCGGTCTCGGCGCCGTCGCCACGACGCTCATCGCCGGCGTCGAGGCGGTTCGCCGCGGGATGGCGAAGCCGATCGGCTCGCTCACGCAGATGGCGACGATCCGTCTCGGGAAGCGGACGGAGAAGCGTTCGCCTCCGATCCGCGAGCTCGTGCCGCTCGCCGATCTCGGGGATCTCTGCTTCGGTGCATGGGACGTGTTCCCCGACGACGCATACGAGTCCGCGACGCACGCGCGCGTGCTCGACCAGGGCCTGCTCGATCGGCTGAGGGAGCCGCTCTCCTCGGTGAAGCCGATGAGCGCGGTCTTCTCACCGGCGTACGTGCGGCGGCTCGACGGGCCGAACGTGAAGAAGGCGCCGACCAAGCGCGATCTCGGCGAGCTGCTGCGCGAGGACATCCGGCGGTTCATGAAGGCGAACGACTGCGCCCGTGGCGTGATGGTCTGGTGCGCGTCGACGGAGGTCTACCTCGAGCCGTCCGCCGTCCACGCCGAGCTGCGGGAGTTCGAACGCGCGATGGCGGCGAACGACCCGGCGATGGCGCCGTCGATGATCTACGCGTGGGCGGCGCTGCAGGAGGGGATCGCGTACGCGAACGGGGCGCCGAACCTGACGGTGGACGTGCCCGCGCTCCAGCAGCTCGCGAGGCAGAAGGGCGTCCCGATCGCCGGCAAGGACTTCAAGACCGGCCAGACGCTCATGAAGACGGTGCTCGCGCCGATGCTCAAGGCGCGCATGCTGGGGCTCGACGGCTGGTTCTCGACGAACATCCTCGGGAACCGCGACGGCGAGGTGCTCGACGACCCCGGGAGCTTCAAGACGAAGGAGGTCTCGAAGCTCTCCGTGCTCGAGCACATCCTGCAGCCGCAGCTCTACCCCGACCTCTACGGCCACTTCCAGCACAAGGTCCAGATCAATTACTACCGGCCGCGCGGCGATAACAAGGAAGGCTGGGACGCGATCGACATCGTCGGGTGGCTCGGCTACCCGATGCAGATCAAGGTCGACTTCCTCTGCCGCGACTCGATCCTCGCGGCGCCGGTGGCGCTCGACGTCGCCCTGTTCCTCGACCTCGCGCAGCGCGCGGGCCTGAAGGGGATCCAGGAGTGGCTGTCGTTCTACTTCAAGAGCCCGATGGTGGCAGAGGGGCTCTACCCCGAGCACGACCTCTTCATCCAGCTCACGAAGCTCAAGAACACGCTGCGGCACGTGGCCGGCGAGGAGCTCATCACGCACCTCGGCCTCGATTACTACGGCGGGTGAACGCCGCCCGTCCGGGGCCTCGATCGGCGACCGTCCCGGGCCTACAGGGACGGCGGAGGGAGCGCTGTCATGGCCTACGTCGTCGCGGACCCGTGCGTGAAGTGCAAGTACACCGACTGCGTGGAGGTCTGCCCGGTCGACTGCTTCTACGAGGGGCCGAACTTCCTCGTCATCCATCCGGACGAGTGCATCGACTGCGGCGCGTGCGAGCCCGCCTGCCCGACGAAGGCGATCTTCCCCGAGGAGAGCGTGCCCTCGAAGTGGAAGGAGTACGTGCAGCTCAACGCCGACCTCTCGAAGCGCTGGCCGAACATCACGGAGAAGAAGGACCCGCCGGCGGACGCCGACGCCTGGAAGGACAAGGAAGACAAGCGGGAGCTGCTCGAGGGCGCCTGAGCGAGCGGGGTGCGGGCGGAGGAGCGCCGGGGCCTACCGCGCGCGAATCGACCCGACGAGCGCACGACGGATATTGCACCCGGGCCGGGCCTTTGCTAGAAGGTCCCCGCTTCGCCCAGGTGGTGGAACTGGTAGACACACCATCTTGAGGGGGTGGCGCCGTAAGGCGTGCGAGTTCGAATCTCGCCCTGGGCACTCCGAACACGAAAGGGGATCCGGCCGAAAGCCGGATCCCCTTTTCGCTTCTCGAGGCGGCGCGGGCCGCGCGCCGCTACTTCGCCGGCTCAGGAGCCGCCGGGGCGGCGGGCGCGCGCGCCGGCGAGCCGGGGAGCGTGGGCGCACCGGGCGCCGGAGCGCCGGCATCGCCGGCGCCGGGCGCGCCGGGCAAGCCCGGCGCGGGCGCCTGGACCGGCGCGGGCGTGCGGGCCTCGCGCTCGACCTCGGACCCGGAGCGCGACGCCTGGTACGCGAGCGTCAGCGACGTGAGCATGAAGATCCCGGCGGACACGCTCGTGACCTTGCCGAGCAGCGTCTGCGCGCCGCGGCCGCCGAACACGGTCTGCGCGCCGGCACCGCCGAAGGCCCCGCCCATGCCGCCGCCCTTTCCGGCCTGCAGGAGGATCACGAGGATGAGGAAGACGCAGACGACGACGTGGATGACGGTGATGAGGGTGATCAACGGAGTGCACCTTTCACGATGGCGAGGAAGTCCTTCGCCTTGAGGCTGGCCCCGCCGACGAGCGCGCCGTCGACGTCGGGCTGAGACATGAGCTCGGCGGCGTTGTCGGGCTTCACCGAGCCGCCGTACTGGATCCGAAGCTGGTCGCCGACCGCGCCGCCCAGCTCGCGGAGAATCGCGCGGATGGCCGCGTGGACCTCCTGCGCCTGCCCGGAGGTGGCGGTCTTGCCGGTGCCGATCGCCCAGACCGGCTCGTAGGCGATCGTCACGGCCGCGAGCGCGGCGGACGGGATGCCCGCGAGCGCCGCCCGGACCTGCCGGTCCACGACGGCGAGCGTCTTGCCCGCCTCGCGCTCGGCGAGCGTCTCTCCGACGCAGACGATGGGGAGGAGGTTCGCGGAGAGGAGCGCGCCCACCTTCTTGCGCACCGCCTCGTCCGTCTCGCCGAACAGCTGCCGCCGCTCGCTATGCCCGACGATGCCGTGGCGGCACCCGATCTCGGCGAGCATCGGCGCGGAGACCGCGCCGGTGAAGGCGCCCTGCGGCTCCCAGTGGACGTCCTGTGCGCAGAGCTCGAGGCCGGTCCCGGGCAGGACCTGGGCGACCGGATGGAGCGCGGTGAACGGCGGCGCGACGGCGACCTGCACCTTGCCCCCGCCGGATGCCTCCTGGAGCCCGGCCGCGAGCTCCTTCACGAGCGCGACCGCCTCCGCGGAGGTCCTGTGCATCTTCCAGTTGCCGCAGACGAATTTCCGGCGCGCCATCGCTACTCCTCGAGCACCTGGATGCCGGGGAGCACTCGTCCCTCGATGAACTCGAGCGAGGCGCCGCCGCCGGTGGAGACGTGCTTCATCTTCTCGACGAGCCCCGCCTCCTCGACCGCTGCGGCGCTGTCGCCGCCGCCGACGACGGTGACGGCCGGGCTCTCCGCCATCGCCCTCGCGACGCCGAAGGTCCCCTCCGCCCACGGCTTCTGCTCGAAGAGGCCCATCGGCCCGTTCCAGAAGACCGTCTTCGCCGAGAGGATCCGCTGCCGGTAGCGGTCGAGCGTCTTCGGCCCAATGTCGAGCCCCATGAGATCCTTCGGGATGGCGCGGTCGTTCACGACGATCCGCTGCGCCGTCTCCTTGGGCTCCGCGCCGCAGACGTGGTCCACCGGCAGGAGCACGTCGACCTTCCTCGACTGCGCCCGCTCCAGGATCTGCCGCGCGAGGTCGAGCTTGTCGGCCTCGACGAGGCTCTTGCCCACCTCGACCTCCTGCGCTGCGAGGAATGTGTACGCCATCGCGCCGCCGACGCAGATGGCGTCGGCCTTCGCGAGCAGGTTCTCGAGCACCTTGATCTTGTCGGAGACCTTGGCGCCCCCGATGATCGCGACGAACGGGCGCGCCGGATTGCCGAGCGCCTTGCCGAGGTACTCGAGCTCCTTCTGGATGAGGAAGCCGGCCGCCTTCTCCTTCACGAACTTCGCCATGCCCGCCGTCGAGGCGTGCGCGCGGTGCGCGGTGCCGAACGCGTCGTTCACCCAAACGTCGGCGAGCGCGGCGAGCTCCTTCGCGAACCCCTCGTCGTTCTTCTCCTCCTCCGGATGGAACCGGAGGTTCTCGAGGAGCAGCACCTGCCCCTCCTTGAGGTCGCGCACGAGCTTCACGACGCCGTCCCCGACGCAGTCGTCCGCGAGGATGACGTCGCTCCGGAGCAGCTCGGAGAGCCGCGCCGCCGCGGGCTCGAGCGACAGCTTCTGGCGATCCTCCGGCTTCCCCTTCGGGCGGCCGAGGTGCGAGGCGAGGATCACGCGCCCGCGCGCCTTGATCGCGTACTGGATCGTCGGCAGCGCGGCGCGGATGCGCGCGTCGTCGGTCACCCGCCCCTGCTCGTCGAGCGGAACGTTGAAGTCGACGCGGATGAAGACGCGCTTGCCCGCGAGGTCGAGCGCGTCGATGGTCTTCATCACCATGGCGTCCTTACTTCGTGAGGTACTTCGCGACGTCGACCATGCGGTTCGAGAAGCCCCACTCGTTGTCGTACCAGGCGAAGACCTTCGCGAACGTCCCGTCGATGACGAAGGTGCTGGTCGCGTCGAAGATCGAGGACGCCGGGTGGCCGTTGTAGTCGATCGAGACGGTCGGCTCCTCGGAGTACGCGAGCACGCCCTTCAGCGCGCCCTCGGCGGCCTTCTTGAACGCCGCGTTGATCTCCTGGACCGTCGCCGCCTTCTCGAGCTCGACCGTGAGGTCGACGAGCGAGACGTTCGGCGTCGGGACGCGCACGGCCGTGCCGTTGAGCTTCCCCTTGAGCGCCGGGATCACCTCGGCGACCGCCTTGGCGGCGCCGGTGGTGGACGGGATCATCGACAGCGCCGCGGCGCGCGCGCGGCGCAGGTCCTTGTGCGGCAGGTCGAGGAGGTTCTGGTCGTTCGTGTACGAGTGGATCGTCGTCATGAGCCCGTGCTTGATGCCGAAGGTCTCGAGCAGGACCTTGGCGACGGGCGTGAGGCAGTTCGTCGTGCAGGAGGCGTTCGAGATGATCTTGTGCTTCGCCCTGTCGAGCTGCTCGTGGTTGATGCCGTAGGCCACGGTGAGGTCGGCGTTCTTCGCCGGCGCCGAGATGAGCACCCGCGGCGCGCCGGCCTTGAGGTGGCCCTCGGCCTTCTCCCGATCGGTGAAGAGGCCGGTGCACTCGAGGACGAGGTCCACCTTGTTCGCGGCGTGGGGGAGGTCCGCCGGCGACTTGATCGCCGTGATCTGGATCTCCTTCCCGTTCACCACGATCCCCTTCTCCGTCGCCTTCACGTCGGCATCGAGCGGACCGTGGACGGAGTCGTACTTGAGGAGGTGCGCGAGCGTCTTCGTGTCGGTCAGGTCGTTGATGGAGACGAACTCGAGGTCCTTCTCGCCGCGCTCGAGCGCAGCGCGAACGACACACCGACCGATGCGACCGAACCCGTTGATTGCGATGCGCGCCATGTGAATCCCTCCCAGGGAAGTAGAAAAGGAGCGAAAGGGGGCGAAAAGAGGCGGCTAAACTACCCCCCGCCCCAAGGTGCGTCAACGGAAACGGCGGCCGCCGCTCGGGCGTCGGCGAGCCCGTCCGAGGCCCTGCGTCACCCCGAAATAAACGAACGGACGGCGCCGATCTCTCGGCGCCGTCCCGGTCACTGCGCGCTCGTGCGGTTCGCGTGCGCTAGACGGCCGCCCGGGTCTCCTGGGCCTGCACCGCCTCGTTTGCCACCGCTGCCACGGCCGCCGCTTGCGCCGCCGCGGCCGCCTGCGCGTGTTCGTCCTTCAGGCCCTGCGTGACGAGATCGATGAGCTCGGTCGAGAGGCTCAGGATCTGGTTCGTCGAGTAACCGTTGCCGCGCAGCTCCTTGAACAGCGACTTCGCGAGGATCTTGGTTCCCTTGTTGTCGAGGATCCCTGGCACCATGGCGTTCTCTCCGGAGGCGAGACGGTGAAGCGCGGCCTGACGCGATGTCCCTCCTTCGAGCAACGCTCGGGCCAAGGTGGTATCACACCTGGACCCATCAGTGATATTCAGTGGTTATCGCGAGGGAGCCCCTGGCTGGTCGGCAGCTCCGGTGCGTAGCATCCTTCGCATCCCATTCGCGCCGCGCGGTTGCGGCGCGTAGACCCTTACGCGGCGAGAGCGATGCGCTACCGAGTTTCGAACGTTCCGCTGTGGCTCGATGAGGAGGAAGATCGCCTCGTCGCGCGCGCAGCGGAGCGGCTCGGCATCTCGGTGGAGCACCTCTCGGAGGTGCTCGTCGTCCGCCGCTCGCTCGACGCGCGCAAGAAGGGGCACGCCCGCTGGCTCGTGAACGTGGAGGTGACCGTCGCGGGTGAGGTGCGCGGCACCCCCGCGGACGTGGCACCCGTCGCCCCGCCCGATCCCCCGCCGCCGCGGGTCCGGAGGCCCGAGGTCCGGCCGATCGTGCTCGGCGCAGGGCCGGCGGGACTCTTCTGCGCGTGGGCGCTCCTCGAGCGCGGCGTTCCGACCGTCGTCGTCGATCGAGGAAAGCCCGTCGGCCCGCGCCGCCTTGACGTGGCGGCGCTCATGCGCGGCGGCGAGCTCGACCCCGAGTCCAACATGAACTTCGGCGAGGGGGGCGCTGGCGCGTACACCGACGGGAAGCTCGGCACGCGGATCCACCACCCGGCGGTTCGCAAGGTGGTCGAGCTCTTCGCGCGGTTCGGCAACGCGGAGCGGATCCTCGCCGAGGGGAAGCCGCACGTCGGCTCGGACGTGCTTCCGGCGGCGATCTCCGCGATGCGCGAGGCGCTCGAGCGAGGTGGCTGCACGTTCGTCTGGGGCGCGCGCGCGATCGACCTCGAGCTCGCCGGGGGGCGCTTCCGGGGCCTCCGGCTCGCCGATGGCCGGACGCTCGACTCCGACCGGCTCGTCCTCGCGCCCGGGAACAGCGCGCGCGAGCTGTTCGAGCTGTTCGCGGCGCGGGGGTGGCCCATCGAGGCGAAGGCGTTCGCGGCGGGGTTCCGGGCGGAGCACCCGCAGGCGCTCATCGACCGCATCCAGTACGGGACCGAGCGGCGGCACGCGAAGCTCCCGCCCGCCGACTACCGGCTCGCCGACAACCCGAAGGTCGAGGGCGAGTCGCGCGGGGTCTTCTCCTTCTGCATGTGCCCCGGCGGGGTCGTCGTCCCGACGCCGACCGAGCCCGAGATGCAGTGCACGAACGGGATGTCCAACTCGCGACGCTCCTCGCCGCTCGCGAACGCCGGCATCGTGGTGGGCGTGTCGCCCGCGGACTTCGAGGCGGAGGGGCTCAAGGGACCGCTCGCCGGGCTCGCCTGGCAGCGCCGATGGGAGCAGGAGGCGTACCGGCTCGGCGGCGGCGGATACCGCGCTCCGGCTCAGCGGCTCGCCGCCTACCTCGCCGGCAAGCCGGGGGCGCCGCCCGGCCACACGTCTTACCGGCCGGGCGTCATGGCGGCGGATCTGTCGGTGCTGTACCCGCCCCGCGTGCGCGCCGCGCTCCGCGCGGGACTCGGCGCGTTCGGCCGGCGGATGCGCGGCTTCGTCACCGAGGAGGCGCTGCTCATCGGCGTCGAGACGAGGACCAGCTCGCCGTGCCGGCTCGTGCGCGGCGACGATTTCCAGTCCCCCGCGCTGCGTGGCGTCTACCCCACCGGCGAGGGGGCGGGGTATGCGGGCGGGATCGTCTCGTCCGCGGTCGATGGGCTCCGCGTCGCGGAGGCGATCTGCGCAGAGCTCGGGCCCGCGTGAGACCGGGGGACGCGTGAAACCGGCGAACCGGATGCGCTACCGCGTGCGGAACGCCGCCGGCGACGAGCTCACCGTCCCGAGCCTCTCGGTCCTACACGATCTCTACGAGCACGGCTTCCTCGCCGACGACGATCTCGTGCGGTCCGAGACCTCGACCCGCTGGGTCCGAGCCGGCTCCCTGCCCGCGCTGCACGGGATCCGGGAACGCCGCGCCGACCCGCGGACCGTCCTGCTGCTCGTCGCCGCGGCGGCCGCCCTCGCGGCAGGCGTCGTTCTCCTCTCGCGGCTGCTGTGACGCGGTGCGGCGAGAGCGATCCGCGCTCGGCTCCGCGCAACTCCCCACATGCGGCGCGAAGCCGTCTTCACACATGGTGACCATGTGCGAAGCGCGCGACGCGCGCGGATGGGTGATCTCGATTTTCGAATCGTCCCGGCGCGGTGACGACGAGCCGTCGCGGGGACCGCGACCTAGGACTTGCGGCCGTAATCGTCCTGCACCCGGACGACGTCCTCGACCTCCGGCGTCGAGACCTCGAGCACGTCGCAGTCGGTCACGGCCCGCATCCGGTGCACCGTGCCGGGCCGCACGTGATAGCTGTCGCCGGGGCGCATCGGGTGGTCGACGAGCTTCCCCTCCACCTGGAGGACGAGCACCATGTCGCCGCTCCAGAGGTGGATCGTCTCGTCCTTCTTCACGTGGTACTGGAGCGAGAGCTGGGTGCCCGCCTTCACGTGGAGCAGCTTGCCGACGTAGCGATCGGTGCGCGCCCACCAGAGCTCGTGACCCCAGGGCTTCTCGACGCGCGTCGGCTTCTCGAACGTGCTCGTCATCAGCGGAACCTTAGCTCAGCGGGTCGGAGTGACGATACCCTTTGCGCCGGTCTCACGGGCCACGTCGCGCAGGTAACGCTGCGCGGACTCCTTCGTGTCGAAGCTGCCGACGCGGACGCGGAAGAAGCGCCCCTTCCCGGCGACGACCGCCTCCTCGATGCGGGGGTTGAGGGACGAGAACCGGGTCGCGAGCCGCTCGGCCTCGCTGCGGTCCTCCGACGCGGCGAGCTGCACCGTCCAGGCCTTGAGCGGCGGCGGCTTCACGGCGGGCGCCGGAGGAGCCGGGGTGGCCGGCTCCGGGGCGGGCGGTGGAGCGACCGCCTGCTGCGCGGGCGCCGGCTGCGGCGCAGGCCTCGCCGCGGGCTCGGGCGGGGGCGGCGGCGCGGGCGTCTCCTTCGTCAGCCGGTCGTGGAACGTGAGGGGCTCCGGCTTCGAGGGCGGCGGCGTCGGAGCCCGGTCGAGCGCCTCGAGGTCCCCCGCGCGGCCGGCCGGGACCTGCCGCACGGCGAGCTGCTTCCCGACGTTCAGCCCGAGCACGAACACCACGCCGAGCACGACGAGGGCGCCGACGACGATCGACGCGACCTGGCGCCCGTCGAGCGACAGCTCGAACTTCTCTCTCGCGCGCACGCGGGGGTTCGGTTCGCGCATGGCACCGCCGATTCTAGACGTCCTCGGCCGCGTCGCGAGTTTCCGGACTCTCCATCCGCTCCGGCGCGGCGACGCCGAGGACGGCGAGGCCGTTCGCGAGCACCTGCTTGAGGCCTCGGCAGAGGAAGAGGCGCGCCGCGGTCTTCCGCGGGTCGGGCCCGATGACCCGCTCGCCGGTCTGCTTCCCTTGCGTGTAGTACGAGTGGAACGCGGCGATCGTCTCCTGCAGCCAGAACGCGATCCGGTGCGGCTCGTAGGCGAGGGCCGCGCCGGCGAGCACGTCGGGGAACGACGCGATCCGGCGGATCAGGTCCTGCTCCTCGGGGCTCGTGAGGGTGCGCGCCGCGTCGAGCTCGAACGCCGGGGGTGCGATCCCCGCCTCCTTCGCCTTCTGGAAGATGGCGGCGAGCCGCGCGTGCCCGTACTGCACGTAGAAGACCGGATTGTCGAGCGTCTGCCGCTTCGCGAGCTCGACGTCGAAGTCGAGCTGCGCGTCGGAGCGGCGGGTGAGGAAGATGAACCGGGTCGCGTCGGCCCCCACCTCCTCCACGACCTCGCGCAGCGACACGACGTTCCCGGCGCGCTTCGACATCTTCACGGCCTCGCCGCCGCGCGTGAGGTTCACCATCTGGATGAGGACGACGTGCAGGTCGTTCCGCGACGCGCCGAGCGCGTCGAGCGCCGCCTCGAGCCGCGGGACGTACCCGCCGTGGTCGGCGCCGAGCACGTCGACGAGCACGTCGGCGCGGGACCGCTTGTCCCAGTGGTACGCGATGTCGGCGCAGAAGTAGGTGGGCGTTCCGTCGGCCTTCTTCACCGGCCGGTCCACCTCGTCGCCGTACTGCGACGAGCGGAAGAGGAGGAGGTCTTCCGACACGGTGACCCCTTCCTCCAGATCCCCGTGCGGCTGCTGGATCGGCTGCGCGCCCTTCTTCGACTTCGGGGGCGGCAGCTTCCCGACGTACACGAGCCCCTTCTCCTCGAGCGAGCGCAGGAACCGGTCCACCGTGCCGGACTCGTAGAGCGCCTTCTCGGACGACCAGCGATCGAAGGAGATCCGGATCGCCGCGAGGTCGCCGCGGATGAGCTCGAGGACCTGCGCGACGGCGCGATCGCGGAACAGCGCGAGCCAGTCGGACTCGGGCGCGTCGAGGAAGCGGTCGCCGAACTCGGCGCGCAGGTTCGCCGCGACGTCCTTCACGTACTCGCCCGGATAGCTCTTCGGCGGCATCATCACCGAGCGGCCGTGGAGCTCCTGGTACCGCAGATGGACGGAGCGCGCGAGCGTCTGCACCTGCGCCCCGAAGTCGTTCACGTAGTACTCGCGCACCACGTCGAAGCCCGCCCAGCGCAGCAGGCTCTGCACGCCGTCACCGACGACCGCGTTCCGGCCGTGGCCGACGTGCATGGGGCCGGTCGGGTTCGCCGAGACGTACTCGACGATGACCTTCTTCCCCGCGCCGACCCGTGTGCGGCCCCACGACTCGCCCGCCGCGACGGCGCGCTCGAGCGCAGAGAGCCACACGTCCGCGGCGACCCGCAGGTTGATGAAGCCGGGGCCGGCGATCTCGAGCGTCGCGATCTCGCCGGCCGAGTCGACCGCGCGAACGGCATCCACGATCGCCTGCGCCACCTCGCGCGGCGGCTTCCCGGCGGCCTTCGCGAGCACCATCGCGGCGTTCACCGCGAAGTCACCGTGCTTCGGATCGCGGGGGGACTCGACGGAGATGGCGGGCACGGCGTCGGGCCAGCGTCCCTCGGCGGCCCCCTTCGCGAGCGCCCGGCGGAAGATGTCGATGACGCGGTCTCGGACCATGCGGGCCGCGTCATACCGGGCGAGGCCTCAGGGCGCAAGGCCGCTGCCTGACGCGGCGAGCGCAGGCGGCGCCGGATCAGGCGCCGCCGGCCCGCCAGCGGGCCCCCATCCTCGAGCGCGGCTCCGCCGCGGGTACCGATCTCGAGCGAGCGGGGGGCGCCGGGGGGGGCGAGCACAGCGCAGCGAGAGGAGTGTCCCCCCGTCAGGGATACGGATCGAAGGCCCCGCAGCGCCGGCAGCGCCACGCGCGCGCCCCGGTCTCCGCGCCGCAGCGGAGGCAGCGGATCGGCCGCGCGCGCCGGAGGAGCGCCGTGACGAGGATCTCGTGGCGCGCCGCGAGGTCGTCGGGCCCGGGCGCCTCCGCCTCGCGGAGGAGCTCGCGCATGGCGACCGTCACCTCCCCGCTCCGGTCGAGGTCGAGAGCCTTTCGGAGCGCGACGAGCGCGTCCGGCTTTCGGTCTGCGCGCCGCAGCGCGCGCGCGTGGAGGAGGTGCAGCGCGGCGTCGTCCGGCCGCGCCGCGATCCGCTCGCGCGCGAAGGCCTCGCCGGCCACCGCGTCGGCGGCACGCTGCAGCGCGGGCCAGGCGAGGACTGCGGCGCGCGGATCCGCGTCGAGCGCGCGACCGACGGCCTCGAGCGCCGCGCCCGCCTCGCCGCGTGCCCCTTTCCCCTCCGCCAGCGCGAGGAGCGCGTCGGCGCTGTCCGGGTCGGCGCGAAGGGCCTCCTCCGCGAGCCCGACCGCCCGGCCGGCGTCGCCTGGCACGGCCTCCCGGGCGCGCGCGGCGAGGAGGTGCGCGAGCACGGGGTCCGGGCCGCCGCTGCCGCGCCGCCGCTGGACCTCCACCGCGCCCGCGAGGTCGCCCGCGTCGAGGCGCACGTCGCGCAGGCCCTCCTCGGCGACCGGGTCCCCGGGCGCGAGCCGCACGTAGATCTCCGCAGCCTCGGCGAGCATCCCGCTCCGCCGGTAGTCCTCCGCGAGCTCGCGCTCGACCTCCCCGCGCCGCGCAGGGTCGAGCGCCGGACCGAGCAGCATGTTCCGATGGAGCCGCACGGCGCGCGAGAGATCGCCGGTCCGCCGGAAGAGCGCACCGAGCGCGAGATACGTGTCGACCGCCTCCGGCGTCCCGAGCCGCGCGGCGTCCGAGAGCGCCTCGATCGCGGCGTCGGGATCGCCGGAGATGACGGAGCGGACGCCCTTCAGGTAAGCCTGCGCCTCGTCGCGCCGCCGGCGGCGGTCGACGGCCAGTATCGCCACCACGGCGGCGAGCGACCCCGCGGCGAGGGCGATCCAGGCGGCGGTCACGGCGTGGCTGCGAACGCGGCGTGGACCCGCGTCCACGCCTCGTCGAGCGCCTCGACGACGACGCGCTGATCGGCGAGGACGGGCATGAAGTTGTTGTCGCCCGCCCAGCGCGGGACGACGTGCCAGTGAAGATGATCTGCGATCCCCGCGCCGGCGGCCCGCCCGAGGTTCATGCCGACGTTCATCCCGTCCGGCGTGTAGACGGCGCGCACGACGGCGATCGCCCTGCGCAGCTCCTCGCCGAGGTCGGCGTGGATCTCCGGCGAGAGCGCGCCGAGGTCCGCGACGTGGGCGCGCGGGATCACCATCACGTGGCCCGAGTTGTAGGGGTACCGGTTGAGGCAGGTGAACGCTTGCGCCGACCGGTGCACGACCAGGTTCTTGCGATCGTCCGCCTCGGGGGCCGCGGGGAACTCGCAGAAGATGCACCCTTTCGGCTTCTCGGCGCGGATGAACTCCATCCGCCACGGGGCCCAGAGCGGCTTCTCCATCAGACGTCCCCTTTCCGCCCCGCGAGCGCCGTGCGACTGGCGGTCATCGCGCGAGGAAGTAGAGCCCCGGCGCCTGTGCCGCCTGCACGTCGCGCGAGAGCCGCGCGTGCACCGCGTCGGCCATCGCCCCCGCGGCCCCGCCGAGGAGATTCTCGAGGAACCGGGAGCGCTCGTCCGGCGGGTACACGAGGTGCGGCTCGCCGGTGAGCTTCGCCTCCTTCTTCGCGAGCTCGACCGCGTCGTAGAAGTTGCCGAGCTGATCGACGAGCCCGAGGTCCTTCGCCTCCGCGCCCGTGAGGACGCGCCCGTCGGCGATCTTCCTCACTGCGGCGAGATCGAGCGCGCGCCCCTCGGCCACCGCCCCCATGAACTGGCCGTGCACGCGATCGATGAGCCCCTGCCAGTAGGCGCGGTCCTCCGCGGTCATCTCGCGGAAGGGGTTTCCGGCGTCCTTCAGCTTGCCGCTCTTCACCGTCTCCATGCGGATGTCGAACCGTTCGGCGAGCCCCTTCACGTTCACGAACTGGGAGATGACGCCGATGGATCCGGTGAGCGTGCCGGGCGCCGAGACGATCTTCGGGCAGGCGACCGCCACGTAGAAGCCGCCGGAGGCGGCGACGTTGCCGAGGGAGCAGACGACCGGCTTCTTCGCGGCGAGCCGCTTCACCTCGTCGTGGATCTCCTGGCTGGGGCCGACGGAACCGCCCGGGGAGTCGATGCGGACGACGACCGCCTTGATCCCGTCGTCGGTCTCGAACCGCTTCACCTGCTTCAGCACCGACTCGGCGTCGACCGAGCCGTCGCCCATCCCGATGCCGCCCTTGACCTGGACGATGCCGATGCGCGGCCCGGTCGCGAGGTGCGGCGAGTCGCCCTTCACGACGCTGTAGGCGAGGACGAGGAAGCCGAAGAACACGAGGAAGAGCCCGCCGAAGATGAACGCCACGACGCCCATCGCGAGGCGATCGCGCCGCGGCGGTGGCAGCGGCAGGACGGCCGGCGGCTGCCAGCCCCAGGGCGGCGGGGGCGGGCCCCACCCCGGCGGCGCCGCGGCGGCGGGCGGAGGTGGCGGCGCGCCGGCTGCGGCCGCGGGCTCCGTCCGGCCCGGTGCGCTCGCCGGGGGCGGCGGGGATTCGCCGACCGGCACGGTCGGGAGCGGCTCGTTCGGATCCGTCGGGTTCATGGTGCGCAGAAGTAACCACGCGCCGCCCCACCCCGCAACAACAGGGACGCGCTGCCGTGCCGGCGCCATCCCCGGAAATGGAAAGAGCGGCCCGGGGGCCGCTCCTTCCGATCCGAGGTGGCGTCCGCGCGCTACTTGCGGCGGTTGAACTTCTCCATGAGGTCGCCGAGCCGCGCGCGCCCGTCGCCCTGGCGGCGCAGGTACTCGCGGTAGTCCTCCTCGCCGCCGTCGCGGTTGAGCGCCTTGATCGAGAGCGCGATCTTCCGCTCCTGAAGGTCCATGTCGATGACCTTCACGTCGACCTCCTGGCCCTCCGCCACGACGTCGCGCGGGTTCTCGACGCGCTCGTCCTTCATCTCGGAGACGTGGACGAGCCCCTCGATGCCGGGCTCGAGCTCCACGAAGGCGCCGAAGTCGGTGACCTTCGTGACCTTCCCCTTCACGCGCGCGCCGACCGGGTGACGCTCGGTGAGCGTGGTCCACGGATCCGGCTGGATCTGCTTGATGCCGAGGCTGAACCGCTCGTTCTCGACGTCGATGTTGAGCACCGCCGCCTCGACGATGTCACCCTTCTTGAACTTCTCGCCGGGGTGCTTGATCCGCTCCGTCCACGAGATGTCGGAGACGTGCACGAGGCCGTCGATGCCCTCCTCGACGCCGACGAAGATGCCGAAGTCGGTGACGTTGCGGACCTCGCCGCGGATGACGGAGCCGATCGGGTACTTGTCCTCGAGCAGCGTCCAGGGGTTCGCCTCGATCTGCTTCATGCCGAGGCTGATCCGCTTCGCCTTCGGGTCGATGTCGAGCACGACCGCCTCGACCACCTTGCCGACCTCGACGAGCTTCGACGGGTGCTTCACGCGCTTCGTCCAGCTCATCTCGGAGACGTGGACGAGCCCCTCGACGCCCTGCTCGAGCTCGATGAACGCGCCGTAGTCGGTGAGCGAGACGACCTTTCCCTTCACGCGCGAGCCGACGGGATACTTCTCGTCGGCGCGGTGCCACGGGTCCTCCTGGATCTGCTTGAGGCCCAGGCTGACGCGCTCGGAGGTCGGGTCGAACTTGAGGACGACGACGCGCACCTCCTGGCCCACCTCGAACATCTCCGACGGGTGGCCGATGCGACCCCACGACATGTCGGTGACGTGGAGCAGACCGTCGATGCCGCCGAGGTCGATGAACGCGCCGTAGTCGGTGAGGTTCTTCACCACGCCCTTGAGGATCGCGCCCTCCTTCAGGTTCTTCAGGGTCTCCTTCTTCAGCTCCTCGCGCTCCTTCTCGAGGAGGACCCGGCGC
>DASWEI010000160.1:0-43262 GCA_036394835.1 Anaeromyxobacter sp. | reverse complement strand
GCTCGTCCACCCAGAAGTCCTGCTTCAGGCCGAAGAGCTTGCCGGTCGGGCCGATGAACTGCCACGGCCCGGAGGCGCGCGCGCGGCTGTACGCGAAGTTGCCGAAGCCGCTCTCGATCATCGCGAGGAAGACCGTGTCCTGCGGCAGCCCCTCCTCCTTCAGGATCGCGCGGTACTTCTCCATGTAGCGGTGCGAGCGGCCGAGCCACTTGACGAAGTGGGCGCGGGCGACGCGCGACTGGAAGAAGCGGACGTAGCCGACGACCGCCTCGTTCACGTCGATCGGGATGTCGTACTCCGCCTGGAGCTGCGCGAGATCGTGATCGAGCTCGGGGAGGAGCGCGATGCGCCCCTCGCCCGGCTGGTGCGGCGCGGTGCCGGGGCCTCTGTCCTGGACGTGCGACTCCTCCTCCGCGCGGCGCAGGTCCTCGAGCTCGGCGGACTCGTTGTCGATCTCCTCCGCGACCGCCGGATCGTCCGGGACGTCCGGAGACGCGGCGAGCAGCTCCTCGTCCGCGAGCATCCGCTCGACGATGGGCACGGGCTCGCCGGGCGCCGGCGTCGCGGGCACGAGCTTCGCGGCAGGTGGATCCGCGGGCGGCAGGGCGTGCGTCGTCGCCCGCGCAGCCGCCGCGACCGTCGCGGGCGCCTGCGCGCGGGCAGGCGCGGCGAGAAGGAGGGCGGCCAGGACGGGAAGGGTCGTGCGGTTCGGCCTCATCGCTCCTCGGGTGCGGTGGGGGCGGCCGAAAGGCCGACGCCTGCGCGACATGGTAAACGGCCGAGCGTCCAAATCAAAATCGACCGCCCACCCGCCCGCCCGCTTGGCTCGACTCCATCACGCTGTGCATCGGAGTGGCGGCCGTCAGTCCCCCCGGTTGCGCCCCGAGGAGCCACGGCTTAGGCACAACCGGCGGCCCGCCCCACGATTCCGCCGTTCCCCGCGCGGAGGCGATTTGCTACGCCTCACCCCCCAGCCCACTCTCCACGCGCCGTGGAGAGGGGGAGATCGAAGGTCTCAATCACGATGCGGATCGGTCCGTACACCTTTGCAGGCCGCTACTTCCTCGCCCCGCTCGCCGGGGTGTCGGACCGGCCGTTCCGCGCCATCTGCCGCGAGATGGGGGCGAGCTTCACGTACACCGAGATGGTCTCCGCCCACGGACTCCTGCACGGGACGCTCCAGACGGAGAGCTACCTCGATCGGGACCCGGACGAGGAGCCCTTCGCGGTCCAGGTCTTCGCGGCCGAGCCGGACGTGCTCGCGGCGGGCGCCGCCGCCGCGGTCCGGGCCGGCGCGGGCATCATCGACGTCAACATGGCGTGCCCGGTGAAGAAGGTCTGCGGCACCGGCGCGGGCGCGGCGCTCGGGCGCGACCCGGCGCGCGTCGAGGAGGCGGTCCGCGCGATCCGCGCCGCGGTACCCGTGCCGGTGACGGTCAAGATCCGCGCGGGCTGGGACGAGGGCGAGGTGAACTGCGTCGAGGTCGCGCGCGCGGCGGAGGCGGGCGGCGCCGCGGCGGTCGCGCTGCACGGGCGGACGCGGTCGCAGATGTACTCGGGTCGCGCGCGCTGGGACCTCGTCCGCGCGGTGAAGCAGGCGGTCGCGATCCCGGTGCTCGGCTCGGGCGACGTCTGGACCGCGGACGACGCGCTCCGGATGCGCGAGGAGACCGGCTGCGACGCGGTGCTCGTCGCGCGCGGCGCCTGCGGGAACCCGTGGATCTTCCGGGAGCTCCGCGCGGCCGAGCTCGGGCGGCCGAGGCCGCCGCCGCCCTCGCGCGACGAGTGGATCTCCGTCATGCTTCGCCACGTGAGGATGCAGGTCGAGCACCGCCAGCGGCAGCGGCACGACGAGTCGCCCGACGAGGCGGAGCGCGCCGCCGTGCGTGAGCTGCGCAAGCACCTGCTCTGGTACACGCGCGGGCGGCGCGGCGGCGCGCTCTTCCGGAGCGGGGCCGGCCGCCTCGAGACCGCCGCGGACGTCGCGGCCCTGCTCGAGGCGCACTTTCCGCCGGGGTCCGCGGCGTTCGAGGTCGACCCCGCCGCGGCGGGCGGCGAGGATGGCGAGGGGTCATGACGGGAGTCGGGACGCTGTCGATCTACACGGGCGCGATCCTGCTCGGCGCGCTCGCGGGCGGGGCGCTCCCGCTCTTCGCGACCGTCCGGCGCTCGGACCTCCTGCTCTCGTTCTCGGCGGGCGTCATGCTCGGCGCGGCCTTCTTCCACATGCTGCCCGAAGCGGTGGAGCGGGGCGGCAGCGCGGTCGTGCCGTTCGTCGTCGTCGGCTTCCTCGTCCTGTACCTCGCCGAGCGGTTCGTGCTCGTGCACGTCTGCGCCGAGCCGGGGCCGAACCGGCGGCTCTCCACGGCCGGCGCGCCGCTGCCGCACCACTTCGACGAGCTCGAGCACGAGCACCACGGCCACGCCGATCCCGACGGCACCGGGTGCGACGTCCACACCCTCGGCCTCGCCGCCTGGCTCGGCATGAGCGCCCACACGATCGTGGACGGGTTCGCGCTCGGCGCGGCTTCCGTCACGCCGGAGCTGGGCGTCCTCGTGTTCCTCGCCATCCTGGCCCACAAGGTCCCGAACTCGTTCTCGCTGTCGGCGATCCTCCTCTCGGAGGGCTACTCGCGCGCGAAGGCGGTCACGATGAACGCGGCGTTCGCGCTGATGGTGCCGGTCGGAGCGGCGCTCTACGTCGGGCTGAGCAAGGCGATCCAAGTCGAGCGGTTCACGTCGGTCGCGCTCGCCGCGAGCGCAGGGACGTTCCTGCACCTGTCGCTCTCGGACATCCTCCCCGACCTGCACCGGCGCGGGGAGTCGAAGTGGCGGCTCTCCGCCTCGCTCGTCGCGGGCGTCGCGTTCATGGGAGCGCTGACGCTGCTGCGCCACGACCACTGACCGCGTCCGTGGACGTGGACGTGGACGTGGTCGTGGACGTGGACGTGGACCTCGACCTCGAATCTCACCTCGACCTCGACAACCTCAGAGGTCGTCATCCCCGTTGCAGTTCGAGTCGACGCCATCGCCCGGGGTCTCCGCCGCGCCCGGGTGGATGTCCTTGTCGGCGTCGTTACAGTCCCGCCCCCCGTCGAAGTCGCGGGTGTAGTGGAGGTCGCCGTCGAGGTCCTGGCCGACCGAGTACTGATACGGCACGTAGAACAGCGGCGCCGTCCCGTACGCGTACTTCGCGTAGTACTGCTTGACGGTCGCGGTGGTGTTCGCGATGTCCGCGTCGAACCCCGCCTTCATGACCTCCGGCGCGCCGGGGACCGTCACGGCGTCGAACGCGTAGATCGTCATCGTCGCGCCGTTCGTCGCTCCCTTGTAGGCGCTGACGTGGACCTTCGTCTTCGCCGGGACGGTGATGCGGAACCAGTCCTGGTCGCCCGGGGTGAGCGTCCGCGCGTTCGCCCGGAAGACCTCCTTCCGCCGGATCACCTCGAACTCGGAGCCGGCCGCCGCGGTCATGTTCCTCGCGGTGCCGGGCCCGTTGTCGGGCTCCGCCGGGTCCGCGATCGCGGGTTCGAGGTCGTCGATGCCGTTGCAGTTCTCGTCTTTGCCGTTCGAAGGGACGTCCACGGCGAACGGGTGGACCGTCGAGTCGGCGTCGTCGCAGTCGTAAGTCGGCGAGTAGCCGTCGCCGTCCTGGTCCACGAGCTCCGCGAGCTTGAGCGTGTAGCTCCCCATCGCCGAGGTGGTCGCGCCGGCGCGCGCCGCGAACGACGTCACCTTCACGTACAAGGTCGAGTCGACGACGGGGTCGAACGCCTTGCGCGAGTCGTTCCCGATGTAGTCGTCGAGCGCGCCCCCGAGCGCGATCGGCGTGACGCAGTCCTCCGCGTAGATGCTGAGGTAGGTGTCGGTCCGGGTGCTGAGGTCGTAGGCCGAGAGCTCGTAAGAGTGGCCCGCGAGCACCTCGATCTTGACCCAGTCCACGTCGCCATCGGGATAGAGCGACCGGAACTGCCGGCCGCCGACCGGGAGGCTCGACGCGCCGAGGCACGTGTCGTCGCCTCCCGCCCCCTCGTAAGCGTCCGTCGCGCTCGGCCAGGCGGACGGCGCCGCGACGGGGGTGGTCGGGGTCGTCGCCGTCTCCGCGGGCGTGCAGCCGGCGAGGGCGACCGCGGCGAGCGCGGCGAGGGGGAGCGGGTTCCGCATCGGGGGTTCCTCGAGCCGGGGGAGCGGACGAGCGTAGCAGCGACCCCGCCGCCGAGGCCAGGGCGCCAGGCCGCCAACCCGCGCGGACCGACGCGCTGTTCAGCGGGCCGCCCTCGCGGCTAAGCTTCGCGCCCGCGGAGGCGCGATGAACCCCGAGCTCCAGGTCATCTCCGACGAGGTCCAGGCCCGCGCCGGCTTCGTCGAGGCGCTCCTCGCGGAGGCGGGCAAGGTCGTCGTCGGGCAGCGCCAGCTCGTCGAGCGAATCGTCATCGGCCTCCTCGCCGGAGGCCACGTGCTCCTCGAGGGTGTCCCCGGCCTCGCGAAGACACTCGCGGTGCGCACCGTCGCGGACGCGGTGGACTGCACCTTCGGCCGGATCCAGTTCACGCCCGACCTCCTCCCCGCCGACGTCGTCGGCACCCAGGTCTACGACCCGCGCACCCAGACCTTCTCCGCGAAGCCCGGGCCGGTCTTCGCGAACGTCGTCCTCGCGGACGAGGTGAACCGCGCGCCCGCGAAGGTCCAGTCGGCGCTCCTCGAGGCGATGCAGGAGCGGCAGGTGACGCTCGGGGACCGGACCTTCCCGCTCCCGGACCCCTTCATCGTGCTCGCGACGCAGAACCCGATCGAGCAGGAGGGGACGTACCCGCTCCCCGAGGCGCAGGTCGATCGCTTCATGCTGAAGGTGAAGGTCGGGTACCCGACGCGCGAGGAGGAGCGGCTCATCCTCGACCGGATGTCGGCCGCCGTCCCGCCGCGCGCGACGCGCGTCGTTCGCCGAGACGAGCTCGCGCTCGCGCGCGACACGGTCCACCGGATCCACGTGGACGAGCGGGTGAAGGACTACGTCGTGAACGTGGTCCTCGCGACCCGCGACCCGCGCGCGCACGGGCTCCCGGAGCTCGCCGGCCTCGTCGAGTGGGGCGCCTCGCCCCGCGCGACGCTCTTCCTCGCCCTCGCCGCCCGCGCGCACGCGTTCCTGCGCCGGCGCGCCTTCGCGACCCCGGAGGACGTGAAGGCGATCGCCCTCGACGTCCTGCGCCACCGCCTCACGCTCACCTACGAGGCCGAGGCCGAGGAGGTGACTCCGGAGCAGGTGATCTCGAAGGTGCTCGAGCGGATCGAGGTGCCGTGAAGGAGCCCGGCGCGAGGGCGGCGGCGGACGCGCCCGGACGCGCGGCGGAGCTCCTGAAGCGCGTGCGCCGCATCGAGCTCTCCACGCGGCGCGCCGTCGAGGAGCGACTCTCGGGGTCGTACCACTCCGTCTTCAAGGGGCGCGGCATGGACTTCGCCGAGGTCCGCCCCTACGCGCCGGGCGACGAGGTCCGCGCGATCGACTGGAACGTGTCCGCGCGCACCGGGCAGCTCCACGTGAAGCGGTTCGTCGAGGAGCGGGAGCTCACGGTCCTCCTCCTCTGTGACGCTTCGGCGTCGACCGCGTTCGGATCGCGCGCGCGGACGAAGGCGGAGGTGGCCGCGGAGATCGCCGCGCTGCTCGCGCTCTCCGCGGTCGCGAACGGGGATCGCGTCGGGCTCGTGCTCTTCACCGACCGGATCGAGCGGTTCGTCCCGCCGCGCAAGGGCCGGCGCCACGCGCTCCGCATCGTGTCGGAGGTCCTCCGGCACCGGCCGCGATCGCGCCGGACGGACCTCGGCGCCCCGCTCGAGTTCCTGCGGCGCGCGCTCCGGCGGCGCACGGTCGCGTTCCTCCTCTCCGACTTCCAGGACGGCGGGCGGGACGGCGGCGCCACGCCACGGACGGCGCCGCAGTGGGAGCGCGCGCTCCGGATCGCCGCGCGCAAGCACGATCTCGTTCCCGTGCGGATCTCCGATCGGCTCGAGGTCGAGCTGCCGGCCGCGGGGCTCGCCTGGCTCGAGGACCCCGAGACGGGCGAGGTCGTCCGCGCAGACCTCGTCGACCCCGGCGTCCGCGCGCGCTTCGCCGCCGCCGCGGCCGAGGAGGATGCGCGGACCGCGCGCCTCTTCGCGCGGCTCGACCTCGACCACGTGGCGGTCCGCGCCGACGAGGCCGACCACGTCCGCCCGCTCCTCGCGTTCTTCCGCGCGCGGGCGAGGAGGCGAGCGTGACGGCGGCCCTCGCGCGGGCGGCGCTGCTCGCCGCGGCCCTCGCGGCGGAGCTCGGGCCAGGACCTCCTGCCGCGCCGCGCGCGCACCCGCTCTCCGTCCTCGCCCGGGCCGACCGGACGGAGGTTCGGCTCGGCGAGCCGTTCGGCTACGCCGTGGAGATCCGCCACCCGGCGGACGAGTGGTACGCGCTCCCCGGCGAGCTCGACGCTCCGCCGTTCCGCGCGGGACGCGCCGTGTGCCGGCGCGCGGTCCAGCGGGAGGAGGCGCTCACGACGTGCGCGCTCCGGGTGCAGCTCTTCGAGCTCGGCGCGCGGGACCTCCCCGACCTGCGCTTCCTCGTCCAGGGGCCGGAGGGCGAGGCGACGGTCGCGGTCCCCGGGGCGCGCGTGACCGGCGTCGGGCTCGCAGATCCCGCCGTGGCACCGGAGGCGCTGCGGCTCCGCGGCCCCGCGCCGCCCGTCCCGCTCCTCGTCCCGACGCTCCGGCCGGTGCTCTGGGCGCTCGCGGCGGCGGCCGCGCTCCTCGCCGCGCTCGTCCTCCCCCGCGCGTGGCGGGCCCGGCGCCGCGCCGGCGCGGAGCTGCCGCCCGCGCCTGCGCCCGAGGTGCGCTTTGCGCGGCGGCTCGACGCGCTCCTCGCCCGCGGGCTCCCGGAGCGAGGCCTCGCGCGCGAGTTCTTCTTCGAGCTCTCCGCGATCCTGCGCGAGCTCCTCGCCGCGGCGACGGGGGTGCCGGCGCTCGACCTCACCACCGCGGAGCTCCTCGAGCGGTTGGAGCGCGCGGGGGACCCGCGCGTCGATCTCGCCGCGCTGCGGCGCTTCGCGGAGCGGGCGGACCTCGTGAAGTACGCGCGCGCCGGCGCGGCGCCTGTCGAGTGCGCGGCGGCGGTGACGTACGCGCGGGAGCTCGTCAGGCGGATCACGGCCTCGATCTCGACCCCGACCTCGAGCGGTCCGTTCACCCTGAGCGTAGCGCCGCCGCAGGCGGCGCGGAGTCGAAGGGCGACCCCGGCGCGAGGACGCTCGTGACCGGCGCCCTCACCTTCGCCCGGCCCGCGGCGCTCGTGCTCCTCGCCGCCGTCCCGCTCTCCGCCCTCGCCATCGCGCTCGAGCGGCGGCGCGCGCCGCGCCTCCTGCACCCGCGCGCCGCGCTGCTCTGCCGCTCCGGGCGCGGACCGCTCGCGCGGCTCGGCGCCCTGCCGCAGGCGCTCGTCGTGGCGGCGCTCGCGCTCGCAGCGCTCGCCCTCGCCCGACCGCAGGCGCGCGTCTCGCACGGGACCGCCGCGAGCCGCGAGGGGATCGACATCGTCATCGCCCTCGACCTCTCGACCTCCATGCGCGCCGCCGACTTCCAGCCGCGCAACCGGCTCCACGTCGCGAAGGAGGTGCTGAAGGAGTTCATCGGGCGCAGGCCGAGCGACCGGATCGGGCTCGTCGTCTTCGCGGGCGACGCCTACACGCAATGCCCGCTCACGCTCGACGGCGGGATCCTGCGCGCCCTCGTGGATCAGCTCCGCATCGGCGTCCTCGAGGACGGCACGGCCATCGGGAACGCCGTCGCGACGGCGGTGAATCGGCTCCGCGAGTCGGACGCGAAGTCGAAGGCCGTCGTGCTCCTCACGGACGGCGACAACAACGCCGGGCAGATCTCGCCACTCGAGGCGGCCGAGCTCGCCCGCTCGCTCGGCGTCCGTGTCTTCCCCATCCTGGTGGGGACGGGCGGTCTCGTTCCCTACCCGGTCGGCGTGACGGCGCTCGGCCAGCTCATCCTCGAGCGGCGCGAGTTCCCGGTGAATCGCGGGCTGCTCCAGGAGATCGCGCGCGTGACCGGCGGCAGCTACACGAACGCGACCGACCGCGGCTCGCTCGAGCACGGGCTCGAGGAGGTGCTCGATCGGATGGAGAAGTCGCGGCTGTTCGAGGCGGACGGCGCGACCCGCACGACCGAGCGGTTCGCGGACTTCCTCGCCCCCGCGTTCTGGCTCGCCGCGCTCGGCCTCCTCCTCGGGGCGACCCGCCTGCGGAGCTTCCCGTGACGGCCGAGCCGCTCTCGTTCTCGCTCCTCGGGTACGCGCTCCGGCTCGCCGAGCCGGCCGCGCTGCGCCTCGTCCTCGCCGCCCTCGCGGTCGGACTCGCCGGCGCCGTCGGGGTCGCCCGCCGGCGGCGCGCCCTCGCGCGCGCCGCGGGGGCGCTCGCCGTGTGCGTCGCGCCCCGGTCCGGGACGGCTCGGCCCGCCGCGCGCGTCGCCCTCTCCACCGCCGGGCTCGCCCTCCTCGCGCTCGCCCTCGCGCGCCCCCAGGCCGGCACGCGGGCCGAGGTGACGCGCCGGGCGGGGCTCGACGTCGCGGTGGTGCTCGACGTCTCGCGGTCGATGCGGGCGCGGGACGTCCGCCCCGACCGGCTGTCGCGCGCGAAGCTCGAGCTCGCGGAGCTCCTCGACGGGCTCGCCGGCGACCGCGTGGCCCTCGTCGTCTTCGCGGGCGAGCCGTTCGTCGCGTGTCCGCTCACGGGCGACACCGCCGCCGCGAAGCTCTTCCTCCGCGCGGTCGAGCCCGAGGGCATGCCGCGGCAGGGCACCGCGCTCGCGGGCGCGCTCCTCGCCGCGAAGGACGTGCTCGACGCGGGCGCGGCGGGGCCGCGGACGCGCGTCGTCCTCGTCGTCTCGGACGGCGAGGACCACGAGGGCGGCGCCGCGAGCGCGGCGCGAAAGCTCGCGGACGCCGGGATCCGGATCTGGGCGCTCGCCGCGGGGACCGCGGAGGGCGCCCCGGTGCTGGGCCCCGCCCCGGCCGGGACGGACCGGCCGCTCCGCGACGCGCGCGGCGAGCCGGTCGTGTCGCGGCTCGACGAGACGACGCTCCGGCTCGTCGCCGACCTGGGTGGTGGCGAGGTGCTCGACCTCGCCTCGCCCGCGCACGGCGTCGCCGCGTTCCGCGCCGCGCTCGATCGGCTGGAGCGGACCGAGCTCGAGGGGCGAATCGAGACGACCTGGGAGGAGCGCTACGGGCTCGTCGCCCTCCCCGGCTTCCTCCTCCTGCTCGCGGCGCTCCTCCTGCCGGAGGCGCGCCGCGCCGCCCGGTCTTCCGAGGAGGCCGCGTGACGCGCGCCGCCGTGCTCTTCCCGCTCGTCCTCCTCGCGGGCGCGTCGCCGTTCCTGAGGGAGCACGACGAGGTCCGCGCCGGGAACGCGCTCCTCCGCGGAGGAGACGCCGCGGGCGCGCTCGGGCGGTACGCGGCGGCGGAGCGGGAGATCGGGGCCCGCGCCGAGCTCGACCTCGACCGCGGCGACGCGCTCCTCGCGCTCGGGCGTCACGCCGAAGCGGCCGACGCCTTCCGGCGCGCCGCCGGGCGCGGCGACGCGAAGCTCGCTTCCCGGGCGCTCCAGAACCTCGCGGCGGCGCTCGTCGCGGCCGGCGACGCGGACGGTGCGATCCGGGCGCTCGCCGGGTCGCTCGCGTGCGATCCCGAGAACGACGACGCGCGCTGGAACCTCGAGGTGCTCCTCCGCGGGAGGGCGGCGACGCGGACGCCCGCCGCGAGCGCAGTCGAGCGGAGCGGGGCGCGCGAGGCCGCCGAGCGCGACCGCGCGCCGGGGCGGGGCGGCGCCCGCGGCGAGCGCGAGCGCGAGCGGCCGGCGGACGACGAGCGGCCGCGCCGGCCGGCCGAGCCGATCGGGCGCCAGGACGCGGAGCGGCTCCTCGACGCGCTCCGCGCGCACGAGCGGAACGCCCCGCTCTTCGGCCCCGAGCGGCGCGGCGCGCGGAGGCCCGATGCGGCGAAGGGCTGGTGAGCTCGCGGCCATCGCGCTCGCCTGCGCGGCCGCGGTGTCCCCCGCGCGCGCCGGCGACCGGGCGTGGCACGGCTGGGAGCGCGACCTCCGGCTCGAGCTCGAGGTGGATCGCCGCGAGGTCTTCCTCGGCGAGCAGGTGACCGCGGCCGTCTGGCTCCTCTCCCCGCTCGGCCTCGTCGACTACTCCGGCTACCGGCCGCCGCTCCTCGACGGGTTCTGGGCCGAGGAGCTCGAGACGCCGCGGCGCCTCGCCTGGCAGGTCCGCCGCGTGGGCGGCGTCCCGCTCCGCGCGTACCTCGTCCAGCGGCTCGCGCTGTTCCCGACGCGCGCCGGGGACACGGTCCTCGGATCGTTCGAGCTGGACGCCGCGGTCCGCGTCGGCTCGGACGAGCCCTCCGAGTCGTCCGCCGACGTGCGCCGCGTCCACCGCCGGAGCACGCCCGTCGCACTCACCGTGAAGCCGCTCCCCGAAGGCGCCCCCGCCGGCTTCGTCTCCGTGAATGTCGGGTCCTTCGCGCTCGAGGCGAGCGCCGCGGAGCCGCGGGTCCGGGCGGGCGAGCTGGTCGCGATCCGCGTGTCCGCCTCCGGCGAGGGGAACCTGCGCGCGCTCTCGTTGCCGCCGCTCCCCGCGATCGGGGACGCCCGCGCGTTCGAGCCCACCGAGTCCGAGGCGCTGCGGGGGAAGGGGACGCGGCTCGCGGGGACGCGGACGCGAGAGACGGTGCTCGTGCCCGAGCGGGAGGGCACCCTCGTCGTGCCGCCGCTCGCGTGGCCGTGCTTCGACCCGCGGTCAGGCCGGTACGAGGTCCTGCGGACCGCGGAGGTGCGGGTGGAGGTGCTGCCCTCCCCGGCCGCGGAGGCGCCGGCGCCCGCGGCGGATCCCCTCGCCGCCGCGCTCCGCCCGGTGCGGACGGACGGGAGGCTCGGCCCGCGTCCGGCGGCGCCGTGGCGGGGCACCGCGTTCGCGGCGGTCGGGGCGGTCCCGCCCCTCCTCTTCGGCGCCTTCGCGCTCGCCGGGGCGGCGCGAAGGCGAGCGCGCGCGGCGGGGCCCGAGCGGCGGGCGCTGCGCGCGGGCCGGACGGCCCGGAGGACGCTGCGCGCCGCGCGGCGCCGCCTCGGCGCAGGAAACCCCGCCGGCGCGCTCGCCCTCGCGGAGCGGGCGCTCGCGGGCTTCGCGTCGGATCGGCTCGGCCGCCCCGTCGGCGGGCTCACGCGCGCCGCGCTCGGCGCAGCGCTCTCGGACGCACGAGCACGGCCGGGCGGGGCCCGCGCGCTCGCCGCGGCGCTCGACGCGTGCGACGCCGCGCGCTTCGGCGGCGGCGCGCCGGACGCCGCGCTGGCGCTCGCCGAGGAGGCCCTCGCGGCGCTCGACGGGGAGGAGGAGCCGTGAGCGTCGCCGCCCTCGCGCTCGTCGCCGCGCTCGCGAGCGCCGGCGACCCGGCCGCCCGGCTCGAGGCGGGAAACGCGCTCCTCGCGGGCGGCGACGCCGCCGGCGCGGGCCGAGTCTACGAGGGGCTCGTCGCGGACGGCCTCGAGTCGCCCGCGCTCCACGTGAACCTCGGCGCGGCGCGGCTCCGCGCCGGGCGGCGGGGTGCGGCGGTGGCGAGCTGGCTCCGCGCGCTCCGGCTCGACCCCGGCGACGCGGACGCCCGCGCGAACCTCGCCCTGCTGCGCGCGCGCGGCGGCGATCGGCTCGCGCCCGCACCGGAGCCGCCCCTCGTCGCACGCCTCGTGGAGCGGACGCCGGACGGGATCGCCGCGCTCGCCTTCCTCGCGCCGTGGCTCCTCCTCTGGACGCTCCTCGCCGCGCGGCTCCGGTCGGGCACGCGCGGGCGCGCCCTCCTCTCGTCGGCGGCCGCGATCGCAGCGCTCGCCGCGGCCGCGGGGGCGGCGCTCGTCGTCCTGCGAGACGCCGAGCGCCAGGTCGAGCTCGCCGTCGTCGTCCGCGACGGCGCGCCGCTCAGGGACGGACCCGAGGAGGCGCTCCGGCCGGCGCGCACGCTGCGCGAGGCGACGGTGCTCCGCGTCCTCGATGGCGACGGCGCGGCGCTGCGGGTCCGCCTCCCCGACGCCCGCGAGGGCTTCGTGGCGCAGTCGGACGTCGAGCGGCTCCGATGATCGGTGTGCTGGCCGCGCTATCTCGCGGCGGCCGCCTGGAACCGCTGCCCGCGCCGGAACGCCTCCTCGTTCAGCTCGACGAGCGCCCGCTTGCCCTTGAGGGCCGCGCGCATCGTGGAGAGGAGCGCAGCCTCGGGGAGGAGGTTCGTCGCCGCGTGGAGCGCGCCGAGGGCGACGACGTTCTTCACGAGCGGCTGGCCGAGCTCCGCCGCGATCGCGGAGCAGGGCACGCCGACGATCCGCGCCCCGTCGAGCGACGGCGCCGAGGGGATCGTCGAGGTGTCGTAGACCACGGTGCCGCCTGGCGCGACCGTCGGCCCGAACTTCGCGAGGCTCGGCGCGTTGAACGCGACGAGGACGTCCGGCTCGGGCACGTCGGGCGAGAGGACCTGCGCGTCGGCGAGCCGCACGTCGGCGTAGGACGTCCCACCGCGCGACTCCGGGCCGTAGCTCGGGATGTGGGTCGCATCGAGCCCCTCGGCGATGGCGGCGCGGGCGAGCAGCATCGCCGCCGTCTGTGCCCCGTCGCCGCCCGCGCCGGCGAGCTTCAGTCCGAGCTCGCGGCCGAGCGCGGTCCGCCGCGGCGCGTGCGACGCCGCGACCGCGGCGCGGCCCCCGATGGCCTCGAGCACGGCGGCCGGGTCGAACACCGGCTTCGGCCACGCCGCCCAGCTCTCGCCCGCGACGTCCTTCTTCACCCCGAGCGGGAACACCGGGAGCATCTGCTCCTTCACCCAGCGCTCCGCCTCGGCCGGGGTCACCTTGAGGTGCGTCGGGCACTCGGCGAGCACCTCGACGAAGGAGAAGCCCCGCTCCTCCACCTGCGTGCGGAGGGCCTTCTCGATCGCGCGCGCCGCGCGCGTCCGCTGGCGCGCGTCGAAGAGCGCGACGCGCTCGACGTACACCGGCGCGTCGAGCCCGGCGACGATCTCCGCCATCTTGAGCGGGTGGCCCATCGTCCGGTCCCGCCCGCGCGGGCTCGTCGTCGTCTTCTGGCCCATGAGCGTCGTGGGGGCGAGCTGGCCGCCGGTCATCCCGTACACGGCGTTGTTCACGTACACGACCGAGATCGGGATGCCGAGCTGCGCGGCCTGCATGATCTCGAGGAGACCGATCGATGCGAGGTCCCCGTCGCCCTGGTAGCTCACGACGACGCTCGCGGGGTTCGCGAGCTTGTGGCCGAGGGCGACCGCAGGGGCGCGGCCGTGCGAGGCCTGCGAGTGGCCCACGTCGAGGTACCAGTGAAGGAAGACGCCGCAGCCGACGGGCGAGATCGCCACCGTGCGGTCCGCGATCCCGAGCTTCTCGATCGCGTCGGCGAGGTACCGGTGGGCGAGGCCGTGGCCGCACCCGGCGCAGTAGTGGGTGCAGCGGCCCTTCAGCCCCTCGCCGCGATCGTGGCGCTCGAACCGCTCGTAGAAGGCGCTCACGCCGCCACCGCCTTCGCGGCGCCCTTGCGCACCGCGTCCAGGATCTCGCGCCGGGTCGGGAGGATCCCCCCGTAGCGCCGCACGTGCTCGATCGAGAGCCCCTGCCCCGCACCGGCATGGGCGAGCGCGAGGCGCAGCTCGTCCTCGAGCTGGCCGTCGCTCGCCTCGACGACGACGACGCGGCGCGCGCGGCGCAGCGCGGGCAGGAGGGGGTCGATCGGAAAGGGCCAGAGCGTCTGCGGGCGGAACAGCCCGGCCGCGATCCCCTCCGCCCGGAGCGCCTCGACCGCGCCGAGCGCGGTGCGGGCAGGCCCGTTGCACGCGACGAGGACCACCTCGGCGTCGTCGCAGCGGTAGACCTCGGCGCGCTGCTCGGCGGCGGCCATCCGCGCGTACTTCTCGATGAGCCGCACGTTGTGGGCCTCCTGGTCCACCTCGCGCAGCTGGATCGAGGAGATGAGGTTGTCGCGGTGCCCGGCGTCGCCCCACGACGCCCACGCCGGCAGCCCGGGTCGGACGAGCTCCGGCGGCAGCACGACCTTGCCGGTCATCTGCGCGAGGTGGCCGTCGGCCACCATGATGACGGGGTTCCGCCAGCGGAACGAGAGCTCGAAGGCGAGGAAGGTGAAGTCGAGCAGCTCCTGCGTCGTCGCGGGCGCGAGGACGATCGCGCGGGTGTTGCCGTGCCCGAGGCCGCGGCAGGCGAGCTTCACGTCCGCCTGCTCGGGGCCGACGTTTCCGAGCCCCGGCCCCGCCCGCATCACGTCCACGACGACCGCGGGGACCTCGGCACCGATGAGGTAGGAGATCCCCTCGAGCATGAGGCTGAAGCCCGGCGACGACGTGAAGGACAGCGCGCGCAGGCCGGCGCCGCCGCAGCCGTACATCATGTTGATGGCGGCGATCTCGCTCGCGGCCTGCACGAAGGTGCCGCCGAGCGCGGGGAGGAGCGACGACATGAGCTCGGCGCCCTCGGTGGACGGCGTGATCGGATAGCCGAAGAAGTGGCGGCAGCCGGCGAGCACCGCGCCGAGCGCGGACGCGTGCATGCCCTTGAGGAAGAGCGGCGCGGAGGGGGGCAGCGGGAGCCGGACGTCCGGCACGTCGGCGGCGGGCGTCCCGCGCGGGGCGGGCGCGGCGTCGGCTCGCAGCTCGAGCGCGTGCGGCTCCGGGCAGGCGGCGACGCAGAGCGCGCAGGCCGTGCACTCCGAGAGATCGAGCGCGACCGGGACGAACCCGCTCGCGGGGTGGATGGCTCCGCCGAGGGCGATACAGCCGCGCGCGCACGCCTCGATGCAGCGACCGCACGCCTTGCAGCAGGCGGGGTCGAGCGCGGGCAGCGCGCGGGTCGAGACTTCAGCCACGAGACCTCTCCCGTTCCCCCGCGGGCGCCCCGGATCGGCCCGGGCTCCCCCCACGGAACGGCCGACGTTAGCGGAGCCCGATCGAATAAGTCCAACTGATTTTGATGATGAAACCATAACGTCTACTGATATGCTTACCCCCCGGGAGGACGCGTGGATCTCACCCAGCTCGAGGTGCTCGTCGCGGTCGCACAGGAGAAGGGGTTCTCGCGCGCCGCGGAGCGGCTGCACCGCAGCCAGCCCGCGGTGAGCCAGGCGATCGCGCGGCTCGAGGACGAGCTCCAGCGCACCGTCTTCGACCGCTCGTCGAAGGACGGGACGCTCACCGACTCCGGGCGCGTGCTGTACGCCTACGCCGTCCAGCTCCTGAACCTCCGCCGCGACGCGCACGCCGCGCTGCAGGAGCTCGCCGATCTCCGCGGCGGCAAGGTGGTCGTCGCCGCGAACGAGTACACGGTCTCCCACCTGCTGCCGTTCGTCGCGAGCTTCCGCGGGCGCCACCCCGACGTGAAGGTCGAGGTGAAGCGGAGCCTCGCGTCCGAGATTCCGGGCGAGCTCCTCCGCCGCGACGCGGAGCTCGGCCTCGTGTCCTACCGCCCGGCGCAGCCGGGGCTCGAGATCATCCAGGTCTCCTCCGACGAGCTCGTGCTCCTCGTCCCCCCGGGCCACCGCCTGGCCGGCCGCGCCGGCGTCTCGATCCGGGAGCTCGGGGCGGAGTCCTTCCTCGCCCACAACGTCCGCTCCCCGAACCGCGAGCGCGTCGTGAGGACCTTCGAGCGGCACCGCACCGCGCTGCGCATCGCGATCGAGCTGCCCACGCTCGAGGCGATCCGGCGGCTCGTCGAGCGCGGCATCGGGGTCGCGCTCATGCCGCGCCGCGCGGCGGAGGCGGAGATCGCGCGGGGCGATCTCGTCGCCGTGACGCTCCGCGAGCTGCGCGAGGAGCGCCCGATCTTCCTCGCCTACCGCGCCGCCGCGGAGCTCTCGCACGCCGCGCGCGCCTTCCTCGCCTGCGCCCGCGAGGCGGCGCCCGCAGTACGCCGCCCGGCCCGCGGCGCCACGGCGGCAGCCATCCCGGCACGGTGAGCCTGAAGGGCGCGCCCGCGATCGGGCACGCGGCGGGTCAGCGCCGCTCCGCGCCTCGCGGCAGTCGCAGCGTGAACACGGTCCGCTCGCCCGGCGCGGACCGCACGCCGAGGTCGCCGCCGTGCGCGTTCGCGATCGCGCGCGCGATGAACAGCCCGAGGCCGAGCCCGTCCTTGCCCCCCGCGCGCTGCCGCTCCGCGCGCCGGAACGGCTCGAACAGGGAGGGGACCACCTCCGGCGGGATCGGCGGCCCCCCGTTCGCGATCTCGAGCACCGCGCCGGCGTCGTCCGCGCGCCACGACAGCTCCACCCCGCTTCCAGCCGGGCTGTAGTCGATCGCGTTCGAGAGGAGGTTCACGATCACCTGCGCCACCCGATCCGGATCCCAGGACCCGGTGACGTCGCCTTCGCCGGCGCGGCGGACGACGCGCCCGGGGTGGGCCGCCTCGCACTCGTCCGCGGCGAGCTCGGCGATCGCCGCGAGGTCGCACGCCGTGCGGTGGAGGGGGATCCGCTGGCCCCCGCGCACGCGCGCGTAGTCGAGCAGGACCGAGATGATCCGGTCCATCCGCACCGCGTTCGCGACGATCCGCTCGACGACGCGGCGGAGCTCGCGCGGAAGCTGCTCGGACGCGACGAGGACCCGGGCGGAGGTGGCGAGGGCGGAGAGCGGGTTGCGCAGGTCGTGGCCGACGACGCCGAGCACGTTCCGCTGGAACTCCTCCGCCGCGCGCTCCGCCGTCACCTCGCGTACGAGCGTGCCGACGCCGAGGATCTCGTCGCCGCTCCGGACCGGGTACCAGCTCTCGAGCCAGGTGCGCCGCTTGCCGGGCGCGGCGGGCGTCTCGCCCTGCACCTCGGTGTCGAGCACCGGGCGCCCGGTCTCGAGGACGTCGCGCCAGGCGCGCTCGACCTCCGCCGCCGGAAGCCCCGGGAAGAGCTCGGCCATGGTCTTCCCGAGGTGGTCCTCGACGAGGAGGCCGTTCATGTCCGCGAGCAGCCGGTTCACCCGGCCGAACCGGAGCTCGGGATCGAGGAAGCCGATCCCCACCGGCGCGTTCTCGACGACGGCGTCGAGGAGCGCGCGGCTGCGCGCCTCGGCCTCGCGGGCCTCCCGCTCCGCGTCGAGCAGGCGGGCGCGATCGAGGGCGAGCGCGCACTGCTCCGCCGCGGCGACGAGGAGTGCCCGCTCCTCCGGCGGGAGCGACCGCGCCTTCGCGAAGCCGAAGGCGACCGCCCCGAGGATCGTCTCGCCCACGCGGAGGGGCAGCGCCGCGAGCGAGCCGAACGCGGAGAGGTGGGGCGCCGAATGAACGAAGCCGGGGAAGGCCGCGTCGAGCGCCTCGGCGCTCTCGAACCAGAACGGGATGCCGTCCCTCGCCGCCCGCGCCGCCGGGATCGGCGCGTCGAGCGGGAGGCTCGCGAGGCGCTCGCGCCGGTCCTCGGCAGGTCCCATCGCCGCGACGAGCTCGACCTGGTCGCCCTTCCGGACGAACGCGACCGCCGAGACGACGCCGAACGCACGGTCCGCCTGCAAGACGAGGACGCTCATCACGTCCTCGGCGGTGCGCGCCTGCGAGAGCGCCGCGGTCACGTCGAGCAGCCGCTCGAGGCGGCCGAGGGCGCGCTGCGCGTCGTCCCGCGCCCGCGCGAGGGCGGCCTCGCGCTCGCGATCGTTCGTCGCGTCGCTCACGATCGCGAGGACGCCGCGGCTCGTCCCGTCCGGCGCGCGCACCGGGAACACCGAGCAGAGCCACTCGCGCGTACGGCCGCCCGAGCGCAGTCCCAGGACGAGGTTCAGGAACGGACGTCCGGTCTCGGCGACGACGCGGCACGCGTCTTCGAGCCGCAGGAGCTCCTCGCGGGCGGACCGCTCGGCGCCGGCAGCGACGTCCGCGAACTGCTCGCCCGCGTGGCCCGCGGGGGACGTCCCGCTCAGCTCGGCGAACGGCTCGTTCACCTGGACGAAGCGGAGCGCGCGATCGAGCACCGCGATGCCGACGGGCCCGTGCCACAGGCCGTCGAGCAGCGCGAACGCCGTCTCGCTCGCCTCCTCGGACGCCCGCGTCCTGAGCCGCTGGATGGCGCTCGGGCCTTCCGGAACCATCGCTCCCCCACCCCCGAGCGGAGATGATGCCGGATCCCGCACTTCCCGTCTCGCCCCCGAACGGGATCCCGGCTTCACGCGCAGCGGAGGAACGCCGCGAGCGCCCGTGGACCCCCCTTCGCGAGCACCTCGAGCGCGTCGTCCGCCGGCGACCGCCCCGACGCGGCGCGCTCGCGGAGCGGCGAGAGCCAGACGCGCTCGTCGTCGCCGCGATCGCCGCAGCAGCGCTGCCGGCAGAGCCCGTTCGCGGCGATGTCGAGCAGCGTCCGCGCGATCTCGAGGATCGGCCGGCCGTCGGGAGCCCGCCCGGAGAGCCCGTCGCGCCCGGCCGCCTCGACGAACGCGCGCCGCTCCTCGAACGAGAAGCGCCTCACCGAGTCGAAGGCCGACGCGCGCGCCTCGCGGTCGTACAGGAGCCCCTTCCACAGCGCCGCGAGCGCCTTCGTCAGCTCCGGGCCGCATGCGTCGGCGCCCCGCACCTCGACGACCGCCTTCACGCGCACGTCCGGGAAGACGGTCGTGAGGTGGTCCTCCCAGTCGGCGATCGTCGCGCGCTCGCCCGCGAGGCCCTCCGCGAGGAAGGCGCGGAACGTCCGGCCGCCGGGGTCGAGGTAGACGCCGCGCCGGCGCAGAAAGACCATCGGCACGTCCAGGGTCCACTCGACGTAGCGGCGGTACGCGTCGTCCTCGAAGCCGGGCTCGAAGGCGAAGGGCAGCAGACCCGACCTCGCCGGGTCGGTCTCAAACCAGACCTTCGTCCGATAGCTCTTCCAGCCGCAGGGCTTCCCCTCGATGATGGCGGAGTTCGCGAACAGGGCGGTGACCACCGGCTGAACCGCGAGCGCCACCCGGACCTTCTCCGCGAGATCGCGCTCGCTCGAGAAGTCGAAGCTCGCCTGGGCGGAGGCGGTCATCGCCATCATGTCCTCGGCGAGCCGGCCGCGCGCCGCGAGGAACGGGCGCATCACCGCGTAGCGGTTCTTCGGCATCCACGGGTTCGTCGCGGCGGTGCCCCACGGCCGGTACCCGACCGCGAGGAACTCGACCCCGGTCTCGGCCGCGATGGCGCGGCACTTCTCGATGTGCCGGTCGAGCTCCGCGGCGATGACGTGGACGTCCGCGAACGGGCGTCCCGAGAGCTCGACCTGCCCGCCCGGCTCGATCGAGACGGTGAGGCCGCTCTTCTGCGAGGCGATGATCCGGCCGTCCTCCTCGAACGGCTCGTATCCGAATCGCGAGAAGGCGCGCAGCACCGCCGCGATGCCGCCCTCACCCCCGTACGGGACCGGGTCGAGCGTCCCGGCGCGCAGGAGCACCTTCTCGTGCTCGAGGCCGACCTTCCAGGTGTCGCGGGGCCGTTCCTTCGCGCGCAGCCACGCGACGAGGTCCTCCACTCCGGCTATCGGCCGGCTCTCGTGCGTGCGGGCGTCGAGCGACATGCGCCTTCCTATAGCGTTGCCGCGGGGGGGCCGTCACCGACCTCGGCAACGGGCCTCGGGCATGAACCGGAGGGCCGGGCGTTCTCGTGCTGCGCAGGCACCGCGGGGCCGATCCGCTTGCACGGCCCTCGACGCCACCCTATCCTCCGACGTTACGCAGGTTTCCGCTTGCCCGCCTCCTCCCCCTCGCCCCGGCAGACATCCATGATCCGCCCCTTCCGGCTGTTCGCCACCCTGGCGGCCACCGTCGCCATCGCGCTCGGCGTCACCTCCCGTCTCGTCCGTGCCGAGCCCGATGCCGCACCGGCCGTCGCGTACAAGGGGGCGGTCCCGGTCCACGCCCGCGCGGAGGATCCCGGGGAGTACCGGCTCGACCGCCTGCCGATCCTCTCGCGCGTCATCCTCTCGGTGAAGGACAACTACGTCGATCCCTCGCGCTTCGATCCGAAGCGGATGGTGGTCGCGGCGCTCGAGTCGGTCGAGAAGACCGTCGCCGAGGTGATGGTGCAGGGCGACGCGAAGTCGCCGAAGCTCACGCTCACCGTCGGCGCCTCGACGCGCGAGCTCGACCTCACCGGCGTCGACTCGATCTGGAAGATCCGGACCGTGCTCGGGGAGGCGATGGGGTTCATCCAGGAGCACCTCGTCGCGCACAAGGAGCTGAAGGAGATCGAGTACGCGGCGGTGAACGGGATGCTCTCGACCCTCGACCCGCACACGGTCCTGCTCGAGCCCAAGTACTTCAAGGAGATGAAGCTCCAGACCCGCGGCGAGTTCGGCGGGCTCGGCTTCGTCATCGCCATGCGCGACGGGAACCTCACCGTCGTGAAGGTGCTGAAGGGGACCCCGGCGCAGCGCTCCGGCGTGAAGGCGAAGGACGTCATCCAGAAGATCGAGGAGCAGTCCACGATCAACATGGACCTGCAGGACGCGGTCGATCACCTCCGCGGCAAGCCGCAGACGAAGGTGTCGATCACGATCGGCCGGACCGGGTGGCCGGATCCGAAGCGGCTCCACCTCACGCGCGAGGTGATCTCGGTCGAGACGGTCCCGCAGGCGCATCTCCTCGACGGAAACGTCGGGTACGTGAAGCTCTCCCAGTTCTCGGCGAACACCACGCGCGACCTCGCGCGGACCGTCCAGGAGCAGCTCAAGGAGTCGGGCGGGAAGCTCGAGGGGCTCGTCCTCGACCTGCGCGGAAACCCGGGCGGCCTCCTCGAGCAGGCGATCCAGGTGTCGGACCTGTTCCTCTCCGAGGGCGTCATCGTGAAGACCGTCGGTGGCGGGGACAAGCAGCGGATCAACGAGGTGAAGGAGGCGACTGCGGAGTCGACCGACCTCACCCGGCTGCCGCTCGTCGTCATCGTGAACAACAGCTCCGCCTCCGCGAGCGAGATCGTCGCGGGCGCCCTCAAGAACAACAACCGCGCCCTCGTCATCGGGCGGCAGACCTTCGGCAAGGGCTCGGTGCAGGTGCTCCACGACTTCAACGAGCCGGGCCGCCCGAACGAGGAGGCCGCGCTGAAGCTCACGATCGCGCAGTACCTCACCCCGGGCGACATCTCGATCCAGGAGGTCGGCATCACGCCCGACGTCCTCCTCCTCCCCGGCCGCGCGCTGAAGGAGCAGGTGAACTACTTCGCGCCGCCGCGCTCGATGGGCGAGGCCGACCTCGACGCGCACTTCTCGAACCCGGCCGGCGCCCCCGGCGCCCCCGGCGCCGCCCCGGGGGCCGCCGCGACCACGGACGCGAAGGAGAAGAAGCGCCGCGTGGAGAAGGCGCCGCTCGAGCTCCGCTACCTGCTCGACGAGAAGGAGGACGAGGTCGCGAAGGCGCTCAAGCGCGAGGGCAAGGAGGACGCCGCCGCCGCCCACGCCGGCATGGAGCTCACGCCGGAGCAGCAGGAGGACGAGGACGCCGAGGCCGATCCCGACCGCTTCGTCGAGGACTACCAGGTCCGCTTCGCGCGCGACCTCCTGAAGCGCGCGCCCTCCGCCGACCGCCGCAACATGCTCGAGGGCGCGAAGGCGTTCGTCGCCCAGCGTCACGAGGAGGAGGAGGCGCGGCTCGCGAAGCGCCTCGGCGAGCTCGGCGTCGACTGGCAGAACGGGCAGGTCACTGGCACGCCGCGCGCGGCGGTGACGATCACGCCGCCGAGCGGCCGGGACTTCCGCGCGGGCGAGTCCGTCCCGTGGACGGTCAGCATCGAGAACCGCGGCGATGCGCCGTTCAAGCGGCTCCGCGCCTGGACGCAGGCGGAGAAGAACCCGCTCCTCGACCGGCGCGAGTTCATGTTCGGCGCGATCCGGCCCGGCGAGAAGCGCAGCTGGACGGTGCCGGTGAAGATCCCGAAGGGGACCGACAGCCGCCGCGACGAGGTGACGCTCAAGTTCGAGGACGACGCCGGGAAGGCGCCGCCCGACGTCGCGACGAGCTTCGGCGTCGTCGAGATCTCGAAGCCGATGTTCGCCTTCTCGGTCCAGCTCGACGACAAGGCGGGCGGCAACGGCGACGGGCTCGCGCAGCGCGGCGAGACCTTCACGGTGCGGGTGGACGTGCGGAACGTCGGGACGGGGCCGTCGGGCGAGAAGACCTACGTCTCGCTCAAGAACCTCGGCGACGAGAAGCTCTTCATCAAGAAGGGGCGCGACGTCGTCGGCGCGCTCAAGCCCGGCGACGCGAAGACCGCGTCGATGGAGGTCGAGCTGCGGCGCGGCTCGAAGTCCGAGGAGCTGCCGTTCCGCGTGCAGATCGTGGACGAGAAGATGGACGAGTTCGTCTCGGAGAAGCTCGACTGGCCGGTCGCGAACGACGAGCGCGCGTTGACGCCCGCGCGCGGCGCCGTCCGGATCGAGGTGGCCGAGGCGCTGCTCCGCACCGGCGCCCAGCCGTCCGCGTGGCCGCTCGCGACCGCGAAGAAGGGGACCGTCCTCGCGTCCGATGCGCGCGTCGGGGACTTCTGGCGCGTCGAGTGGCAGAAGGGCCGCTTCGCGTTCGTGGCCGACGCGGACGTGAAGGCGACGAAGGCGCCGCGCTCCGGCGGCGCCGCCGAGGTGTGGCAGCGCGAGCCGCCGCGGATCGCGATCACGCCCGACCCGATGAAGGGGGCGCCGGTCGTGGAGGGCGACACCTTCAAGCTCTCCGGGACCGCCTCCGTCGCGCCGTCGCTCGAGGGCGGCGCGAAGCTCCGGGACGTCTTCGTCTTCGTAAACGAGCAGAAGGTCTTCTTCAAGGTCGTGCCGGAGTCCGCGAACGCCGCGAAGCTCGACTTCCAGGCGGACCTGCCGCTCAAGCCCGGAAACAACGTCGTGACCGTCTTCGCGCGCGAGGACGACGAGCTGCAGACCCGCCGCAGCGTCGTCATCTACCGCCGCCCGCAGGCCGAGGTGGCACAGGACGCGGCCGCGGCGAAGCGGCAGGCGCAGTGACGCGGCGTTAGGTTCCTCCCCGCGCGCGTGCGCGGGGAGGGGACATGGAGCAGCGGAAGCTGGGGAAGCAGGGGCTCGCGGTCTCGGCGCTCGGCCTGGGCTGCATGGGCATGAGCGAGTTCTACGCGGGCGCGAGCGACGACGAGTCGATCGCGACCATCCACCGCGCGATCGAGCTCGGCGTCACGTTCCTCGACACGGCCGACATGTACGGCCCGTTCAAGAACGAGGAGCTGGTCGGCCGGGCGCTCCGGGGCCGGCGGGATCACGTGGTCCTCGCGACCAAGTTCGGGAACGAGCGGGGGGCGGACGGCGCCTTCCGCGGGGTGAACGGCAAGCCGGAGTACGTCCGCGCGGCCTGCGACGGCTCGCTGCGCCGGCTCGGGGTGGACCGGATCGACCTCTACTACCAGCACCGCGTCGATCCGACCGTGCCCATCGAGGAGACGGTCGGGGCGATGGCTGAGCTCGTCCGCGCCGGAAAGGTCCGCCATCTCGGCCTGTCCGAGGCCGCGCCGGCGACGATCCGGCGCGCGCACGCGGTCCACCCGATCTCCGCCTTGCAGACCGAGTACTCGCTCTGGAGCCGCGATCCCGAGGACGAGATCCTCCCGACCGTCCGCGCGCTCGGGATCGGCTTCGTCCCCTACAGCCCGCTCGGCCGGGGGTTCCTCACCGGCCGCTTCCGGAAGTTCGAGGACCTCGCGAAGGACGACTACCGGCGGAGCTCGCCGCGCTTCCAGGGCGAGAACTTCGAGCGGAACCTCCGGCTCGTCGACCGGATCCGCGAGATCGCCGCCGAGAAGGGGGTGAAGGCTTCCCAGCTCGCGCTCGCCTGGGTCCTCGCGCAGGGCAAGGACGTCGTCCCGATCCCGGGGACGACCACCCGCGCCCACCTCGAGGAGAACGTCGCCGCGGCGGCGATCGTCCTGTCGAAGGAGGAGCTCGAGAGGATCGAGAAGGTGGCGCCGAGGGGGGCGGCGGCGGGGGAGAGGTACCCTGCTGCGACCATGGCGACCGTGAACAGATAGAACGGATTCGACGTGGTCGTTTCGGGGATCCACGGGGACCTCAGATATCGGCCAAGTCCCGGATTTCGCTGGTCCCACCTCGGCGGGGTAGAATTCCGCAGTCTTGGCCGAGGTGAAGAACACGACCTCCGTCCCTCCTTCCGCAGCCGGAACGAGGAGCGGGGCGGGCTTCGAGCTGCGCCTCGAGCGCGGCGGCGCCTACGTCCGCCTCGCCGATCAGGCGATCGCGCCGGGGGTCCGCCTCGAGTCGCTGACCCTGCAGGTCCCGGACGTGAAGTTCCCGTTCGACGTCGGCCTGGGCGCTGGGCAGTTCCGCCACCGGCTCGCCGACCTCGCCGAGCTCGCGATCGCGGTAGAGCCCTCCGCCGCCGACGCGGCGATCGCCGGCGCGGGGCTCGCGGCGTTCGGCATCGAGGACCTCCGGCTGGCGCTGCGCGACGGCTTCGTCGAGATCGCTGGGCGGCTCTCCGGCGGCCCGCCGTTCACGCTCGAGGCGGGGCTCCTGCCCGCCGGCGATCAGGGTGTGGCGCTCCTGTTCCACTCGCCGCGGGTCCTCGGCCCGGCGCCCCTCCCCGGCGCGGCGCTGCCGCACGTCGCGCGCGCCGTGCTCGACGCGATCGGGCCGGAGGCGCTCCCACGCGAGCCGGTCGGGCCGCTCCTGCGGCGCGTGCTCGCCCCGCGCGGCTGGAAGCTTCCCCGCGGCGGCGAGATCCGGCTCTCGCAGGCCGCGGTCGCCGACGGGTTCGTGCGCCTCGCGTGGGACCGCGGCGCCTCCACCCCCGCGGTCACGTCCGGCGACCCCGACCTCCTCGCGGCGGACGAGGGCGGCCGCACGTTCCGCGACGCGGAGGCGTTCCTCGCCCGCGGCGACCACGCCGGGGCGCGCGAGCGCTATCTCGCCGCCGGCCCGGCGGCCACCGCGCACCCCTTAGCAGCCGAGCGGCTCCTGTCGCTCCTCTCGCACGACGAGCGGTTCCACGACGAAGCGCTCGATCTCGCCGGCGAGTGGCTGTCGCGGCGCCCGGGGTTCGCCCCGGCCCTCGCCGCCGAGGCCGCGATCCGCGTCGCGCGCGGCGAGCAGGCTCGGGCGGCGCGGGCGTTCGCCACGCTCGCCGCGAGCGCGGCCGCGCGCGGCCGGCACTTCCTCGCCCTCGCCGCGGCCGAGGCGGCGTTCGCGCTTCCCGGCGCCTCCCCCGAGGAGGCGCTCCGCGCGATCGAGGTGGTCCTCCAGATCCGCCGCGACCACGTGCCCGCGCTCCGCGCCCTCCGCGCCCTCGCGCGGACGTCCGGCGATCGCGAGGCGCTGCTGCGCGCGAACCGCCGGCTCGTCGCCTACGATCCCGATCCCGGCTCGAAGGCGCGCGCCCATGCGGAGCTCGGCGAGCTGCTCCTCGACGCGGACCCGCCCGGCGCGCGACTGCACCTCGACCAGGCGCTGCGACTCGCGCCCGAGGACGCGGACGCGCTGTCGGCGCTGTCGCGCGCCTGCGCCGCCGCCGGCGAGCCGCTCCGCGCGGTCCGCGCGCTCGACCGGCTGAAGGACCTCCTCCTCGCCCGCGGCGAGCGGCCCCGCGCCGCGCGCACCGCCTTCGAGGCCGGCGAGCTCTGGGAGGGGCCGCTCGCCCACGCGGAGAACGCGCTCCTCCGATTCCGGGAGGCGGCGGACCTCTCCCCCTCCGCCGAGACCCACGCCCGCGCGGCGCGCGCCGCGGAGCAGGCGGGCCAGTGGGCCGAGGCGGCCGACCAGCACGCCGCCGTCCTCGCCGCGCTCGATCCCTCCTCGCCCGGCGCCGCCGAGCTCGCGGTCCGGACGCGCGTCGCGCTCGCGGACGTCGCGGAGGGTCGGCTCGGGGACGCCGCCGGCGCGGCCGCGCACCTCGGGCGCGCGGCGGCGCTCGCCCCCGCGGACGCGCCGCTGCTCCGCCGCCTCGTCGCGCTCGAGCGCCGGCTCGGGCGGGGCGCCGAGCTCGTCGTCGCGCTCGACCGCCTCGCGGCGCTCGAGCCGGAGCCGGCGGCGCGCGCGACGGTGCTCTCCGAGGCGGGCGAGGCGGCGCTCGCGCTCGGGCTCGCGGGCGATGCGCGCGCGCGCTTCACCGCCGCGGTCGCCGCCGACGCCGGCTGCCGCGCTGCGCTCCTGGGGCTGTCGCACCTCGCGCGAACGCGCGGGGACGCCGTCGCCGAGCGCGACGCGCTCGAGCGCCTCCTGCCGCTCACCGCGCCGGGCGCGGAGGCCGCAGACGTCCTCGACCTGCTCGCCGGCGCGCGCGACCGCTCGGGCGAGCTCGCCGGGGCGATCGCTGCGGCCCAGGCGGCGCGCGCGGCGGCGCCGACCCCCGCGCGTCTCGAGGCGGCCCTCGCCCTCGCGCGCCGTGCCGGCGATCCCGTCGCTCTCGCCGCGCTCCTCGGCGAGCGAGCGCGCGCGGCGGCGACCGCCGGCGACGCGGCGGGCGCGACCGAGGGCTGGCTCGAGCGGGCGCGGCTCCTCGCGGTGGCGAGCCCCGCGCAGGCGCTCGCGGCGCTCGCCGAGGCCCGCGCGATCTCGCCCGGCCACGCGCCGGTGCTCCGCGTCCAGGCCGACCTCGCCGAGAGGACGGGGGACCCGCGCCTCGCGCTCGGGTGCTTGCGCGCGCTGCTCGCAGGCGGCCCCGACGATGCCCCGGCGCTCGAGGTCCGCGCGGCGCGGGCCGCGCTCGAGGCGGGCGAGGTCCCGGCCGCGAAGGAGCACGCGGAGCGCGCGCTCGCCCGCGGCGTCGCCGGCGCCGGCGAGCTGCTCGACGAGGTGCTCGAGCGGACGGGCGACGATGCCGCCCGCGCCGACATCCTCTCGCGCCTCGGGCGCCACCTCGAGGCGGCGCGCCTCCTCGAGCGGCACGGCGACGGCGCCCGCGCCCGCGCCGCGCTCGAGCGCGCCGCGGAGGACCCCGCCACCGCCGCGCCCGCGCTGCAGCGCCTCGCCGACCTGCGCCTCGCCGACGACGACCGAGCCGGGGCCGCCGCGGCGCTGCTCGCGCTCGCCCGCCTCGGGACGGGGCGCGAGGCGGCGCGGCTCGCGCTGCGCGCCCACGCGGCCGGGCGCGACCCCGCCGCGCTCGACGCCGCGATCGAGAAGGACGCGACCTTCGCGCCCGCGCGCGCGCGGCGCGCCGCGCTGCGCGGGGGCGAGGACCCGCAGGGCGGGCTCCTCGACGCGGAGGCCGCGCTCACGGGCGACGGGCTGCCCGACGACGAGCGGCGGGAGCTGCTCGCGCTCGCGGCGCGGCTCGCCGCGGCCGCGGGCGACGGGGCCGCCGCGCGCCGGCACCTCGCCGCTTACTGCGAGGCGACGCCGGACGACGACGCCGCGCTCTCCCGGCTCGCCGCGCTCCACCGCGCCGCCGGCGCCACGGGCGACCTCGCGCGGGTCCTCGAGCGCCGCCTCGAGCTCACCGCGGGGGCGGAGGGAGCCCGGGTCCGCATCGAGCTCTCGGATCTCGTCGCGGAGCGCGAACCCGCGCGCGCCGCGCGGCTCGCGCTCGATGCGCTCGAGCAGGACGCCGGGAGCGCCGCAGCACTCCGCGCAGTCACGAGCGCGCCGCGCGCCGCCCACGTGCCGCCGGCGGCGCGGGCGGCGTTGCTCGCGCGGCTCGCCGCGGACGCGAGCGCGACCCCCGCCGAGGCCGCCACCGCGCTCGGCGCCCGCGCCAGCCTGCTCTCGGAGACCGGCGACCTCGCCGCCGCGCGCGCCGCCCTCCGCGACGCGGCGCGGCTCGCGGAGCTGCCCGACGCGCTCATCGAGCTGCGGGCGCGGCTCGCGGCGGACGCCGGCGACCCGGTCGAGGCCGCGGGCGCGCTCCTCGAGCGTGCGCGCCGCGCGGAGGCCCGGGGCGAGCCGCAGGCCGGCGAGCGGCTCGCCGAGGCCGGGCTCCAGGCGATCGCCGCCGGCGTCGGAGGCGGCGAGGAGGCGCTGCGCGCGGCGCTCGCGCTCGGCCCCGGGCGGGAGACGGCGCGCCTCGCGCTCGAGGCGCTCGTCCGGCTCGCGCGCGAGCGGAACGACGCCCGCGCCGAGCGCGAGACGCTCGCCGCGCTCGTCCCGCTCCTCCCGACCGGCGCGCGGCCCGCGGCGCTCCTGCGGCTCTCTGCCCTCGCGCTCGAGGCGCAGGACGTGCCGCTCGCCCGCGCGAGCGCGGACGAGGCCCGCACCCTCGCGCCCCGCGAGCTCGCGGCGGTGGACGCGTGCCGCGCCGCCGCCCTCGCCGCGGGCGATCTCGGCGCCGTCGCGGCCCTCCTCGCCGACGCGGCCGCGCTCGACCCCGCCGGCGCCGGCGTGCGCCTGCTCGATCGCGCGCGGCTCCTCGCCGCCCTCCAGCGCGCCGAGGAGGCCGACGACGCGTACGGCGCCGCGCTCGCGGCGCTCCCACCCGACCGCGCGCTCGCCGACGAGCAGGCGCGGGCACGGCGCGACGCGCTCCCCGCCCGCTCCCCCGCCGCGCCGGTCGAGGCGTTCGCCCTTCGCGCCCCGGATCCGCGCGAGGCGGCGTCCGCGCTCCGCGCCGCGGCGGCGCTCGCGCTCTCCGCGGGAGACGCGGGGACGGCGCTCCGCTGCGCGCGCGCCGCCTTCGCGCGGACCGAATCCGAGCCGGGGTTCGCGGGCCCCCTCCTCGCGCGCCTCCTCTACACGATGGGGAGCCTCGCCGAGGCCCTCGTGATGCACCGCCGGCTCCTCGACGCCGGGGTCGCCGAGGTGGCGCCGGACGACGCCGTCGCGCTCTGCCGGCAGGCGGCGGATCTGGCGGAGACCGAGGGCGACCGCGCGCTCGCGCTCCGCGCGATCGACGAGCACCTCCGCCTGCGGCCCCAGGAGATCGAGGCGGCGGTCGCGCGGTTCGAGCTCGACCCGGACCGCGCCGGCGCCGTGCGCGCCCTCGCCGACGCCGCCGAGGCCTGCCGCTCGAACCGGCGCCGCGCGCTCGCGCTCGCGCGCGCCGCGGAGGGCGCGCTCACCGACCTGCAGGACCGCGACCTCGCCGACTCCCTGTTCGCGCGAGCCCGCCGCGACGCGGAGCGTGCCCCCGCGCTCGGCCTGGAGGTCGCGCGCCGGCGCGCGGAGGCGATCCGCGCAGCCGAGGGGGCGTCGCCGGCGTTCCTCGACGCGCTCCGCGACGCGAGCGCCGCTGCGCTCGCCGCCGGCGAGCGCGGCGCGGCGATGGACCTCCTCGAGGAGGCGATCGCACGGGCGCGCGAGCGCGGTCTCTTCGGCGACGCCGCCCGCGACCTCCTCGCGCTCGACGCGCTCGCGGCGGCGGAGGGCGACTTCGCCGAGTCCGGCGCGCGCCTGCGCGCCGCGGGGGCGCTCTTCCGCGAGGCCGGCGATCTCGCCGCCGCCGCCGACACGCTCCGGCGCGCCTACGGCGCGAACCCGGACTCCGAGGAGACGGCGCGCCAGCTCGAGGACGCGCTGCGCGCCGGCGGGGCGGACGCCGCCCCGGGGCTCCTCGAGCTGCTCTCGGACCGCGCCGCGCGCGCGCGCCCGGGGGCGGAGCGGGCCGCCGCCCTCGTCCGGCTCGCCGACGCACACACGCAGGCCCGCGCCCGAGGTCGGGCCGAGGCCGCGCTCCGGGACGCGCTCGCGGACGCGCCGGGCGACCCCGCGGCGGAGGACCGGCTCCTCGCCCTCCTCGCCGAGACCCGCCGCACCGGCGAGCGCGCGCGACTCCTGCTCGAGCGCTCCGCTCGTCTTCCCGAAGGCGACGCCCGGACGGAGCTCCGCCGCGAGGCAGCCCGGGCGCTCGCGACGTCGGCGGACGCGGGCGAGCGCGAGCTCGCCGCCGAGGCCTGGCGCGCCGTCGCCGCGAGCCGCCCCGCCGACCTCGAGGCGGCGCGCGCCGCCGCCGGCCTCCTGCTCGGGATCGGGCGGCGATCGGACGCGCTCCCGCACCTCGCCGCGCTCGTGGCGGCGGACCCGGACGACGACTCCGCGGCGGCGGAGCTCGCGCTCGCCTACGCCGATCGGCCGCTCGAGCGCGCCGAGCTCTTCCTGTCGCGGGCGGCGCGCGTCGCGGGCGAGGCGCGCGGGGCGCGCCTGCGAGAGGCGGCGGGCGCCTTCTACGACGCGGGGGACGAGGACCGCGCCCGCGCCGCCCTCCGCGACGCGTTCGAGGCATGGCCCGCTGACGGCGCCGCGTTCGCGGAGGCGCTCCGCGATGCCTCCGCCTACCCCGACCGGCTCGACGCGGTCCTCTCGGCTCGCGCCTGCGCCGTCCCGGAGGAGGCCGCCTCGTGCCACCGCACGCGCGCCGACGTCCTCCACGCGACCGGGCGGACCGAGGACGCGATCGCGGCGTACGAGGCGGCGCTCGCGGGTGCCCCCGACGACACGGCCGTACGCGCCGCGCTCGCGGCGTGCCTCGCGGAGGCCCGCGGCGACAACGCGGCCGCCCCGCTCGACCGCGACCTCGTGGCGCGGGCCGACGCGTCGCCCGGCGCCCTGCCCGGCGCGGTCGAGGCGCCGACCCGCTTCCGGATCGGCCTCGCGCTCTCCTTCGCCGGCAACGTCGTCGAGGCGGTCCCGCACCTCGAGCGGGCGCTCGCGCTCGCGCCGTTCGACACGCACGCCGGGCTCGCCTGGTCCGCCCTCGCCCAGGGGCACGCAGCCTCCGGAGACGCCGCCGGCGCGCTCGCCGCCGCGCGCGCGCGGGTCGAGCGCGCCTCGGCGCTCGGGCTCGAGGAGGAGAAGCGCGCCGCGCTCGAGGCGGAGGCGGAGCTCGCGTCCGGGCTCGGCCTGCCATCCGCGCTCGGACCCTCGGCGCTCGAGATCGGCGCCGCCGAGCCCGAGGCGGCGATCGACCTCGACGCCTCGGCGCTGCCCGATGCGCCCGAGCAGGCCGCCGAGGCCGAGGCCGCGGCGGACGCCCCGGCGCCCGAGGACGCCGCGTCGCAGGACGAGGATCCCGCGGCCCTCGCCGCCGCCTGGATCGCCTCGGCCGACGCGCTCCTGCGCTCCGACGCGCCCGCAGACGACGTCCGCGCCGCGCTCGACATGGCGTGCGAGGCGGACCCCGACTCGCCCGAGCCCTGGTGCGCGTGCGCGCGGATCGAGGCGGCGCTCGGGGACCCGCTCGCGGCCGCGCGCGCCCACCTCTCGGCCTCGATCCGGGGAGAGGGCGACGACGCCGCGGCTTCCGCGCTCGAGGCGGCGCGCCTCTTCGAGGACGGCGAGCGCCACGGCGACGCGACGCGCGCCTACCGCGCCGCGCTCCACGCCCGGCCCGGCATCGTGCCTGATCGCGTCCTCCTCGCCGGAGAGGCGCTCGCCGCCGGCGACCCCGAGGCCGCCTCGCACCTCCTCGCCGCCGTCGATCCGGCGTCGCTCCCGCAGCAGACGCGAGCCGCGCACGCCCGCAAGCACGCGCGCGCGCTCGATGCCGCCGGCCTCGCGGACGAGGCGGAGCGGGCCTGGTCGGAGCTGCTCGCCGCGTCGGTGGCCGACGACGAGGCGTTCGGACGCGCGGCGGCGCTCGCCGAGGGGCGCGGCGGCGTGGACGGCTGGTTCGCCGCCGCCGCAGCGCGCGACCTCGCCCTCGCCGCGGCGGGCGATGCCGTCCGGCGGACGGAGCTCGGGCTCGAGCGCGCCCGCCGCCTCGCCGACGCCGGGCGCATCGAGGCGGCCCGCGTCGAGCTCCTAGCGCTCGTCGAGCTCGATCCGGCGAACGGTGCGGTCCACGAGGCGCTCGATGCGCTCGACGCCCGCCGCGACGACTGGTCGGCCGCGGCCGCGGCGGTCGCGTCCGGCGCGGCGCAGGCGCTCGAGGGCGCCGAGGGCGCGGCGCTCTACTTGCGCGCCGCCCGGATCCTGCACGAGCGCGCCGGCGACTCGGCGGGGGCGATGGGCGCGCTGCGGGCCGCGCTCGCGCGCGCGCGGTCATCCGACTCTCCTGAAGGGCGGCAGACGGCGGAGGAGGCCGAGGCGCTGCTCGGAGCGCTCGGCGCTCCCGCGCTCACGCCCGCCGCGGAAGCGCCGGCCCCGTCGCGCCGGCCGATCGCGGCGCCGGAGGGTGATCCGATCGCAGCGCTGCTCGAGGGTCAGGCGGCGGCGGCCGGCGGTGCGGACCGTGCGGCGCTCCTCGAGCGGCTCGCGAGCCACCGGGATCGGAACGGCGACCGCGCCGGCGCGATCGAGGCGCTCCTGTCGGCGCTCGAGGCGGATCCGGCCCGCGACGCGACCTTCTCCTGGCTCGCCGCCCTGTCCGGCGGCGACGAGGAGATCCTCGCGCGCGCCGAGCATGCACGCCACCCTGCGGCGGCAATCCCCGCGCCGACCGCGTGGGAGCCGATCGCAGCGCAGGCGGCTCCCGCCAGCGAGGACGCGCCGGCGGCGGATCCCTCGACCGAGGAGCCCTTCGCGTTCGACGCCCCGGCTGAGCCGGACGCGTCGGAGGAGCCGGGGTCCGAGCGGATCGCGTTCGACGCCCCCGCGGAGCCCGACGCGTCGGAGGAGCCGGCCTCCGAGCGGATCGCCTTCGCCGGCGCGGAGGACGACGCCGCTCCACCGGACGGCGGGGCCGCGACCGAAGAGCCGTTCGCATTCGACGCCCCCGCGGAGCCGGACGCGGCCCAGGAGCCCGTGTCCGAGCGGATCGCCTTCGCCGGCGCGGAGGACGAGGCGGCTCCGCTCCCCCACGGCGCGGCCGCGGCCGCGGCCGAGGAGCCGTTCGCGTTCGCCGGCGAGGAGCCGCCGCCGTCCGACGACCCTCTCCCCGCGACCGAGGAGCCGTTCGCCTTCGACGCTCCCCTCGCCTTCGAAGGCGGAGACGCGCGCGAGGGCGCCGGCGCGGCGGAGGCCGCGGCCGAGCCGTTCGCCTTCGACGGCGAGCCGGAGCCGGGTGCTCCGGCGGCGAGCGTCGAGGAGCCCTTCGCGTTCGACGCACCCGCGGAGGCGTCCGCCGCGGTAGAGGAACCGCCGCCGCAGCCATCGCCGCCAGCTCCGGAGGCGCCGCCGCCGGAACCCCAGGCCGGGACGACGTCCGGGACCCCGCCGCTCGCGTTCGGCGCGGAGCCACCGCCTGCCGACCCGCCCGCTCCCGCCGAGACACCGACCCAGCCGCTCGCGACGCCCGACCCACAGGAGCTCGCGCGCGACGGCCGCGCGCGCATGCAGCAGGGGGACAGCGCGGGCGCATACGAGCGGCTCTCGCTCGCGCTCGCCCGCGAGCCGTCCGATCTCACCATCGCGCGCGATCTGTCGCGCGTCGCAGAGAAGCTCGCGCTCCATGACGAGTACGTGCAGCTCGGCGAGGTCTGCGCCGACGCGATCGCGGCGTACGACCCGCTCGCCGCCGCGGCGCGGTACCGGCACTTCGCCGAGGTGCTGCGGGACAAGGTCGGCCAACCCGAGCGCGCCGCGGTGATGCTCGAGAAGGCGCTCGCGCTCGTCCCGGACGACCCGGACACCCGCCGCGCGCTCATCGCGGTCTGGGCGGACCACCCCGACACCTCGCCGCGTGCGCTCGACGCCTGGCTCGACCTCGCGCGGAACGACCCGTCGGACGCCGAGGCGCTCGCGGCGGTGGCGGCGCTGTGCGAGCGGGTGGCGCGGACGACCGGCGGCGAGCCGGCGCGTCTCGCCGAGCGCGGGCGGCTCGCCGCGTCCATCGCCGCGTTCGTCTCGCCGGCGCACGCGGCGCCGCCACCTGGCAAGCTCGCCGCGGAGGTGCCGGTGGAGCTCCGGACGCGGGTCGCCGCGCCGGGCGCGACCGGCCCGCTCGCGCGCCTCGTCCGGCTCCTCGCGCCGTGGCTCGAGAGCCTCTTCCCGGCGGATGTGCGCCGCCGCGGCGCCTCGCCGGAGGACCGGCTCGATCCGGCGCGCGCGCCCGCCGTCGCCGCCGCGCTCGATGGCGCCTTGCGGGCCCTCTGGGCGCGGCCCTACGTCGCGTTCCTGACCGGCCGCCCGGGCGTCGAGGCGTCGCTCGAGAACACCCAGCCGCCGTCGCTCGTCATGGGCGCGGGGGTCGCGGTCCTCGACGACTTCGCCCTCTCGTTCCTCGCCGCGCGCACCCTCGACCTGCTCGACCACGGCTGGGCGCTCGTCGGGAAGTTCGCGCCGCGCGACGTCGGCATCCTGCTCGAGCTCGCCTGCCGGTTCGCCGGCGGGGCGCCGCCGTCGATGGGCCTCCCGGCGGAGCGCGCCGGCGCGTTCCTCGCGGTGCTCGAGTCCCAGGTGCCGCCCGCCGCGCGGGCCTCGGCCCGCGACCTCGGCGCCGCGGCGTCCCAGGAGCTCGCCGAGACCGACCCGCGCGCCTTCGCGGCGGCGCTCCGCCGGACCGCGAACCGGGTCGCGCTCCTCTACTCGGGCGACCCCGGGGCCGCGCTCCGCACGCTCGCGCTCCTCGACCGGCGGCTCGAGGCCGGCGCGATGGACCCGGTCCAGGCGCTCGCGCTCCCCGACCTCCGCGACGTCGCGCTCTTCGCGCTCTCGGATCCGTTCCTCGAGCTTCGCGCCGCGGTGCTGGGTTAGATTCGGCCATCGGAGGCGGGATGCGGCGGCGGCGCGCGGTGGTGCTCCTCTCGGGCGGGCTCGACTCCTCGACCTGCCTCGCCGTGGCGCAGGCGGCGGGGTACGACGTCCACGCGCTCTCGGTGGACTACGGCCAGCGTCACCGGGGCGAGCTCGCGCGCGCGAGCCGGATCGCCCGCGCGCTCGGGGCGAAGGACCACCGGACCGTGAAGGTGGATCTGTCGGCGTTCGGCGGGTCCGCCCTCACCGACCGCACCATCGCCGTCCCGAAGGGGCGCAGCCCGCAGCGCATGTCGCGAGAGATCCCGGTGACGTACGTCCCGGCCCGCAACACGGTGCTGCTCGCGCTCGCGCTCGCGCACGCCGAGACCGTCGGCGCCGAGGACATCTTCGTCGGCGTGAACGCGATCGACTACTCGGGGTACCCGGACTGCCGTCCGGAGTTCCTGCGGGCGTTCGAGAAGGTCGCGCGGCTCGCGACGAAGGCGGGCGTCTCCGGACGGCCGCTGCGCATCCGGGCGCCGCTCCTCCGCCTCTCGAAGGCCGGCATCGTCCGGCTCGGCACCTCGCTCGGCGTCCCCTTCCGGATCACCCAGTCGTGCTACGACCCGGTCCGCGGGCGAGCGTGCGGTCGCTGCGACGCCTGTGTCCTCCGCCGAAAGGGATTTGCGGAGGCGGGCGTTCCGGATCCAACACTGTACGCGGGCCGCAAGGGGTGATGGATGGCGCAGATCAGGAAGACGTATCCCGGCAAGAGCGCGGGCGAGATCTACTCCAAGGTGGACGAGGTGATGGAGCGGATCGCCGAGAAGCTCTCGCTCGACTACGTGAAGGACGGGGGCGCGAAGACGGGCAAGGTCTCGAAGCTCGGGATCTCCGGCTCGTACCTCGTGAAGGAAGGAGAGGTCACGGTCGACCTCAAGTTCCCGATGCTCGTCCCGGGCTCGATGCGCCAGAAGGTGCAGGACGACATCGAGCGGAAGCTGGACGGCCTCTTCCCCTAGTTCACCTCAGTCGATCGGCACGACGATCGCCCCCGCGCGCTCGTTGAGCCGCTCCACCGCCGCATAGATCGCCTGGAGCGGCGAGTCCCCCGCGCCCGTCGCGGACTTGGCCCCGGCGCGACGGCGCTTCGCCGACGGCCCCGCCACGATCCGCACCCCGGCGCGACCGCTCATCGCGTCGGGCCAGACGCGAACCTGCATGCCGGCGCGGTAGAGCGCGAGCAGCACGCGCCCCATCTCTGCGGCGACCCGTTCTTCGGTGTAGGTCATTTTTGAGTCCGCGCGCGTTCGTTCCGGGCGACGCCTTGCCATGGCGGCATCCTCCTCGTTCGCGTTCGCGCTGCCGCATCCTATCGGGGGCGTCCGACAGCGCCACTTTCCGGCCCACACTCGCTCTTCCGAGGGACGGGAAATCCGGAGAGCCCCACCCGAGCCGCGGCGCGACCGGCCGGGCGCCCTTGACCGAGCGGACCGCCGGCATACTTTTCGGGTGCATGCCCGCGCGCTGGGGGAGCTTCGCAGTCGGGATGGGGCTCATCCTCGCCCCACTCGTCCTCGGCTACGCAGCGGCGAGCGCGATCCTGCACGACGTTGCGGTCGGGATGCTCGTATGTGTCGCGAGCCTCGCCGCCCTCGAGTGGCCGCGGGCCCGGTTCGCGATGGCGCTCCCGGCGATCTGGCTCGTCGCCGCGGGCCGGGCGTCGGGAGATGGGCGCGCCGCCGCGGCGGAGCTGTCGGCGGGCGCGCTCCTCCTCGCGCTCGCCCTCGTCCCGAGCGCGCGCCGGGTCCCGCGCGCGCTCCCTCCGCTCGCGCACCCTCCGGGCCGCGCCGGCGTGCGCGCCTGACGGCCCGACCGCGCGCGCGAGGCCGCGCTCCGCGGCGAGCGGGCTGTAGAATGTCGCGGTGATCTCGCTCGCCTGGGCTGCGCTCCTCGCCGCCGCGCCCACGCCGGCGCTCGTGGACGTCGGCCGCGCGCTCCCCGACGCCGTGATCGACCTCCGCTACCGCACGCCGTCGAACTTCCTCGGGCGCGCGGTCTACCCCGAGAACGCGCGCTGCCTGCTCCTGCCCGTCGTCGCGGCGCGGCTCGGACGCGCGGCGGCGCGGCTCCGCGCGAGGGGGCTGCGCCTGCGGCTCTACGACTGCTACCGGCCGCTCGCGGTCCAGCGCGAGATGTGGCGCCTGTTCCCGCGCAAGGGATTCGTGGCCGACCCGGCGAAGGGGTCGAACCACAACCGCGGCGCCGCGGTGGACGTGGGGCTCGCGGCGCGGGACGGCTCGGAGATCGAGCTGCCGACCCCGTTCGACGCGTTCGAGCCGCGCGCGCGCGCGGACGCGACGGCGGGGGTCTCGAAGGCGGCGCGGCGGAACCGCGACCTCCTCCGCGCCGCGATGGAGGCGGCCGGGTTCCGCGTGAACCGCGTCGAGTGGTGGCACTACGACGCGCCGGAGGCCCGCGGCGCGCCCGTCCTCGACGTGGCGCTCGACAGATGACCGCGACCGCGAACGAGCGCGCCCTCGAGGCGCTCGCTCACCTCCCGCCCATGGCGCAGCTTGAGACCGCGCTCCGCCGGCTGCGCGGGGAGCCCGCGCCGCGCCTCGCCGCGCTCGCGGTGGGCACCGAGCGGGAGCCCGCGCCCGATCGGCTCGACGGAGCGGTCCTCGAGGCGCTCTGCGCGCGCGCGCTCGGCGGTGCGCGCGGGGCGGTCTTCACGCCGCCCGCCGAGGCCCGGCTCCTCGCAGCCTTCGGCCTCGCGCACGTCGCGGCGCGCCGCGGCGGCCCGCCCGCGGCGGACGCCGTCGCCTCGCTGCTCGCCGGCGCCCCCGACGCCCGGCTCTCCGCTGCGCTCGACGGCGCCCGCGTCGTGGACCCCGCCTGCGGCGGCGGCGCCCTCCTCGCGGCCGCGGAGCTCCTCGCCCGCGCGGTGGGCGCGCGCCTCCGGCTCGCCGGGCTCGACCTCGCGCCCCTCGCAGTGCGCGCGGCGCGCGAGCGGCTCCTCCTCCTCGGCGCGGACGCGACGGTGCGGCGCGCCGACGCCCTCGCGGCCCGCTGGCCGGAGGCCGACCTCGTCCTCGCGAACCCGCCCTTCCTCCGGCACGAGGCCATCCCCGCCGCCGAGAAGGTCGTCGCCGCGCGCGCGAGCGGCCTCTCGCGCCAGGCCGACCTCTCCGCCCACTTCGCCCGGGTGGCGCTGCGGAGCGCCCCGGTCGCCGCGCTCGTCTGGCCGCGCGCGCTCGACGTGTCGCGCTCGTCGGCGCCGCTCGTCGCCGACGCGCGGGCGCGTGGGGGGTTCGCGCTCCGGCTCCGCTCGCGCGCCGCCGGGAGCTTCGCCGCGTCGATCGACACGCTGCTTGCCGTCTGGGTCGAGGGCGGGGCCGACGGACCCTCCGCCTCCGCGGCCGTCCCGCTCGCCGCGCTCGCAGACGACGAGCTCGCCGCCCTCGCGCGCGGGACCTCGACCGTTCGCCTCGCGCTCGCGCGCGGCGCGCGGGCGTCGCCGCGAGGCGCCGTCCGGCTCGGAGACGCCTGCGACGTCCGCTTCGGGACGAAGACCGGCTGCAACGCCTTCTTCCACCTGCGTCCGGCCGGTCCGGGCCGGTTCGCGTCCGCGCTCCTGGGCGAGGTCCCGCTCGCGCCGGACGACGTCGTCCCGCTCATCGCCTCGCTCAAGGAGGCGCGCGCGCCGGAGCGCGCCGAGCCCGCTCGGGTCCTCTTCCGGCCTCGGCGCCCCTCCGCCGCCGCGCTCCGCTACCTCGCCGCGGGTGAGGCCGCCGGGGTCCACCTGCGCCCGACCTGCGCCGGCCGCGCGACATGGTGGCGGCTCTCGCCCGGGCGCGGGCCCGCTCCGGTGCTCTACCCGGCGAAGGTCGGCGCCCGCGCGTTCGCGTTCCTGAACGAGGGAGGGCTCTGGGAAGACAAGAAGTGGCACGTCGTCTTCCCGCGCGCGGCGCCCGCGTGGCAGGTCGCGCTCGTCCTCTCCGCGACGCCGGTCCGGCTCGCGATCGACGAGGGGGCGCGGCAGCTCACCGGCGCGCAGGCGATCGCGGACGTCGACTGCCGTGTCCTCGCGGCGGCGCCGTTCCCTTCGCCGGCGGCGCTCCTGGGGATCGCGGGCGCGCTCGCGGCGCTGCGGCCCGCGCTCGCCCGCGACGAGGTCACGACGGATCTGCGCGCCACGCTCGACCGCGCTGGGCAGCGCGAGCTCGACCTCGCCGTCGGGCACGCGCTCGGGCTCGGCGCGCGGGACGTCTCGCACGCGCGCGCCGCGCTCCTCGAGCGCGTGCTCTCGCGGACGGCGCACGGCGCGGCGGTGCGGGCGGCGATCGCGGGGTGACTGACCCAGAGCCTGCTGCGGCCGCCGGCCGCATCTCTTCACCGGGTGCGGGGACTACGCGCCGGTCTTCGTCGCGGCGTTCGCCGGCGGTGGTGGCTCGGGGTCCCCGCCCTCGCGCGCGAGACACTCGGGGCAGCTCCCGACGAGCTCGTGGTGGTGGGCCTCGAGCCGAAAGCCGTACCGGCCGGCCACCTCGCGCTGCAAGATCTCGAACGCCTCGAAGCCGAACTCGACCACCTTCCCGCAGCGCGTGCAGATGAGGTGGTCGTGGTGGTCCTGGCCGTAGGTCGTCTCGTAGCTCTTCACGTCGCCGGCGATGATCGCCGGCTGGAGGATGCCGGCCTCCGCGAGGAGCGGCAGCGTCCGGTACACCGTCGCCTTCGAGCCGCGGATGCCGCGCGCCTTGAGGTCAGCGATCAGGTCCTCGATGGGATAGTGGCCCCGCCGGGCGAGCGCGGCCTCCACGATGGCGGCGCGGGCCTCGGTGAGTCGGAGGTCCTTCGTCGCGAGAAAGCGCTCGAACCGCTCCAGCGCCTCGTGCGTGCGGCCATCCGTCGCAGGCCCTGTGGGAACCTGTCTCACAGCAACACACGCTACCGGGCGAGTGGTCGCACGTCAATGGGGGGGCGAAATGCGGCCACTCGCCGGACGGTTATGTTGGCGCTGGGTGGCCTGGACGCTCTCCCCGCGCCCGCCGCGCCGGTTTCCGGTAAAGGAAGCATCCCGTGACGACGTTCCGCCGCTGCCGCGCGATCCCGCTCCTCTCCTTCGCCCTGCTCCTCACCGCTGCCCCGATGCCGCCGTCCGCCGCGCGCGCCGCCGACGCTGCGCGCCCGACCGACGCCGCCGGGCGCGAGCTCGACGCCGCGCTGCGCGCGATCGTCGCGGCCGCCCCGCTCGCCGGGGCGCGCGCGGGCATCTTCGTCGCGGACGTCGAGAGCGGACAGGTGCTCTTCGCGCGCGACCCCGACGTGCTCCTCAACCCCGCGTCGAACGTGAAGCTCGTCACGTCCGCGGCGGCGCTCGCGCGGCTCGGCCCGGACTTCCACTTCGACACCGAGTTCTACGTGGACGCGGGGTCCGCGGGGTCGGCGAGCGCGCGGACGCTGCACGTGCGCGGCAAGGGAGATCCGTCGCTCGTCACCGAGCGGCTGTGGGCGATCGCCGGCGACCTCGTCCACCTCGGGCTCAAGCGGCTCGGAGACGTCGTGGTGGACGAGTCGTACTTCGACGGCGAGCGGCACGGCCCCGGCTTCGACCAGGAGACGGGCGACAAGAGCTACCTCGCGCCGACCGGCGCCGCCTCGCTCAACTGGAACACCGTCGCGGTCCACGTCGCGCCGGGCGAGCGGCGCGGCGCGAAGGCGCGCGTCGAGCTCGAGCCCGCGAGCGATCTGTTCGACCTCGACGTCCGCGCGACCACCGTCGCGCCCGGCGCGCGCCGCCGCCTCACCGTCTCCTCCGTCCGAGCCGGCGCGCGGCAGCGGATCATCGTGGAGGGGCGGATCCCGCAGGGAAGCCGCGTGCAGGCGGTGTGGCGGCGGATCGACGAGCCCGGGCTCTACCTCGGCCAGACGCTCCGGCGCCTCCTCGAGCTGCGCGGCGTGAAGATCGCCGGCCGGGTCCGCACCGGCGCGGTCCCGGAGGGCGCGCGGCTCGTCCACGTCGCGCAGTCCGATTCGCTCGGCGAGATCGTGCGCCGGCTCAACAAGACCTCGAACAACTTCGTCGCCGAGCAGCTCCTCGAGACGATGGGGGCGCAGGCGAAGGGCGCGCCCGGCAGCTGGGCGAAGGGGGTCGAGGCGGTGGAGGCGTTCCTCGCCGACGTCGGCGTCCCGCGCGGCGCGTACGTGATGAAGAACGGCTCGGGGCTGAACGACACGAACCGCTTCAGCGCGCGGCAGCTCGTGACGCTGCTCCGCGCGATGTGGGGGCGCTTCCCGCTGCACGCCGAGTACCTCGTGTCGCTCCCCGTCGCCGGCCGCGACGGCACCATCCGGTGGCGCATGGAGGGGAGCGAGGCGGAGGGACGCCTGCGCGCGAAGACCGGGACGCTCGAGAACGTGACGAGCCTGTCCGGCTACGTGGAGAACGCAGCGCACAGGACCCTCGCCTTCGCGATCCTCGTGAACGACTTCCCAGGCCGGACCGCCTCAGCCGTCCGCTCGGTGGACGCGATCGGGACCGCGCTCGCGGCGAGCGGCGGCGCCCCGGGCGCGCTCGGCGAGGCGGTCGCGCTCGCGAAGAGCGCCGGGGTCGCGACCTCCGCCGTCCTCGCGGGAGACCTCGCCGGCCCCGTGAAGACCTACTACGCGCTCGGACGCGCCGGCGATCCCAGGAACCTCCCCTTCCTCCGCACCGCGCTCCGCTCCGAAAAGGACCCGGCGCTCCGGCTCGCGATCGCCGAGTGCATCTACCTCTCCGACCCGGACGGCGAGACCTCGCGCCGCACGTTCGTCGAGGCGGTGCCGCCGGATCCGCAGGCGCTCGCGCGGCTGTGGGCCGCGACCGCCGCGGCCGGGGCGCCCAGCACGGAGCTGCCCGTCCTGCCGTCGCTCGGCGATCTCGCCGCGGACGCGAACGCGGATGCGCTCGCGCGGCTCGTCGAGCTCGCGCCGGCCGCCGCGCTCGACGGCGCGCTCGCGCGCACGCTGTCCGAGGTCGTCGCCGAGGTCGCCGCGGTGGCGGCCGAGGAGCTCGTCCACGCGTTCCGGGCGGCGTCGCCCGCGGCGCAGGAGGCGGCGGTCGGCGCGCTCGGCGCCGGGCTCGCGCGCTCCGAGGAGCGCGAGCACCCGTTCGCCGTCGCGCTGCGCGAGATCGCGGGCCGGAGCGACGAGCAGGGCGCCTTCGCGCGCGCGCTCCAGCCGCGCCTGGCCGCGGCGGTCAGCGCCGGCACCGCCGCGCGCGCGGCGCCCTCGCTCGTCCCCGCCTCGGGGGCGCTGCCCGCCCGCCCGCCGGGCGGCCGCTAGCGTCCGCGTCGTTTTGTCCTCACCCCGGCGCGCTGCGGCGCGCTAGCATCGCGCGGCGACCTTGCACTCTAGCAAGATCGCTATATGAGGCTGCGCGCAGCGCCGCCTCTCCGGAGGGACGCATGAGCTTTGCGAAGCTGGCGCTGTGCGCTGCGATCGCCGCATCTTCAGTCGCGGCGCGGGCGGAGGACGCCCGCATGAAGCCGTTCGTCCTCGCGAGCCGCGGGCCGGGCGAGCTCGAGCAGGCGGTCGAGGGCGCGAAGGCGAAGCTCGCCGCGGCCGGGTTCACCGTGGCGGGGAGCTACTCGCCGTACGCGGGCACCGTCGTCCTCGCGGTGACGAGCGACGAGCTCGCGGCCGCCGCCGCCCAGGCTCGCTTCGGCTCCTATGCGGCCGCGCAGCGCGTGACGGTCACGAAGGTCGGCGCGGAGACGCAGGTCGCGTACACGAACCCCGTCTACATGGCGGCCGCGTACCGCATGAAGGCCGACCTCTCGCCGCTCGCGGCGAAGCTTGCCAAGGCGCTCGGCGCGATGGAGGAGTTCGGGCCGCCGGAGGGCAAGCGCGCAAAGGACCTGAAGGGCTTCCACTACATGATCGGGATGCCGTACTTCGACGACGCGTGGAAGCTCGCCACCTTCCCCTCCCAGGCGGAGGCGCTCGCCGCCGTCGCGGCGGGGCTCGCGGCGGGGCGCGGCGGGACGAAGCAGGTGTACCGGATCTCCGTCTCGCCCGACGAGACGGTGTTCGGCGTGGGGCTCTCGGACGGCTGCGGCGGAGACGCGAACGTGATGAAGGAGATCGACGTCAAGCCGCTCAGGTCGTCCGCGCACCTCCCGTACGAGCTCATCGTCTCGAAGGGCGAGGTGTTCGCCCTCCACGCGAAGTTCCGGATCGCGGTGAACTTCCCCGACCTGTCGATGATGGGGGATCACAGCTTCATGCGGATCCGCTGCGCTCCCGACTCCATCGAGAAGGCGCTGAAGGCGGTCGCGGCGGCGCCCGCGAAGGCGGCGGTCGTGCCGGCTGCGGCGACGGTCCCCGCCGGGCCGAGCGGAAGCTAGAGCTGCGGCGGGCGCGTCGACCGTCGGCGCCGCAGGCGCTGCGGTCGGCGCAGTGCTCGAACGAGCCGCGGCCGCCGGCCGGAGACGCCGCGTTGCGCCGCTGGAACGAGCCGCTGCCGCCGCCCGGAGACGCCGCGTCGCGCTCCCGCGCCCGGCTACATCCTCTTCGTGCTCGGCAGGGCGTGAGACTGGGCAGCATTTCTCCCTCGCCCCCGCGAAGCGCTCATGATCCCCCACATCTAGACAGCGCCCATCGGGGCGTGATCTACGGTTGCGGTGAAGAGAAAGCCCGAGCGGCGGCAGGTGGTTCGCGAAGAGTTCGATGCCGTCGATCTGGGCGATCAGCGCAGGTCCAAGCGG
>DASWEI010000159.1:0-15335 GCA_036394835.1 Anaeromyxobacter sp. | reverse complement strand
CCGCGCGAGGACGGCAAGCCGCGCTGCGTCGCCTGCTACATGTGCGCGACCGCGTGCCCGGCCCAGTGCATCTACATCGAGGCCGGCGAGTACGCGGACGATCCCATCGAGAAGTACCCGGTGAAGTTCGTCATCGACGAGATGCGCTGCATCGTCTGCGGCTTCTGCGTCGAGGCCTGCCCGAAGGACGCCATCCGGATGGACTCGGGCGAGCACGCGCCGCCGTCGTACGACCGGGCCGCCCAGATCTGGGACGAGAAGCGGCTCCTCCGCGGCCCGCCGGTCTCGTATCAGAACGATCCGTGGCTGAAGCGCGGCTCCCCGTCGATCTCCCCCGAGAAGCTCGAGGAGATGCGGGCGCGGGCGCGGCCGGTGCCGACCATCGCCACCGACGAGGCCTCGCAGACGCCGGGCTTCTCCGTCCGCGCCCTCGCGCAGGAGGCGAAGGAGCGCGGCGAGGTGCGGTGAGGCGGGGTGAGCGGGTGACCACCGCTCGCGCGGTTGCTTCACAGGCTCCGATCGGAGCGACCCCGGAGGACGCGCGGAGTCGAAGCGCGGGCGCGGCCGTCCGGCGCTTCTGGCCCGGACACCGGACCGCCGTCCTCCTGGGATCCGTCGCTGTGGCGGCGGCGCTCCTCACGTTCGGCCGGCTGCACCGGCTCGAGAACGGCGACTCCCTCGTCCCCGTGCTCGTCTCGCTCCAGCGCTGGACCCCGTTCTTCTGGGACCAGGAGCGCTACGGGATGCTCGTCCCGCTCCTCGCACTCCCGGTCCGCCACCCGCTCTGGAACCTGCTCGCGCAGCGCCTCCTGCTCGGCGTCGCCGGGCTCGGCGCGGTCGTGCTCCTCGCTCGGCACGTGCTCGCCGGGCGCGACTGGCCGCTCGCGGGCGCGCTCGCCGCGGCGGGGCTCCTCGCCGCGGCGCCGGCGCCGTGGCTGTTCGAGTACCTCTTCGACCAGCCCTACGGCCTCTCGCTCGCGCTCGCCGCGGCGGGGCTCGCGCTCGCCGAGCCGCGGGGAGACGGGCGCAGGCCATGGGCGCGCCTCGTCTCGGGCGCGCTCCTCGTCGTCGCGGCGCACTGGGTGAACGCCGCGGCGGGCGTGCTGCTCGGCACGCTCGCGGCGGCGCGCGCGGCGGTGGATCGGCTCGAGGGCGAGGACGGGCGCGCGGTCGCGGCGCGGCTCGCCCGCGACGCGGGGCTCCTCGCCCTCGGCCTCGTCGCGGGGCAGGTGTTCCTGAGGGCGTACCCGGCGCTCTCCGGGACTCCGCTCCGGCTCGACGTGGCGCCGCTCCCGCTCTCAGCGCTCCCCGGTGCGTGGACGACGTTCTTCGCGAACGCGTGGCGGAATGCGGGCCCGTGGCCCGCCGTGCTCTGGGCCGCGTCGGTCGCGGGGGTCGGGCTCCTCGCGCTCCCGTCGCTCCGGCGCCACCTCGGGGGCGCGCTCCTGCGGGTCTCGGCGCTCCTCGGGGCCGCGCTCGCCTACGCGCTCTTCGCGGGCTCGCTCCGCTGGGTCGAGGAGAACGCCTTCCACTGGCGCTACCTCGCGCCGTCGGCCTTGCTCGTCCACCTCGCCGCCGCCTCGCTCCTCGCCGAGCCGCTCGCCCGGCTCCGGCGCACGGCGCGGCCCGCCGCGCTCGCGGCGCTCGCGCTGATCCCGGTCGCGGCGCTCGCGGCGGCAGGGCCGCCGTCGCTCGCGCGCCTCCGGGGCGATCTCGACGCGGTCGCGGGGCGGCTCACGAACGACGTCCTCGCCGCGCGCTGCGACGTCCTCGTCGGCGAGTACTGGACCGTCTGGCCGACGGTCTGGCACGCGGCGCTCGTGCTCCACGAGCGCGGCGAGGCCCGGCGGCTGTACGGCCTCACCCACCGCGCCACCCCGAGCGCCGCCGCCTGGTGGGACCGGCGCGGCGAGGTGCGCCTGTGCAGGCCGGCGGGGGAGGACGCCGCTGCGGCGCGGTGGCTGCGCGACTTCGGCATGCCGCCCGCGCGGGCGGTCGAGCGGGTGGGGGCGGTCGAGGTGCTGGCGCCCGCCGCCGCTATGGGGTCGCCGCGGGCTCCGCCGCCGGCGATGCGAGGACGTCCCGCTGTCGGACCGGCGCGATGAGGTGCAGGACGAGCAGCCCAGGGACGGCGAAGGCCATGCACGCGACGAAGAACGTCGGATAGCCGAGGCGCGTCGCGAGCCAGCCGCTCGGGATCCCGGAGAGCGTCCGGCCGAGGCCAAAGAGCGACGAGAGGAGCGCGTACTGCGTCGCGCTGTAGCGCTTGTCGCAGACGCGCATCACCAGGGCGAGGAGCGCGGCGGTCCCCATCCCCTGCGAGGCGTACTCGGCCGAGATGCCTAGGTAGGTCCAGGCGCGCGTCGCGGCGGTGAGCGGGGCGGCGCCCGCGCAGAGCGCCACGTCGAGCGGCGCGGTCCGCGCTGCGGCGGCGAAGGCGTAGAGCCCGATGGCAGCCGCCTGCGCGAGCCCGAACACCCACAGCGCGCGCCCGAGCCCGAGCCGGGCCATGAGGGCGGCGCCCGCTGCGGTCCCGGCGATGGTCGCGATCGTGCCGATGATCTTCACGGCGAGGCCGATCTCGGCGTTCGAGAAGCACATGTCCTTCAGGAACGGGTTCACCATCGTCCCCGCGGCGTTGTCGCCGAATTTGTAGAGGACGAGGAACGCCGCGACGGTCACCGAGTGGCGCTGGGCGAAGTAGGTCCGGAACGGCTCCACCACGGCGGCCGCGATCGAGCGCGGCGCAGCCGCCGGGCGCGCCGGCCGCTCCGCCCGCAGCGTGAGGGCGATCGACGCCACGAACAGGCCGCCGAGCAGGGCGAAGACGAGCGGCCACGGGAGCCACTGCGCCGCGAAGATCGCGAGCGCGCCCGACACGAGCATCCCGAGCCGGTACCACATCACCCGGAGGCCGCTCGCGGGACCCTGCTCCGCGGGCTCGAGCACCTCGACGGCGTAGGCGTCGAGGGCGATGTCCTGCGTCGCCGACCAGAAGGTGATGAACAGGGTGATGAGGCCGATCGTCGCCGCCGCGCCGGCCGCGAGGGACTGGCGCCCGGTGACGGGGTCGGTCCGCAGCGCGTGCCAGGCGTAGAGGGCGAGGGCGAGGAAGCCGAGCGCGAGGGCGCCCTGCGCGACGAGGACCCAGCTGCGCCGCCGGTCGGGCCGCTGCAGCGCCCAGCGGTCCACGATGGGCGACCAGAGGAACTTCACGCTCCAGGGCATCGACACGGCGGACAGGACGCCGATGGTCGTGAGGTCCACGCCGGCGCCGCGGAGGAACACGCCGAACGAGCTCACGACGAACCCGAGCGGCATGCCGGACGAGAGCGACAGCGCCCCGAGGACCTGGACGCGCTTCGAGCGGAGGAGGTTCGCCAAGGTGCGGCGAGCCTAGACGCGGAAGCGTCGGGCCACAAGCTTCGGGCGAGAGCGGGCGGGCGCCCGGCCGGGTCGGCGCGCAGCCCACCTGCCGCTCCTCATGCGATCGGCCGCACCGCGCGCCGGAACTCCTCGTAGGGCAGCGTGTTCAGCACCTCGCGGCGGCGGACCCAGCCGCGCCGGGCCGTCGCGACGGACCAGCGCAGGTACGCGAGGTCCCGCACCGCGTGCGCGTCCACCGAGAGGACGACGGGGATCCGCCGCGCGGTCGCTTTGCGAAGCCAGCGCGGCTCGAGCTCCAGCCGGCGCGGATCGCCGTTCACCTCGACGGCGCCGCGCGAGGCGGCGAGCGCATCGAGCACCTCCTCGACGCGGCAGGCGAACGGGTCGCGGTCGAGGAGGAGCCGGCCGAGCGCGTGTCCCCAGATCTTGAACACCGGCAGCGACATGCAGCGCACGAGCCGCCGCGTCATCTCCTCCTCATCCATCTTCATCCGCGAGTGGACGCTCGCCACGACGACGTCGAGCCCGGCGAGCACGTCGTCGGGGTAGTCGAGCGCGCCGTCCTCGAGCACGTCCGACTCGGTGCCCCGCAGGAGCCGCACCTTCACCTGCTCCTGCACGCGGGCGATCTCGTCCCACTGGCGGCGGAGCCGATCGACCTCGAGCCCGCCTGCGTAGCCGGCGCTGCGCGAGTGGTCGGTGACCGTGAGGTACTCGATCCCGAGCGCGTCGGCGGCGCGGGCCATCTCCTCGAGCGACGCGCGGCCGTCGGACCACGTCGTGTGGCAGTGGACGAGCCCGCGCACGTCCTCGATCGAGACGAGGTCCTCGGGCAGCGTGCCCGCGCGCGCGGCCTCGATCTCGCCCTGGTCCTCGCGCAGCTCCGGCGGGACGAACGCGAGCCCGAGCGCCTCGTAGAGCGCCCGCTCGCTCGGGATGGCGACCTTCGCCGCGGGGTCCGGCGGCGCGTCGGGCGCGGGCGCCTCGCCGCCGCGCGGGGGGAGACGGTGGAGCCCCCACTCGCTCAGCGTGAACCCGCGCTCGCGCGCGATGCCGCGGAGCCGCACGTGGTGCGCCTTCGAGCCGGTCAGGTGGTGGAGGGCCGTCGCGAAGTCCTCGGGCGGCACGACGCGCAGATCGACCTGGAGCCCGGAGGCGAGGCGGACCGTAGTCTTCGTCCCGCCGCGCGCGAGGGTCTCGGCGACGAGCGGGTAGGCGATGAGCTGGGCCGAGAGTCCGTCCGGGTCGTGGGCCGCGGCGACGAGATCGACGTCCGCGACCGTCTCTCTCATCCGGCGGGCGGAGCCCGCGATCTCGACGCGGACCGCGGCCGCACCGGAGCGCAGGTGCGCGACGAGCCGCTCCGCCTCGGCGAGCGCCTCGGTGAGCAGGACGCGCCGCTCGGAGGCGCGCTCGCGAAGGCGCCGGACGCCCTCCAGGATCCGCCCCTCGGTCCGCTCGCCGAAGCCCTTCACGCCGCGCACGCGTCCCTCGAGGCAGGCGCGCTCGAGATCGGCGAGGTCGCGGAGCCCGAGCGCCGCCTGGAGCGCCGCCGCCTTCTTCGGCCCGAGGTCCGGGACCTGCACGAGCTCGAGCGTTCCGGGCGGATGCCGCTCGCGCAGGCGATCGAGCACCTCGGTCGTACCGGTCCGGTGCAGGTCCGCGATCTTCCGCGCCAGCGCGTCCCCGATGCCCTTCACCTCGAGGAGCCGGTCCGCCGCGACGAGCGCGCCGAGGTCCTCGGCGAGCCCCTCGACCGCGCGCGCCCCGTTCTCGTACGCGCGCACCTTGAACGGGTTCTCACCCTCGAGCTCGAGGAGAGACCCGATCTCCCGCAGCGCGCGCGCCACGCCGAACTTGTCCAGCATCGGGGCGTTATATAGGGTCGCGTCCGTGCCCTGGCCGCGCTCGATCCTCCGCTTGCTGTCCCTGCTCCTCGCGGTCGTCGCCGGAGCCTGCCACGCGCCCTCCGCGTCCTCGTCCGGCGCGCACGGCGGGCGGGTGGGCGGGCCCCGGCCCGCGAACGTCCGCCCGCCCGAGGTGCTCGTCGAGGTGCTGCCGCCCGGCGCGCACGTGAGCCTCGACGGCCGCCCCCTCGGCCAGGGAGGCCGCGCCATCGCCGCGCCGCCGGCGGGCGCGCACGTGCTCCGAGTCGAGGCGGATGGCTACGAGCCGTCGGAGCAGGCGCTGCCGGAGGGCAGCCTCGCCGGCGCGCGCGTCGGGGCCGCGTTGCGGCCCGCCGGGTTCGAAGGCCTGCGCACCCTCGATCTCGACGATCCGGACGGGCTCGCCCAGGCCGCGGCCCACCTCGCGCGGCGCGGCGGCCGTCCGCAGGACGCGGTCGCCTACGCGGACCGGGCCATCACGCTCGAGCCGCGTACCGCGCTCGCGCACCGCGCGCTCGGCGACGCCCGCGCGGCGCTCGGGGAGATCTCTCGCGCCCTGTCGTCCTGGGCGGAGTACCTGAAGCTCGCGCCCGGCGCGCCGGACGCCGCCGCGGTGGCGCGCCGCATCGAGGCGGCGCGCGCAGACGTCGCCGTCCAGGCGAGGTGAGGCATGGGGCACGAGCAGCATCGCCACGAGGCGCCGTCGTCGGTCCGGGTCTTCGTCATCACGGCGTCGGACACCCGCAGCGAGGCGGACGACGAGAGCGGCGCGTTCCTGCGCGCGGCCGCGCTCGCGGCGGGGCACACGCTCGCGGGGTACCGGATCGTGAGGGACGAGCCGGACGAGCTGCGCGGCGCGCTCGACGACGCGGCGGACGCGGGCGCGGAGGTCGTGCTCGTGAACGGCGGGACCGGGATCGCCGCGCGCGACCGGACCTACGAGGCGGTCACTTCGCTCCTCGACAAACGGATCGACGGGTTCGGTGAGCTGTTCCGGATGCTCTCGTTCGAGGAGATCGGCGCGGCGGCGATGCTGTCCCGCGCGGTCGCGGGTGTCTGGGGCGGCCGCGCCGTCTTCTCCCTGCCCGGGTCGAGGGCGGCGGTCCGCCTCGCCTGGGAGAAGCTCATCGCGCCGGAGCTCGGCCACGTCGTCCGCGAGCTCCGCAAGGACGCGGCGAGGTAGGGGCGGTGGAGGCGAGCCCCGCCGCACGGCGCATCCTCGGCCACGCGGTCGAGGTGCGACCCGCGGAGCGGCGCGCGGTGCGGCTCGCGTTCGCCTACTTCTTCGCGCTCCTCGCGGCGTACTACCTGCTCCGCCCGGTGCGCGACGAGATGGGCGTCCGGGGCGTCCGCGCGCTGCAGTGGGACTTCAGCGCCACCTTCGCGGCGCTGTCGCTCGCGGTGCCGATCTACTCGGCGCTCTTCGCGCGCCTGCCCCGCGCGCGCGCGGTGCCGCTCGTCTACCGCTTCTTCGTCGTGAACCTCGTCCTGTTCTGGGCGGCGTTCCGGCTCGAGCTCTGGCCCATAGCGGTGGGCCGGACCTTCTTCGTCTGGCTGTCGGTGTTCAACTTGCTCGTCGTGTCGGTGTTCTGGAGCTTCATGGCCGACCTCTTCACGGCGGAGCAGGGGCGGCGGCTCTTCGGGTTCGTCGCCGCGGGCGGCAGCCTCGGCGCGATCGCCGGCTCCGCGACGGCCGGGCTGCTCGTCGGCGCGATCGGGATCGCCGGCCTCCTCGCGCTCTCGGCCGTGCTCCTCGAGGTGGCGGCGCGCTGCGCGGTGGAGTTGGCGAAGGGGCGAGCGTCCCCCCGCTCAGAGGATGCGCCCGTCGGCGGCACGGCGCTGTCGGGCGTTTCTGCGGTGGCCCGCTCCCCGTTCCTGCGCGCCCTCGCGGCCCAGATGCTCCTCTTCACCTTCGCCTCGACATTCCTCTACTTCCAGGGGACGCGGATCGTCGCGGCGGCCATCCCGGACCCGACCCGCCGCACTGCGTTCTTCGCCGCTGTGGACCTCGGCGTGAACGTCGCGGCGTTCGCGTTGCAGTCGCTCGCCACCGGCCGGCTCGCGGTGACCTTCGGCCTCGGCCCGGCGTTGGCCGCCGTGCCGGTCTTCACGATCGTGGGGTTCGTGACGCTCGCGGCGACGCCGACGCTGATCGTGCTCGGCGGCGTCCAGGCGCTCCGGCGTGTCGGCCACTACGCCTTCGAGAAGCCGGCGCGCGACGTCCTCTACACGGTCGTCCCGCGCGAGGAGAAGTACAAGTCGAAGGGGTTCATCGAGACGGTCGTCTATCGCGGCGGAGATCTCCTCGCCGGTTGGTCGTACACGGGCCTCGCCGCCCTCGGTGTCGCCGCGAGCCCCCTCGCGATCGCGGCGCTCCCCCTCGGCGGCGCGTCGTTCGCGATCGCGGTCTGGCTCGCCCGGCGCGAGCGGAAGATGGAGCGGCCATGACGATGACGCGGCGGACCTTCATCGCCGCGGGCGCGGCCGGGCTCGGGCTCGCTTCGGTGGGGCGCGCGGGCGGCGGCGGCGCGGGGGACGACCGGGCTGCGATGGCCACCCGGCCTATCCCGAAGGGCGGCGGAGAGCGGGTGCCGGTCGTCGGGCTCGGCACCTGGCAGACGTTCGACGTCGGGGCCTCCGAAGGCGAGCGCGCGCCGCAGCTCGAGGTGCTCCGGAGGTTCCTCGCCGCCGGAGGTCGGGTCATCGACTCCTCGCCGATGTACGGCGCGGCCGAGACGGTCGTGGGCGATCTGCTCGCGAAGCTCGCGCCGCGGCCGCCGCCCTTCCTCGCGACCAAGGTCTGGACGCGCGGCAAGATCGCGGGCGAGGCGCAGATGCGCGAGTCGCTCCGGCGGTTCCGGGTCGCGACGCTCGATCTCATGCAGGTCCACAACCTCCTCGACTGGCAGGAGCACCTCCCGGCGATGCGCGCGTGGAAGGCGGCGGGGCGCCTGCGCCACCTCGGCGTCACGCACTACGCGACGAGCGCGTTCCCGGAGCTCGAGCGGTTGCTCCGGACCGAGGCGCTCGACTTCGTGCAGCTGCCCTACTCGGCGGGGGCGCGCGAGGCGGAGGCGCGCCTCCTCCCCGCAGCGGCGGAGACCGGGACGGCGGTGCTCGTGATGCGCCCCTTCGAGCAGGGCGAGCTCTTCCGCACCGTGAAGGGGAAGGCGCTCCCCGCCTGGGCGCCGGAGCTCGCGGCGACGTCGTGGAGCCAGATCTTCCTCAAGTTCATCCTCTCCCACCCGGCGGTGACCGCCGTCATCCCGGCCACGGCCGATCCCGAGCACGTCGCGGAGAACGTGAAGGCGGGGCTCGGCCCCATGCCCGACGACGCGCTCCGCCGCCGCATGGCGCGCGACCTCCGTTTCTGATCGGGGTGACCGTCGGCGAGCGCAAGACCGCGGGCTCGCGCCGGTCGGTGGCGTTCCCGCGGGTGAATCTCAGGAAATGCGGTTGTTTGTCGCATCCGGGTAAGTTGACCGGATCGGTCAACATAGACCGCCCCACCGAGAAATATGCGTGTTCCGTAAAGTATTGAAGTCCTTAGCTTACGCACGATCTGCGCGAGATTTTTTCGTTGACTGACATTGATCAATGACGAGGACGGAGGGTCGAGCGCGATGATGCGGCAAAACGGACGGGCCTTTCCTTCCTGCCCGACCGAGGAGGCGTCGGATGCCGCTCTCGATCACGACCGCGCAGGCCTCGGCGCTCTCGCGGCGCGACTTCGTGAAGGTCTGCTCCGCGGCGGCCGCCGCGGTCGGCCTGCCCGCGTGGGCGGGCGAGAAGATGGCGGAGAAGGTGGCGAAGGGGCAGAAGCCCTCCGTCGTCTGGCTCCACTTCCAGGAGTGCACGGGCTGCACGGAGTCGCTCCTGCGCACGAGCCACCCCGACGTCGGCGCGCTCGTGCTCGACCTCGTCTCGCTCGACTACCACGAGACGCTCGCCGCCGCGGCCGGCCACCAGATCGAGGCGTCGCTCGAGGCCGCGAAGAAGGCGGGAGGGTACGTGCTCGTCGTCGAGGGCGCGATCCCGAAGAAGCAGGACGGCATCTACTGCATGGTCGGCGGAAAGACCGCGGTGCAGTCGCTCGTCGAGTGCGCCGAGCGGGCGGCCGCGGTCATCTGCATCGGCTCGTGTGCGTCGTGGGGCGGCGTGCCGTCGGCCGACCCGAACCCGACGGGCGCGACCGGCGCGCCGCAGATCCTGAAGGAGAAGGGGATCTCGAAGCCGATCGTCACGCTCCCAGGCTGCCCGGCGAACCCGTACAACCTCCTCGGCACGGTGCTCCAGTTCGCGACCTTCGGCACGCTCCCGAAGCTCGATGACAAGGCGCGGCCGATGTTCGCCTACGGCCGCGTCATCCACGAGGACTGCCCGCGCCGGCCGCACTTCGACGCCGCGCGTTTCGCGCAGCTCTACGGCGACGAGGGGCACCGGAACGGCTGGTGCCTCTACAAGCTCGGCTGCAAGGGGCCGCAGACCCACGCCAGCTGCTCGCTCCTCCCCTTCTGCGAGGTGCCAGGGGCGTGGCCGATCGGCATCGGCCACCCATGCGTCGGCTGCACCGAGCAGGAGATCGCGTTCCGGATCCCGCTGCACACGACCGTGCCGATCGAGAAGCCCACCGCGCCGATGGCGTACCCCGGCATCGCGCCGGAGCAGGGAACCGTCTCGGCGGTCGCGGCAGGGATCGCGGGTGTCGTCGTAGGCGCCGCGGCGGGTGCGGGGTGGCTCGCGTCGCGCAAGCTCGCCCGCGAGGCGCCCGAAGAGCACGAAGGAAAGGAGTGAGCGATGTCCGAGATCTCGAGAAGGTCCGTCCTCAAGATCGTCGGCGCCGCGGGCGCGGCCGCCGCCGTGACGGCGCCCGGCCAGGCGGACGCCCTCCTCGGACGCAAGCCCGACGCGGAGGACCTCGGGCTGCTCGTCGACGTGGTCCGCTGCGTCGGCTGCCGCGCGTGCGTGACGAAGTGCAAGGAGGCGAACGGCAAGCCTGCCGACGTGAAGCTCGCGGCCGGCGCCGCCTACGACGCGCCGGTCGATCTGAACGCGCAGACGCTCACGGTGATCCGGCGCTGGGCGGGCGAGAAGGAGGCGGGGTTCATGAAGGCGCAGTGCATGCACTGCGTCCACCCGGCCTGCGCGTCGGTCTGCATGCTGAAGGCCCTCCACAAGGGCGAGCACGGCGTCGTCGAGTACGACGTCGAAAAGTGCGTCGGGTGCCGCTACTGCCAGATCGCCTGCCCGTACAACGTGCCGAAGTTCGAGTGGGCGAAGGCCGCGCCGCGGATCGTGAAGTGCGAGCTCTGCCGCCACCGCTACAAGGACGGGAAGGGACCGGCCTGCGCGGAGGTCTGCCCGCGCGACGCGGTCACCTTCGGCAAGCGCGGCGAGCTGCTCGCCGAGGCCCGCCAGCGCATGGCGCAGCGCCCGGACGCGTACCAGCCCAGGATCTTCGGGGAGACCGACGGCGGCGGCACGAACGTCCTCTATCTCTCGCCGGTCGCGTTCCAGACGATTGGCCTGCCGGTCCTCGGGACGGATCCGGCGCCCGCGCTGTCCGAGACCATCCAGCACGGCATCTACCAGGGCTTCGCCGCGCCCCTGGCGCTCCTCGGGGCCCTCTCGTTCGTCACGTGGAAGAACGGCCGCACGCCGCCGTCGAAGGAGGAACAGCGATGACCGCCCGCGCGCGCCCGGTGGAGGGCAGGTTCCTCACGCCCGCCATCAAGCTGATGCTCGTGCTGTGGGGCCTCGGCACCATCGCCGGGCTCTACCGGTTCACCCACGGTCTCGGCGCCGCCACCTCGATGAACGACGGCTACCCGTGGGGTCTCTGGATCGCCTTCGACGTCGTCGTCGGCACCGGCCTCGCGAGCGGCGGCTACGCGATGGCCCTCCTCGTGTTCGTGTTCAACAAGGGGCGCTACCACCCGCTCGTCCGGCCCGCGCTCGTCACGAGCTTCCTCGGCTACTCGGTCGCGGGCGTCGCGGTGGCGTTCGACCTCGGCCGCTTCTGGAACATGTGGCGGATCCCGATCTCGATCTTCGACTGGAACGGCACCTCGGTGCTGCTCGAGGTCGCGCTCTGCATGATGGCATACACGGGCGTCCTCGTCCTCGAGATCTCCCCCGCGCTCCTCGAGCGCTGGGCCGAGTCGGGCAAGCCGGAGCGGGCCGCCCTCGCGCGGGTTTGGCTGCCGCGCGTCGAGCGCGCCCTGCCGTTCCTCGTGGCGCTCGGGCTCGTGCTCCCGACCATGCACCAGTCGAGCCTCGGCTCGCTCCTGCTCGTCGCCGGGACGAAGCTGCACGGCCTGTGGCACACGGGCCTCCTCCCGCTCCTCTTCCTCCTCACCGCCGTCGGGATGGGCTACGCCGTCATCTACTTCGAGGCAATCTTCTCGGCGGTCGCCTTCGGGCGGCCACTCGAGACCCGCCTGCTCGGGCGCCTCGGCGTCTTCGTCGCTGGCGTCATCCTCGCGTTCATCATCATCCGGTTCGGCGGGCTGTTCGCGGCGGACCGGCTCGGCCTCACGGTCCGCTCCGGGGTCCAGTCGTTCTTCTTCTGGGGCGAGACGCTGCTCTTCCTCGCCGCCGCCTGGCTCTTCATGCAGCAGGGGTCCCGCGCGAGCGCAGCCGGCCAGCTCCAGGCGGCGCTCCTCGCCCTGTTCGCGGGCTCGCTCTACCGGATCGACGCGTTCCTCACCGGCTTCAACCCGGGCGACAACTGGATCTACTTCCCGTCGATCCCGGAGCTCCTCGTCACGCTCGGCCTCATCGCGACCGAGACGATGGCCTACGTCTGGATCGTCCGGAAGTTCCCGATCCTCGCCGGCGTCTCCGTCCCGGCGACCCGCACCGCGCCGGTCGCCGCGGCCCACGAAGGGGTGGTGTCATGAGCAAGCGCGTCACGATCGACCCGATCACCCGGATCGAGGGACATCTACGTATCGACCTCGAGGTCGACGGCGGCGCCGTGAAGAAGGCCTGGTCGTCCGGTACAATGTGGCGCGGCTTCGAGACGATCCTGAAGGGGCGCGACCCGCGCGACGCCTGGGTCTTCACCCAGCGCATCTGCGGCGTGTGCACGACCGTGCACGCGATCGCGTCGGTGCGGGCGGTGGAGAACGCGCTTTCGCTCGAGGTCCCCCTCAACGCGCAGCTGATCCGGAACCTCATCGTGATCGCGCACGCGCTGCACGACCACATCGTCCACTTCTACCACCTGTCCGCGCTCGACTGGGTCGACGTGACGAAGGCGCTCGCGGCAGACCCGGCGAAGGCGTCGCAGCTCGCCGAGTCGCTCTCGAGCTGGCCCGGGAACTCGAAGCACGCGCTCGCGGCGGTGAAGAAGAAGCTCGAGGGGTTCGTCGCGGCGGGACAGCTCGGCATCTTCCAGAACGGCTACTGGGGTCACCCGGCGATGAAGCTCTCGCCGGAGGTGAACCTCCTCGCCGTCGCCCACTACCTCCAGGCGCTCGACGTCCAGCGCAAGGCCAACCAGGCGGTCGCGATCCTCGGCTCGAAGACCCCGAACATCCAGAACCTCGCCGTCGGCGGAGTCGCGAACGCGATCAACCTCGACAGCCCCTCCGCGCTCAATATGGAGAAGCTGTACCAGGTGAAGACGCTGCTCGACGAGGTCTCGCAGTTCGTCTACCAGGCCTACGTCCCAGACGTGTGCGCCATCGGCGCGATGTACGCCGACTGGCTCAAGTACGGCGCGGGCGTGACGAACTACCTCGCCGTGCCGGACCTCCCGCTCGACGCGAAGGCGACGCAGTTCTCGATGCCGGGTGGCACGATCATGAACGGCGACATCGCCTCGGTGAGGCCGATCAAGACGTTCCAGGATCCCTACTTCAAGGACAACGTCACCGAGTCGATCGCCCGCTCCTACTACCAGGGCGACTGGCAGAAGCACCCGTACGCGGAGGACACCGTCCCCGCCTACAACGCGTGGGACGAGAACGGGAAGTACTCCTGGGTGAAGGCGCCGCGGTTCGAGGGCAAGCCGATGCAGGTGGGCCCCCTCGCGCAGATGCTCGTCGGCTACGCGCAGGGGCACGACCGCATCAAGTTCTGGGTGAACCACGTGCTCGAGACCGCGGGCCACATCGCCGGGGCGAAGCTCGGCCCGGCGGTGCTTCACTCGACGCTCGGCCGTCACGCGGCGCGGGCGGTCCGCTGCGCCGTGCTCGCCGACGAAGCGCAGAAGCACTGGAAGCTGCTCGTCGAGAACATCGGGAAGGGCGACACGACGATCTTCAACCCGCCCACGTTCCCCAAGGGCGAGGTGCGCGGCTTCGGCTTCCACGAGGCGCCGCGCGGGACGCTCTCGCACTGGACCATCATCGAGGACGGGAAGATCCAGAACTACCAGGCGGTGGTGCCGTCGACGTGGAACGCCGGTCCGCGCGACGGGCAAGGGCAGATGGGTCCCTACGAGGCGTCGCTCGTCGGGAATCCGATCGCCGACCCGGAGAAGCCACTCGAGGCGCTCCGCACCATCCACTCGTTCGACCCGTGCCTCGCCTGCGCCATCCACACGGTGGACGCGGACGGGCAGGAGCTCGCGCGGGTGAAGGTGCTCGGGTAGAGCGGAAAGTCCGAGCGTCGAAGCGCGTCGACCCGTACGTGGTCGTGGACGTGGACGTGGACGTCGACCTCGACTTCGACTTCGACCATGCCGTCCCCGGCTCGCGGGCGTTACGTCACGCGCGCTCCGCCGGGAGGGCCTCGTCCGCCGCTCCGCACCGGTGCCGACGGGAAACATCCCTGCCCCGCCCCGCCCGCCGGAACGTGGGTGAATCATCAGCGTCGCTGATGGCCCGCGCCCCGGCCGCTCGGTTCTTGCTATGCTCGGCCACGCATGGCCCGCATCGATCCCCGCAAGCTCGAGACCTTCCGCGTGGTCGCGCAGACCCGGAAGATCTCTGCCGCCGCGAAGCTCCTCCACCTCTCCCAGCCCGCGGTCACCGCGCAGATCCGGGCGCTCGAGGCGGAGTGCGGGTGCGCGCTCCTCCTGCGCTCGTCGAAGGGGGTGACGCCCACGGACTGGGGCCTGCGCCTCCTCGAGACCGCGAAGCAGCTCCACGAGGTGCTCGGCGAGGTGGAGTCCGCGCTGCAGGGTGCGCCGGCGGTCGGGGAGGAGGTCGTCATTGCCGCGTCGATGAACGCCGCCGCCTATCTCGTCCCGCCTCTCGTCGCCGGCTACCGCACCGTCCACGGCCGGGTGCCGTTCCGCGTCCAGGTCGGCAACACCGCGCGCGTCCTCGAGTGGGTCGCCGAGGGGCGCGTGCCGCTCGGCCTCGTCGAGGCGCGGCAGCGCTCGCCGCGCGCCCACCTCGAGCGCTACCTCGAGGACGAGCTCGTCGCGGTCGCCGCCGCGTCCGCCCGCGAACTCTGCCGCATCTCGCGCGCCGGGGAGCTCGCTAAGGCGCCGCTGCTCTGGCGGGAGCCGGGCTCCCACACCCGCGCCGTCGTCGAGGAGGCGCTCGCCGCGGCGGTGGGCGCGAAGGCGGTGCGCCGCCCCGAGCTGCTGTTCGGCTCGAACCAGTCGATCAAGATGGCGGCCGTCGCCGGGCTCGGCGTCGCGTTCGTCTCGCGCTGGTCCGTGCAGGTCGAGATCGCGGCGGGGACGCTCCGGGTCCTGCCGCTCCGCGATCTCCGGGTCGTCCGCACCTTCTCCTGGGCGACGGCGTCGCGGGAGCTGCACGGCGGCGCCGGCAGGTTCCTCGCGTGGGCGCGGCGGAACCCGCCGGGGAGGCCGTGAGGCGCGTCGCCCCGTTGAACGAGATGCTACCCCGGCCGGGAGACCTCGGCGCCGCTGCGGAACTAGCAGCTGGTGAGAAACCCGCGGCAAGCCCGGCCGCAAGATCCTCCCTCGCCCCCGCGAAGCGCTCACGATTGATCACTTCTCGAGGGCGAGAGCGAGGTCGTAACCGGCCTCGTACGCAACGAGCTTGTGCCAGCCCTTGCTCAGCGTGCGCCATCCGGGGTCGCCGTTGTTCTTGAGGTGCCCGCCGAGCCCCGCCAGCGCGTACAGCGCGTCTCTAA
>DASWEI010000158.1:0-30192 GCA_036394835.1 Anaeromyxobacter sp. | reverse complement strand
CGGCGACGCTTCGCCCGCAGCGCCCCTTCGATGCCCCGGAGAGACGACTTGCGCTCCGTCCGGCGCTCCTCCGCGAACGCGAGGTCCCGATCGCGCGACCGGAATGTGACGAATCATGAGCGCTTCGCGGGGGCGAGGGAGGATCTTGCGAGCCGAGGTTGCCGGGGTTTCTCAACAGCCGCTTCGCGGGGGCGAGGGAGGATCTTGCGAGCCGAGGTTGCCGGGGTTTCTCAACAGCCCGCTCGCCTAGTGCGGCTGCGCCTCGCCCCCCGGCTGCGCCTGGTCCACGAGCTCCGCACGCATCTCTCGCCAGGCGCGGCGCGCCTCGTCGACCGAGCCCTCGTCCTCGATGGTGGTGATGTCGCCCGGATCGCGGTCGAGCGTCACCGCCTTGAAGACCCGCCGCATGATCTTCCCGCTGCGCGTCTTCGGGAGCATCTGCACGAAGTTCAGGTCGCCGATGACCGCCACCGGGCCGAGCTCACGGCGGACCGCCTGGAGCAGCTCGTCCCTCAGCGCCGCTGAGGGACGGTGTCCCTGCCGGAGGGCCACGAACGCCGAGATGACCTCGCCGCGGAGCGGATCTGGGCGGCCGGTGACGCCCGCCTCCGCCACCGCAGGGTGCGTGAGGAGGGCGGTCTCGACCTCGATCGTGCCGAGCTTGTGCCCGGCGCACTTGATGATCTCGTCGGCGCGCCCGGCGAACCAGACGTAGCCGTCCTCGTCCATGTGGGCGGAGTCGCCGGTGTAGTAGACGTCCGGGATCCGCTGCCAGTAGTCGGCCGCATACCGCTCCGGCTCGCCCCAGAGCGACGGCGTGAGGCCGGGGAACGGGCGGCGCAGCACCATGATCCCCTTCTCGCCAGGCTCGCAGGCGCGGCTGTCCACGGGGTTCACGACCGCCGCGTCGATCCCGGGGAGCGGCAGGCCCGCCGAGCCCGGCTTGATGGGCAGCATCGCGAGCCCGTATGGGTTGCCGAACACCGGGCCGCCGGTCTCGGTCTGCCACATGTGGTCGATGACGGGGACGCGGTCGTCGAGGACGCGCCGCTGCAGCCACTCCCAGGCCGGCGCGTTCAGGACCTCGCCCGCGCACACGATCCGCTCGAGCGAGCGCAGGTCGAAGCCGCGCGCCGGAGCCTCGCCGTAGCGCATGAGGAGGCGCACCGCGGTCGGGGAGGTGAAGACGCCCGTGACGCCCAGCTCCTCGATGAGCCGCCAGACCGTCTCCGGGCCGGGGTGGTCGATCGCCCCCTCGAACGCGACCGTCGTGCAGCCGGTGAGGAGCGGCGCGTAGACGATGTAGCTGTGGCCCACGATCCAGCCGATGTCGGAGGTGGACCACCAGACGTCGTCCGGGCGTAGTCCGAAGCACATCCGACCCATCGCGTGGACGTGCACGGCGTAGCCGCCGTGGACGTGCACGGCGAGCTTCGGGCGCGCGGTCGTGCCGGACGTCGCGAGGATGAAGGCGGGCTCGTTCGCCTCGACCGCCACCGCCTCGCCGCGCGGGCCGTGGGCGAGCGCGAGGAAGTCCTCCCACCACAGGTCGCGCCCCGCCTCGAGCGGCGGCGGGTCGTCTCCGCGCCGGAGCACGACGACGTGCTCGACCGCCCCGCCGCCGAGCGCCAGCGCGCTGTCGACGATCTCCTTCAGCCGGGTCTCCCTCCCCTTCCTGAAGGTGACGTCGGCGGTGAAGACCGCGCGCGAGCCGCTCGCCTGGATCCGGTCGGCGAGTGCCTTCTCGCCGAAGCCGGCGAACACGACGCTGTGGATGGCGCCGATCCGGACTGCGGCGAGCATGAGGATGATCGCCTCCGGGCAGGTCGGCATGTAGACGGTGAGCCGGTCTCCGCGGCCGAGCCCCATCCCTCGCAGCGCGGCGGCGGTCCGGCCGACCTCGTGCAGGAGTTGCCCGTAGGTGAGGACGCGTCGCGCGCCGCGCTCGTTCGCATAGACGAGCGCGGCGTGCCCGCCGCGGCCCGCCGCGACGTGGTGATCGAGCGCGGCGTGGGCGAGGTTCGTGAGCCCGCCCACGAACCAGCGAAAGCTCGGATATTCCGGCACGAACGCGCGATCCCACGCCCGCAGCCACGGCAGCCGGCTCGCCTGCCGGCCCCAGAAACCGGCCGGGTCCTCCTCCCCCTCCCGGATCCAGCGACGCACGATCGGGTTCACGAGGTCCATGGCCGCGCCTCCTCGGCGTCAACATGTGGACGATGCCGGCTGGACGGGCGCCTCTGCCGGCGGAAGGGGAGCCGAGCCCGGCGTCCGGCCGGGCGGCCTACCGGCTGGCGAGCGCGCCCTCGACCCAGCGGGCGATCCCGGCAACGGTGCGGAAGTCGGCGACCGACCGGCCGCAGGCGGCGGGCACGACCTCCGCCGCCATCCTCGTCAGGGCGCCCCCGGGCCCGAGCTCGAGGAACACCGTGCAGCCCATCTCGGCGGCGGCCGCGAGGCAGCGGCTCCACTCGATGCGGCGGGCGATCTGGAGCGAGAGCGCCGAGATGACCTCGGCGCGCGTCCGGACCGGGAGGCCGCTCGTCCCGGCGAGGACCGGGATCGCGGGGTCCGTGACGGGCGCCTGCGCGAGCGCGTCGGCGAACGGCGCGACGGCGGCCTCGAGGAGGCGCGTGTGGGCGGGGACACCGACGGGAAGCCGCTGGATCGTCGTCGCGCCCGCGCGCGCGGCGCGGCGCTCGACCTCGGCGAGCGCGGCCGAGACGCCGCCGACAACGACGTGGTCCGGGCCGTTCGCGATCGCGATCTCGGCGCCGGCCTCCGCGGCGAGCGCCTCCGCCCGCGGGAGCGCGATCCCGCGGAGCGCGACGAGCCCGGCGCCGGGAGGCGACGCGGTGTCCATGAGCGCCGCGCGCCGGACGGCGAGCCGCGCCGCCTCCTCCGGGGCGAGCGCCCCCGCGCAGCCGTGGGCGGCGAGCTCGCCGAGGCTGTAGCCGAGGAAGAGGCGCGGCGGGGGCAGCGCCGGGCGCACGGCCGCCCATGTGGCGAGCTCGGCGGCGCAGACGAGAGGCTGCGCGATCGCGTTCGAGAAGAGCTCCGAGCCCGCGGCGCGCGCGCGGGCGACCGGATCCCAGCCGAGCGCCCCCGCGCAGCGCCGCAGCGCGTCCGCGCCGTCCGGCGACGCGGTGGCGAAGTCGAGCATGCCGGCGTGCTGGCCGCCCTGCCCCGGACAGAGGATCGCGAGGCCGGTCATTCCGAGCGGGGGGACACTCGCCGCGCCTGAGCGCGGCCCGCGCCGCCCCGATCTCCCCGCTCGCGCTGGGGCAGCCTCATCCGGCTGCCCCTGCGCTCGCACGCGCCGCGACGCAGAGTCCGTCCACGAAGAGCGCGGCGGCGAGGACGTCCGCGCTCCCCCCGGGCGAGAGCCGTCGCGCGACGAAGGCGGCGTGCAGCGCGCACGCCTCGACTTCCCAGCCCTCGCGATGAACGCCCCCCGCGCGGAGGAACGCGCGCGCCGCCGCGCGCGCGAACGCGAGCCCGGCCGGACCTCCGCGGTAGAGGAGGTTCGTGTCGGCGAGCGTCGCGACGGACGCGAGGAGCGCCTGGACCGCGGCCGCGGAGCGCGACGCGCCGCGCCGCCGCGACTGCTCGAGCGCCGGGAGCGCGACGCCGAACAGGTGCGGGAACCCCGCGGCCGCCTCCGCGCGCGCGCCGCCGACACCGTGGCGCCGGGCGACGACCGCGCCGTGGCTCTCGGTGGGCCGCGGCAGCTCGCGACGGATCGCCGGACCGAAGGTGCCGCGGACGGTCTCGCGGAGCGAGGCGGCGTCCACGCGGGCGCCAGAGGCGGCGAGCCGGCCCGCGGCGGCGGCGAGGAGCCCGAGCGCGAAGAGCGCGCCGCGGTGCGTGTTCACGCCGCCCGTCGCCGCGAGCATCCGCGCCTCGGCGAGGACGCCGAGGTCGCGCAGGCGAGCGAACGGCGCGCCCGTGAGCCCGGCTCGCGCGATCGCCTCGAAGGACGGCGCGAGCGCGCGCAGGCTCGCGGCGAACGTCGCCGCGTCCATGTCGGCGTGGGCGCCCGCGTCCCTCGGGGAGACGAGCCCTGGCTTCGGCCAGACCTCGAGCTCTTCCCGGAGCGCCCCGATGGCGAACGACGCGATCTCGCGCGCGGCGTCCGCGGCCGGAGCTCTCGTTCGCGACGTGGCAGCCGCGGTCGCGGTGGAGGTGGCGAGGGCGGTCATGGGCGTCCCCCCTCCGCGAGCCTGGCGAGCGCGCGCTCTCTCGGCTCGAGCGCCACCGCGGCGGGCGCCTTCATGAGGAGGCGCGCCGCACCGGCGAGGAGCTCGCGCCAGGCGATGCCGCCGCCGGGGAGGAGCACCTCACCGTCGAGCCGCGGCGTAGCGTCCGCTGCGCGCGGCCGGAGGAGGTCGAGCGCGCGGGCGAGGTCACCCCCGTCGCGCGGGCGGACGAGCAGATCGACGTCGGAGCGGTCCGTGAGGTACCGCTCGCCGGAGAGGTGCTGCCAGGCGAGGGAGCCGAACACGCGCATGGCGAGCCCCAGGCGCCGCGCGTCCGCGTCGAGCGCGAGGAGCGGCGCGCGCCAGGCCGCGGGGCCGCTCTCGAGCGCTGCGCGGAGCGCGAGCGGTGGGGTGATCCGCGCGATCGCCGTGGGCGCGACGAGGACCGCAACGCGCCGCGGACTCGAGACGGGCGGCAGCGCGAGGCCGAGCGCGATCGCGCGCGGGCGCGCGGGATCGCGTCGGGCGGCGACGAGCGGCCGCCCTCGCGAGGCCCACTCCCTCACCCGGGCGAGGACCGCGGGCGGGAGCGGCGCCGCGAGCGCCCCCTCCCACGACGCCGCGAGCGTGACGAGATCGTGGCGGCGCGGGCCCACGTCAGAGCTCATCGTCCCCTCCCGCCACGCGAGCCGCCACGGCGGCCGCGAGGATGCGGCCGCCGCGGGCGAGCCCTCGCGCCGCGCGACCGTCCGCCTCCCGCGGGCGCGCGAGCGCCGTCGCGAGCGCGAGGTCGAGCGGCGAGCGCCAGACCGTCGCGATCGCCCCGAGCCGCAGGAATGCGTCGAGGCCGGGGGCGAGAACGGGCGAGCTCCGGGAGAGCTCCTCGAGCCGCTCGGCCGGGATCTTCGTGACGCGCGCCATCGCCGGGAGCGCCATCACCCATGGGTTCGCCCCCTCGAGCGCGTCCACGTCGTCGGCCATGAAGCCGAGCGGGAGGACGCCGCCGCTCACCGCGTCGCCGCGCACGAGGGCGATCACGCGATGCCCACGCTGGCGCGCGAGCTCGACGGCGCCCGCGAGGTGTCCGAGGTAGCCGTTCAGGCCGAGCAGCTCGTCGCGGCGGCTCATCCGCTGGCCGCGCGAGTCCACGAGGGCGAGGAGCGGTCGTCCTGGGTGGTCGCGCACGACGCGCAGGACCTCCGCGGCGAGCGCGAGCGCCGCCTCGACGCCCACCTCGGCGCCGCCGGCGCTTCCGACGACGGCGACCTCGCCGGCGTCGGCGCGGCCGCTGCCGCGCAGGATGCCGCCCGCCTCGCGCACGGCGTGGCCGCGCGGAAAGAGCTCATCGATGCCGGGATCGCGGTAGGCCGCCCCCGGGCCGAGCGGATCTGCGACCGGGGCGGCGCCGGCGGCGAGCACGCGGCGGGCACCCTGCGCCGCCTCCCGGAACGCGGCCGCCTCGAGGAGTGGCAGGCGCGCCGGCTCCAACGTCCCGGCGCCGCGCCAGACGTCGGCGGCGTCCGCGCATCCTCCGGCGCGCGCGAGCCGCGCGGCGAGGAGCGCGTGCTCGCGGGCGAGCTCGGCCTCGGAGACCGGGCGCGGGCGCCCGAGCAGCTCGACCGCCGCTGCGCGGAACGCGCCGACCTCGTCGTCGACGAGGAGATCCGCTTCGCCCAGGATCCAGCGGTGCTTCCCGCCGTAGGTGCGCCAGACGAGGGCGCGGTCGGACGCGTCGAGCTCCTCGACCCCCTTCGTCGCCTCGACGACGTCGGGGCCGGAGAGGCCGAGCCGTCCCTCCTCGCTCATCGCGATCGCGTCGCAGCAGCGCGCGACGATCCCCATGCCCCCGAAGCAGCCCCAGCCGCCGCCGACGAGCGCGACGACCGGGATGCCGTCGGCGCGAGTCTCGAGCACCGCCCGCATCACCTCGGACACCGCGACGAGCCCCGAGTTCGCCTCCTGCAGCCGCACGCCGCCCGAGTCGAGGAGGAGGAGCACGCCGCGCGGCCGGAGGCGGCGCGCGCGCCGCAGGAGCCCGACGAGCTTCGCGCCGTGCACCTCGCCGACCGAGCCGCCCATGAAGCCGCCCTCCTCGCTCGCGGCGAGCACCGGGGCGCCCTCGAGCAGCCCCTCCGCGACGACGACGCCGTCGTCGAACGCGACGGGGAGCCCGAGCGCGGCGAGATGCGGGCTCGTCACCCGCTCGGCAGGGCCGAGCAGCTCGAGGACGCTCCCGGGATCGAGGAGGCCGAGCAGGCGGCGGCGCCCGGTCGCCTCCCGAAAGGACGCTCGCGCCGGCGCGATGGTGGCGGCGCGGATCACGGCACCTGCCCGAGGTACTCCTCGACCGCCTGGTCGAGCCGCAGCGTGACGACGGCCGGCGTCGCCCCCGCGTCGTTCACCGAGACGGCGAGCCCCGCCACCGGCCGTCGCGCCGCGAAGTCGCGCAGCACCGCCTCCCAGATCTCGCCGAAGCCGTTCGCGGAGGTCGCGATCTCCACGTGGCAGCGGCCGCGCTTGCCGGGCTCGACGAGCACCTCCAGGTTCCCGGACGCGACGACGCCGACGACGACCGGCGCCCGCCGGGCTCCCGGGGCGGCGACGGACTCGAGATCGAAGACGAGCCGCTCCATCGGTCTCCTCTCACCAGCTCCGGAACCGGGCCGGAGGGTCGTAGAGCCCGCCCGACCAGCGGACGAGGTCCTTCACGGAGCGGGCGGCGAGCAGGTCGCGCGTCGCGTACCGCACGTCGACGTCGAGATCGTCCGGCCGCCGCACGATCCCGCGATCGCGCAGGTTCTCCACCGTCGTTCGCGAGCGCCCGCGGCCGACGGGCGTGTACCCGGCGACCCCCCGGATCGCCTCCGCCCGCTCCTCGGGTGTCCGGCAGAGGAGCAGGTTCGCGATCCCTTCCTCCGTCACGACGTGCGTCACGTCGTCGCCATAGATCATGACCGGGGGGAGCGCCATCTTCATCGTGGCGGCGAGCTCCCAGGCGTCGAGCCGCTCGACGAACGCAGGCTCCATGTGCTCGCGGAACGTCTCGAGGAGCTGGACGACGAGCTTGCGGCCGCGCGGCATCGCCTGTGGGTCGGCCTGCGCCTCGCGCCCCGCCTTGAGCCACGCCCGGCTCGCGTGGCGCCTGCCGCGGGCGTCGGCGCCCATGTTCGGGGCGCCCCCGAAGCCGGCGATCCGGCTCGCCGTCGCGGTGGAGCTGTTGCCGGCGAGGTCCATCTGCAGCGTCGAGCCGATGAAGAGATCGCAGGCGTAGTGGCCGGCGGTCTGCGAGAAGGCGCGGTTCGAGCGAAGGCTCCCGTCGCGGCCGGTGAAGAAGACGTCCGGGCGCGCTGCGACGTAGCGCTCCATGCCGAGCTCCGAGCCGAAGGCGTGGACCGACTCGACGAAGCCGGCCTCGATCGCGGGGATGAGCGTCGGGTGCGGATTGAGGGCCCAGTGCCGGCAGATCTCGCCGCGCAGCCCGAGCGACTCGGCGTAGGTGGGGAGGAGCAGCTCGATCGCGGCGGAGTCGAAGCCGATCCCGTGGTTCAGGCGATCCACGCCGTACTCCGCGTAGATCCCCTTCAGCACCATCATCGCCATGAGGACCTGCACCTCGCCGACGAGCGCCGGGTCCCGCGTGAAGAGCGGCTCGATCGTGCTCGCCGTCGGCGCGACGGTGAGGAAGTCCACCCACCCCGCCGGAACGTCCACCCGCGGCACCGCCTCCACGCGCTCGTTCACCTGCGCGACGACGAGGCCGTCCCGGAACGCGGTCGCCTCGACGATCGCTGGCGTGTCCTCGGTGTTCGGCCCCGTGTAGAGGTTCCCCTCGCGGTCGGCGGCGATCGCGGCGACGAGCGCGACGCGCGGCGTGAGGTCGACGAAGTAGCGGGCGTAGAGCTCGAGGTAGGTGTGGATCGCGCCGATCTCGATGCGCCCGGCGCGGACGAGCTGGGCGAGCCGGACCGCCTGCGGCCCGGAGAACGAGAAGTCCACCCGGCGCGCGATGCCGCGCTCGAAGAGCTCGACGTGCTCGGGGAGCGCGAGCACCGACAGGACGAGGTGTAGGTCGCGCACCCGCGCCGGGTCCACGCGGGCGAGCGCGCGAGCGAGGAAGTCCGCCTGCTTCTGGTTGTTCCCCTCGAGGCAGACGCGGTCGCCCGCCTCGAGGAGCGCCTCGAGGAGCGCCGGCACGCGCGCCGCCTCGACCCAGCGCTCCGGCGCGACCGCGCGCGCGCGCTCGAGCCGCGCGGCCCGGCTCCGGCGCGCCGTGTCCCAGATGCGGCTCACCCACGCCTCCCGCGCCGCTGCGGCGCCGGCGCGCCCGCGTCCTGGACCGCGAGCGCCGCCCGCTGCGCCATGAGGTGCGCGCGCATCACGCGCTCCGCCTCCTCCGGATCGCGCCGGCGGAGCGCGCGCATGAGCTTCCGGTGCTCGGCGAGCGACGCCTCCATCCGGTTCGCGACCCGCAGCTGCCGCCCGCGCAGGAGCCGCAAGAATCGGCGCAGCTCGCCCACCGTCCGCGAGAGCCACGGGTTCGCCGCGACCTCCTGGATCGCCTCGTGAAAGCCGTAGTTCTGCTCGTAGTAACGGGCGACGTCTCCGGCCGCGGCGTGCCGCTCGAGGCGCGCGTGGAGCGCCTCGAGCCGCTTCACGTCGGCGGGGGTGGCCTTCTTCACCGCCTCGAACGCGCAGAGCCCCTCGAGGAGCGACATGAGCGGGAAGATCTCGTCGAGGTCGTGCGGCGTGAGCTCGCCCGCTACGCGTGCGCCGCGCCGTGGCGTGAGCGACACGAGCCCCTCGGCGTGGAGCACCTTCAGCGCCTCCCGCAGCGGCGTCCGACTGATCCCGAACTGCTCCACGAGGGCCCGCTCGTCGATCCACGCGCCCGGGGCGAGCGCACCGTCGTAGATGAGCCGGCGGAGCCGGTCGGCGACCTCCTGGTACAGCGCGCGGTGGCCGATCGTGGAGGTCATCCTCGCCCCTCAGATCCCGAGGTACGCGGCGCGGATCTCCGGGTTCGCCGAGAGCTCCGCGCTCGACCCCTCGAGCCGGACCCGCCCGGTCTCGATCACCGTGCCCCGCTGCGCGATCTCGAGCGCCTTGCGCAGGTTCTGCTCGACGAGGAGCACGGTGATGCCGGTCGCGTGCAGCTCGGCGACCGTGCGCATCACCTGCTCGACGAGGATCGGCGCGAGGCCGAGGCTCGGCTCGTCGAGCATGAGGAGCCTCGGCTCCGACATGAGCGCGCGCCCGATCGCGCACATCTGCTGCTCCCCGCCGGAGAGGCTGCCGGCGACCTGGCGACTCCGCTCGCGCAGCCGCGGGAACGTCGCGAAGACCTTCTCGAGGTTCCGCGCCGCGGCGGCGCGCACGCGAGGGTGGTAGGCGCCGAGCTCGAGGTTCTCGCGCACCGTGAGCTGCGGCCAGAGCTCGCGCCCCTCGGGCACGAGCGCGATCCCGAGCTCGGCGCGCGTCGCGGCAGGCATCGCGAGGAGGGAGCGGCCGCGGAACTTGATCTCACCAGCCCGCGGCGGGCGGAGCCCGGAGATCGCGCGCAGCGTCGTGGTCTTCCCCGCCCCGTTCGAGCCGAGGAGCGTGACGATCTCCCCCTCGCGCACCACGAACGAGAGGCCGTACAGGACCTGGACGTCCCCGTAGAAGACGTCGATCGCCTCGACGGAGAGGAGCGGTTCGCTCACGGCCGCGCCTCCGCCGCGCCCTTGCCTAGGTACGCCTCGACGACGAGCGGGTTGCCGACGACCTCGGCGGGCGTCCCCTCGGCGATCTTCTTCCCGTGGTCGAGGACGGCGACGCGATCGGAGAGCGACATCACCGCGGGCATCACGTGCTCGATCATGATGACCGCGACGCCGCGCTCGTCTCGGATGCGCCGGATGAGCGCCGCGAGCTTCATCGCCTCCGCCGGATTCAGGCCGGCGATCACCTCGTCGAGCATGAGCACCCGCGGCACGGTCGCGAGGGCGCGCGCGAGCTCGAGCCGCTTGCGCCCCGCGAGCGTCAGGGTGCCGGGGAAGTCCTGCGCGCGCTCGGCGAGCCCGACGAAGTCGAGCACCTCGTCGGCGCGCGCGCGCGGCGGCCCGGCCGCCCGCCACGCCCCGTGGATCGCGCCGACCGCGACGTTCTCCGCGACGGTGAGGTTCGGGAACGGGCGGACGATCTGGTGGGTGCGGACGACGCCGGCGCGGACGAGCTGGTGGGCGGGGCGGCGCGACACCCGGAAGCCTCGCATGAGCACCTCGCCCGAGGTCGGAGTGATCGACCCGGCGATGAGGCTGAACAGGGTCGTCTTGCCTGCGCCGTTCGGGCCGATGACCCCGAGGATCTCGCCGTCGCGCAGCTCGAGGTCGACCCGGTCGACCGCCCGGAGCCCGCCGAAGCTCTTCGAGATCGCGCGGGTCGCGAGGAGCGGCGCCGGGGTCGTCATGGCGCGGCCACCACGCGTCGCGGCGAGGCGCGGCGCTTCCTCACCGCGCGTGCGAGGCGCAGCCCGAGGCCGCTGAGGCCGAGCGGCTCGAACAGGATGATGAGGATGAGGAGCAGCCCGTACAGCCCGAGGTACAGCTGCGGGTACGACGCGAGCAGGAACTGGCGGAGCAGCACGAACACGATCGCGCCGAGCACCGGCCCGAGGATCGTCCCGACGCCGCCGATGACCGACATGAGGACGAACGCGATCGAGCGGTCGAACCCGAACATGTCCGACGGCTCGATGAACGCGAAGAAGGACGCATAGAGCCCGCCGGTGAGCCCCACCACCGCGCCGGAGAGGACCATGACGAGGTCCTGGTAGAGGGTCGCGTTCACGCCGACGTCGGCGGCCGCGTCGACGTCGGCCTTGATCGCGAGGAGCTGCAGGCCGAGGGTCGTGCGCCGGATGAGGAAGGACGCGACGACGACGAGCGCCATGAGGCCGAGCGCCCACCAGTAGAGGAGCGCCTTCATCCCGATGTCGATGGGGAGCGACAGGCCTGAGGCCCCGCCGGTGAACTCCTCCCAGTACGTGAAGAGGAGGCGGGACGCCTCGCCGACGCCGATCGTCGCGATGGAGAAATACGGGCCGCGCAGCCGCAGCATCGGGTGGGCACCGAGCGAGAAGAGCCCCGCCGCGACGCCGCCGAGGAGCCAGGCGATGGGGGCGGGCGTCGGGTTCGCTTGCAGCATGAGCCGCGCCGCCACGAAGCCGCCGAGCCCGAACAGCGCGGCGTGGCCGAAGGAGACCTGACCGAGGTAGCCGCCCATCCAGTTCCAGGCGAGGGCGCCGGAGATCATGAGGAACGTGAGGGTGAAGAGGTTCCGCTCGTACGGCGTGATCCCGATCGCGACGGGGAGCAGCGCGAGCGCGATGAGGACGACCGCGAACGCCACCGCGATCGGGCGCGGGATGATCGCCGGCCAGCGCGTCACCCGAGCACCCGCTGGCCGAAGAGCCCGCCCGGCCGCAGGACGAGCACGAGCACGAGCATCACGAACCCGACTGCGGCGGTGAGGTAGGAGGGCATCACCAGGATCGCGAACACCTCGACGACCGCCAGGATGAGCGCGGCGAGCCCGGTGCCGAAGACGGACCCGAGGCCGCCGAGCACGACGACGACGAACGACTTGAGGAGCTCGCTCGAGCCGAAGCCGGGGTTGAACGAGAAGAGCGTCGCGGAGAGGAGCCCGGCGAGCCCCGCGAGCGCGGTCCCGATTCCGAAGGTGATCGTGTAGATCCGCTGGACGTCGATGCCGACGAGCGTGCAGCTGTCGGCGTTCTGGGCGACCGCGCGGATGGCGCGCCCGAGATAGGTCCGGCGCAGGAGCACCTGGAGCAGCGCCGGCGTCACGACGGCGATCGCGAGCACCGCGAGCCGGTTCACCGACACCCACGACCCGAGGAGCGAGATCGCGTGCGTCGAGTACGACGTCCGGATCACCTGATCATTCCCGGTGAAGAGCAGGTAGGCGGCATTTCGCAGCACGAGCCAGACGCCGAACAAGAGGAGGAGCGATGCCGGCCCGCCGGCGGCGCCCCGCGGCAAGTGACGGACGAGCACCCGGTACATGACGACGCCGAGGAGGAACGTCGCCGCGACCACGAGCGGGATCGACGCGTACGGATCGAGCCCCACCCAGCCGTGCAGCACCCAGCCGAGGTAGGCGCCCGCCATGATGACGCCGCCGTGCGCGAGGTTCACGACCCGCAGCACGCCGTAGATGAGGCCGAGGCCGTACGCCATCGTGGCGTACAGCCCGGCCAGCAGCACCGCCGAGACGGCGAGGTCGATGAAGCGGGCCACGCGCCTACTTCGCGCACTTCGGGTTGGCGCCGGTGCCCGTGCCGGTGGCCGCGTCCTTCGGGAAGATGATCGGCGCCGTGCCGTCCTTCTGGTTCTGCTGCACGACGAACGGGTTCTGCACCTGGTTCCCGAACTGGGCCTTGAGCTCGGCCGTGCCGCCGGGCAGGAGCGACGGCATGCTCGTCGCCTGGAGCTTCTCCCGGACCGCCTCGCGGTCCACCTTGCCGGCCTGCTGGATCGCCGTGAAGAGCACGCGCGCAGACTCGTAGGCGAGCGCCTGGAACCACTCGGGCTCGCGGCCGCCATACTTCGCCTTGAACGCGCCGACGAAGTCCCGCGAGAGGCCGGGCTTCGCGGCGAGCTGCGGGCTCCACCACACGCCCGAGAGGACGTAGGCGGTGTTCTCCGGCCCGAGCGCCTGGATCGCGTCCTTCTCCGCGCCGCGCGCGCCGTAGGTGACCACCTTGTGACACAGGCCGGCCGCGACGTACTGCCGGTGCATCGTGATGTAGTCGGGCAGGTGCGCGTCGACGAGGAAGAGGTCCACGCCCGCGGCCTTCACCTTCCCGAGCAGGGCGCCGAAGTCCTTCCCGTTCAGCTCGAACGACTCGTCCACCGCGATCTGATACGCGCCGCTCTTCCCGGCGAAGTCCGAGACGCCCTTGCGGAAGTCCTTGCCGTGGGCGGTGTTCTCCCACAGGAGCGCGATCTTCGCGGGCTTCGGGAGCTTGCCCGCGCGCTGCTGCTCGTCGATCCACTGCATGAGGGTCGTGCCGAGCAGCTCGACGGGCGAGATGAGGCCGAAGAGGTACTTGAAGCCGCGCTTGTAGATCTTCGTCGCGCCGCCGCCGCCGTTCACGTAGGGGATCTTGTTCTCCTCGGCGACGGTGGACTGCGCCTCGACGAGGTGGCTCGCGTACGTGCCGAGCAGGAAGTCGACCCGGTCGCTGTTCACCAGGCGGTCGGCGAGGCTCACCGCCGTCGCCTGCGTGGACGTGTCGTCGAGGAGGATGAGCTGCACCGGCAGCTTCTTCCCGCCGACCTCGAGCCCGCCCTTCTTGTTCGCCTCCTCGAAGGCGAGGTCGTAGCCCTCCTTGAAGAAGCCGCCGACGCGCGCCTCGGCGCCCGTGAGCGGGAGCGTCGCGCCGACGAGGACCTTGTCCTTGGCGGCGTCGGCGATCGAGGGGACGAGCGCCGCCGCGGCGAGCGCGGCGGCCGCGGCGAGCGCGAGCGGCATGGGACGGCGGGACGGGCTCATGGCGGCTCCGGGACCTCGGGGGCGGCTGGCGCCGCCGTTTGGAAATTCATAATTATGAATTACGACCGGAGCAGGCTAACGGGCGGTGTCGGCGCCGTCGCGGTCACCGGAGGGTTCGGGTCCGGACGGGCCCCGCCCCTGCAGCGGAGCGATGAAGCCCCCGGCGGGCCGCGGGCGGCCTCTCCCGCCGGAGCCCTCGGGACCACTAGACTGCGGAAGCGTGCACCCTCTCCTCGGCGATCTCGGCGCGCGCGCCGGGCGGATCGCGATCCGCACGGACGAGGCGACCGTCTCGTTCGCGGACCTGGAGCGGGCCGCGCGCGCCCACGCCGCCCGGCTGCGGGCGGACGGCGTCGGACCGGGCGACCGCGTGGCGCTGTGGGCCACCCCGCAGCTCCCGACGCTCGCGGCGGTGATCGGCAACGCGCTCCTCGGCGTCGCGACGGTGCCGCTCAACCCCGCCGTTGGCGGGGGGGAGCTCCGCCACGTCCTCGCCGACGCGGCGCCGCGCCTGGTGCTCGCCGCCGACCCGGCGCCGTTCCGCGCCCGGACGCCGGCCGTCGCCGCGGTGTCGATCGACGGCCCAGCCGGCGCGCTCCCGCCCGACCCCGCGCCGGACGATCCCTTCCTCGTCCTCTACACCTCGGGCACGACGGGCCCGCCGAAGGGCGCAATCGTGACCCACGGCGCGGCGGCGTTCGACCTCGATGCGCTCGCGGACGCCTGGGGCTGGACCGATCGCGATGTGCTCGTCCACGCGCTGCCGCTGTTCCACGTGCACGGCCTCATCCTCGGCGTGCTCGGCTCGCTGCGCGTCGGCGCGACGCTGCGGCTGCTACCGCGCTTCGCGCCGGAGGGCGTCTGCGCCGCGATGGCGGCCGGCGGCACGATGCTCTTCGCGGTGCCGACGATGTACCACCGGCTCGCCGAGCACTGCGAGGAGACCGCCGCGGACGCGGCGCGGCTCGCGCGCGCGCGCCTCCTCGTCTCGGGCTCGGCGGCGCTCCCCACTCGCGAGAACGAGCGGCTCTTCAAGCTCTTCGGGCAGCGGCCCATCGAGCGCTACGGCCTCACCGAGACGCTCATCCTCTGCTCCGCCCGCCACGACGGTCCGCGCACACCTGGCACGGTCGGCGCCCCCCTGCCCGGGATCGAGCTCCGCCTCGTCGACGAGCAGCGCCGGCCGCTCACTTCCGACGCCGACGTGCTCGGCGAGATCGCGGTCCGCGGCCCGACGGTCTTCCCGGGCTACCTGAACCGGCCGGACGCGACGGCCGAGGCGATGGACGCGCAGCGCTTCTTCTTCACGGGCGACATCGCGGCGCTGACCGCCGACGGCGAGGTCCGCATCGTCGGCCGGCGCACGACGGATCTCATCAAGACCGGCGGCTACAAGGTGGGCGCGGGCGAGGTCGAGGCGGCGCTGCTCGAGCACCCGGACGTGCGCGAGGCGGCCGTCGTGGGGGTCGCGGACGACGATCTCGGCGAGCGGATCGTGGCGTTCGTCGTCGCGGCGCCCGGGAAGCGCCCGGCCGCGGAGGAGCTCGCCGACCACGTCGCGCGGCTGCTCGCGCCGCACAAGCGCCCGCGCACGGTGCGCCTCGTCGAGGCGCTGCCGCGGAACGCGATGGGCAAGGTGCTGAAGAAGCAGCTCGTCGCGATCGCGTGAGCGCGCTTCCCCATTCACCAGATGAGGTACAGGGTCCGGTTCGCCTTGATCTCGCTCGCGAGCAGGTCGAGCGTGCTCGCCCGGCCCGCCACGAGGTCCGGCGCGAACTCGGCGCAGCGCTTCGCGACCCCCATCGGATCCTTCGGCGTCTTCTCGAACCGACCGGCGACGTAGTCGACGCCGACCTCCCACAGGTCGAACGGCTCGTCCTTCGCGAGCCCGTCGAGCCAGGCGATCACCTTCTCGGCCGTGAGGCCGTGGTGGCTGCCCGCCGTGCCGATGCGGCGGATGACGGCGTTCGCGTCCGACGTGTCGAGCAGCCCGATGAGGTCCTTGTCGCCGGCCATGCCGAAGCTGCGCTCGTAGCGGAACAGGTAGAGCCCAGCCTTCCTGAACGTCCGGTGGCTCCCCTCGAGCAGCCGCTCGGCGAGGGAGGGCTCGAGCGCGAAGGAGCGGCCGACGGCGAGCGGAACGTCCCCGGGCAGCTTCTCGCCCTGGGCGCCGGTCGCCTTCTCGATCACCGCAACGGCGGCCTTGAAGTCCTTCGGGCCGGCGAGGACGATGGGCGGGCCCTTCGGTCCGACGGCGACGCCCCGCAGGTCCGTGTCGGCGCGGGCCGCAGGCGCGTGAGCGAGGAGCGTCGAGAGGAACGCGGCGACGAGAGCGCGGATCGAAGGAGAGGTGTGTTCCATGCGCGAGGCTCCGGGAGGGATTCCTCCGTGAGCGGACATCGTACGTGGAACGGGGCCTTCGATGAAATCCTATGTCAACGACAGCCGACGAGAGCCCGGTGGGAGATTGTGCGCCGCGGTTCTTCCCGAGCCGCCGAGTACCGCTATCGCGCTCGACCGCTACTTGCGCGTCGGGACGGGGACCGGGCGGAGCGCGGTGCGGGCGTCGAGCGAGGAGAGCAGATCGAGGAGGCGGGCGAGCTTCGCGAGGAGGGTCTTCATGCGGCGATGACAACGGCCGGAGGGCACCGCGAATTCCTTCAGTGCGCCATCGGCAGGTCGCGGAGCACCGCGCTCTCGTACGCGAGCCGGAGCGCCTCGCGCACGATCGTGAACCGCTCTCGCTCGCGCAGCCCCGCGCACAGCCGGACGATCTCGCGGACCTCGGCGCCGAACCGCTGGGTGATCCGGTCCCGGTGCGCCTCGACCAGCCTCGACTCGACCTCGAGACCGAAGTAGTCGAACAGCCCGTCCAGATCCCGCGTGCGAACCGCCTCGTAGGCCCGTCCCATGATCGCCTCCGCACGCCTTCTTTGCGCACCTCGTGCCAGCACTGCCCATCGCGACGATCGCGCTGCGCCCGAGCTATTTGCGGCGCTCGCCGCGGAGTCGCGCCGGCGCGCCTGCACGAGGTCCGGGCACCGCCGCGCCCGGCGAGGATCCATGCCCCGCGATCGGTCCGGCGAGCGCGCCCCGTCGAGGGCACGTCAGCTGGCGCTCTGAGCGGCCGGGCGCGCGGAAGCTCGCCGCCTGGGTCACCGGTCGGCCGCCTCAGCGGTCCGCCCACTGCGCGATCCGGGCTTCAGCGGTCGCCCGTCGCTCACGCGCCAATGAACACGAGCTCGGTCGTGATCGCGATCGCCGCGCGCAGGGACCGGTAGAGCGGGCACGCGTCCGCGAAGAAGCCGTGCACCCGCTCCGCCGTCTCGCGGTGGTCGGGCGCGCCCCGCAGCTCGAGCCGGAGGTGGATGCGCCGCAGCACGAGCACCTTCTCCTCGAGCTCCACCTCGCCCGTCGCGCGGCCGATGAGCCGCCCCTCTCCCGCAGGGATCTGGCGCGCCTCCAGCGCGCCTCCGAAGGTCCCCGTCAGTCAACCCGCGGTCGCCGCGACGACGTAGTCGATCGTCGTGGCGTGCGGATCGTAGCTCCCTGGCGCGCGCCCGTAGTGCTCGGCGATCGCGCCGTGGACGCCGAAGAGGACCGGGGACACCTCCCCCGGAAGGTGCGCCCGGCGCAGCGGCCCCTTCACCCGCTCGACCGCGACCTCGGAACGGTAGACGACATCGGACATGGAGCACCTCGCGACGGGGGATCTGCCGCCGCGACCGGCCCCGCGCCACCTCGCGCGCGCGTCCCGCGCGAGTCGTCACCCGCGCAGGAGCTCCTTCACCACGTGCGCGCCGAGCGCGCGGAGCCCCTCGTCGAGGAGTGCGCGCCCGCGCGGCGTCGCGAGCGTCGCCCGCATCGACTCGGGTGCCATCCCGATCTCGAGATCGAGCCGGATGAGCGCCGCCGAGATCGCCGGGGTCGCCTCCGCGGGCCTCGCCCGCGCGCGGCGTGCGACGACGCCCGCCGAGACCCGATCGACGAGCGCGTCGTCCGACGTGCGCGGCCCCTTCGTGTCGCCGAGCGCGGCGGAGACGCCGGCGTAGAGCTCGTCGAGCGCGGCGGGCACCGCGAGCGCACGCGCGAGCCGTTCGCTCGCCTCGTCGTCGTCCACGAGGCGGGCCTTCGCGTACGTCGGCGCGAGCAGGAGGACGAGGTCGGAGCGGGTGAGGACGTGCGGTAGCCGGCGCGAGAAGAGGGTCACCTCATCTGCATAGCAGCACAGGCGCCGCAGCGCCCGCAGCAACACCCTCGCACACGGCTGCTTTGACATCGCCGACGCCCGTGGCCGATCATGCGCGCTCTCCTCGTCGCCCGGTGGAGCCGTCGCCCTGATGATCGTATCCCCGAGACTCGGCGTCCTCGCCATCGCGCTCACCGCGGCGTGCGCGCCGCCGCGCGCCGCTCCCGGCACCCGCCCCGGAGCGGCGCCCTCCGCGCGCGCGACGACCGTCGTCCCGCTCACGATCACCGCGAACGCCGACACGTCCTGCTGGACCTGTCACCAGGCGAAGCTCGCGGCCCAGGCGCGCCGCAAGTTCACCCACGTGCCCTTCCGGAACACCGCCGGGTGCGGCGCCTGCCACCGATCGCACGCCGGGGCCGCCGGCGCCGGCGCGAAGGCGGGGCTCGTCGCCGCTCAGCCGGACCTGTGCCGGCGCTGCCACTCGGGCGAGCGGTTCCGGCGCGCGCACGTACACCCCATCATCGAGGCGGACGGCTGCACCGCCTGCCATGCGCCGCACGCTTCCGACGAGCCGCGGCTCCTCATCGCTGCCGCCGACGCGCTCTGCGCGACGTGCCACGACGCGGCGAGCGTGAAGCAGCACGGCGGCCTCGCCGTGGACGGGAAGCGCTGTCTCCTCTGCCACGACCCGCACTCGAGCCCGAAGGCGAAGCTCCTGCGGCCCGTCGTGCACGAGGCGATGCCCGACTGCTCCACCTGCCACACGCCGGCGCCCGGCCAGCCGTTCGCGCGCTCCGAGCGCGAGCCGGCGCTCTGCCTCCAGTGCCACGACGGCGTGGGGAAGGAGCTCGCGCTGAAGTCGAAGCACCGGCCCGCCGCGCAGGGCCCCTGCACCGCCTGTCACGGGCCGCACGCGTCGGACCGCAAGCGACTCCTCACCGACGACTCCCCCGCGCTCTGCCTGCGCTGCCACGAGCCTGTTCGCCTGAAGCTCGCGTCGAAGATCGTGCACGCGCCCGCGCGAGAGGGGGGCTGCGGCGAGTGCCACGCGCCGCACGGCGCAGCACAGGCGAAGCTCCTCGTCTCAGCGACCCCGCAGCTCTGCTTCCGCTGCCACGGGAAGGCACAGGGCTGGGCCTCCGAGCGCTCCGTGCACGACCCCGTCCGCTCCGGCGACTGCACGAGCTGCCACGATCCGCACGGCGGCGGGCCGCGCCTCCTCACGAAGCAGGGCGGCGCGCTGTGTGCGGAATGCCACGAGGTGCAGGCGGGCGAGCAGAAGAAGGGGGCGCGCGGCCACCCGCCCGTCGCGGGGGGCGACTGCTGGGCCTGCCACGTCCCGCACGCGTCCGACTTCGAGCACCTCGCGACGGAGCGACCCGACGCGCTCTGCGAGCGCTGCCACGCGCGGATGTTCGAGGCGCGCGCCGGGCAGCCGCTCCACCGCCCGTTCGAGGCGCGGCGCTGCACGGCGTGCCACGAAGCGCACGGCGAGCGTGCGGCATTGCTCCGCTCCGCGAACCCGTGCGCGAACTGCCACGGCGCGGCGCTGAAGCGCTGGGTGACGGCCCGCTCCACCCACGCTCCCGTCCGCGACGCCCGCTGCGCCTCGTGTCACGAGCCGCACGGGACCGCCGCCGCGAAGCTCCTCCGGAAGCCGAAGCGCGAGCTCTGCCTCGGGTGCCACGAGCCGCTCGCGAAGCGCATCGCCCTCGCCGGCGCGGTCGTGCACGCGCCCGCGTCGGGCGAGTGCGATCGCTGCCACGAGGCGCACGCCGCGGGGCAGCCGAAGCTCCTCACCGCTGCGGTCCCGGCGCTCTGCGCCGAGTGCCACGAACCCACCTCGGCGGACCTCGCGCGCGCGCATGCGCCGTTCGGCGGCGTCCCGTCGCGCTGCACGGGTTGCCACGACCCGCACGTGTCGTCGAAGCCGCACCTCGTCGCGGACGTGGTCCACCCGCCCTTCGCGGATCGCGACTGCACGACCTGCCACCTGTCGGCGGCGGAAGGCCGCCCGCTCGTGAAGCCGGACCTCGTGGCGGTCTGCACCGAGTGCCACGACGTGGACCCGAAGCGCTCGCGGCACGAGCCCGTCCGCCGCGGGCGCTGCGTCGCGTGCCACAGCCCCCACGCCTCCTCGCGGCCGCACCTGCTCGTCGAGGCGGGCGCACCGCTCTGCGAGCGCTGCCACGACCGCGGCCGGGAGAAGTGGAAGAAGATCCACGCGGACGCCGGCGCCGACGGCATGGACTGCTTCGACTGCCACGACGCCCACATGATGAAGAAGAAGTGACGCTCCGAGCGGGGGTGACTCCCGCGCCCTACTGCGAGAGCTCCGCGACGATGCCCGCCGCGCCGCGGACGAGGAGCGGACAGCGCGACCGGAACAGACCCGCCTTCACGGCCGCCTCCCGCCCCTCCGCGGTTCCGATGTCGACGCCGAGCAGCTCCCGGCAGACGACGGAGCCGTACTCGCGGCGGAACCGGTCGAGGAAGACGCGCGCGGCGTCGTAGGTCTTCGCGCGCGCCGCCTCGTCCTCGAGTTTCGTGCGCCCGTGGGCGGCGCCGATCGCGAGCAGCGCACCGCTCACCGCCCCGCAGGTGGATCCGGTGCCGGCGATCCCTCCGCCGAAGGCGCATGCCAGCCGGAGTGCGTGCTCGCGGTCGATCCCCTGACGCTCGGCGAACGGGACGAGGACTGCTTGCCCGCAGGTGAACCCCTGGTCGAAGAGCGCGGCGGCGGCCTCCACCGCGTCGGAATCGACGGTATCGGACATCGGTCGAGTGTACGACATCGCGCCGGGTGACACCGCCGCGCCGTCCGGGTGCGGCGGGCGTGTCGCAGCGCTTGCCCGTCCGCCGACCGCCCCCTACCTTTTCAGGGGGGGAGCACGCCATGCCCTGGAAGACTACGACCGATCGCGCGAAGAAGGACCTCGCCGAGGGAAAGCGCCCGAGCACCGCCGCAGGGGAGTTCGTGCGCGAGGAGATGGAGCACGTTCGCCGTGGGAAGCACGGCGCGCGGTCGCCCAAGCAGGCGATCGCCATCGGGCTCTCAAAGGCGAGGCGCGCGGGAGTGCCGCTGAAGCCTCCGGCGCGAGGGAAGGCGAGCGAGCGGACCCGCAAGTCCGCCAGCCGCGCGTACGAGGTCGGCCAGGGCAAGCGGAAGCCGCGCGCGCCATCGCCGCGCCGGAGCGCGGCTGTGGAGGGCGCGCTTCGGCGCGAGCGCCGGTCATCGGCGTCCGCCCGCGAGCTCTCGCGGCAGGCGAAGGGCGCCGCGAAGCGCCGGCGGGGCGGCGGGCGCGCGGGCGCGCGCCGCGGGACGAAGCGGTCGTCCCGCTAGCCTCTGTGCGCCGGGGCGCTCGCCGGCACGCGCCAGCCTCCGCTGCGCGGGGACGGCGGCCTCGTTATCCGAGGCTCACCACGGAAGACCCGTACCTGCCGGCGCGCGCCGCACGGCTCCACGTGCCGCTCCCGCCGCGAGAGGAGCACCACCATGGCGACCGCCGCATCCCAGTCGCAGTTCCCGGCCACGGTCCCGGAGGCCGCGAGCCGGATCGAGCTGAACGGCCCGGCCCCCGACTTCGAGGCCAACACCACGCACGGCATGCTGAAGCTGTCCGAGTACGGGAGAGGAAAGTGGGTCCTCCTCTTCTCGCACCCCGCGGACTTCACGCCGGTGTGCACGACGGAGTTCGTCGAGTTCGCGCGGCTCGCCCCGGACTTCGAGAAGCGCGGCGTGAAGCTCCTCGGCAACTCGGTCGACTCCGTGTACAGCCACATCGCGTGGGTGCGGAACATCGAGGAGAAGTTCGGGGTGAAGATCGGCTTCCCGGTGATCGCCGACCTCGATCAGAAGGTCTCGCGTCTGTACGGGATGCTCCACACGCCGAGCTCCATCACCGCGACCGTGCGCTGCGTCTACTTCATCGATCCGAAGCTGACGGTGCGCGCGATGGTCTACTACCCGCTCAACGTCGGCAGGAACTTCGACGAGCTCCTCCGCGTGTGCGACGCGCTGCAGACGGTGGATCGCGAGGCGGTCGCGTGTCCCGCGAACTGGAGGCCGGGCCAGGAGGTGATCGTCCCCGCGCCCGTGACGTACGACGCCGCCGAGGAGCGGGCGCGGGCGCAGAACCTCGAAGTGAAGGACTGGTACTTCGCGCGGAAGCCCGCCGCGCCGAGCGGCGGATAGCTAGGGATCGCGGGCGGCCGGCGCGGCGCCGAGCGCGCCGAGCAGCTCGTCGAGGAGCACGCCACCGTTCCGGAACGCGCACCAGCCGTCGCCGACGAGCACGTGCTCGACGCGCGGGTGGAGCGCCCGGAACCGGCGGAGCGACTCGACCGCCAGCGCGGGGTCGCGGAGCTTCTCGCGTCGCAGCAGCATGAGCGCGCCGGCGTGGTGTGCGCGGACGAGGTCGCCGAACACCGCGGTGGCGTCCTCCAGCACGAGCGCGAGCTCGCCCGCGGTCTTCGAGCCGTGCAGCTCCCGGACGACGAGGCCGGGGACGGGCTCCTCCCCGTCGGAGAGCCAGCGTTCGCACGTGATCGGAAAGACGAGGCGCTCACCCGACGGGCCGAGGAGCCTCGCGCCCGTCCGGTCCGCGACCTCGCGGGCGGCGCGCACGTGCGCGGAGTTCGTGAGCACGATCCAGGCGGCGCCGCCGAGGTCGTCGAGGTGCTTCCGGTCGGCCTCGGCGAGCGCCACGGGATCGACGACGACGTTCCCGCCCTGCCGCTTCCACAGGAAGCCATTGAAGTCCACCTGCTGCGCCTCGTCGTAGGCGGACCAGGTGAACAGGTCGGGACGGTGCAGGCGCTTCATCGGGCGGGATATAGCGGCCGGATCACGCGGGGGCCGCGTGCCGCGCGCGCAGGAGCAGGCAGGGCGGCGGCGACGGCGGGAGCGCACCGCGCGCCGGCCCACCCGCGATCGGTCCCGCGCTGCGCCACGCGAGCGCGGGCGCGCTCACCGTCGCCGGGGACTCCGGAAGCGCGAGCGCCGACGCCCTCGCCGAGGCGGACACCACGGCGTCTGGCGCCGCGGCGCGCCCCGTCGATCCTGCGTCGCGATCGAGGACGGCGAGCGGCCCGAGGGCGACCGCCCTCGTCGCGATCGCGTCGCCGCGCCGGTGGGCTGCAGTCGTACGCGTTCGCGACGGCGCGTGGTACGCCACCGCCTCCGCGGACGGCGGCGAGAGCCGCTCGAGGTTGCGGAGCACGGCGCGCGGGTACGCGAGGAACCGCTCGGGGACGCCGCCGGCGCGCAGGTGCCTGCGGATCCTGTTCGGCCCGGCGTTGTATGCCATGAGCGCGAGCTCGACGTCCTCGAACTTGCCCATGAGCCGCGCGAGGTAGCGGACGCCGGCGCGCACGTTGGTGATCGGGTCGAGCGGGTCGCCCGCCCCGAGCCGGGAGAGCAGCACCTGCTCGCGCATCGTCGGCGGCATGAGCTGCATGAGGCCCTTCGCGCCCGCCGGCGAGACGGCGCGCGGATCGAACGCCGACTCCACGCGGATGACCGCGAGGACGAGGAGCGGATCGAGCGCCGTCGCGAGCGACTCCTCGAGGATCACGCGCGCGAGGCGGGTCGGATCGGCGGGGGCGAGGCGCGCGCTGCGCCGCTCGACCTCCTCGTACACACGAGCGGGATCGCCGCCCCACGCCGCGGCGCGAGCGGCCGCGTGGGAGGTGATCGCGACGACGCGCGGCGCGCCGGCCGCGTGCGACGGCGGCGCGGACGCGGACCCGCACAACGCCGCGAATGCGATCGCGGCGGTGGTCACGTGACGTCGACTGGCGAGCAAGCGAGCCATCCCTCGGTCGCCAATGTTCGTAGCTCGTGTGCGGTGCGGTAGCGGGGCAACACACCTGGAATGCCCCGCCTGGATGGCGTCTTCGTCCCGCAGAGGGACACATGGCCCTTCGTCAGGGGCGCGCTGCGCGCGCAGCGGCACGCTCGCGGTGCCGATCCAGGCCTTCGCGCGGCGCGACGCCGCAGGGCGCTCTCGCCTGCAGCGCGGCGCTCGCCCACGCGGTGGTCACGCGAGCCTGCGGCGAGGCGACCTCGCACGAGACGAGATGTCTTACCCATCCCGCGGGCTCCGAACGGACGGGGCTCGAAAGGAGACGTCATGGCGGTGGACATCAAGAAGGTGCCGGCCCGTGCGCGAGGGGCTCCACGGGGCCCCTCGCTGCGCTAGAGCTGCGGCGCGTGCGCGTCGCGGGCGGTTCCCGCCGGAAGCCCGGCGAGCGCGCGGAGGACGTTCACGGCCCCCTGCCCGACGCGCCCGGGCACGTATCCGCCCTCGAGCACGGTGACGACGCGACCCCCCGCGGACGGCCGCGTTCGCTCGACGAGCTCGCGGGTGAGCGCGTGGAGATCCTCCGGCTCGAGTAGGAATCCCCCGAGCGGATCGCCCGCGAGGCAGTCGAAACCGCCGGACACGAGGACGAAGTCCGGCGCGAAGCCGTCGAGCGAAGCGCCGAGCGCCTCGGAGAAGCGGCGGCGGTACTCCGCCGCACCCGTCCCCGCCGGCAGAGGCACGTTCCGGACTCCGCCGACGGCGGGGCCACCTCCGCGCTCGGCTTCCGCGCCCGTCCCGGGATAGTGCGGCGACAGGTGGAGCGAGAGGTATCGAGTCGTCGGGTCCTCCCACAGGATCTCCTGCGTGCCGTCGCCGTGGTGCACGTCCCAGTCGACGATGAGCACCTGGCCAGCGAGGCCGAACGCCTGCAGCCACCGCGCCGCGACGACCACGTTGTTGAACAGGCAGAAGCCGGCGGAGCGCGCATAGCCGGCGTGGTGCCCCGGAGGGCGGGAGAGCGCGAACGCTGCGCTCGCGTGTCCCGTCGCCACGAGCTCGGCGGCTGTGACGGCGCACCCTGCCGCGGCGGACGCGGCGAGGAACGACGCGCCCGAGACCGCCGTGTCCGGGTCGATCCAGTCGATCGTCCCGTGCTCCGCCGCGCGCTCGGACATCTGGCGGACGAGGGCCACGTGGGCCGGCGCGTGCGCGAGCAGGAGATCGCCCGCCTCGACCGGCTGGCCCTCGGTCTGGAAGAGCACCTCGCGTCCGAGCGCCGGATCGGCCCGCACCGCGTCCAGGATCCCGACCAGCCGATCCCGTGACTCCGGGTGACCTACCCCCGTGTCGTGCGCAAAGCACGCGGGATGTGTGACGAGGAGGACGGGGCGCTCCATCACCCAACTCCTAACGCGCTGCGCGACCGCGCGCGACGCTCACCCGCCGACCCTCGCGTCCGCCGCGCGGAGCTCACCGTCCCGGCGCGGCGGAAGGCGCTCCCCTCGTGCCACCGCGCCGAGGATCGCGGCGAGGTGCGCGACGCCGTCGGTGAGGGCGGCCGGGCCGGGCTGGAGGATGATCGCGCTCTTCACCTCGTAGAGCTGGTCGTCGCGCACCGCCCGCGTCGCGGCGAACCCCGGCCGCGCGGCGATGATCTCGCGCCGCGCCTTCTTTCCGCACCAGCTCGCGATCACGACCTCGGGGTCGCGCCGCGCGACCTCGGCCGGCTCGAAGATCCGCCCGGACGCGGCGTGCGAGGACCGGCTCTCCGCGCACACGTCCTCCCCGCCGCACAGCTCGACGAGCTCCGAGACCCAGCGGATCCCCGAGATGAGGGGCTCGGGCCACTCCTCGAAGAAGGCGCGCGGCCGGCGCGGCAGCGACGACGCCGCATCGGCGACCCGGGAGAGGCCGGCCGCGAGGTCGTCCGCGAGCGCCGCCCCCGCCTCGGCGCGGCCCACCGCCGCCGCGACGAGCCGCACGACCTGGAGGATCTCCGCGACGGAGCGCTGGTTCGTGACGAGCACCGGCACGCCGCGGCGCACGAGATCCCTCGCGATGTCCGCCTGCAGATCGGAGAAGCCGACGACGAGGTCCGGGCGCAGCGCCAGGATCGCCTCCGCGTCGGCGCTGAGGAACGAGGACACCCGCGGCTTCCTTCGCGCCTCGGGTGGACGTACGGTGAAGCCGGAAACGCCCACCACGAGATCGGCCGCGCCGATGCGGTAGAGCGTCTCGGTGGTCTCCTCCGTGAGGCACACCACGCGCCGCGGGTACGGCGGGGCGGCGGCGAGCAGGTCGGCGGCGGCATTCACGATCGTATCCTCGCCCCGCCGGGAGCGGCGGGGTGAGCCGGATATAAGCGACCGCGGCGCTCGCAGCCGTCCGTCCCGGGCGGCGTCCGCGCCTAGAGGCGCGCCGGCGCCCGCGCCCACATCAGCGGCAATGTGAGCCTGCCGGGCGGGGTATCTTCGCGACGTGCCGACCTCCGACCGCGACCGCGCAAAGCCTCCCTCTCCCCGCTGGGCCGCCCAGGCGGGCTTCGTCGCGAGCGCACTCGCGGTGTTCACCTGCGGCTGGCTCGCGATGCACACGAACGACTGGCGGCTGATGCTCATGTACACGGTGCTCGCCGTCGGCGCCGCCGCGCTCGCGTCGTTCGCGTCGCGCCGGCGCTGAGCGGGTCGCCCCGCCGTCGACCGCGGAGTCGGGGGCGCGCGCAGCCCCGCGGCTGACTGATATACGTCGTCGCCATGCCCGACGAGCGCACGCCCGAACCTTACGTCCACGGGTATTCCGAGCGCGAGCGAGAGCGCCTTCTCGACCAGGCGTCCACGCTCACCGAGCTCCTCCACGCCGACACGCGCTACCCGCGAGGCAGCAGCGTGCTCGAGGCGGGCTGCGGCGTGGGCGCCCAGACGGTGACGCTCGCCCGCAACAGCCCGGAGGCGCGCTTCACCTCGATCGACGTCTCCGCGGAGTCGCTCGACGCCGCGCAGGCTCGGGCGCGGGCCGCGTCGATCGAGAACGTCGCGTTCCGGCAGGCGGACATCTTCAGGCTGCCGTTCGCGGAGGCGAGCTTCGACCACGTGTTCGTGTGCTTCGTCCTCGAGCACCTGTCGCGGCCGCGCGAGGCGCTCGCGAGCCTCGTGTCGCGCCTCCGGCCGGGGGGGACGCTCACCGTCATCGAGGGCGATCACGGCTCGACGTTCTTCAACCCCGACGACCCGGACGCGCGCCGGGCGATCGACTGCCTCGTCGCGCTCCAGGCCGGCGGCGGCGGAGACGCGCTCATCGGCCGGAAGCTCTTCCCGCTGCTCGGGGCCGCGGGGCTCCGCGACGTCACGATCTCGCCGCGGATGGTGTACGTCGACTCGAGCCGCCCGGAGTGGGTCGAGGGCTTCACGAGGAACACCTTCACCGCCATGGTCGAGGGCGTGCGCGAGCAGGCGCTCGCGGCGGGGCTCGTTGACGCGGAGGCGTGGGCGCGCGGGATCGCGGGGCTGCGGCGCGCGGCCGAGGCGGACGGCGTGTTCTGCTACACGTTCTTCAAGGGCATCGGGGTGAGGTGACGACCCGCATCCGTCGGAGCCCGCGGTCTCTGCGCGCGCCGACGGTCACCGATCGAGCGAGAGGGCCTTCACCGCCTCCGCCCTCCACGCGAGCCCGATGCCGGGACGATCCGGGATGCAAGCGCAGCCGTCCTGGATCCGGAGAGGCTCCTCGAGGATCGCATTGGCCCAATCGACGTACTCCAGGTAATGGCACGTCGGCGTCGCGGCGAGGAGGTGCGCGCTGAGCTCCGGCAGGAGGTGCGACGACATCTCGATCCGGTGCGCTGCGGCGATGCCCGCCGCCTGGATCCAGCCGCTCACGCCGCCGATGCGGGCCGCGTCGGGCATCACGTGGTCACACGCCCCCGCTCCGAGCGCCTCGAGCATCGCCTCGGGCCCGTTGAAGTTCTCGCCGATCTGCACGGGAACGGCGAGCGCCCTCGCTACGGCCGCATTGCCCGCGTAGTCGTCATGGCGGATCGGCTCCTCGAGCCAGGCAATCCCTTCCGCCTCGAGCGCGCGCCCGCGGCGGATGGCCTCCGCGACGGTGAGCGCCTGGTTGTAGTCGACCGGCAGCTCGATCGCGTCAGGCAGCCGCTTGCGGACCGCGCGCGTCACTGCGAGGTCCTGCGCGAGGGTGGGATGGCCGAGCCGCAGCTTCACCGAGCGGAAGCCTCCGGCGAGCAGCTTCTCGGCCTCGTCGGCGGCAGCCTCGGGTGACATGAGCCCGAGCCCGCTCGAGTTGTACGCGGGGATCGGCCTCGGCCTCGCGCCGAGCAATGTCACGAGCGGCAAACCTGCTGCTACGGCGAGCGCGTCCCACAGCGCCGCGTCGAGCGCGGAGAGCGCCATGCGGACCAGACTCGCCACCCCGACGAGGGCGAATCGCCGGGCGAGCTTGCCACCGATGTCGAGCGGCGCGACGGGCTCGCCCCGGACCACGGAGACCGCGTCCTGCAGCACCGCGTCGATCGCGCGCGGAACGCTCCGCCGGTAGCAGAACAGGTACGTCCTTCCGGTGATCCCCTCCTCGGTCTCGAGATCGACGAGGAGGAGCGGGGCCCTGTCGACGATCCCCGCGCTCGTGCCGAGGGGATACGTCATCGGCGCCTCGACGGCGACCGTCTTTACCCCCCGGATCGTCAGCGACGCGAGGCCTGCGGTGCTCGGATCGATCATGGCCTGAACGTGTGGGGGGCCCGCGTGCGGTGCCAGGATTTCTTTTCGCGGCACCGGTTCCGCCGGGTCGTCCCGGAGGTTCGCGCCGTGTCGCGAGGCCCCCTTCCTGGCGGCACCGCAGGGTGCTGCCGCAGCGCGAGGGCGAGATCAATTCTTCGCGAGCCCATAGTTCGCAAGACGCAGGGAGCCTCGATGACACGAGCTGTGACGACCCAGCGAGCCTCGCTCGGCATGTGGCGGCAATACCGCATGCTCGCGTTCGCGTTCGCGTTCGCGCCGCTCGCGGGGGCCTTCGCGGCGAGCGATCCCGGAGTCCGGCCCGGGCCATCCGGCGTCGGCGGATCGCTGCCCGGCATCACCCCTCTGGAGTCGAAGTTCTTCGCTGCGGGGTTCGACGAGTTTACGGAGCAGCAATCGGTGCTGGGCGAGCAGTTCGTCCCGAACACCGAGCCGGGCCTTGGCCCGAGGTTCAACGGGAACAGCTGCGCCTCGTGCCACGCGCAACCCACCGTGGGCGGCACGTCTCCCGCCGTCAACCCGCAGGTCGCGCTCGCGACGCTCGCCGGGGCCACGAACACCGTGCCCTGGTTCATCACGGTGAACGGTCCCGTGCGCGAGGGCCGGTTCAAGCTGAAGCCGGACGGGACGCCCGACGGCGGCGTCTCGGACCTGTACACCATCACCGGGCGGATCGACGCGGTGGGCTGCCACATCTCTCAGCCCGATTTCGGGGCCCCCGGCAACCCGAACCTCATCTTCCGCACCCCGACCCCCGTGTTCGGCGCCGGGCTCATCGAGGCGATCCCAGACGACGTGATCCTCGCGAACAAGCTCGCGCGAGCGGCCGAGAAGGCAGCCCTCGGGATCGGCGGCCGCGAGAACCGCAACCCGAACGACGGGACCATCACCCGCTTCGGCTGGAAGGCCCAGGTGAAGGGGCTCCTGCTCTTCGCGGGTGAGGCGTACAACGTGGAGCAGGGCGTCACGAACGAGCTGTTCGGCGACGAGCGCGACCCGGATCCCGCCTGCCACTTCAACGCGCTCCCCGAGGACGTCACGACGCCGGGCGCCGTCGCGAAGACGAACGTCCTGAGCAACATCGAGCGCCAGGCGTTCTTCATGCGCCTGCTCGCGCCTCCGGCGCCCGCGCCGGAGACGGCCTCCATCGCCGCCGGCCGCGCGAGGTTCGATGCGATCGGGTGCGCCCTCTGCCACACGCCTTCCCTGAAGACCGGGCCGCGGTCGGTCGCCGCGTTGAGCAAGCAGACCGCGGCGCTCTACTCGGACCTGCTCGTCCACCACATGGGCAGCGGCCTCGAGGACGGCATCCCGATGGGCCTAGCCGGCCCGGACGAGTTCCGCACCGCTCCGCTGTGGGGGCTCGGGCAGCGCATGTTCTTCCTGCACGACGGGCGGACCACCGACCTCCTCGGTGTGATCGACGCGCACGCGAGCCCAGGCAGCGAGGCGAACGCGGTCGTGGCGAACTACGAGGCGCTGGCCGACGTGGACAAGCAGTACCTGCTCGACTTCCTTCGCTCGCTCTAGTCGACCGCGAACGCTGGAGGGCCAGGAGGTCTTGCGCGCTCGGATCCGGCACGGTAGGTGAGCCGAGGCGCCTCCGTTCCACCGCGCCCCCGAAAAGGGCCGATGGCCTCCACCCGTGGCGTGCATGCCGTCCTCCTCTCGCTCGCGCTCGCCTG
>DASWEI010000157.1:0-2988 GCA_036394835.1 Anaeromyxobacter sp. | reverse complement strand
CCGCTGCGCGAGCGAGCCCGAGGACCAGTTCGTGGCCAAGGGCGGCGCTCCGGAAGAGACCCCCGGCCGCAAGTGCCTCTGCAACGGGCTGCTCTCCACGATCGGGCTCGGACAGCGGCGCGAGGACGACGCAGTGGAGCCTCCGCTCATCACGAGCGGGGACGACGTCGCGAAGCTGTCGGAGTTCCTGAACGGCCGCACCCGCTACTCCGCGGCCGACGCAGTTCGCTGGCTGCTCGGCGGCCCCGGGGCCTGAACGGCGGTCGCAGGGCCGCGGGACGGTGCGCGCGCGCTTCACGATCGCCCCGCCACGGGGCGCACCGCGCACGGTTCGTCGCGAGTCCGTCCGCGTTCGCCCTTCGACTTCGCTCGGCCTGCGGCCTCGCTTCCCCGCGCTCCGCAGATCGACCGCGTGCGGCATCACGGACTCGCCTCGACGCCCCCGTCCCACTTCATGCCATGCGCGTCGGCGAGGCGTGCGCTCATGCGTGGCAAGCGGACGGTGAACGTGGTCCCCCGTTCGGCCGTCGACTCGACGGCGATCGAGCCGTCGTGGGCGCTCACGATCTCGCTCACGATGTAGAGGCCAAGTCCGAGTCCCCGCGCGTGGGAAGCATCCCGGAGCGCGGATCCCCGGGAGAAGGGCTCGAACATCACCGCCCTCAGCTCCGGCGCGATCGGGGGCCCATCGTTCTCCACCTCGAGCACGGCTTCTTCCTCGTCGCCCCCGACCGAGACCCGGACCGAGCCGTCCTTCGCGCCGTGCTCGAGCGCGTTCGCGACCAGGTTCGACACGGCCTGTCCAATCCGCGCCGGGTCCCAGATCCCCCGTCCGTCGGCTTCCAGCTCGAGCGCGATCGTACGGCCCGGCGCCGCCGCGAGCAGCTCGTGAACCACGGCGCGACATACCTCGTGGAGGTCCGTCGCAACAGGCGAGATCGGCAGGCTCCCCTTGAAACGACTGTCGGTGAAGTCGAGGAGCGTCCCGATCATCTCGAGCATGCGCTGGCCGGCGCGCCCGATCTCCGCGAGGCTCTCGCGCGCGCTCTCCGGGACGTCCTCCCGCCGCAGGAGGAGCGAGGCCAGCGCGCGCACGGCGGCGAGTGGGTTCCGGAGGTCATGGCCGAGGACCGCCATCACCTGTTCGCGGAAGACGAGCGCCCGTGCGAGCTGCTCCTGTGCTCGCTTCTGCTCGGTGATGTCCGTGGCGGCTCCGGTGAGGCCAACGATCGCCCCCGCCGCGTCGCGCAGCGGCTCTTGCGAGACCAGGAGGTGGCGGGTCTCCCCTCCCGGCGCGGAGATCTGGACCTCCTCGTGGACGCGCTCGCCGCGGTCGAGGACGGCACGGTCCAGCGCGTTCACCCGGTCCGCCTCCTCGGGCGTGAGCAGGTCGTCGTTGATCTTCCCGAGCAACTCGTCCGTTCGGTAACCGAGCGGTGGGTTGTAGACCCAGCGGTAACGCGCCTCGGTGTCCTGCTCGAACAGCGTGATGCTGGAGTGCGCCAGGGCGACGCGGAAGCGCTCCTCCGTCTCCTTCAGCTGCCGGTGCACGCGCGCGTTCTCGACGATCTGCGCCGCCCGCCTCACCAGCTCCTCCGCGACCGCGACGTCCTCCTGCCCGTATCTCCGTCCCGACTCGGGCGTCATCATGAACGCCATCGTCGCGAGCGAGCTCGGCAGGGTGACCGGCACGACGAGCATCGAGCAGACCCGGAGCTGCCGTGCGAGCTCGAGGTACTCGCCCTCCGTCTGCTCCTGCAGCATCGCCTCGGTGTAATCGGGGATGAGCACCGGCCGTCTCGACTGGACCGCCTGCGCGACCGGCAAGCGGCGGCGGGCGGCGTGATCGAGCGGGAAGCCACGCAGCGCTGCCGCGAGCGGAGCCCTGGAAGGGTCCCGGTGAGCGACCTCCATCCGGCGGGCCTCGCCCTCCTCGACGAGGTCCACGACGCACCAGTCCGCCAGCTCGGGAATGGACAGTCGGGCGACCGCCGAGAGTACCTGCTCGTAATCCAGGGTACCGGCGAGAGCACCCACCTTGGAGAGGAGCGACAATCGCGCAACGAACCTGCTGCAGCTCTGGTCGACAGCGTCCACCGTCATGCCCTCACCCGCAAGTGCTCGCACACGCGCCGGGGCGCGTCGAAGACGTCCCATAGCGATCGGAGCCGGCGCGAACCAGTCGATCGCTGCTCAGCCCTTGAGCGATCTGCGCGAGCGTGGATGCCCGGTTGAGCACGTTCCGGAGTCGAGTCCGCGCGGTCCCGTCGTTAAGCATTGGGGATGGAGAGAGTCCTCACGTCCGGTCCGGAACTTGCGAAGGGTCCGAGCATGTTCCCGTGCACCCCCGCGCAGGATGATGACGGCGCCCCTCGGTCGGCCGAGGTCGCGGCGCGCGTCAGGCGGGCGCTCCGCCGGCCGGGCGGCGGAGACCTGTACCCGGTCGCGTTCTACCTCGCCGTCGCCGCAACGCTGGTCGCGACGGGCTACCCGGCCCGGCGGATCGCCCTCGTGGCGCTCGCCGGTGTGGTCCTGCAGGTGGGCTCCCTCGCCCGACGCCGCCGGGTGCAGAGAAGGCAGTGCGTCAACGCCGACTTCGATCAGATCGCGTCGCACGTCGTCCTGCACCAGGCGCCGCACTTCCTCGCGACCGTCCTGATGGTCGCCGTCACGGGCGGGGTCCGGAGCCCGTTGCTCATCACGTTGATCGGAGCCTACACCGCCGCCTCGGCGGTGGTCGGCGACCGGCGCCAAACGCGCATGCTCCTCGCCGCGACCGCGGTCGCGGTGGGCGTGCTCGCGGTCTTGCCGCGGGCGCTCACCGGGCCCGAGCTGCCAGCCTCTGTCTTCGCGGTCCTCGCGGCGGTGAGCGTGCTGGGCACCGGGGCGCTCCTCGTCCCGGTCCATGCCTTGATCAGGATGAAGCGCGACGAGTTCGTGCGTCAGCGCAGCGACATCGCGTCGGACGCGCTCGCCCGCGCCGAGAGC
>DASWEI010000156.1:0-17269 GCA_036394835.1 Anaeromyxobacter sp. | reverse complement strand
CACGAACCACGACCGCGACTCCGACCTCCGCGCACCCTGAGCGTAGCCTCGCCGCAGGGAGGCGAAGTCGAAGGGCACCTGCGCGGCTCGCGGCGCTGTCGGTCACGTGCAAGCTCGTGCCGCCTGCGGCGTCACTGCGCTTGCTGCCGCGTGAGAGCGCGCCGCGAGCGAGCGCGGTGCTGCTGGGTCGGGATCCGTGGTCGTCCATGGTGCGGCTCCTTCCTGCGAGTGAAAGGAGCCGCACCATGGACGACAACCACGCTTATCCCGTTCTTCCCCACCACAAGCTCATCGCGTACGGCGTCGCGCGGGAGCTCCTGCTCGCCGTGCTCCGCTGCTCTATCCGCGACGCGAAGCTTCGCGACGAGGCGGTCCGCTCCGCCAAGTCCACGTGCCTCAACTGCGCCGAGGGCGCTGGTCGCGTCACGCGCGCGGACAAGGCGCGCGCCTTCGCCATCGCGCGCGCCGAGGCGGTCGAGTCCGTCGCGGCGGTCGAGATCGCCGCGCTCTGCGGCGACGCGCCGGCCGGCCCCGCGCGCGAGGTCGCGCGGGTCGCCGACCGGCTCGTCGCGATGCTCACGCGGCTCTGCCGCTGAGCCGCATGAGGCCGCGGAGCATCGCGCGGAAGCGCGCCGCGACGGCGAGGATCTCGTCCGCGCGCGGCTGCGGGATGGCCCCGATCGCCGCGGCCAGATCCACCGCGCCTGCGGTCTCGTGAAGGGAGCCGTCCGCCTGCGCGAAGTACTTGCGGCGCATGGCGGCGCGGTCATCCGGCAGCCCCTCGCACAAGTTCAAGAATGCAGACTTGGACGCACGCGTCGCCTGATCTCGAAGCTCCGGTCGGAGATTGAGGCGCGGTGCACGAGCGCCGCGACCTCGCGGGCTGCGCGGTAGACGTCGAGCTCCTGGAACGGGAATCGGTTGGACGTGAAGTTTGCCATCGCGGTCTCCTTTCGGCCCTCGAAGGAGACCGCGATGGCAAACGCCAGGTCCCCGAGGCAGAGCCGTCGTCGCGCGAGCAAGACGCTCGTTTGCAGGAGCCGTGACCGGCGAAGTCGGGCGCTGCTCCTGCGGAGCCGGCGACGACGGCGACCGGCGCGGAAGGGTTCAAATATTCGCGGTCGCGGTCGGGGTCGGGGTCGAGGTCGTCAGGGCGGGCCTTCGCAGGTAAGGCGATGTCGTCCTCGCGGTGCGCGCATCTTCTTGCGCTTGCTTCACCGCTCGTCGATCCTCGCCCGCACGATGACGCACCGGATCGCGCCGCGCTTCCTCTCCGCCATTGTCTTCGTGCTCCTCGTCGCGCTCACCCGCTGCGGCGGAGGCGCCGACCCCGTGGGCGTCGGGCCGCCGGCGTGCAAGCTCGCCGGCGAGGGCTGCAGCTCCTCCGCGGCTTGCTGCAGCAACCTGTGCGGCCCCGCGAGCACCTGCATCGAGCCGTGCGCCGACATGTACGGCTCGTGCTCCTCGAGCGCCCAGTGCTGCGCGGACCTCGGGTGCACCGGCGGGACCGTGACGGGGCGGATCTGCTGGATCTGCGCGGGCGTCGACGCGAGCTGCACGGTGGACAACGACTGCTGCTCGGGACTCGACTGCCGCGGGACCAAGTGCCTCACCGGGACGTGCAGCACGCAGGCCCAGCCGTGCTCGAACAACGCCGAGTGCTGCGCTCACCTCCGCTGCCAGGGCGGCTCGTGCACCTGCGGCGGGATCGGCGAGACCTGCGGCTCGACCGCGGACTGCTGCGGCGGTCACGTCTGCGGTCTCGACGGCGTGTGCCACCCTCAGGACGTCGGCGACGGCGGCCGCTGCCTCGCCGACGCGGACTGCAGGCTCGGGAACTGCACGGGCGTGACGGCGACGCCCGGCACTTGCTGCCAGGACTCCGGCACGAGCTGCGCGGGCTCGGGCGCGACCTGCTGTGGCGGGTCGGTCTGCCGCGGTCCTGCGGACGGCTCGCAGGCGTGCGGCGCGTGCATGCCCCTCCTCGCGACGACCTGCTACCGGACGCAGGAGTGCTGCGGCGGGAACCTCTGCGACGCGGGGCGCTGCTGCAAGCCGACGGCGTCGGCGTGCGCGGCGGCGGAGGAGTGCTGCAACGGCCGGTGCGGCCTCTACCAGAACGGGACGGGCGGCTCCGCCCATTGCTGCGGCGGGCCGCTCGCGGCGTGCCGGCTCGACCAGGCGTCCACCTGCTGCGATGGATTCCAGTGCTACGGCAGCGGCGGCGGGCCCTGGCCGAACGGCGTCTGCCTACCGAACCCCGGATCGGACTGCGGGGCGGACACGGACTGCCGCTTCCACAGCTCGGGCAGCGTCTGCCTGCCGCGCGACGGGACGCCGGGCGCGCCGACGGTCTGCTCCGCCTGGATCGACCAGGCCTGCTCGGCGCAGATTCCGTGCCCCGACCCGCTCGTCTGCGACAGCACGACCGCGCGGTGCGCCATCCCGCCGGGCGAGGCGTGCAGCTACTCGCCGTACTGCACGACGGGCGCGGACTGCGACCTCGGCGTCTGCTGCTCGCACCCGGGGGCGGCGTGCGGCGGCAACATCGAGTGCTGTACCGGGACCTGCGACGGAACGGGGTCGTGCGCCTGCGGCGGGCCCGGCGTCCACTGCGGCGCGCCGCAGGACTGCTGCGCCGGCGACCAGTGCCACTGGCTCGGCGGGAACGACTTCGCGTGCTGCGCGCTCGAGCATTCGTCGTGTACTACGGCGGCGGACTGCTGCGACGCGAGCCAGCAGTGCGACGCGGTCCAGGCGGTCTGCTGCAGGCCGGCGGGATCGGGGTGTGCCTGGTGGGAGGAGGGGCTGCCGTGCTGCGGTGGGACGACGTGCACCAGCCAGAACAAGGGCGGGATCGTCAGCATCGTCTGCAAGTGAGGCGCGCCCGCGGCGGTTGCCGGACCTGAGGTCGCGGTCGGGGTCGGGGTCGCGGTCGGGGTCGGGGTCGCGGTCGGGGCGCGATCGCGCCGGCGCTCGTCAGTACTGCGACGTTCGCTCCGGCTCCTCGAGCCGGCGCACCGCGACGACCGGGCGCTGCGGCAGCTCGACGATGAAGGCGGCCCCCTCGCCGGCCACCGACTCGACCCGGATCGTGCCGCCGTGCGCCTCGACGATCCGCTTCACGATGTAGAGCCCGAGCCCGAGTCCGCCGTAGTTGCGAGACGACACCGCGCGCTCGAACCGCTCGAAGATCTGGGGCTGATCGCTCGGGTCGATCCCGATGCCGTGGTCGCGCACGGTGAGCACGGCGTGGTCGCCGCGAGGTCCGAACTCGACCTCCACCGGCTTGCCGCCGCCGTACTTCACCGCGTTCGAGAGGAGGTTCGTCACCACCTGGGAGATGCGGAGCCGGTCCCAGTAGCCGCGGACCGGCTCGCCGCGGACCTGGATCTCCGAGCCGGACTGCGCCGCCTCGTCCTCGATCGCGCCGAACGACTCCTGCACCGTCGCGCCGAGCTCCACGTCCTCTACGTCGAGCTCCAGCCGACCCATGTGGATGCGTGAGACGTCGAGCAGGGCGGACACGAGCTTCTCGAGCCGCTGACCCTGCCGCTCCGCCGTCGCGAGCACGCGCTCCACATACTGCTGCGGGAGCCGCTCGATCGCCTCGCGCGTCGAGACGCGCCGCATGTTCTCGAGCGCGAGGCGGAGCGCGGTGAGCGGCGTGCGGAGCTCGTGTGACGCGATGGAGAGGAACTCGTCGCGCACCGCCACGGCGGCCTGCGCCTCACCGTACAGTCGGGCGTTCTCGATCGCCTGGGCTGCGCGGTGGGCGAGGTCCTCGAGGAGCGCCTCGTCTTCCTCGGTGTAGGGCGGGCCGCCCACGTCGCGCATGAGCGTGATGTGGCCGAAGACGTGCCGGCGGTGCTCGAGCGGCGCCATCATGAGGCTCGACACGCCCTCGAGGTAAGGCCAGTACTCCGACTTCATCTGCTCGTGAACCATCTCGAGCGTGAGCTCGGGGATCCGCAGCGTGCAGCGCCCCTGGAGGACCCGCGCCGTCATCCCCTCCGAGGTCCGCTGCGGCGCCGTCTGGATGACGCGCCGCCGGAGCGCCGCGCGCTCCGGGATCGGGTGGTAGACCGCGACGGGCACGAGCCAGCCGGCGTCCGGCGAGACGACGCGGATGAGCGCGCCGTCCCCGATGAGCTCGGAGAGCCGGCGCGCGACGGTGTCGAGCGTCGTCTTGTAGTCGAGCCCCGACGCGAACACGCGCGAGGCCTCCGAGAGCGCCTCGAGGCGCTTCGCCTGGCGCCGGAGCGCCTCCTCTGCGCGCGTCCGGTCGGTGATGTCGATCCCCGTCGCAATGACGATCCGCACCGCGCCGGACTCGTCGAGGAGCGCGGTGTTCGACCACGCGATGCGGCGGAGGGAGCCGTCCTTCGCGACCCACTGGTTCTCGTAGCGGTTCGGGAAGTCGCGCGCGACGAGGCGCGAGAATTCCGCCTCCGCCCCCGGGCGATCGGCAGGCGGGACGAAGAACCAGAACGGCCGCCCGAGCACCTCGTCGCGGTCGTACCCGGTCGCCGCCTCGCACGCGGCGTTCCAGCGCTCGATGCGCCCCTCGCGATTGAGGACGAGCACGAGGGCCCCGACGGTCTCGATGACGATCTGCGCGAGGTCGCGGTCGTGCACGGTGCGTCGCTCCCTAGTACTCGAACCCACTGCCGCCGATGAACTCGCGGATGAGCGAGGTGGGCGGGACGTGGTCGGGGTAGATCGACACGAAGCGGTCGACGAGGTAGCGCAGCCGGTGCGCGGTCGGGTAGGCGGGGTGGTCCTGCGGCACCTCCAGGAGATAACGCTCGGCGTACACCTTCAGCACCGCCGGCTCATAGATGAGGGCGGCGTCGAACACCGCGTCGGCCTCGCCCTGGTAGGGATAGATGTGCTCGCGCTCGCCGGCCTGGACCGACGGCCACCGCACGATGTTCTCCGCGGCCCCGTAGCCGCGCTGGTGGCGATCGCGAACGATGCGGCGCAGGAGGCGGAGGTCCGTCGCGGAGACGCGCGTCAGCCGGTCGAAGGGGAGCGCCGTCGCCGGGTGAATGAAGATCCGGTAGAGCTCGCCCCGCTTCGGGATCGCGCCGAGGAGCCCCGGGTTGAGCCCGTGGATCCCCTCGAGCATGAGGACGTCGCCGGGATGGAGCTGGACCGTCGGGCCGCCGCCCGGGTGGCTCGTGCCGGTGAGGAAGTCGTAGTGCGGCGTCTTCACGGCCTCGCCGGCGAGCAGGCGCCGCACGTGCTCCTGCAGGAGCGGCAGGTCGAGCGCCTCGAGCGCCTCGAAGTCCCACTCGCCGCTCTTCGCGCGCGGCGTCTTCTCGCGATCGACGTAGTAGTCGTCAAGCGAGATCCCGACCGGGTTCACGCCGTCGATCTGGAGCTGGACGGTGAGGCGCTTGATGAAGGTGGTCTTGCCCGAGGACGACGGGCCCGCGATGGAGATGATCCGGATTCGGTCGCGCTCCGCGGCGACGAGATCGGCGATCTGGCCGATCCGCTTCTCGTGGAACCCCTCCGCGACGCGGATGAGCTGCGACACCTGCCCCGAGATGCAGAGCTCGTTGAACGCGCCGACGCTCGTCACGCCCATCGCCGCGAGCCAGCGCTGGTGCTCCGCGGGCATGTCGCCGCCCCGCCGCGGCGACGCGGGGGCGGGCGCCGCGCCGTGGCCGTTCCCGCTCCCGTTTCTCGGGTCGACCTTCCCGAGCTCGAGCGCGAGCCCCTCCTCGTGCGGTACGAGCCGGAACCCCTGCAGCCGCCCCGTCGACGGCAAGAGCGGTCCCATCGACAGCGCGTACACCTCGCCGCACGAGACGAGCCGGACCGTCGCCTGCCGCCGGATGCGCAGCAGCCGGAAGGCGTCGTCCCAGCCGCGGTCGCGGAACCACTTCTGCGCCTCGTCCGTGGCCCAGAACTCGAGCCGGATCGGCACGTCGAGCGCCGCGAGCTTCTTCATCGTGTCCGCGATCCGCTCGGCGAGCGCGGTGCGGTCCGACGCGTCGTCGCCGAGCACGTCCACGATCTGGTGCGTGCCGCGCGAGGCGCCCATCCGCACGCGCAGCCCCGGCGCGATCTGGTGCGCCGCCTCGAGGAGCAGGAGCCCGAGCGAGTGGGCATAGATCTGACGGCCCTCCCAGTGACTCGCAGTGAGCGGCGCGATCTCCGCCTCCGTCACGATCGGCGTCGAGAGGGACACCGGCTTCTGCCCGAGGAGCCCCGCGACGACGACCGAGCCGTCCACCTCGGCCGGGAGCAGGTCCTGCAGCCGCGTCCCGGTCCGGACCCGCCGCTCCTCGCCGGCGATCCGGACGGCGACCTCCTGCACCCGCGGGAGCGAGCGGCCGCGCAGGAGCAACCCGACGTCTCCCGTGAGCTCGGCGAGCTCGTCCGCGAGCGCCGCGGCGACGCCGGCCGCGACCTTCGCCGCTATCCGGGGCTCGTCGCGCTCGAGATCGGCCCAGCGCTCCACCGAGAGCCGGGCGACCGCGAGCGGCCCGTCGGAGGACACCGTCTCGCCGCGGTGGCGACCGCCGAGCGGGGCGAGCTCACCGAAGGACTCGCCCGGTCCGAGCCGTAGCAGCGCGAGCGCCGCGCGCCGGAGCGTCGCGGTGCCCGAGAGCACGAGGTACAGGTGCTTCCCCGCGTCACCGTCGCCGTGGACGCGCGTGCTCGCGGGGTACTCGCGGAGCTCGAGACACGCCACGAGCCGGGCGCGCTCCGCGTCGTCCAGACGCGCGAGGAGCGGGCTCCCCGCGAGGGCGGCCAGAGGCTCACCGGGCTTCTGCGCCCTTCCGGCCAACGCGCCTCCTTCTAGTGCGATGGGGCGCCGCCCCACCGACGGTGCGGTCGGTGAAGCGCGCGCCCCCCGGCCACACGCCCGGGCATCGTACCGCGGGCACGCTCCAATGGGACAGTCCCCAAGGGCGGGCTCCTCGCAGGCGCTAGAGCACCCGGAGGAACAGGCACTTGAGGTAGCGGGTCTCGGGCACGCCGAGCAGGGAGGGGTGGTCCCGCCCGGCCCCGCGCCGCTCGAGGAGCTGGACGCGCCGCCCCGCGTCGTTCGCCGCGTCGAGCACCAGGGCCTCGAGCGCCTCCTCGGAGAGGTGGTAGCTGCACGAGGAGGTGACGAGCACCCCGCCCGGCCGGAGCACCTGGATCGCGCGGAGGTTCACCTCCTTGTACCCCCGCTTCGCAGCGGGGAGCGCGTCCTTGTTCTTCGCGAACGCGGGCGGATCGAGGACCACGAGATCGAACGCCGGCTCCTCCTCCGAGCGGTCGCGCAGGTAGTCGAACGCGTTCGCCTCGACGACCTCCAGGTTCTCGGCGCGGTTCAGGGCCGCGTTCTCGCGCAGGAGCGCCGCGGCGCCCGCCTGCATCTCGACCGCGGTCACCTGCGCGGCGCGCCGCGCGAGGTGGAGGGCGAAACCGCCCGTGTAGCTGAAGCAGTCGAGGCAGCGGCCGCGCGCGTACTCGCCCGCCCGCAAGTGGTTCTCGCGCTGGTCGAGGAAGGTGCCGGTCTTCTGGCCCGCGAGGAGATCGACCCGCATCCGGACGTCCCCCTCTCGATACTCGACGGGCCCGGGGTCGGCGCCGCGCAGGATCCCCTTCGTCTGCGCGAGCCCCTCGAGCTCGCGGACGCGGACGTCGTTCCGCTCGACGACGGTCCGCAGCGAGAGCGCGTTCGCGACGAGGTCGGCGAGGAACGCCTTCCGCCGGTCGGTCGCGGGGATGAGCGTCTGCAGCACCGCAGCGTCGCCGTACCGGTCGACGACGACGCCGGGGAGGAGGTCCGCCTCGCCGTGCACGAGCCGGAGGAAGCGCTCGGCGCCGAACGCCTGCTCGCGCAGTCCGATCGCCGTCGAGAGCCGCTCCGCGAAGAACGCCTCGTCCACCGGCTCCTCGTCGCGCGTCACGACGCGGAGAGCGATCTTCGACTTGGCCGACCAGAACGCCTTCGCGAGGAAACGTCCGCGCCCGTCGACGAGCGCGACGACGTCGCCCGCCTGGAGCGCCGGCGGGGCCTGCTCCACGTCGGTGCGGTAGATCCAGAGGTGACCCCCCTGGAGCCGCTCCGTGCCGCGGCGGCTGATCTTGACCTTGGGCTCGAGCATCGCCTTCCGTACGACGGCGCGGCCCCGGGCGCCAGCCCGGAGTCGCCCCGGACCTCAGATCTCGACCGCCTCGCGGAACACCGGGCGCCCTTCGTCGTCCTCGCGGAGCCGGCACGCCGCCATCACGGGGTCGTGCTCGAAGACGAGCACGCCGTCGTCCTCGAGCGCCTCGGCGAGGAGCACCTTCTTCTCCTCGAGCGTCGTGACCGGCAGGAGGTCGTACGCGGTCACCCAGCTCGGCCGCAGGTGCGCGTGGGTCGGGATGACGTCGGCGCAGAAGGTGACGTGGGTCCCGTCGCCGTGGAAGCGCGGCAGCTGCTGGCCCGCCGTGTGCCCCTCCGACGCGATGATCTCGACGTCCGGGAACGGACGGGCGTCGCCCTCGACGAGGTGGAGGAGGTTCGAGTGCTGCAGCAGCTCGAAATCCTCCAGGCGGAAGGCGCCGGCGTCGCGCTCCGACGGCGCATGGGCGAACTGCCACGCGCGCCGCTGCACGTGGTGCGTCGCGCGCGGAAACGCGAGCTCGAGCCCGCCGCCGGGCGCGCCGCGCACGGTGCCGCCGGCGTGGTCCGACTGGAGGTGGGTGAGGACGACGTCGGTGACGGCCATGCGCGACAGGCCGAGCCGCGCGAGCCCCGCGTCGAGGCCCCCGGTCGAGCGGTCGATGGCGAGATGGTCCGCTCGCCTCGCGTCCCAGCGGTCGCCGATCCCGTCGTCCACGAGGATCACCCTTCCGGCGTCCCGGTCCACGGCGACGAGGCAGCGGCAGGCGAGCCGGATCCGGTTCTGCGCGTCGGGGACGATCTCCTTCTCCCACCGCGGCCGCGGGACGACACCGAACATGGCGCCGCCGTCGAGGGCGAACCACGCGTCGATGACGCTCGCGATGTCGTACCGGCCGACGCGCACGGGGGTTCTCCTAGTCGGGGGAGGCGGACCGATTCTACCGTTTCGGGCGCGGGGCGGGCGCGCGCCGAGCCCGGGGGCCGCACCTTCCCCCGGGAGACCCCATGACCTACCGGCGTCACTGGATCGCGCTCGTCATCGTAGTCGCCGCCTCCTTCGCGATCCTCGGCGGCCTCGGGCCCCGGATCGGCGAGGGCGCCCCACCCGTGCCATCCCAGGTGGTGATGGCGGACGGCCGGCCCGTCTTCGACGGGGAGGCGATCCTGCGCGGCCAGAACGCCTGGCAGTCGATCGGGGGGCAGGAGGTCGGCTCGATCTGGGGGCACGGCGCCTACGTCGCGCCGGACTGGACGGCCGACTGGCTCCACCGGGAGGCGCTCTCCATCCTCGATCGCTGGGCGCACGCGGAGGGGGTCGGGAGCTACGCGGCGCTCCCGCCCGAGCGGCAGGCGGCCCTGCGCGAGCGGCTCTCCGCCGCGCTCCACGACAACACCTACGATCCCGCGACCGGCGCGATCGTCGTCGGCCCCGAGCGCGTCGCGGCGTTCGAGTCGAACGCCGCCCATTACGCCGACGTGTTCACGAACGGTCGCGACGCCTACGCGATCCCCGCGGGCGCGCTCGCCGATCCGGCGCAGCTGCGCGACCTCGCCGCGTTCTTCTGGTGGACGAGCTGGGCGGCCGTGACCTACCGCCCAGGCGAGAGCGTCACCTACACGCAGAACTGGCCGCACGAGCCGCTCGTCGGAAACCGGCCGACGGGCGGCGCCGTCGTCTGGAGCGTCGTGTCGTTCGTGCTCCTCCTCGCCGGCATCGGCGCGCTCGCCTGGTACCAGGGCGGGCGCGCCGAGCCCGACCCGATCGAGGCCCACCCGCCGCGCGATCCGCTGTTCGGCCTCGCCCCGACCCCGAGCCAGCGCGCCACCGTGAAGTACTTCTGGGTCGCGGCGGCGCTCCTCGTCGTGCAGATCGCGCTCGGAGCCGTGACCGCGCACTACGCCGTCGAGGGCTCGGGCTTCTACGGGTTCCCGCTCGCGCGCGTGCTGCCCTACTCGGTGGCGCGCACCTGGCACACGCAGCTCGGCATCTTCTGGATCGCGACGAACTGGCTCGCGACGGGCCTCTACGTCGGCCCGGCGGTCTCGGGGGCCGAGCCGCGTGGCCAGCGCGCGCTCGTGAACCTCCTCTTCGCCGCGCTCCTCCTCATCGTCGTCGGCTCGCTCGCGGGCGAGTGGCTCTCGATCGAGCACCGCCTCTCAGGCGACGCGTGGTGGTGGTTCGGCCACATGGGCTACGAGTACGTGGACCTCGGCCGGTTCTGGCAGCTGCTCCTGTTCGTCGGGCTGTTCCTCTGGCTGTTCCTCATGGTGCGCGCGCTCTGGCCGGCGCTGCGGCGGCCCGCGGAATCGCGGGCGCTGCTCTTCCTGTTCGTCCTGTCGTCCGCGGCGATCGCGCTCTTCTACGGCGCGGCGCTCCTCATCGGGCGGCGCACGAACCTCGCCGTCGCCGAGTACTGGCGCTGGTGGGTCGTCCACCTGTGGGTGGAGGGGTTCTTCGAGGTCTTCGCGACGGTGGTGATCGCGTTCCTGTTCGTGCGGCTCAGGCTGCTGCACGTCGAGAAGGCGACGCGCGCGACCTTCTTCTCGACGACGATCTTCCTCGCCGGCGGCATCGTCGGCACCTTCCACCACGTCTACTTCACTGGGACGCCGGCGTCGGTCATGGCGCTCGGCGCCGTCTTCAGCGCGCTCGAGGTGGTGCCGCTCGCGCTCGTCGGGCTCGAGGTCTGGCAGAACATCCGGCTCTCTCGCGCGCGGACCTGGCTCGCTGCGTACCGCTGGCCCATCTCCTTCTTCGTCGCCGTGGCGTTCTGGAACCTCGTCGGCGCGGGGCTGTTCGGCTTCTTCATCAACCCGCCGATCGCGCTCTACTACATGCAGGGGCTCAACACGACGCCGGTCCACGGCCACACCGCGCTCTTCGGCGTGTACGGGATGCTCGCCATCGGCCTCATGCTCTTCTGCCTGCGCGCGCTCCGTCCGGGCGCCGCGTGGCGAACGGCGCCGGTCGCAGCCGCGTTCTGGCTCATCAACGGCGGGCTCGCGCTGATGGTGGTCCTTTCGCTCCTGCCCGTCGGCATCCTCCAGACGTGGGCGGCGGTCGAGACCGGCACCTGGTGGGCGCGGAGCGCGGAGTTCATGCAGCAGCCGACGCTCGACACGCTCCGCTGGCTGCGCGTCCCCGGCGACACGCTCTTCGCGCTCGGCGCGCTCGTCCTCGGGTGGTTCGTGCTCGGGCTCGCGACGGGCTGGTCGCTCGAGAAAGGCGGGAGGCGCGTGGAGGAGGGCTCGACCGAGGAGCGCGACGGCGCGGCGCCCGCGGGGGGCCGTGCGTAGGCCGTCACGGCGTGCCGGCGAGAGGGGCGAGGAGCGCGGGGTGTCCCCGTCCCCCGCACCGTCCGTGCGGGGGCGCCGCGCGATGCGCATCTCGCAAGGCGGAGGTGCGCGCATGGGGACGGCGGAGCGGACGCGGGATCCGGCGTTGTGGGTGGCGGCCGCGGCGGGCGGCTTCCTCGTGTGGCGGGCAGCCTTCGGACGTGGGCTCGCGCGGCTCCCGACCGCGGTGGCCGGCGCGGCGCTCGTCCGGCGCGCACTCGGCGACCGGGCGTCCGGGCGGGCGGCGGCGCGCCGAGGCGGCGGCGGGCGGGCGGGAGCGGCAGGTGCGGCGCCTGCGCCGGAGGTGGTCGAGGTGAAGAGCCCGGCGGAGCTCGAGCCCGGGGTCCGATCGGCGTCGCCCCAGCCGACCTTCGCGAACCGCGTCGACCGCGGGCCGCGGGTCGAACCGGAGGGCGGCTCACCGGCGCCCGGACACGAGGGTGGATCGAAGCCGCGCAGGTGAGTCGAAACCCGGGTCGCGCCCGACCCGCGCTGCGGGCGCCTGCCGCAGGTCCGGCAGCCCGCGCGCGGTCTCCCTGATCACCTTGTACTCCCGGCCGGTTGCAGCGTTCGCAGGACCATCGTGCGGCAGCACGCCGCACGATGCGCCCTGGTACGCGGCTTCCATTCCGCCGCACGCACCGGCGGGGCCTTGGGACGCCCGCCGCGAGAGGCCCCGACCAGATGACGTTCGAATTTCGCAGGCTCACCATCGCGACGCGCCTCCGGCTCTCCATCGCCGTCGGCGCCGTCGGCCTCGCCCTCCTCGCGCTCCAGGCGTACCGCGTCGTCGCCTCGCGCATGTTCGAGGAGCGCGAGGCGAAGGTCCGGGCGGTCGTGGACACGGTGGACGGGGTGCTCGTCGCCTACGAGAAGCTCGCCCGGGACGGGAGGATGACCGCGGACGAGGCGCGCCGGACCGCGCTCGAGACCCTGAAGACGCTCCGCTACGAGGGGCGCGAGTACTTCTGGGTGAACGACCTCCAGCCGCGCATGGTGATGCACCCGACGAAGCCCGAGCTCGACGGAAAGGACCTCTCGAACGACGTCGACCCGAACGGCAAGCGGCTCTTCGTCGAGTTCGTGAAGACCGTGCGCCAGTCCGGCGCCGGGTACGTCGACTACCTCTGGCCGAAGCCCGGCGCGAGCGAGCCCGTCCGGAAGATCTCCTACGTGAGGCTCTTCGAGCCGTGGGGCTGGGTGGTCGGGTCGGGGCTCTACCTGGACGACCTCGACGAGGCGGCGCGCGGGGAGGGCCTCCGCGTGCTCCTCGTCGCGGCGCTCATCGTGCTCGTGATCGGCGGCGGGATCCTCGCGCTCGCGCGCGGCATCTCTCGCGCGCTCGGCGCCGCGGTGAAGGCGGCGAGCGACGTCGCCGCCGGCCGGCTCGCCGTGTCGCTCGAGGGGGAGCGCACGGGTGAGACCGGGCGGCTGCTCGACGCGATGGCGACGATGGCGGGGAAGCTCGAGGACGTCGTCGCGGAGGTCCGCGAGAGCTCCGGCTCGATCGCCTCGGCGGCGGAGGAGACGCGCAACGTCGCCGGGACGCTCGCCGAGGCGGCGCAGACGCAGAGCGGAGGGGTCGAGCGCTCGCGCGACGCGATCCAGGACCTCGTCGTCATCATCCAGGAGAACGCGGACGAGGCGCGCGCGACGGACGCGGTCGCGCGGCGCGCCGCGGACGAGGCGGCGGCGGGGGGGACGGCCGTCGAGGAGACCGCCCGCGCGATGCGCCAGATCGCCGAGAAGATCTCGATCGTGAGCGACATCGCGTACCAGACGAACCTCCTCGCCCTCAACTCGGCGATCGAGGCGGCGCGCGCGGGGGAGCACGGCCGCGGCTTCGCAGTCGTCGCGGCCGAGGTCCGGCGGCTCGCCGAGCGGAGCCGCTCGGCCGCCGAGGAGATCTCCGGCCTCGCCGAGGGGAGCGTGACCTCGGCCGAGCGCGCGAGCGGCCTCATCACGCGGACGGTCCCGTCGATCCGCGCGACGAGCGAGCGCGTCATGCGGATCGCCGAGGCGTCGCAGCGGCAGCACGAGAGCGTGCTCGCGATCGGCGACGCGATCGCCGCGCTCTCGGACGTGGCCGCGCACCAGGCAGCCGCGTCGGAGGAGCTGAACGCGTCGTCCGCGGCGCTCTCCGACCGCGCCGAGGCCCTCCTCGAGACGGTCTCGTTCTTCCACGCGGCGGAGCGCTCACTCCCCGCCGTGCGCAAGGGGATAATCGGACCGCTCGCCTAGGAGCTCGGGCGCCTCCTCCGGCTCCGGGTTCGGGCGCGGCGGCGGGCGCGGCGCGCCCGCGGTGCGCGGAGGGCGCACGTCCGGCTCGGCGTCCGGCGCCCCGCGGGGATCCCTGTCGTTCTCGGCCATGGACCGACGCTGCGCATCCGCGCGCCGCCGCGCGACGCGGCCGCGGGCCGCACGGGCGCGCGCTCCCCCGGCGGGTCGCCGCGCGCGCGCGCCGGCGCTAGGATTCCCGCGTGGCGGCCCATCCGGACCTGAAGCTCCTCTTCGCGACGCGCGCGCTCCGCATGTTCGCGTATGGCGTCGGGTCGGTCGTGCTCGTCCTCCACCTCGCGGCGGCGGGGGAGGGGGAGGCGCGGATCGGGCTCCTCCTCTCCCTCACGCTGCTCGGCGACGTCGCCGTCTCGCTCGCGGTCACGACCCGCGCGGACCGGGTGGGGCGGCGCCGGATGCTCGCGCTCGGCGGCGCGCTCGTCGCCGCGACCGGCGCCGCGTTCGCGACGACGACCGCGTTCCCCCTCCTCGCCGCGGCGGCGACCGTCGGCGTCCTCTCGCCGTCCGGCAACGAGGTCGGCCCGTTCCTCCCGATCGAGCAGGCCGCCATCGCGCAGGCGCTCGCGCCCGAGCGCCGCACCGCGACGTTCGCCTGGTACCAGCTGACGGGCGCGCTCGCGACCGCCGCCGGCGCGCTCGCCGGCGGGACGTGCGCGGAGGCGCTGCAGCGCGCCGGGGTCGTGCCGCTGCGGAGCTACCAGCTTCTCTTCGCGGGATACGCCGCGGCGGGGATCGCGCTCGCGCTCTTGCCGTTGGGCCTGTCGGCCGCCGTCGAGGCGGGCCACCTCGAGGTGCCGCGGCCGGGCGCGCTCGGCCTCCACGCGTCGCGCGGCGTCGTCCTCCGGCTCTCGGCGCTCTTCTCGCTCGACGCCTTCGCCGGCGGCTTCGTCGTCCAGAGCTTCGTCGCGTGGTGGTTCCACCGGCGCTTCGGCGCGGGGCCGGCGCTCCTCGGCGCGATCTTCTTCGGGGCGAACGTGCTCGCGGGGCTCTCCGCGCTCTCGGCGGCGGCGATCGCCCGCCGCTACGGCCTCGTCCGGACGATGGTGTTCACGCACCTCCCCTCGAACCTGCTCCTCGCCGCCGTGCCGCTCGCGCCGACGCTGCCGATCGCGATCGCGATCCTCCTCGCGCGCTTCTCGATCTCGCAGATGGACGTGCCGACCCGGCAGTCCTACACGATGGCGGTCGTCCGGCCCGACGAGCGGGCCGCGGCCGCCGGCCTCACCGGCATCGCGCGCACCGTGGGCGCGGCGCTCGCGCCGCTCGCCGCGGGCCCGCTCTACGCGAGCGCCGCCCTCTCGGGCGTCCCGTTCCTCGTCGCGGGCGGACTGAAGGTGCTGTACGACCTCGCGCTCTGGCGCGGGTTCCGGCACCTCCCCGCCGAGCACGAGCGACGCGCACGCTCCGCCCCTTGAACCCGCCGCGCCGGCGGGTTACTCGTGCGCGCCGTGAAGCGCACGAGCCGCCCGCTGACCGTCGTCGCCCTCCTGCTCGGCCTCTTCCTCGCCGCGCTGGAGATGACGGTCGTCTCCACCGCGATGCCCACGGTCGTCGCCGAGCTCGGCGGTCTGCCGCTCTACGCGTGGGCGTTCGCCGCGTACATGCTCGCCACCACCGTCACCGTCCCGATCTGGGGAAAGCTCGCGGACCTTCGCGGGCGCAAGCCCGTGCTCCTCGCCGGCATCGGCCTCTTCCTCGCTGGCTCGCTCGCCTGCGGCTCCGTGCACTCCATGACCGCGCTCATCGCGTGGCGCGCGATGCAGGGGCTCGGGGCGGGCGCGATGCAGCCCGTGACCTTCACCATCATCGGCGACCTCTTCGACGTCCACGAGCGCGGCCGGATGCAGGGGCTGTTCGGCGCGGTGTGGGGGCTCGCGGGCCTCGTGGGGCCGCTCGTCGGCGGCGCCATCGTCCACTCGGTCGGCTGGCGCTGGATCTTCTGGGTGAACCTCCCGTTCGGCCTCGCGAGCGCGGCGGTGCTCGCGATCGCGTACCACGAGAAGCCGGAGCACCACGACCACCGGCTCGACGTGGGCGGCGCGGCGCTCCTCGCCGTCGCGGTCGTTGCCCTCCTGCTCGGGGCGCGCTCGCGCGGCGCCGGGCTCGTCGCGCTCCCCGTCGCCGCGATCGCGACCGCCGCCTTCCTCGCGGTCGAGCGGCGCGCGCGGGAGCCGCTCGTTCCGCTCGATCTGTTCGCGCAGCGGGTCATGGTGATCGCGTCGTGCTCCGGCGCGCTGATGGGCGCGGCGATGCTCGGGACCGTCACGTACGTGCCGCTCTGGGTGCAGAGCGTGCTCGGGCTCCCGCCCACCGCGGCGGGTGCCGCCCTTGCGCCGATGGCGCTCGGGTGGCCGGTCGCGAGCGCGATCTCCGGGCGGCTCGTCCCGCGGCTCGGCTACCGGCCGCTGCTCGTCGCCGGGTTCGCGACGAGCGCGGTGGCCGCGCTCCTCGCGGCGCTCCTGCTTCGTCCCGCGGCGCCGCTCCACCTCGTCCAGGCGCTCATGGCGCTCTACGGCCTCGGGCTCGGGACCGCCAACCCGCCGCTCCTCATCGCGGTGCAGACGAGCGTCCCGTGGAATCGCCGCGGCGTCGCCACGGCGAGCACGCTGTTCTTCCGGACCATCGGCGGGACGCTCGCGGTCGGGCTCCTCGGCGGCGTCCTCGCGAACGCGCTCGCCGGCGCGGGCGCGCCCGCCGGCCTCGCCGAGAAGCTCCTCGGACCGGAGCGCGCCATGCTCGACCCGGCCGCCGTCGCGCCGGTCGCGCACGCGCTGCAGTCCGCGATGTCGATCGTGTTCTGGACCGGGGCGGGGATCGCCTGCACCGCGTTCGCGGTGGTGCTCGCCTTCCCGCACGTCGAGGTCGCGCGCGCCGGCGAGGCGAGCCGAGGGGCAGCGGAGGGCTGACCCGCGCCTAGCCGCGCCGCTCGAACGAGCCGACGCCGCGTCGCGCTCAGGGCGTGAGACTGGGCAGCATTTCTCCCTCGCCCCCGCGAAGCGCTCATGATTCGTCACATTCCGGTGGCGCGATCGGACCTCGCGTTTCGCGGAGGAGCGCCGGACGGAGCGTAAGTCGTCTCTCCGGGGCATCGAGGGAGCGCTGCGGGCGAAGCGTCGCCGCGGGACCAAACCGTTCCGGCAAGATCGGCTCACCCGCCGTCCAGGCGAGCGCGCTCAGCCTCGAGCGAGATGCGCTCATGGCGCCACCGCGAAGCCGACCATGCCGCGACGGATTCCCCTGCGGTTCCTCCCCGCGTGAACGTGTCCATCCACGCGTCGCCGTAGACCCGGCGCGCGGCGAGCTGGTTGTGGATCCGGCAGAGGCATCTCGTGTTCTCGATCGTCGGCGGCCCACCCCGCCCCCGCGGCACCATCGACTTGATGAGTGGAGCCGCAGACGCCGCCTCCGTCCACCGCCCACTGGCAGCGCCCACCGTCCCTCTTCCACACCGCCCGCTTGACGTGGGCGGGGACGTGGTCCGGCTTCGCAGGCGCTGGCTCGCGCCGTGGCTTC
>DASWEI010000155.1:0-1559 GCA_036394835.1 Anaeromyxobacter sp. | reverse complement strand
CAGGACCTTCTTCACGACGGAGAGGACGTCCTCGGACTTGAACGGCTTCACGATGAAGTCCGACGCGCCCGCCTCGATCGCCTCCATGACGAGCGACTCCTGGCCGAGCGCGCTGCACATGACGATGACGGCCTTCGCGTCCTGCTTGATGATCTCGCGGGTCGCCTCGATGCCGCTCTTGAACGGCATCACGATGTCCATGGTGGTGAGGTCGGGGCGCAGCTCCTTGTACTTCTCGACCGCCTCGAGACCGTTCGCCGCCTCGCCGACGACCTGGAAGCCGGAGCCGGAGAAGATGTCCTTGATCATGTTGCGCATGAAGATCGCGTCGTCGACGATCAGGACTCGCTTCGCCATCGGTCGGTTTCCCTCGCCCGTGAAGACGTTCGACGTTACCCCTGTTTCGTCCGGGCCACAAGGCAACGGACGCACCCACCGCAAAGACTCACCGGCCGCCGAAGAGGCGCGCCGCCTCACCCGCGAGCGCCTCGGCCCCGAGCACCGTCACCGCTCCCGCACTCGTCGCGGCGACGCCCCGCACGACACCCTGCGGCCCGCCCTCCGGCGGGGCGAGGGGCTCGACCCCGAGGACGCCGCCGATGAGGAACCCGAGCGCGCGCTTGCCGTGGTCGAGGATGAGGACGTGGCCCGCGGCGGGCTCGAGCCGCTGCAGCGCGAGCCCCATGAGCGCGGCGAGGTCCACGACCGCGACCACCCGCCCGTGCAGGTTCATGACGCCGCGGACGGCGTCGGACGAGCGCGGCACGCGCGCGAACGGCGGCTGGGGCAGGACCACCTCTCGCACCGCCGCGAGCGGCAGCGCGAACCGCTCGCTCGCGACGCGGAAGACGACGTGGCGCACGGGTCTCCTACCCGAGCCGGAAGCGGGAGACGACAGTCTGCAGCTCGACCGAGAGGTTCGCGAGCTCCTGTGCCGCGCTCGCCATCTGCGCGACGGCAGCGGTCTGCTCCGCCGTCACCTTGCGCACCTGCTCGGTCGCGCTCGCGTTCGAGGAGGCCACGTCGGAGATGTGGTCCATCGCCTGGACCATGTCCGCCGAGCCCTTGAGCTGCTCGCGCGCCGTCTCCGAGATGACACCCACCTTGTCCGCGCCGGTCGCGGCGATCTTCGCGATGTCCGCGAGGGCGCGGATGATCGCGTTCAGGTCCTCGCGGCCGTCGCCGAGCTCGGAGACCGACTCCTTCATCGTCTCGACCACCTGCGCGGCGCGGCCGGAGATGTCGGTCGCGAGCGAGGAGATCTGCTCCGCCGAGCGCCCGGCCGACTCGGCGAGCTTGCGGACCTCGTCGGCGACGACGGCGAACCCGCGGCCATACTCGCCCGCGCGCGCCGCCTCGATGGTGGCGTTGAGCGCGAGGAGGTTCGTCTGGTTCGCGACCTGCGTGATCGCCTCGACGATCTTGGAGATCGCCTTCGTCCGCTCCCCGAACGCGAAGACCTGCTCGCTCGCCGCCTCGATGCGGGCGAACACCTTTTTCACCTTCTCGCCGGCGAGCCGCGCCGCCTCGCCGCCCGACGCCGCGCCGGACGAGGTCTC
>DASWEI010000154.1:0-60749 GCA_036394835.1 Anaeromyxobacter sp. | reverse complement strand
CGAGCTCCGGCCGGTCGACGGCGGCGCAGAACGCGGCGAAGAACTTCGGCTCGAGCGCGCCGAGCGCGACGAACCTGCCGTCCCTCGTCCGGTACACCGCGTAGCAGCCGGCACCGCCGTCGAGCAGCTCGCGGCCGCGCGCGATGGGCGTCCCGCGCGTCCACGCCATCCCGAGCGGCAGGGCCAGCATCGCGAGCGCCCCCTCGGTCATCGAGACGTCCACGTGGGCGCCCTCCCCCGTCCGGCCGCGCCCGAGCAGCGCGGCGAGGATCCCGGCCGCCGCCGGCCAGGCGCCGCCGGCGAGGTCCGCGACCTGGACAGCGAGCGGCGCGGGGCGCTCCGGCGTGCCGTTCGCCGCGAGCACCCCTGCGAAGGCGCAGTAGTCGAGATCGTGGCCGGCGCGCTGCGCGTAGGGCCCGTCCTGTCCGTAGCCGCTGATCGAGCAGAGGACGAGCCGCGGGTTCTCGCGGTGGAGCGTCTCCCATCCGAGCCCGAGCCGGTCGAGGACGCCGGGCCGGAAGGACTCGACGACCGCGTCGGCGCCGCGCGCGAGCCGCAGGAACGCGGAGACGCCCTCCGCCCGGCGCAGGTCGATCGCGACCGAGCGCTTCCCCCGGTTGAGCGCGTGAAACGCGCCCGACTCGCCGCCCGCGAGCGGCGGCATCCCGCGCAGCCAGTCGCCGCCGCCGCGCTCCTCCACCTTCACGACGTCGGCGCCGAGGTCTGCGAGGACCAACGTCGCGAACGGGCCGGGCAGGAGCCGCGTGAGGTCGAGGACGCGGAGGCCTTCGAGAGGGACGGGCATCAAACCAGTATCTGCTGGAGCTTCATCGCGAGCCCCATGTCGCCCTGGATCTTGAGCTTGCCGGACATGAACGCCATCTGCGCGTTGAGCTTCCCGTTCACGATGTCGAGGAAGTTCTGGTCGGTCGCGGCGACCGTGCACTTCGCGTTCGCCGAGGTGCCGGGCTGCACCTTGCCGCCCGGCTGCGTGCAGTCCACCGACCACGTCCCGCCGCCGGGCCCGCCGATGTTGAACTGGTAGATGGCGTTGATCTTCCCGACCACGTCCGGCTTCGCCTGGAGCTTCGCCGGGATGTGTTTCTCGAAGACGTCCTTCACGCTCGTGACGGGTTCGGCCATGGGGCGCGCGCTCCTTCAAGCGCGTCGATTTCGCAATCGGGTCCGGCCCACATCTTAAGGGCGACCCCGCCCCTGCGCGACATCGCGAACCGTCTGGGTGAGCGCGTCGGGATCCACCGGCTTGATGAGCACCGCGTCCACGTCCCGCCCGCGCGCGCGCGCGATGTCGTCCCGCTCGGCCCAGCCGGTGACGACGATGACCGGGACCTTCGGCGCGATCCCCTTCGCCGCGCGCGCCATCTCGAGGCCGCCCATGCCCGGCATCCCCACGTCGGTCACGACGACGTCCACGGTGTGCTCGGAGAGCTTCTTGAGACCGTCCTGACCGCTCGCGGCCGAGAGCACCTCGTACCCCGAGGACTCAAGCACCTCCGCCATCAGCTCGCGATTGTCGTCGTCGTCCTCGACGAGCAGGATGCGCAGCCCGTGCATCGCTCCTCCGGATTCGTCCCGTCGCGCGGCGACCGGACCGGGGCGGGAGTTAAGCGCCCACCCCGGCGCGTCGCGAGCGCCACATGGGGGCTGCCCCCGGGCGACCGACCGATCCGTGTGCCGTCACTCGACGTAGAACGCGTCGAGCAGCGCCTGGTACTTCTGCGTTACGACCTTCCGCTTCAGCTTGAGCGTCGGGGTGAGCTCGCCCGCCTCCTGCGTGAAGTCCTTCGGCACGATCGCGAAGCGCTTGATCGTCGCGTAGCTCGCCTGGCGCGCGTTGAGCGCGTCGATCGCCTGCTGCATGCGGGCGACCACCGCCGGGTGGTCGTGGAGGCCTGCGCCCTCCGGCACGCCGTGCTCGGTCGCCCACTTCCGCGCGTTCTCCTCGGAGAGCGCCACGAGCGCGGAGAGGAACTTCCGCTTGTCGCCGTGGACCATCACCTGTGAGACGAGGGGATCGGTCTTCAGGTCGTTCTCGAGGTTCTGCGGCGCCACGTTCTTCCCGCCCGCGGTCACGATGATGTCCTTCTTGCGGTCGGTGATCCGGAGGTGGCCCGCCTCGTCGAGGTGGCCGATGTCCCCCGTGAAGAGCCACCCGTCCTGCAGCACCTCCGCGGTCGCGGCGGGGTTGTTCCAGTAGCCCTTCATGACGCCCGGCCCGCGGATCAGGATCTCGCCGTCCTCCGCGATGCGGACCTGCGTCCCGGGGACGGGCGGACCGACGGTGCCGATCCGGTTCTGGCCGGGCCGGTTAACGAACGTGCCCGCGGACGACTCCGAGAGCCCATAGCCCTCGAGGATCGTGAAGCCGAGCGCGTCGAAGAACCAGGCGATCTTCGGCGCGAGCGGCGCGCCGCCGGAGACGAAGAACCGCATCCGCCCGCCGAACCGCTCGTTCAGCGCCGCGGTGAGCTTCGGGAAGACGAGCTTGCGCCCGACGAGGAGCCCGAACGAGGAGTGGGTCTTCCCCTTCTCGCGCGCCGCCGCGTACGCGTCGAAGGCCTCCATCGCGAGCCGGAAGAGCTTGCCCTTGAGCCCGGGCGCCGCGAACCCCTTCGAGATGACGGTGTTGTAGGCCTTCTCGAAGATGCGTGGCACCGCCGGCATGACGGTCGGCTTCACCTCCGACGCGTTGTCCATGATGCGGTCCATGGACTCGACGAACGCGCAGGCGCACCCGGTGGCGAGCCACGCCGCCTGGATGACCTTCGCGAACGAGTGCGCCATCGGCAGGAACAGGAGGATGACGTCGGACTCGGCGATGACGCGGATCCCCTCGATCGCCGCCGCCTCGTACGTCCAGTTCCCGTGCGTGAGCATCACGCCCTTCGGGTTCCCGGTCGTCCCGGAGGTGTAGATGAGCGTCGCGACGTCCTCCGGCCCGACCCGCGCCATCCGCTCCTCGTGCGCGCGCGGGTTCGCCTTTCGCCATTCCTGGCCGAGCTTCTCGAGCTCCGCGAGCGTCCGCTCGAAGCCGTCCGCCGCGGGCCCCTGCGCGCGGACGATCCCCTCGAGCGCCGGCAGCCGATCCTTCACCTGCCGTAGCTTCGCGACCTGAGCCGCGCTGTCGCAGAACACGAGCCGCGCGCCCGAGTTCTCGACGATGTAGCGGCACTCCTCCGGCTGGTTCGACTGGTAGATCGTCGCGGCGACGGCGCCGGCGCCGAGGATCCCGAGGTCCGCGAGCATCCACTCGAGGTTGGTCTCGCCGATGATCGCGATCCGGTCGCCCGGGCGGATGCCGAGCGCCGCGAGCCCGTCGGAGACGTCGCGCGCGCGGCGCGCCAGCTCACCCCAGGAGACGTCCTGCCACTGCCCGTCGCGCTTGTGCTTCACCGCGGGGTTCGCGGAGTGCAGCTTCGCCTGGCGGTCGAGGAGCGCGACGAGGTTCGGCGCCGCCGGCGCACCGGTCTTGAGCTCGGCCTGGGAGATCATGGTTACCCTCCTTCGCTGCCCCGCACGCCTCCGCGGGCACCCTGCATGTCGGCGAGCTTCCGCTTCGCAACTTCCTGCCACCTTCGCTCCTCGGGCGCATCGTACCGCCCCGGGGCCCCGGCGAGGGCGAGCTGCAGCTCCGCCCTCGCCTGCTCGGGCCGCTCCTCCTTCGCGTGCAGATCCGCGAGGTAGACGTGCGCCCGGACGTTGGCCGGGTTCTTCTTGAGCGCCGCCTGGAGCGATCGCTGCGAGCGGTCCGCCGAGTACTTCGGCCAGGGCAGCTCGTACCAGAACCTCCCCCACGCGGTCTGGATCGCGCCGTTCTGGAAGTCCGGGTCGAGCTTCTCCGCGCGGGAGAGCCGCTCCTTGAACTTTCCCTCGATGCCCTGGCGCAGCGCGGTGATGACGCCGATCCCGAGCGCGTAGTTGCCGACTCCCCCGGCGGCGAAGTGCCACCCCTCGACGCGTCCGGGGTTCGCCGCGGTCGCGCGGTCGCCGTACTCCCACCCCATCTTGCCGAGCTTGCTCTTCTCCTCGCTCTTTAGATTCGGGTCGTCCGCGAGCCAGAAGTAGATGCGGGCGAGCCGCCAGAGCACCTCGTAGTCGTTCGGCGCGAGCTTCTCCGCCTCGGCGAGCCGCACGCGGTGCGCCGCGAGCGCGGCGGGATCGTCCCTGCGCAGGTACGTCGCGTCCGCTTCGGCGAGCAACGGCGAGAGATCTGCGGCAGCGGCTCTGGGCGCCGCTTGCCGCGATGCGTCAGGCGCCTGGGTGGACTGCGCCAGGGTGGACGGGGGTGCGGCGAGCGCTGCGACGATGAGTACGAGGTACGGGGCCATGGGTAGCAGCATGCTGGCCACGGCCCCGCCGCGCCGCAACCTCGTGGAGGTTCACCGTCCGTGAGCCGACGAGCTCAGCGGGCGCAGACGATCCGGAGGTCCACGCGGTCGCCGAGCCCGAGCCGGCATTGGGGCCCCCCGGCAGCCGCGTCCTGGAACGTGAGCGACGGCAGCCCCCCCGGCGGGGCCGGATTGTAGATGACGCCTGCGTTCGCGGCGTTGGGGCTCCCGAAGGGCTCCATCGGACACGGGATCGTCGACCCGGACCGCTCGATCGCGACCGCCATCATCCGGTAGTCCTCCGGCGACTGCTGCAGGGGCATGGTCTGAGGGATGATCTGGCTCGCGATCCCGAGGAGCGTCGGTCCAAAGCTCCGGCAGATGGACGCCTTGATCGTCCTCCCCGGGTGCGTGCCCTCGAGCCGGTTCATGAGCTCGTTCAAGCGGTTCGGAACCGAGAACGCGCTCGTCGTCGTGCCGAACGCCGAACCGCGGCACAGCGAGACCGCGTTGTTGGCGTCGAACCCCGCGATGAGCGCGACGACCGGCTCGTTCCCGACGGTCGTGTCGAGGTAGTCGACGAAGCCGTCGAGCGAGTCGAGCAGCCCCGAGTCTAAGGGCAGTCCGTGGCAGGCGACGTCGTCCCCGACGTTGGTCGGGTCCTTCGGGCCCGAGCAGTCGTCCTCGTCCGTCAGGATGACGACCGCGAGGCGCGCGCCGGCCCGGAGGAAGCCGAGGTTCGTGCCGCCCACGGCCGCCTTCTCGAGCGCCCGCTTCATCGCCGAGAGCGGCTGCTCGCGGCTCGCGCCCCACACCCCTTGCAGCACGTTCGCCTTGAAGTCCCGCGCGAGCTCGGCCCCCGAGAGCGCCGCGCTCGAGAGGATCCGCGGGCCGCCGAAGACGCTCGTCACGTGGTTCGGGTCGTCGTACGCCGTGCCCCACAGGAACTGGCCCGCGGTCCCGACGCCGCTCGGCTCGAGCTGCGCGATCGCGACGAGCGTCCCCTGCGGGTAGGGCGTCCCCGGGACCCCGGGAAACCCGACGCGGACGTACTTCGTCCCGGGCGTCGCGTTGTAGTCCTCGACGGACGTGTTGGTCACGCCGAGGTGGATGTCGAGCTTCACCGGCGAGGCGAGGAGCTGGTCGATGAACGTCCCGAGGCTCGCCGCGAGCTCGTCCTGCTCCTCTCTCATCGAGTTCGAGTCGTCGACGACGAACAGCACGTCGGTCGCGGCTCCGCCGGGGACGATTTGCGCGTTGCAGTCGGTGACTGCGGTGCTGGGCACGCTGTCCCACGCCTTGCACCCGCAGAGCGCTGCGAGGACCGTGGAGAGGATCGCCGTTCTTGCTCGCATGTCGCCTCAGTTGCCTGCGCGGCAGGTGCAGGTGCCGCGGGTGAGCCCCGGCGGCACGAAGCACTGCAGATCCGTCGCCCGACCCCCGAGCTTCGAGGCGCAGTCGACGCTCTGGAAGAGCGGGGCGGCCGGGTCGCCGCCCACGTGGTCCTCGGGCATGACGACGCAGCCGCCCGCCGGCACGACCCCCAGGTAGTCCACCGAGTACGTCTCGCCGGGGTTCGCGCGGCAGGTGCCGGTCTTGTTGTTGATGTAGACGAACTTGGAGACGGCGACCGGCGGGCCGGGCTGCGCGCTCGCGGTGAACCACCAGTCGGCGCCGGTCGCGACCGCGTCCTGCAGGGTCGGGTTCGCAATCGACCCGAGCGCCGCCGGGTCGAGCGGCGCGCCGCAGAGCCGGGATTCGCCGTTCGCGCTCACGATCCGCAGGAGCGTGATCCGGCTCTCGGCCGGCTCGGTCGGGAGCGAGAGCGTCTCGGGCGGCTTCACGATCTCCGCCACCTGGTTGAGGAGCGGGGCGAAGTCGTCGCAGATCGAGCCGACGACGACGTCTCCCCCCTGGACCTTGAGCTGGCGCGCCGCCTCGATGAAGCGGGTGCCCGGCGCCTGGCCGCCGCACACGTCCGCGCCCGCCGTGCAGGTCGGGTCGACGCACTTCGCGGCGAAGCACGCGTCCCCCGTGCAGCTGCTCTCGGACGACTGGGACCGGGCGGAGGTGATGAAGGCGGCCGCGACCGGCCGGCCCTGGGTCGTGAAGTAGCTCACGAAGTCGCTCACGGCCTTCTGCTTCTTCCCGAGCGGGAGCACCTCGGTCGCGTCCCGCGTGCAGGCGTCGGCGCCGGCGGGATCGCCGACCATCACGACGCTGGCGGACGGGTCCTGCACCGTCGCCGAGCAGTCGTCCTCGTCCCCGACGAACACGAGGACGAGCTTCGAGTTCGAGTTCGGCCAGACGGACGGGGCGCCCGCGACGCGCCGGCCCGGCGCGACCGAGTACGACCGGCTCGCCGTTCCGACCGTGTCGGCGTCGAGGTTCGCGTAGGTCCACGTGTCCTTCTGGACCGGGAGCAACGCGTCAGGGTGCAGCGCCCTCGCGAGCGCGCGGTACGCGGCCTCGAGCCCCTGCTCCTGGCCCGACCCGCAGATGCCGACCTTCACGTTCTCCTTGAAGAACCCCTCGAGCTGCGCGCGGGTGAACCCCTGCGAGTTCTTCTCGTCGATCGCGGTGTAGAGCCGCTTGTCGAAGTGCAGGACGCGCGGGTTCGCGATCCGGGCGACGGTGTTTGCGAGCGAGACGAAGTCACCGTCGGGAAACGGGAACTGATCCTCGGCGGAGCCCACCCCGGTCCCAGCCCGGCAGCTCGTATCGAACGCGTAGTGCGTGTCGAGCTTGCCGCACGCGATTCCCTCGCGCTTGCACTTCACGATCTGGTCGATCGCCGCCGGGGGGAACGAGCCGTCCGCCGCGCAGCAGAAGAGCGAGCCCTTGAGCCCGTTGCAGGTATAGCGGCAGGCGGTGTTCGCGACCGGGCACTGCGGCGCCGCCGTGCCTTCCGTGCTGCAGGTCCTCGGCATCTTCACCGGCGTCGTGCCGATCGCGCACGCGAGGTCCGTCGGACCGGTCGAGCCGGCCCAGGTCGAGGTGCAGGTCTGCGTCGTCTCCGAGTTCCAGTAGATCGACGTCGTCGTGACGGCGACGTGGAAGTCGATCGGGACGAGGCCGGCGTCGTTCCGCGCGACGTTGGTGCTCGTGAGGTTCTGGACGAAGTCGCCGAACGCGTCGGCGAGCCGCTGCTGCTCGCCGCCCATCGACCCGGAGTCGTCCACGACGAACAGCACGTCCGCCGTCGAGACGCTCGACAGCGTGAACTGCTGGCCGCCCGGCTGGATGACGCAGTGGCCGACGGGGTTGAAGTTGTAGTCCTGGCAACCCGCAGCCACGAGCCCGACTACGGCAACGAGCGCGCGGGCCCGGAAGGGATGCGACATCGAGTGACCTCCGATGCGCGGATGATAGCTCTGTCCTGTCCCACGACCAAGCTACGGCTCGGCCGTCGGGCTGCGGAAAGTGCCCACATCCGCGAGCGGCCGCCGCGGGCGGCCTCCGCGCAGGCGACCTACTCCCACTCGATCGTGGCGGGCGGCTTCGACGAGACGTCGTAGACGACGCGGTTGATGCCGCGGACCTCGTTGATGATGCGCGACGACATCCGGCCGAGCAGCTCGTAGGGGAGCCGCGCCCAGTCGCCGGTCATGCCGTCGGTCGACTCCACCGCGCGGATCGCGCAGGTGGCCTCGTAGGTCCGCTCGTCGCCCATCACCCCGACGCTGCGGACCGGGAGGAGCACCGCGAACGCCTGCCAGAGCTGCTCGTAGAGCCCGGCCTTGCGGATCTCCTCCTGCACGATCACGTCGGCCCGCCGCAGCACCGCGAGCCGCTCCTCGGTGACCTCGCCGAGCACGCGGATGGCGAGGCCGGGGCCCGGGAAGGGCTGCCGCTGGACGATCTCCTTCGGGAGGCCGAGCTCGAGCCCGAGGCGGCGGACCTCGTCCTTGAAGAGCTCGCGCAGCGGCTCGACGAGCGCGAGCTTCATCACGTCGGGGAGGCCGCCGACGTTGTGGTGGCTCTTGATCGTCGCGGAGGGGCCCTTGAACGAGACCGACTCGATGACGTCCGGGTAGAGCGTCCCCTGCACGAGGAACTGGGCCCGCTCGCCGTGAGCCGCGAGCTTCTCGACCTCCTCCTCGAAGACCGCGATGAACTCGCGCCCGATGATCTTGCGCTTCTGCTCGGGGTCGGTGACGCCGGCGAGCTTCGTGAGGAAGCGGTAGGCCGCGTCCACCGTGACGAGCGGGAGGTGGAACATCTTCCCGAAGACGTCCGAGACCTGATCGCGCTCGCCCGTGCGGAGCACGCCGTTGTCGACGAAGATGCACCGCAGCCGGTCGCCGATGGCGCGGTGGACGAGGAGCGCCGCGACCGCAGAGTCGACCCCCCCGGAGAGCGCGCAGATGACGTGCCCGCCCTTCACCTGCGCGCGGATCTGCTCCACCGCGATCTCCGCGTACGCTCGCATCGACCAGCTGCCCGAGCAGCCGCAGACGCGGTAGGCGAAGTTCCGGAGGAGGTCCTTGCCGCGCGGGGTGTGGACGACCTCGGGGTGGAACTGCACGCCGAAGAAGCGGCGCCGCCGGTCCTCGACGGCGGCGAACGGCGCCGAGGGCGTGGACGCGATCGGCTCGAAGCCGGGCGGGAGCGCCTCGACGCGATCGCCGTGGCTCATCCACACGTCGAGCTTCGGCGGGAGCCCCTCGAAGAGCTCCGCGCCGGCGCGCGTGTCGATCGTCGCCGGGCCGTACTCGCGGTGCGCCGCCTTGTCCACGCGGCCGCCGAGCTCGTACGCGAGGAGCTGCAGGCCATAGCAGATGCCGAGCACCGGCACGCCGAGCTCGAACGCGAGCCGGTCGACGCGCGGGCTCCCCTCGGCGAGCACGGACGCGGGGCCGCCGGAGAGGACGATCCCCTTCGGCCCGAAGGCGCGCATCGCCTCGGGCTTCATCGTGCACGGGTGGATCTCGCAGTAGACGCCGAGCTCGCGCAGGCGACGCGCGATGAGCTGCGTGTACTGCGACCCGAAGTCGACGATGAGGATCTTTTCCGAGTGGATATCCACGCGTACCTCCGGCGCTGCTCCGACCTGGACCTGGACCTGGACCTGGTCCTGGACGCCCGCCTCGGCGGCGTCAATCCGCCCGGTAGTTCGGCGCTTCCTTCTCGATGATGACGTCGTGCACGTGGCTCTCGCGCAGGCCGGCGGAGGAGATCCGCACGAAGCGCGGCTTCTGGCGGAGCTCCTGGATCGACTTGCAGCCGAGGTAGCCCATGCCGCTGCGGAGCCCGCCGGCGAGCTGGAAGAGCGTCATCTCGACGGTCCCCTTGTACGGGACCCGCCCCTCGATCCCCTCGGGCACGAGCTTGTCGGCGTCCGCGACGTCCGACTGGAAGTAACGGTCCTTCGAGCCCTTCTTCATCGCGCCGAGCGAGCCCATGCCCCGGTACGACTTGTAGCTGCGCCCCTGGTAGAGGATGACCTCGCCCGGCGCCTCCTCCGTGCCCGCGAGGAGCGAGCCGATCATGATCGACGCCGCGCCGGCGGCGAGCGCCTTCACGACGTCGCCTGAGAACTTCACGCCGCCGTCGGAGATGATCGGGACGCCGTACTTCTCCGCGGCGCGGGCGCAGTCGTCCACCGCGGTGATCTGCGGGACGCCGACGCCGGCGACGACGCGCGTCGTGCAGATGGAGCCGGGCCCGACGCCGCACTTCACCGCGTCGACGCCCGCCTTGCAGAGCGCCTCGGCCGCCTCGAACGTCGCGACGTTCCCCGCGACGATCTCGACGTTCTTGAAGTTCTGCTTCGTGGAGCGGACCGCGTCGATGACGCCGCGGCTGTGCCCGTGCGCCGTGTCGATCGCGATGACGTCCACCCCCGCCTTGAGGAGCGCCTGGATCCGGGCCTCCCGGTCGACGCCGACGCCGACGGCGGCGCCGCACAGAAGCCGGCCGAGCGAGTCCTTCGCGGCGTTCGGGTGCTGCTGGACCTTCTCGATGTCCTTGATCGTGACGAGCCCCTTCAGCTCGAAGGCGTCGTTCACGATGAGCAGCTTCTCGATGCGGTGGCGATGGAGCAGCTCCTTCGCCTCGTCGATCGTCACCCCGACGTGGGCGGTGACGAGGTCCTTCGTCATCACCTGCTCGACGCGCTGCTCGAGGTTCTTCTCGAAGCGCAGGTCGCGGTTCGTGAGGATGCCGACGAGCCGCCCCCGCTGGACGACCGGGATGCCGCTGATCCCGTGCTCGCGCATGAGACCCACCGCACGGTGGATGGGGGCGTCCGGCTCGATCGTCACCGGGTCCGCGACGACCGCGGACTCGAACTTCTTGACCTTCACGACCTCCGACGCCTGCTCCTCGACGGTCAGGTTCTTGTGGACGAACCCGAGCCCGCCGGCGGCCGCCATGGCGATAGCCATGCGCGCCTCGGTCACCGTGTCCATCGCAGCGGACACGATCGGGATGTTGATCTGGATGTTGCGGGTGAGCCGGGTCGACGTCTCGACCGACTTCGGCAGCACGTCCGATTCGGCTGGGAGAAGCAGGACGTCGTCGAAGGTGAGCGCCAGTCGCAGGTCGTCGCGATTGAGCATGCGGACGTATATGCGACCCCGCGCTGGACCGTCAAGGCGCGCTTGCCCGCCAGACGGTCGGTCTGGGATGATGGGCGCCGGTGGAGGGACCGCACGACAAGCGGAGCGTCCAGCGCACGCCCGTCGGGCTGCTGCTGAAGCTGTCGTACCGCACGGTCGACGAGTTCGTCGAGAAGTTCGCCTCCAACATCTCGCGCGGCGGCGTCTTCATCCGTTCCCGCGACCCGAAGCGCGTCGGGACGATCCTCGCCTTCGAGCTGCGGCTCGCCGGCGGCGAGCCGGTCGTGAAGGGCGAGGGCGTCGTCCGGTGGGTGCAGCCCGAGAACCCGAACGCCCATCCGCCCACCGCGCCCGGCATGGGCGTGCAGTTCACGACCCTCGACGCGAGCTCGCGCGCGGTCGTCGATCGGATGGTGAAGCTGAAGGAGCAGGCGGAGGCCGCGGCCGGGGGGCCCGTCGTCGCGCCGCGACCGACGTTCACGCCCGCGCCGACGCGCGCGCCCACGCCCGTCATCCCCGGGCCGCGGCTCGCGCACACGCGCCCCGCGATGGCGGCGCAGGCCGACCTCGCCCAGCCGCACCGGATCGAGCAGCTGTCCGCGGCTCCCGCCCGGATCGAGATCGGGCTCCCCGGCGAGCCGCAGCCGATCACGCGCCCGTCGCGCGCCATCGTCGGCATCGACCTCGGGACCACCAACTCGTGCGCCGCGGTGGTGAAGGGCGGGCGGCCGTACGTCATCCCGTCGCGCGAGGGGTACAACACGGTGCCGTCGATCGTCGCGCTCAACGCGCGGAACAAGATCGTCGTCGGCCACCTCGCGAAGGCGCAGCTCCTCACGAACCCGCGCGCCACCGTCTACGGCGCGAAGCGCCTCGTCGGGCGACCCTTCGAGTCCGAGGTGGTGCAGGAGATCCAGTCCAAGTTCGCCTACGAGATCGTCCCCGACGCGCAGGGGCTCGCCGCGGTGCGGCTCGGCCCGGAGACGCTGTCGCTCGAGCAGATCTCCGCGCTCATCCTCCGCGAGGTGAAGGAGGTCGCGCAGAACCACCTCCAGGAGGAGGTGAACCGCGCGGTCATCACCGTCCCCGCCTACTACAACGAGCGGCAGCGGGCGGCGGTGCGCCTCGCGGGGGCGCTCGCGGGGCTCCACGTCGAGCGGATCCTGAACGAGCCCACCGCGGCGGCGCTCGCCTACGCCTTCGGCCGGCACCTGAACCAGCGGGTCCTCGTGTACGACCTCGGCGGCGGCACCTTCGACGCATCTGTGCTCGAGCTGAACGACAACGTGTACGAGGTCGTCTCGACGGGCGGCGACACGTTCCTCGGCGGCGTGGACTTCGACAACCTCATCGTGGACCGGCTCCTCGCCGTCTGGAGGGAGCGGACCGGCGGTGACTTCTCCGGCGACCGCGTCGCGCTCTCGCGGCTCGTGGATGCGGCCGAGCGGGCGAAGTGCGCCCTCTCCGAGCGGACGGACTTCCCCGTCCAGCTGCCCTTCCTCGCGCTCAAGGACGGCCAGCCGGTCTCGCTCGAGACGCTCCTCAGCCGTGCCGAGCTCGTTGGGCTCGTCGAGCCGCTCGTGGACAAGACGCTCGAGGTCTGCGGGGAGGTGCTGCTCGCAAAGGGGCTCCACACGGGCGACATCGAGGAGGTGCTGCTCGTCGGCGGGCAGTCGCGCATGCCGCTCGTTCACGAGAAGGTCGCCGCGTTCTTCGGCAAGCCGCCCTCCCGCGCCGTCCACCCCGACGAGGCGGTGGCGATCGGCGCCGCGCTCCTCGCCTACTCGCTCGGGAGCTCCGAGGGCGTCGTCCTCATCGACGTGCTCCCGATGTCCATCGGGATCGGCCTGCCCGGCGGGCGGGTCAAGACCATCATCGACCGCAACACGCCGCTGCCCGCGCGCAAGCAGTACGGGCTCGCGACGACGAAGGACGGCCAGACCGAGTTCGAGCTCGTCGTCTACCAGGGCGAGAGCGGGATCGCGGCGGAGAGCGACTACCTCGGGACGCTCCGGCTCACCGGGCTGCCGCCCGGACCGCGCGGAATGGTGAAGATCGCCGTCACGTTCGAGCTCGGCGCGGAGTGCCTCCTCACCGTCACCGCCCGCGAGCTCAACACCGGGCGGCAGGTGCGGGCGGTGATGTCCGCGAGGGAGGGGCCGAACGCCGCGCGGCGAAAGCTCGAGCAGGCGGGCGCCGATCCGAAGGCGGCGACCGGCTCGTTCCCGGTCCCGGAGCGAACGCCCCCCGCGACCGCCGTGCCCGTGGCGGCCGCCGCGGAGCGGCCGGCCGGGATCGGCGGCTTCCTCCGGCGGCTCCTCGGTCGCGACGAGGCGCGGTAGCGAGCGCTCGTTCTAGTCGCGCTCGGCGTCGGGCGTGGGCGGTGGCGCGGCCGCGCGCCGGGCCTGCACCCAGCGAAAGAGGAGCGCGGCGAGCACCACCGCGACCCCGAGCAGGATGTAGTGGCTGAAGCGGGCCGCGACGTGCGCGGCCTCCTCCAGGTCGGAGCCGAACCAGAAGCCGACGCAGACCCAGAGCGGCGCCGAGACGAGCGCGGCGACGCCGTCGAAGAGCAGGAACTCCCACAGCGGCATCCGCGCGTGACCGACCGTGAAGAAGGTCGGCGCCCGTAGCCCGGGGAGGAAGCGAGCGAACATCACGACGACGTTTCCTCGGGTCCGGACCTTCTTCTCGACGAGCTCGAGCTTCTGCGGCGAGATCACCCGCCGCAGCGGACGGAAGTCGGCGACGCGGTGCCCGAACCGGCGCCCGGCGAGGAAGATGACGGTGTCGCCGGCGACGATCCCCGAGAGCCCGACGGCGATCATCGCGAGCAGCCCCTGATCCCGGAGCATCCCTGCGAGCGAGGCGGACTCGAGGTCGGAGGACAGCCAGGCGAGCACGCCCCCGGTGACGAGGACGACGTCCTCCGGCATCGGCAGGCCGAACCCGCAGAGGAGGAGGATGAGGAAGACGAAGGCATAGCCGAGGTCGAGGGAGTTCCCCGCGAGCAGGTCGACCAGGCGTGCGAGCATTCGAGCCCTTCGATACCAGAACACCCGCGCTCACGTCACGTCGCGCGGACCGGAGTCATGGCCCCCCGGAACCGGGGCGCGAAGGGGAACGGCGCAGAGGCGCGGTCGCTTCCCGGCCCCGGCGGGGAGGCGCCCGCCTCTCAATGTCCGGTGGGCTTCCTCGCCGCGAGCTCGCGGACGGCCTCGCGGTTGTCCGCCACCCTCTGCGCCAAGTCCTGAGCGATCGCGAGGGCGAGCTTCAGGCAGGCCTGGGGCTTCTGGGGCTGCAGGCGGGCGAAATCACGTTGGGTGATCTCGAGCACCTCGCACGCCGTCGCCGCCACCGCGGAGACGAGCCGGACACTCTTGCCGAGCAGCGCGAGCTCGCCGAGGTGCTCGCCCGCGCCCACCACCGCGAGCTCCTTCTCGCCATCGGCCGTCTTCTGCGTGAGCTTGACGCTGCCGCTCTTCACGATGAACAGCGACTCGCCCACCATGTTCTCGACGAAGAGCGGCGTGCCGGCGGAGAGCTCCTTCTCGAGCGCGATCGCGGCGAAGATCTTGAGGCCGGTCTCGGTGAACTCGCGGAAGAGCGGCGCTTTCTGGAGCGCCTCGACGGCGGTCATCGCGACGCCCCTTCGCGATAACGCGCGGCGTACCCCGCGTAGCGCGCGGCGGACGTGCGAAAGAACGCGAGCTCCTCGGGGGTGAGGTCGCGCTTCACCCTGGCGGGCGCGCCCAGCACGAGCTTGCCGGAAGGGACGACCATGCCGGGCGGCACGAGCGCGCCCGCGCCGACCATCGCCTCCGACTCGACGACCGCGCCGTCGAGGACGATCGCGCCGATGCCGACGAGGCAGCGATCCTTCACGGTGCAGCCGTGCAGGACGACGCGGTGACCGACCGTCACGTCGTCTCCGACGATGGTGGGGTGGGTGCCGCCCGTGACGTGCACCATCGAGTGGTCCTGCACGTTCGTCCGCGCGCCGATCCGGATCCGGTTCACGTCGCCGCGGACGACCGTCTGGAACCAGATCGACGAGTCCTCGCCGATCTCGACGTCGCCCACGACGACGGCCCCCGGCGCAATCCAGGCGGTCGCCGCGAGACGGGGCGACTTTCCGTCGTATGCGAGGATCACCGACATCGTCGCCGATGCTAGCCCGCGACCCCGGGGGTCGCAAGTTGACCTCCGGGATCCCGTTCAACCTCGTCTTCGTCGTCGTCTTGGCCTTGGGTCCAAGTTGGGTCACGCGACCACGCCCGAAAGCGAGCTCTGCCCGGCGCGCGTGACCCACACGGAGACGACGGAGCCGGGCGGCGCCGCGGCGGCCAGGTGGACGACGCGGTTCTCCGGGGTGCGCCCGCGCACCTCGCCCGGCTCGTCGGACGGCCCCTCGACGAGCACCTCGACAGTCCGGCCGAGCTGCGCCGCGAAGTTCTCGGCGGCGATCCGGCGCTGTGCCGCCTGCAGCCGCTCGAGCCGCGCGACCGCCAGCGCGCGCGGCACCTCCTCCCAGCCCGGACCGTGGTTCATGCGCAGCGCCGCGGCGGTGTGGGGGCGCGGGCTGAAGAGGAAGCTGAAGCTCTGGTCGAAGCGGGCGCGCTCGAGGAGCGCCATGGATCCCTCGAAGTCCGCGTCGGACTCGCCCGGGAAGCCCACGATGAAGTCGGTCGTGATCGCGATCCCTGGGCGCGCCCGGACGAGTCGGTCGAAGCGCTCGAGATACGCGGTGACGCCGTAGTCCCGCCGCATCCGGGCGAGGACCGCGTCGGAGCCGGACTGCACCGGCAGGTGGAAGTGGGGCATCACCTTCGGCTCGTCGCGGAAGGCCTCGACGAGCGCGTCCGAGAGATCGTGCGGGTGGCTCGTCGTGAAGCGGATGCGGAGGATGCCCGGGAGCGCTGCGACGCGCCGGAGGAGCTCGGCGAACGTGCAGCCTCCCGCGTAGGAGTTCACGTTCTGCCCGATGAGCGTCACCTCGCGCACGCCCACGTCGGCGAGCGCCTCGCATTCCGCGAGCACCTCCGCGACGGGCCGCGACACCTCGCGGCCGCGGGTGTGGGGGACGATGCAGAACGCGCAGACGTTGTCGCAGCCCTTCATCGCGGTCACGAACGCGGTGACGCGGCCGCGGGCGGCCTCCGGGTCCGCGCCCGGGAACACGTACTCCTCCGACGCCATCCAGCCGGTCTCGGAGAACCGCTCCCTTGCCTCCGCCCGCGCGAGCAGCTCCGGGAGTCGGCCGATGTGGTCCGGACCGAAGACGAAGTCCACATACGGGACGCGCTTGAGGAGCCGGTCCTTCTCCTGCTGCGCGACGCAGCCCGACACGGCGATGAGCGTGCCGCGCCGCGCCTTCACCTCGCGGTAGCGGCCGAGGGCGGAGAGGAGCTTCTGCTCCGCCTTCTCGCGCACCGCGCAGGTGTTGAGGAGGATGAGGTCCGCCTCCTCCGCGGTCGCAGCACGCGAGAAGGCGTGGCGCCCGAGGAGCTCGAGCATCCGATCCGAGTCGGACTCGTTCATCTGGCAGCCGAAGGTGTGGACGAACACCTTCCGCGGCGGCGGCGGCGCAGCGGCCGGGCTGGCGGGCGCAGGAGCGCCGAGTCTCACGAGAGCGGACATCGCGGCGCGGAACGTAAGGAAAGCAGTGGGTGGGAGTCAACCAGCACAGCCTGCCGACGGAGGACTTGGACTTGGACTTGGACTCAGTCTTCGACGCGCCCACGTCGAAGTCGAAGTCGAAGTCGAGGTCCACGTCCACGTCCACGTCCACGCTTCTCACCGCCTCGGCACGAGCTCGTCGGCGATGGCCTCGAGCTCCTCGAGCGTCGCCGCGGTCGCAACCCGGTCACAGTGCGCCGCGTAAAGCGCCATCTCGCTGTCGCCCGTAGACCACGCCGACCGCTCCTCCGGGCAGATCCACAGCACGCGCCGCGCGCGCCGGCGGAGCTCGTCGAGCACCCACGCCTCCGGCGGGTGGTAGTTGGTGCGCCCGTCGCCGACGACGAGCACGGTCGTCCGCCGCGTGACCGCGCCGAGGAAGCTGCGATGGAAGGTCCGCAGCGCCCGGCCGTAGTCGGAGTTGGCGGAGAGCCCGACCGCCCGCGCGGCGACGGCGAGATCGGCGGCGCGCGCCGGATCGCGCTCCACCCGGAGCGCCGCCGTCACCTCGGCGAGCTCGGCGACGAAGACGAAGGTCCGGACGCGGGTGAAGAGCGCCTGGAGCGTGAAGAGGAAGAGGAGCATGAGCCGCGTGACGTGGCGGACCGACTCCGACACGTCGCAGAGCACGATCACCTCGGGACGCTCGGGCCTGCGCGACCGGAAGACGAGCCGCGCGGGGACGCCGCCCAGGCCGAGGTTCCGGCGGAGCGTGCGGCGCACCGCGAGCACGCCGCGGCGGCGCGACCGATCCCGCCGGACGAGGCGGGTTCGAAGCCGCTCGGCGAGCCGGCGCACCGCCACCTCCGCGCGCGAGAGCTCCTCGCGGGAGATGCGGCCGCGCACCGCCGCGAGCGCGCCGGGAGCGGCGACCGAGCGTGCCGCGCCGTGCGCCTCCGCGAGCCGCAGCGCGGCGTCATCGACGCGCCGGAGCGCGGCGCGGAGCCCTTCGTCCACGAGCGCGAGCGACCCCACGCCGAGCCCGCGCCCCCGCATCGCCGCAGCGAGTCGCGCCGCGTCGTCCTCCGCGCCGGCGGATCCGGCCGCGGCCGCGAGCCGTCGCGCGAGGAACCCGGCGGCTGCGGGGCTCGCGAGCGCGCCGAGCTCGAGCCGCGCGGCCGCGTCCGCGAGGATGCGCGCGAGCAGCCCCGGATCTCCCGCGATGGTGGCGCGCGCGAGTGGCCCCATCCCCGCGACGAGCTCGCCGAGGGTCCGCACCACGAGGTCGAGGTCGTCACCGTCGAGTCCGGCCGCCTCGAGCCATGCGACGAGGCCGCGCTCGGCTCCGGCGACGGCCCGGCCGAGGGCGCCCGCCCAGAGCCCGAAGCAGGCGTCGAAGATGGGAACGTCGCGCGTCCGCTTCGCGAGCGTCGCCCGGAGCGCGGCCCGAAACACGTCGCGCTTCTCCGGGCCGACCTCCGCCGCCGCGCGGACGGCGTCCGCGACCTCCGCAGAGGATACCCGGACCCCGTTCGCGCGGAGCAACCCCGCGAGCTCGACGATGCGCGCCTCCACGCGCGGGATCTAGCGCGACCCGGCCCTGCTAGGCCCGGCGCAGCCGGGGCAGCCGCGGAGGGCGAGGACCGTGGCGGACCGCGCCCTCCACGGGCCGGTACTCGAGCTCCTCCCCCGCGCGGGCCGCCCGCAGCATGAGCCCGCCGCGGGAAAGATCGCCGCGGCCGACGAACGCGGGCGGAAAGAGGAGCCGGAGGCCGAGCATGGCGACGAGCGGCGTCACGTACTTGTCGCTCGCGACGGACCCGAGCAGCACGACCTCGTCGCTCGCCCCGAGCGCCGCCGCGAGCGCCTGCGCGTCACGCTCGAGCGGCTCGCGGAAGCGCCGGTCCCCCGCGTCCACCGCCACCGCAGCGAAGGCGCGGAGGTCGGCGGCGCGGACGTGCGCCGATGGCGGCACGAGCCCCGCGCCGGGCGCGATGACGAGCACTCCCGGGATGCCGGCCGGGGGGCGCGCGAAGACCTCCGCGTACGCGAGCTTCCCGCGGAAGTAGAGGCCGCTCGCGAACCGGAACACGTCGCCGAGGGGCGCGCCGCCTCCCTGCACCGCCTGCGCGAGCGGAAAGCGCGCCCGCGCCGAGAGCACGAGTGCCATCCGTTCGCCGCCGGCGTTCGCCGGCGAGAGGAGGAACACCCGGTGCGCCGCCCGCCTCCCCGGGCTATGAATTCCGGCCATGGAGCGCGTCGTCCTCGTCGTCTTCCTCGCCTGCTTCGGTCTCCAGTATGCGATCGAGACCGCGCTGCTCCTCGTGAACCTGCGGCACGTCCGGCGATCCGGCGGGGTACCCGCCGCGCTCGCGGGCCGGCTCGACGAGGCGACGGCCGAGCGGAGCCGCGCCTACACCCTCGCGAACGGCCGGTTCGCGCTCGCGCAGGGCGCCTTTGGCGCCGTGCTGACCCTCGCCGTCCTCCTCTCGGGCGTGCTGCCGTGGCTCGACGGCCGGCTCGCCGCGCGCGGGTTCGGGGGCGCCCACCGGTTCGTCCTCTTCCTCACGGTCCTCGCCGCGTGCAGCGCGCTCGTGTCATTGCCCTTCTCGATCTGGCACACCTTCGTGCTCGAGGAGCGGTTCGGCTTCAACCGGACGACGCCGCGCACCTGGACGGTGGACCGGTTGAAGGCGCTCGGGGTCGAGACGGCGCTCGGCGTGCCCCTGCTCTACGCGACGTACGCCTTCATGCGGTTCGCGGGAGCACGGTGGTGGATCTGGCTCTTCATCTTCCTCGCTGCGGTGCAGCTGTTCATGCTGTGGCTCTACCCCACGTTCATCGCCCCGCTCTTCAACCGGTTCGCGCCGCTGCCGGACGGGCCGCTGCGCGATCGGCTGGTCGGGCTCGCCCACGATGCCGGCTTCGCGAATCGCGGCCTGTACGTGATGGACGCCTCGCGCCGCTCCGGCCACTCGAACGCCTACTTCACCGGGATCTTCCGTCCGCGCATCGTCCTCTTCGACACGCTCGTCGATGAGATGGCCGTCGACGAGGCGGCGAGCGTGCTCGCCCACGAGATCGGCCACTACCGCGCGCACCACGTCCACCGCAGGCTCGCGCTCTCCCTCGCCTCGCTCCTCCTCGCGCTGCTCGTGCTCTCGTGGCTCGTCGCGTGGCCGCCGCTCCACGGCGCCTTCGGCTTCGACGCGCCGACGCTCCACGGCGCCGTCGCGATCTTCTCGCTCGGCGGCGCCGCCTTCGTGTTCTGGCTCCAGCCGCTCGCGTCCCACTTCTCGCGGCGGCACGAGTACGAGGCCGACCGCTACTCGGTGCGGCTCGCCCGGGCGCCGGAGGCGCTGAAGCACGCGCTCGTGCGGCTCAACCGGCAGAACCTCTCGAACCTCCACCCGCACCCCTGGTACAGCGCTTGGCACTACAGCCACCCGACGCTCGTCGAGCGGCTCGCGGCGATCGACCGCGCCACGCGGGCCGAGGCAGCTTGACGCGGCCTCGACCGCGCGACGCCGGGGCTGTGCGACGAGGTCAGCGCTCGAGCAGGACGACGCCCTCGACGTGGTGCGTCTGCGGGAACATGTCGACCGGCTGGACCGCCGTGACCCGATAGCCCACCTCGACGCAGGCGCGGACGTCGCGCGCGAGCGTCGCCGGATCGCAGGAGACGTAGACGGCGCGCGCCGCGCCGAGCTCGCGCAGCGCGGGGCCGATGCCCTTCGCGCCCTCGCGCGGCGGATCGAGCAGCACCGCGCCGAAGCGCCGCGCAGCCGGGCCCCGCTCGCGGGCGAGCGCGAGCGCGAGCTTCAGCGCGTCGCCCGCGAAGAACCGGACGTTTCCCGCCGCGGCCAGATCCTCGCGCGCCAGGTCGAGCGCGGGGCCCTGCACCTCGACGGAGGCGACGGCGCGCGCGCGGGCGGCGAGCGGCGCCGTGAAGTTCCCGGCCCCGCAGTGAAGCTCGAGCACGTCCTCGCCCTCCGGCCGCAGCAGCGCGAGCGCTGCCTCTACGAGGAGCGCGTTCGCCGCGCGGTTCGCCTGCTGGAAGACGTCGGGGCGCGAGCGCTGCAGGCCGGCCTCGGGCCGGCCCGGGACGCGCGCGAGCCGGAGCACCGGCGCGCCCACCACCGCGGCGCGACCGTCCTCGCCCCGGAGCACGACACCCGCGAGCGCCGGCACGGCGACGAGCAGCGCCTCGGCGCGCCCGCGAAGAGAGGTCCCCGGCTCGAGGAGGAGCAGCGCGCTTCCCCGCCCCTCCTGCTCCGACCACTCGAGCGCGACCTCGGTAGGCGCGAGCCGCGCCTCCACGAGGGCGGGCCCGACCGCGGCGCGCAGAGCGTCGAGCCCCGGAGCGAGCAGGTGGCACTCCTCGAGCCGGACCGGCGCGTGAGAGCGGCGCCTGAAGAAGGCGAGCCTCCCACTCGCCCGGTCGAGGTGGAACTTGGCGCGCGCGCGGTAACGGAGCGCGAGCGGAGACGGCACGATGGGGCGCAGGCCGCACGCGTCCGGATCGACCTGGCCGATGCGCCGCAGCGTCTCGCGGAACCCGCGCGCCTTCGCGGCGAGCTGCACCTCGTAGCGGACGTGGAGCCACTCGCAGCCGCCGCACTCGCGATCCGCCTGAACGAGCGCAGGTGCCTGCCCCGAAATGAGCGGCCCGAAATGCCGGCACGGCGGCTCGACGCGCGAGGGGCCGGGCGAGAGGACGGACAGGAGCGTGCCGTGCGCGGGCCCCGCGCCGGCAGGCACGTCCGCGTCGACGCGGTCGCCGGGCGCGGTGTACGCCACGAAGGCCGCGCGCATGCCTGCTCGCCCGATCCCTTCGCCGCCGGGGGCGAGGTCCTCGATGGTCAGCTCGACGCGCACGGGTCACGCTTGAGTAACCGACCTGCCACCCGACCCACAACCGGCGAGCGGCCGTAGGGCGCCGGCAGACGAACGACGAGGGGCGCCCGTCACCGGGCGCCCCTCGCAGTCTTCACGTTGCTGGCGAGCTACTTGACGACAGTGACCGCCGTCGCGACGTCAGCGTCGGGATCCTGATCGGCGATCGTCGCCGACCAGTTGAGGCTCCCGCCCTTGATCGTCGGAACGTACGAGAAGCTGAACGTGCCGGCGGTGAGCGGGCTCACCGTGCCGAGGGTCGTCGTGAGGCCGGCCTCCGTCACCTGGACGGTGAGGGACGCGGCGCCGGGGACCACCTGGACGACGTTGACCTTGAACGAAGCCTTGCGGCCGACCGAGACGCTCCCGGTCGCACGCACCGACGCGATGTCGAAGTCGGAGAGGCCCACCGGCGCACAGACCGGGTCGGCAGCGTCGATGAGGCCGTCACAGTTGTTGTCGATGCCGTCCGTGCACACCTCGGTGACGCCGGGGTTGATGGCCGCGTTCGCGTCGTTGCAGTCACCGCACACCTTGCCGGTCCGGAGCGTGCACGTGCCGTCGCACACCGAGTATCCGTCCGCGTCCGCGTCCGCGCAGGTCGGCGGCGGCGGGGGGGGCGTGATCCCCGGCTTGTCGCTCGCGTCGCCCGGGAAGGTCCGCGCGACGATCTCGTCGATGTTCTTGAACGTGTCGCCGTCCGAGTCGATGGCCTCGATCGCGGTGAGCGACGCGTCGACCGACTTGCCGGCGAGGATCCCCGCCTCGACGTCCAGGCCGTACGGGTTGCGAGTCTTGCCTCCCGGGACGTGGCAGGTGTCGCACGAGTCGAGCTTCGTGCCCGTGGTGCCGTACTTGCCATCGAACGTGCTGAGATAGGTGGACCGCGCCTCCGCGACGGGCGCGAAGCCCATGGCGGCGAAGACACCGACGGCCGCGACAATCTGACGCAGATTCATGAGTCGTCTCCCTAGTAGAGCGACCGACCACCGCCGACTCGATGCCGGCGGCCAACCTCCCAGGTCGCGCGCGTCCCCTGAGCACGGGAGGTGCCAAACGGTGGGTCCGCAATTACTCGCGAATCCATGTCCCGCGATCACGGGAGTGGGCGATATCGCGCACCCGGGGTGACATGACTCAGGGTGTTGAGTCGCTCGCGGCAAAACGCCGCACACCGATCTCGAGCTAGGCTTCCTCGAGCTGGTGCCGGAGCCGGTCCACGAACGCCTCGATCTCGCGCCGCTTCGGCTCGTCCACGTCGGTGAACTCGACGCCCATTCCGGGCACCATGTTCGCGTGGTTGTCGAACTCGGTGACGCGGGTGACGCGCCCACCGAGCTGGAACGGGAACGACGCGCCCGGGAGCTGCACGAGGATCTTGACCGCGGTGCCGACCGGGAGCGGGTTGCGCGTGTTGATGAAGAGGCCGCCCAGGCTGATGTTCGTCGCCCAGTCGCTGAGGAAGCTCCCGACCGTCCGATACGCGATCGGGATCTCGTGGTGGAGACGCGCCGCGCGGCGCTTGTTGTCGGCCGACATCGACCGAAACTCTAGCAGGCGCCCCCCGTGCGGCCAACCAGCAGGAGGCGAATGGGGACGCCGCGCGTGCGGCCGAGCAGCGCGGCAGCGCTCCCCTCCCGGACGGCGAGCTCGACGCGGCCGCCGCTGCCGACGAGGGCGAGCAGCTCGCCCGGGCGCCCCTCGCCGAAGGTCCGGACCCAGCGGGCGGGGCCGCCCTCCACCTCCGCGCGCGCGACGGCGGCGCCACCGAGATCGCCGTCCCGGATCGAGGTGACGAGGTTCCCGAAGCGGTCCGCTGCGAGCGTCTCTCCGCGCACCTCGCCACCCGCCGCGTCCGCTCTGGGCCACGGGAGCCGGACCGGGTCGTCGACGGCGGGGCCGAGCGCCGGGAGCTCCTCCCCGCGCGCGAGGAGCACCGCCGCCGGAGCGAAGAGGTCGCGCCCGTGGAAGGTCGCGGTGCGCGGCGGCGAGAGCGCGCCGCCGGGGACGAGCGCGTGCACGCGGGCCCCGGGGCCGAGGAACGGCGTCAGGAGACCGTTGTCCGGGGCGACGAACCTTCGGCCCTCCGGATCGACGACGCACAGCCCGCGCCGCGCCGTCCCGACGCCCGGATCGACCACCGCGAGGTGGATGGCGACGCGCGGGAACCACGGCGCGCACGCCTCGAGGAGGAGCGCGCCCGCGAGGACGTCGAAGGCAGGGACCTCGTGCGAGACGTCCACGAGCCGAGCGTCCGGCAGCGCGGCGAGGAGCACGCCCTTCACCTGCGCCGGGTACCCCGAGCCCGCCCCGTAGTCGGTCGTGAGCGTGAACAGCGGCGGCGACACCGGCGGCCTCGGCGAGATCAAAGCTGCATGGGCGCGACGTTGGGCCCGACGAGGAGGCGTGGCTCCGTAAGCTCCTGCACCCCCTGGAACGTCTCGCCCGGCGCGATCTCGCGGAGCTCGAGCCCCGCGTGCGTCACGTCGATCCAGGCGCGGTCGGTGCAGATCGCCGACACGCAGCGGGTGCCGGTGATCGGGAGCGAGCACTGCTTCAGGATCTTCGGGGCGCCGTCCTTCGTCGCGTGCTCCATCATGACGACGACGCGCCGGGCGCCCACGACGAGGTCCATCCCGCCGCCCATCCCCTTCACCATCTTCCCGGGGACGAGCCAGTTCGCGAGGTCGCCCTTCTCCGACACCTCGAGCGCGCCGAGGATGGCGAGGTCGATGTGCCCGCCGCGGATCATCGCGAAGGACTCGGCCGACGAGAAGAAGGACGCGCCGGGGACGACCGTCACCGTCTCCTTCCCGGCGTTGATGAGGTCGGGGTCCTCCTCGCCCTCGACCGGGTACGGCCCGACGCCGAGGATCCCATTCTCGGACTGGAGCACCACCTCGATCCCGGGGGGGACGAAGTTCGAGACGAGGGTCGGCATCCCGATCCCGAGGTTCACGTAGTACCCGTCGCGCAGCTCGCGCGCGACGCGCCGTGCGATCTGCTCTCGCGTGAGGGGCATCCCGCCTCCTACCTCGCCCGCGGCCGGACCGTCCGCCGCTCGATCCACTTCTCGTACTTCTCGCCCCGGACCACCCGCTTCACGTAGATGCTCGGCGTCTGCACGAGATCAGGGTCGAGCTCGCCCGCCGGGAGCACGTTCGGCGCCTCCGCGATCGTCACCTTCGCCGCCGAGCACATCATCGGCCCGAAGTTCCGCGTCGTCTTGCGGTAGACGAGGTTCCCCCAGGTGTCGGCCTTCCACGCCCAGACGAGCGCGAAGTCGGCGCGCAGCGGCAACTCGAGCAGGTACTCGCGCCCTCCGAGGACACGCGTCTCCTTGCCATCCGCGATCTTCGTGCCGACACCGGTCGCGGTGTAGAACCCGCCGATCCCGGCGCCGCCCGCGCGGATCCGCTCGGCGAGCGTCCCCTGCGGCACGAGCTCCACCTCGAGCTCGCCGGAGAGGTACTGCCGCTCGAACTCCTTGTTCTCGCCGACGTAGGACGCGACGATCTTGCGGATCTGCCGCGCCTTGAGGAGGACGCCGAGCCCGAGGTCGGTCGTCCCGCAGTTGTTCGAGATGAGCGTGAGGTCCTTCACGCCCTTCCGGTGGAGCGCGGCGATGAGGTTCTCGGGGTTCCCGCAGAGCCCGAACCCGGACACCATGATGGTGGCGCCATCCTGGACGTCCCGGACCGCCTCGTCCGCCGACGCGACGACCTTGTTCACGGCGACCTCCTCGTGCGCGTCAGCGTTCGACGACCAGCGCGACCGCCTCGCCGCCGCCGATGCAGAGCGACGCGAGCCCGCGCTTCCGACCTAGGTCCTTCATCGCGTACAGGAGCGTCACGAGGATGCGCGCGCCCGAGGCGCCGATCGGATGCCCGAGCACGACCGCGCCGCCGCGGACGTTCACGTCCTTGCCGTCGAGCCCGAGGAGCCGGTTGTTCGCGATCGAGACGACCGCGAACGCCTCGTTGATCTCCCAGAGGTCCACGTCCTTCGGCGTCAGGCTCGCCTTCGCGAGTGTCGTCTTCACGGCGTCCGCAGGCGCGATCGTGAACTCGAGCGGCGCGCGCGCCGCGCCGCCCCAAGCCCGCACCCGCCCGAGCACGGCGCGGCCGTCCCGCTTCGCCCCCTCGGCGCTCATGAGCACCACCGCGGCGCCGCCGTCGCTGATGGACGACGCATTCGCGGCCGTGACGGTGCCGTCCTTCTTGAACACCGGCTTCAGGCCGGGAATCTTCTCGGGCTTCGCGCCCTTCGGACCGTCGTCGTCGGAGACGACGGTCTTCTCGCCCTTGCGCCCCTCGAGCTCGACCGGGACGATCTCCGCCTTGAACGCGCCCGACTTCGCCGCCTCCATCGCGCGGCGGGTGGACTCGATCGCGAACTCGTCCTGCTGGGCGCGCGAGATCCCCTGGGTCGTCGCGCAGTGCTCGGCGCAGATGCCCATGTGATGCTGACCGTACACGTCCCAGAGCCCGTCGTGGATCATGCCGTCCACGAGCTCGACGTTGCCCATCCGGACCCCGGCGCGCGCGGCGCGGTCGTAGTAGGGCACGTTCGACATGGACTCCATCCCGCCGGCGACGACGACGTCCGCGTCCCCGAGCGCGATTGCCTGGGCCCCCGAGATCACCGCCTTCAGGCCGGACCCGCACACCTTGTTGAGGGTCCAGCAGGGGGTCTTCTCCGGCAGCCCAGCGAAGAGCGCGGCCTGGCGGGCGGGCGCCTGGCCGACCCCCGCCTGCAGGACGTTCCCCATCACCACCTCGTCCACCGACGCCGGATCGACGCCGGCCCGCTCGAGCGCCGCGCCAATCGCCACCGCGCCGAGGCGCGGAGCGGGCACCGCAGCGAGCGACCCCAAGAACGAGCCGATGGGCGTGCGCGCCGCACCGACGATCACCACCTCGCGAAGAGCCATGTTCGTCCTCTCTGAGTGGGGTTCAAGATAACGAGGACCGTCATCATGCACCGTCTGCGTCATTCTGCCATCATCGTTCACGGAGGCGCCGGGGAGCGCTCGCCGGACGGCGTCATGGCGGGGGGTGCGGAGGACCCACGCCTCGAGGGGGTCCGCCGGGCCTGCGCCGCAGGGGCCGAGATCCTCGGCCGGGGCGGGAGCGCCCTCGACGCGGTCGAGGCGGCGGTCCGGATGTTGGAGGACGATCCGCTCTTCAACGCCGGGACCGGCTCGACGCTGACGGCGGTGGGCGACATCGAGCTCGACGCCTCCGTGATGGACGGCGAGACGCTCCGCTGCGGGGCGGTCGCGGTCGTGAAGGACGTCCGGAACCCGGTCGCGCTCGCCCGGGCCGTGATGGAGCGGACGGCGCACGTGATGCTCGCCGGTCCGGCGGCATCGGCGTTCGCGCGCGAGGCGGGGTTCCCCGCGCACGACAACGCGCTCCTCGTCACCCCCCGACAGCGGGCGCGCTTCGACGCGGCACGGCGCGGCGGCGCGTCGAGCAAGACCGGCACCGTCGGGGCGGTCGCGCGCGACCTTCAAGGGCACCTCGCCGCCGCGACCTCGACCGGCGGCATGTCGATGAAGCTCCCGGGCCGAGTGGGCGACACCGCGCTCGTCGGGTGCGGGACCTACGCGGACGACGCGCTCGCGGCGGTCTCCTGCACCGGGCACGGGGAGAGGATCATCCAGCTCACGCTCGCCCGCCACGCGGCGGACCTGGTCGGACAGGGTCGCTCGGCGATGGATGCGGCCCGGGAGGCGGTCGCCCTGCTCGGGCGGCGGGTCGGCGGAGACGGAGGGCTCGTCGTCGTCGGGCCGTTCGGCGAGGTCGGGTTCGCGCACAACACGCCGTCGATGACGCGGGCGTGGACGGCGGCGGACGGGGCGATCATCGCGGCGATGTGAGAACCGACTACCCTCCGCCGCCCCAGCTCCGCGGCTCGTGGCAAGCGGCGGCGCAGGTGCGCGACTGCGCGCTCCAGGCCGGGAGCGGCACGTCCTTCACCCCGTTCACGTGGGTCGCAGCGACGAACGTCCCGTGGCACTGCGCACAGGCGATCCCCTCTTCAGCGTGCCTCGCGTGCTGTCCGGTCGCCGGTGGGAGAGCGTGGCAGCTCCCGCACAGGGCGGCGCTCCGCCCGCCGAGCCACCTCGGCGTGTTGTCCGCGTTCCCGCCGGGGAAGTTCCCGTGGCAGTAGCTCGCCGCGCACCCGGTCGCCTCGTAGCGCGGCTGGGCCCCGCCGGTCCGCGGGAGGGGCCCGAACCGGATGTCGCCCGGCGAGTCCTGGAGGTGTCCGGAATCGGCGATCGTCCGCGGGACCGTGTGGCACTCATCGCAGGAGATCGACGCCACGATGTCTCCGTGGAGGTGCGCGTCGTGCGCGCCGACCGTGAGCCGGCCGGGATCGATCGAGCCGGTCTGGTCGCGGAACGGCGGGCCTTCGCCGGGAGCGGTGTGGCAGCTCGCGCAGCCGCTCGTGCCCCCCGACGGCGCCTCGACGACCCGCGGCTCACCGCACGCGGCGAGCGCCACGGCGGCCGCGGCGACCGCGCGCCACGGCGACGCGACAGGGCCCATCGTCCCCTCCCGCCGCGCCCAGTGCGCGGTTCGCACACAAGTTCGGGAGGGGCGCGCACGGCGGCGACGCCCCGGCGAGGACCGAGCGCTCCTCCGCTACTTTCCCGGCAGCTTTCCCTGGTCGAGGAACACCTTCACGAGCTCGAGCGGCAGCGGGAAGATGATGGTCGAGTTCTTCTCGGCGGAGATCTCGACGAGGGTCTGGAGATAGCGGAGCTGGAGCGCGCCCGGCGACCGGGCGATGACGTCCGCCGCCATCCCGAGCTTCTCCGCCGCCTGGTGCTCGCCCTCGGCCGCGATGACCTTGGAGCGCCGCTCGCGCTCCGCCTCCGCCTGCTTCGCCATCGCGCGGCGCATCTCTTCCGGCAGGTCCACCTGCTTCACCTCGACCGCGGTCACCTTGACGCCCCACGGCTCGGTGTGCCGGTCGATGATCTCCTGTAGCTGGCGGTTGATCTTGTCGCGCTGCGAGAGCAGGTCGTCCATGTCGACCTGGCCGAGCACCGAGCGGAGCGTCGTCTGCGCGAACTGGCTCGTCGCGAACAGGAAGTCGGTCACCTGCAGGAACGCGCGGTCCGCCTGCATGACGCGGAAGTAGATGACCGCGTTCACCTTCACCGACACGTTGTCGCGCGTGATCACGTCCTGCGGCGGGACCTGCTCCGCCGTGACGCGCATGTCGATGATGATCATCCGGTCGATGAACGGGATGATCCACTTGAGCCCGGCGTTGCGGACGCCCGCGAACCGGCCGAGGCGGAGCACCACGCCCTGCTCGTACTCGTTCACGATCCGGATGCCGGACAGGAACCAGAGGATGACGAGCGCGACGGGGACGAGCAGGCCGAGTCCGATGATGGGCATGGTTCCCTCCGCAGGAGTTGACGTCCAGTTCTAGCTCTTCTTCGGCGCGCCGACCACAGTCAGCATCAGGCCGGAGATCGCCGCGACGCGGACGCGCGCCCCCTTCGGGATGGGGGTGGCGCTTCGCGCTTGCCAGTACTCGCCGTGAACGAACGCCTCGCCGCCGGCCGGGCCGATGTCGCCTAGCGCCTGCCCCTCGGCGCCGACGAGCGCCCCCGCGCCGAGCTGGAGCGGAGCCCGCCGGGCGCCGGCCACCTTCCAGGCCATGAAGCCGAGGACCCCCGCGAGCACGATCGGCGTCGGCCAGACGATCCAGGGCGAGATCGTGAACGCGCCCGGGGCGAACTGGTAGTCGGGAGAGCCGCGGTCGATGAAGAACGCGGTCCCGATGACGATGCAGATGGCGCCCCCCGCGCCGGCGACCCCGTGCGTCGTCACGTAGCCCTCGACGACGAGGAGCGCGACGCCGGCGAGCAGGAGCAGCACCGCGCCGACGTTCACCGGGATGACCCGCATCGCGAGGAACGCGAGGAGGAGGCAGAGCGCGCCGACCGCGCCGGGGAAGATCATGCCCGGGTGGTAGAACTCGATCCCGATCCCGAGCGTCCCGAGGAGCATGAGCAGCGCGACGACGTTCGGATCGGCGAGGAACGAGAGGAGCCGCTGCCGGATCGTCGGCTCGTAAGGCTCGAGCGCCGCGTCCTTCGTCCGGACGACCTTGAAGCCGGCGCCCGCCTTCACCTGCCGGCCGTCCGCGAGCGCGAGCGCACCGCGCAGGTCCTGTGCGACGGCATCCACGACGTGGAGCTTCAGCGCCTCCTCGCCGGTGACGGAGACGCTCTCGCGCACCGCCTTCTCCGCCCACTCGGCGCTCCGGCCGCGCTCGCGCGCGATCGAGCGGACGAACGCGACGGTGTCGTTCTCCACCTTCTTCGCCATGTCCTTCCCGGCCTCCTCGGCGACGTCCTTCCCGCCGATCGTGACCGGGTGCGCCGCGCCGATGTTCGAGGCGGGGTGCATGACCGCGACGTGCGCGGCCATGGTGAGGAACGCGCCGGCGGAGGCCGCGTGGGCGCCCGCGGGCCCGACCCACACGACGATCGGGACCTCGCTCGCGAGCATGCCCTGCACGATCTCGCGCGTCGCGTCGAGCGCGCCGCCCGGCGTGTCGAGCGTGATGACGAGGGCCGCGGCGCCCTCGTCGCGCGCCCTCTTCAGTGCCGCCTCGAGGTACTCGGCGGTCCCGCCGGTGATCGCCCCCTTCACCTCGGCGACGACCACGCGCGGCGGTGCGCCGCTCGGTGCGATGCGCCCCACCGGCGGCTGCTCCGGCGCGGCGAGCGCCCCGATCGCGGCGAGGACGAGCGCCGCGACGGCGAGCGCGCGGCGGAGCGGGCGAAAGAGAGCACGCATCGCTACCTCCTCTGCTGTGGTGTCCTGCCGAGCTCGTTCATCACGAGCTGCAGATCCTCCCACGCCTTCGCCTTCTCGTTCGGGCTCCGGAGCAGGTAGGCCGGGTGGAAGGTCGGCATGAGCCGCACTCCGCCGTACTCGAACCAGCGGCCGCGGAGCCGGCTGATCGCGGACGTGTCTCGCAGGAGCGTCTGGGCCGCGAACTTCCCGAGCGCCACGATGATCTTCGGGCGGATCGCCGCGATCTGCGCACGCAGGAACGGCTCGCATGCCGCGATCTCGTCGGGCTCGGGGTTGCGGTTGCCAGGCGGGCGGCACTTCACGACGTTCGCGATGTAGACGTCGGCGCGGCGGAACCCCATCGCCTCGATCATTTTCGTGAGGAGCTGCCCGGCGCGGCCGACGAACGGCTCGCCCTGAAGATCCTCGTCCTCGCCGGGCCCCTCGCCCACGAATAGGAGCTCCGCCGCGGGGTTCCCGACCCCGAACACGAGCTTCGTCCGACCGCTCCCGAGCTTGCAGCGGCTGCATTCGCCGAGGTCGCCGCGGGTCGCGAGGAGCGCGGCGCTCCCGCAGCCCTTGTCGGAGAGGGCGTACGCGCCCCCGGCCGCCTGCTGAGGCGACGCGGTCGACGCCGTGGCCCGCGCGGGGGCGGACGGCGGGGCGAGCGGCTGGTTCGCGCGCGCCGGTGCCCCGTGATCGTGGGACGAGGCGGTCGCGGCGCGCGCTGCGACGAGCGCGGGCGGCGACGGAACCTCGCGAACTCCCGCGTCCGCCAGCCACGCGACGTGCCGCCGGAGCTCCTCGGCCACCTCCGCCACGCTCTCGTCGCGCACCCCACTCACGCGAAATCTCCGCTCCGCCCCGCACGTCTCGTTGCGACCGCCGGGTCCCGGAAATTAAAATCGAGTCCGATGAGATCGGAGCGCCTGCTCGTCACGCTGTCCCTCGCCGCCGTCGCGTTCGCGATCCTCGTCGTCCCGTCGGAAGCCCGGGCCTGGGGACCGCTCGCGCACCTCAGCTTCTCCGCGCAGGCGCTCGAGGCGCTCGGCACCGCGCAGCCGTCGCTCCGCCACATCCTCCAGGACTTCGGAAACGAGTTCCTGTACGGCTCGCTCGCTGCAGACATCGTCGTCGGCAAGAACATGGCGCGGTACCTGTACCACTGTCACAACTGGCGCGTCGGCTTCAACGTCTTCAAGCACGCGAAGGCGGGCGGCGAGCAGTCCTTCTCGCTCGGCTTCCTCTCTCATCTCGCCGCCGACACGATCGCGCACAACTACTACGTGCCCTTCAAGACCGTCGCGTCCTACCACAAGCGCAACACTCAGCATGCCTACTGGGAGCTGCGCTACGACCAGCGGATGGACCGCGACCTCTCCCGCGTCGCGCGCGAGGTGACGACCCGCGTCTACCGCAACCACGACGACTACCTCGAGCGGATGCTCTACGGCTCGTCGGTGCTCCCGTTCGGCGTCTCGAAGCAGCTCTTCCGGTCGCTCCTCGCGACCGCCCGCGTCGGCCGCTTCCACCACGTCTCTCGGCTCGCGCTCGCGCGCGAGCGGAACCTCGTGCTCGAGCCGGACCTCGTCGTCGACACGAACGCGCTCGCCGTCGACGCGATCGTGGGGATGCTCGTGGAAGGGGAGCGCTCGCTCGCCGCGCGCGCCGATGCGACGGGCGCGCGGAACATCCGGATCGCGCAGGACCTCCGCAAGCAGCTCAAGCTGCGGACGTCGAAGCGACGGCTGCACCCGCGCGACGCGCACGAGATCGCCGACGAGATGCGCGTGGCCTTCCGCGCTGCGATCCAGGGGAAGCTCGTCCTCCCCGCCTCGCTCGCGAAGCTCGCGGCGTAGCCGGCCCTCTAGCGGTCGTCCTGCCCCGCGTCCGGGATCCCGGCGTCCGCCTGCCGGCGGAGCGACTCCTCCTCGGCGTCGTCGCGGCCGCGCTCGCCGTGCGAAGGGCCGGGCGAGGCGCGCCGTGCCGTCCCCGCGGCGCGCGAGCGCCAGTCCGCCCCCTCGCCCTTGGACGAGGCGCTCCCGCGGGCGGCCCTGCGGCGGCGCGGACCCGGGCGGGCGTCGTGACGTCGCGATCGCGCTCGCCCTCGTCGACGAGGCGGCGCTCGGCGTCTCGTTCCTTCGGCCGCGGGCGCTTGCGATGGGGCATGTCGACCTCCTCTCAGGCAACCGTGGCCCCGGAGGTCCGGCGCGGCAACTTGCGGGCTACTTCGCCCGCGGCCTGCGTCCCTCCAGTACGGGCAGGATCCAGTCGAGGATCGCCTCCGCGACCTTCTCCTTCGGGCCCTCGATCTCGGCGAGCTCGGTCGCGGACACGAGCGCCACGCGGTTCGAGTCGCCGCCGAACCCCGCCCCGGGGAGCCCCACCTTGTTCGCTACGACGAGATCGCACCGCTTGCCCTTGAGCTTCTCGCGAGCCCGCGTGATGACCTCTTCCGTCTCCGCCGCGAACCCGACGAGGACGGGCCCGTCCCTGCGGCCGGCGAATCGCGCGCCGAGCCCGGCGAGGATGTCGGGCGTGCGGGCGAGGACGAGCGTCTCGCTCCCCTCTCCCTTCTTGAGCTTGCTCGCCGAGGCCTGCTCGGGCCGGTAGTCGGAGACGGCGGCGGCGCCGACGAAGAGGTCCATCGCCGCGGCCTCCGGCTCGACGGCACGCGCCATCTCCTCGGCGGTCTCGACGCGCACGACCTTCACTCCGGACGGGTCCGCGAGCACCGTCGGGCCCGAGACGAGCGTCACGTCCGCGCCGCGGCGCGCGGCGACCCTCGCGACGGCGTAGCCCATCTTTCCTGACGACGGGTTCGAGATGAATCGGACCGGGTCGATCGGCTCGCGCGTCGGCCCCGCGGTGACGAGAACGCGCCGTCCGGCGAGATCGAGGTTCCCGAGGAGGCGGGTGGCCGCGAGCGCGATGTCTCCCGGCTCGGCGAGCCGCCCTTCGCCGACGTCCCCGTCCGCCAGCTCGCCCGCGGCGGGGCCGACGACGTGGATGCCCCGGGCGCGGAGCGCGGCGAGGTTCTCCTGCGTCACGCGGTTCCGCCACATCCGGGTGTTCATCGCCGGCGCGACGAGGACGGGGCAGGTCGCGGCGAGGGCGGTCGTCGTCACCGCATCGTCGGCCATTCCTGCGCGGAGCCGCGCGAGGAGGTCGGCGGTCGCCGGCGCGACGACGAGGAGGTCGGCCGCGCGGGCGAGCGCCAGGTGGCCGTAGGCCTCGGCTGCCGGGTCGAGGAGGTCCACGAGGACCGGCGCGCCGGAGATGGCCTGGAAGGTGAGCGGCTGGACGAACCGGGTCGCCGCGGCGGTCATCGCGACCCGGACCGTGCCGCCCCCCTTCACGACGAGGCGGGCGAGCTCGCACGCCTTGTAGGCGGCGATCCCTCCGCCGACCCCGAGGACGACGGTGCGGTGCTGGAAGTTCATGCCGCGATATTAACCCGGGGCACGGGCTTCCCGGCGCGCTCCGTCCGATGCATTCTGCCCGCGGTGGAGCCGGCCCCCGAGCAGAGGCCCCCGCGGGCGCCGCCCGCCGGGCCGAAGAGCGCCCTCGCCTTCTATGGCGTCGTCCTCGCGCTGTTCCTCCCTGCGATGCTGGCGCAGCTCGCGAGCCCCGTCGCGGGGCTCGCCGCGACCCAGCTCGTCGTCTTTCTCGTGCCGGCGCTCGTCATGACCGCGGGCTCGAACCTGCGCGCCGTGCCGTACTTGCGCCTCGGCGCGACGCGCCCCGCCCTCGTAGTGCTCGGCGTGCTCGCGGGGAGCGCCGGCTACCTCGTCGCGGGCTCGATCATGACCGCGACGCAGCGGGTGCTCCCGGAGAGCTGGGTGAAGGCGTACGACCTCACGCGGCTCTTCGAGGGGCCCGAGTGGGAGAAGATCGCGCTCGCGCTCCTCGCGGGCATCCTCGCCCCCGCCTGCGAGGAGCTCACGTTCCGCGGTTACCTCCAGACGACGCTCGCGCTCCGGCGCGGTCCACGCGTCGCGATCGCCGCGGGGGCGCTCCTGTTCGCCGCGCTCCACCTCGACCCGGTCCGATTCCCGGCGCTGCTCGTCCTCGGCGCGCTGTTCGGCTGGCTCACGTGGCGCGCAGGGTCGATCTGGCCGGCCGTCGCCGCGCACGCCGCAAACAACGGCCTCGCCGCCGGCCTGCTCCTCGCCGCCGGCGTCCCCGAGCCCCCACCGTCGCCGTCGCTCGGCGCGATCGCGGCGGCCCTGGTCGGCGGCGGGGGCGCGCTCGCGCTCCTGGTCGCCCTGTACCGCGCCGCGTCCCCGTCGCCGCCGGAGCCCGGGAGCACGGTCGCGCTGCGCGATCCATCCTCGGCGTCGATCGTCTTCGACCCTTCGCGCGTGCCGCGTGCGCTCGGCGCCATCGCGCTCGCGGGCGCCGCGGCGCTCCTCGTCCTCGCGGCGCTCGGGCTCGCGCGCGGTCTCGGCCGACCCTGATCCAGGCGCGCCCCCGGTCGGCGCGCACCCGGACGAGCGCGGAATCGCCTCGCCGACGTGGGGTGGCGCGGAGGACGAAGGCGAGGACGGAGCCGGGCGGCGCCGCGTCGCGACCGGCCGCCCCTCCGGGCGGCTCGACCCCGAGCGGGGTTCGTGATGGGATCCGGGAGCGTTCCGCTCGAACCGGAGGTCTCCCGTGCACCGCCTCGTCGCCGCCGCCCTCGCGCTCCTCCTCGCGCCCGCCCTCGCCGGCGCGCGCGGGCCGTCCACCGCCGAGGAACGCAAGCGCGCGATCGACATCACCCGCAAGCTCGAGAAGGAGCCGCTCTCGCGGAGCGGCATTGAGGGGCGCGCGTGGCTGCTCCAGTTCATCGTCGAGGCGCCCGACTTCGAGGTGCGCGGCTGCTCGGGGCCGCTCGACGTGCTCGCGAAGGAGGACGAGGGGCCGTACGCGCGGGTCCTCTACGTCCAGTCGGTCTTCGGGATGACGGCGTTCATGTTCGAGAACCCGAAGAAGACCGACGACTGGGCTGCCGTCCAGACCGCGGGGATCGAGTCCACGCTCAAGGCGTACGAGTCAATCCTCCGCGCGGACTCCGACGCGCGCTGGAAGGAGCTCGACCGTCTCATCGCTGCGCGCAAGGCCGGGAAGCTCCGCGCGCTCGTCGAGAAGGAGATGGCCCCGTGCGGAAGAGGGGAGAGCGGGGAGGGGCCCACGCCGAGGGACGCAATCTAGGAGGAGGCGGTTTCCAGAGAACGGCTGCGCAGCGCGCTACCCGACCCTCCTCAGGACGAGGCACTTGAGGTACCTGCCCTCCCTGAACTGCAACGAGACCGGATGATCCGGCGGCTGCCGTGTCTCCTGCACCAACTGCAGATCGATGCGCCCCTTGAACGCCGCCTCCTTGACCGCGTCGGCGAACTGCTCCGCGGTGACGCGCGCCGAGCAGCTCGCGGTGACGAGGAGCCCTCCCGGCGCGAGCACCGCGAGCGCGGCCCGGTTGAGAGACGCGTAACCCGCGATCGCCGCGTCCACCGCCCGCTGGGACTTCGCGAACGCGGGCGGGTCGCAGACGACGAGGTCGAACCTCCGCCCCTCGCGCTTGTAGCGGGCGAGCAGCTCGAACGCGTCCTCGCTCGCGAAGGCGTGGTCCGCCGCGTCGAGGCCGTTCGCGCGGAAGTTGTCGCGGGCCAGCGCGATCGCGTCCTTGTCGAGGTCCACCGAGACCACGTGGCGCGCGCCGCCGAGCGCCGCCGCGACCGAGAAGCCGCCGGTGTACGAGAAGAGGTTCAGCGCCTCCGGCCTGCCGCGCGAGAGATCGCGCACCATCCGCCGGTTCTCGCGCTGATCGAGGAAGTGGCCCGTCTTCTGCCCCTTGCGGACGTCCACGAGCACCTTCATCCCGTGCTCGTCGATCGCGATCCGCTCGGGGGGCTCCGCGCCCCAGAGGACGCGCCCCGCCGGCGCGCCGCCCTCGTCCTCGTCGTCGTCGCGCGGGATCTCGTCCCGGCCGTAGACGCCGTCGAGCCCCGGCACCTCCTCGCGCAGCGCGTCGACGATCGCGGCGCGGTGCGGCCCGAGCCCCGCCGAGTAGAGCTTCACGACCGCAAACCGGTCATACCGATCGGCGACGACTCCAGGGAGCCCGTCCCCCTCGCCGTGGACGAGCCGGAAGCCGGTCGTGCCCTCGACGAGCTCGCGCCGCAGCGCCACCGCCCGTGCCACCCGCCGGCGCCAGAACGCTGCGTCCACCGCCTCGGCCGGCTCGCGAGTCAGGATCCGGACGGTGATGGCCGAGAGCGGATCGAAGTACCCGCGCGCGACGAAGCGCCCGTCGTCGGTCACGTCCACGATCGCGCCGGCCGGGAGCCCCTTCGGCGCCTTCTCGATCGCCTTGCGGAAGACCCAGGGGTGGCCCGCGCGCAGGTGTCGCGCGAGGTCCTTCTGCAGCCGCAGCTCGGCCTCGACCTTCATCCACGCCCTCCGGTCCCAGTTCGCGCACGCTCCGGCTTCGCGCGGGAGAAGTTGCCGACGACGAGCCCGGGCCGCGCCGCGCGCAGCGCGTCGACGAGCGCCCGGACTCCGATGGCGCGCCCAGCAGCGCCGCGCCCGCGCGCGACGCCCATGTAGACGTCCGGGTCGATCGCGAGCGGCCGAGTCTGCACCTGGTCGACGCCGGTCCGCGCGACGAGCCGGCAGAGCCGCTCCGCCTCGCCCTCGCGGTCGGTGACGCCCGGAAACGTGAGGAGGTTCAGCGCGACGTAGGCGCCTGCGTCCTTGGCGGTGCGGATCGAGCGCACGACGTCGGCGAGCGCGTACCCCTTCGGCCGGTAGTAGGCGGCGTAGAGGTCCGGCGACGCGGAGTTGAGCGAGATCCGGACCGAGTCGAGCCCGGCGCGCACGAGCCGCCGAAGCGCGGCGGGGAGCGATCCGTTCGTGTTCGCGTGGATGGAGCCGCGGCGCGTCCGCGCGCGCACGAGCCGGATTGCGCGCTCGATCTCCTTCCAGCGCACGAGCGGCTCGCCCTCGCACCCCTGCCCGAAGCTCACCATCACCCGCCCGCTCGCGCGCGTCAGGTGCCGGATCGCGACCTCCGCCATCTCCGCGGCGGTCGGCGGGACGGGGATCCGCTCATGGGACGATGGCGGCATCCCCTCCTGCTGCTCGGAGAGGCAGCCGATGCACGCTGCGTTGCACGCCGCGGACGAAGGGATCGCCCCCTCGTCGCGCAGGAAGAACGTGTTCTGCGCCGTGAAGCAGCGCCACTCGAGCGCGCAGCGCGACAGCTGGCGGAAGATGGGGTTCGCGCTCGCCTCGAGCGTCGCGGCGACGACGCGCGGGAGGTCCGGCGTCGAGTGCGCGCTCGGGCTCCAGTGGCGACGCCGGTCCGTGTGGAGGGCCCACGCGACCGGCCCCGCGTCGAACGCGGCGGCGGTGTACGCCCACTGCGGAAGGATCGGCGCCTCGCCCACGGTCGCGAGCGGCGGCCGCGCCGCCGCCGGGAGGAAGGTGCGCGTGAAGCCGGGCGGGAGCGTAGCGCCGACGGCGTGCGGGACGAGCCTGCGGCGCCCGACCTTTACCTCGCGCACGATGACGAGCGCGCCCGTGTCCGGATCGATCCCGACCGGCCGGCGTCCGGGGAGCATCGTGAGCGTCGCCCCGTCGGGGAGCGCGACCGGCCGCTCGGGCGGCGACGCGACGTCGTCGCCCGTCCGCACGGCGGCGAGGAGGTCGGGGTGGTCGTAGACCCGCCCGCGATCGTCTGCGAAGAGTAGCCTGGGCAGCATCGGAGACCCGCGAGGGCGCGGCGGTTCTATCACGCCGACCCTGCGTTCGCCGTGCAGCGACCGTCACCCTTCCCGGCGAGCGCGCCGCCGCCGGCGCCCGCCCGCTCCGTTCACCCCCCTAAGTGGCTCCCCGACCGGGTCACGCGACACCCGCCGCAGATTCTGTAGGATTCTCGCCATGATCCCGGGCCGCTCGGACACAGGGCCCTCGCTCGCTCCGCCGTGGGGCCGGCGCCCGGGAATCGGGGCGGCCGCTCCTTCGTTCACCTGCCGTAGCTCGGGAATTCCGGCGGCAGAGGGCGAAGCGGCGGTCTATACGGCGATGGGAGACCAGGGACCCTGATGTTCGACCTCCGACAGACCGATCTCACGCGGGGCGAGTTCGAGGAACTCGCCCTGAAGCACCTCGACCCGCTGTACGCCGCCGCGCTCCGGCTCACGAAGAACGACCGGGACGCCGAGGACCTCGTCCAGGACACCTTCCTCCGGGCGTACCGCTTCTTCGACAAGTTCGAGCGCGGCACCAACATGAAGGCCTGGCTCTTCAAGATCCTGACGAACACCTTCATCAACCGGTACCGCCGGTCGGTGAAGGAGCGGAACATCGTCGAGGGATCCGAGCGCGAGGCCGTGCACGAGCGGTTCGTCTCGCGCGAGGCGGCCGAGTACGCGGCCAACCCGGAGCAGTACTTCTTCGATCGCCTCCTGTCCGACGACGTCCTGAAGGCAGTGGACTCGCTGCCGATCGACTTCCGGCTCGTCGTGATCCTCGCCGATCTCCAGGAGTTCTCGTACAAGGAGATCGCCGACATCCTCGACGTGCCCGTCGGCACGGTGATGAGCCGGCTGTACCGCGGGCGGCGCCTGCTCCAGAAGGCCCTCGCGGGCTATGCCGTCCTCTCCGGCGTGTTGCAGGATGTCGGGGAGGATGGGAGCATCGACCTCGAGACGTACCGGAAGCGCCGCGGCAAGTCGGCCTGAGCCGGCACCGGGCGGAGCGCGATGGCCATCGAACCCACGTTGACCGCGGCCATGGACTGCAGCGAGCTCGAGCGCTCCGTCGACGCCTACCTCGACGGTGAGTTCGACGCGCGCGAGCGGGGAGAGGCCGACGCCCACCTCGCGGACTGCGACCGGTGCCGCGCGCTCGCCGAGGCGCAGGGCCGGATCCGCGCCGCGGTCCGCGCGAAGCTGCGGGAGGCGATGACGCCCGACTCGGACGCGGGGCACGCGCCGCCGGCGCTCCGCGCCCGCATCGAGGACGCGCTCGCCCGCTCCCGGCGCCCCCTCTGGCGCCGGCTCTTCGCCCCGGTGCCGCTCGGCGCGCTCACCGCGTGCGCCGCCGGCGCGCTGCTCGTCTTCGCGACGCACGGCCCGGACGACGGCCTCGTCGACGACGCGGTCCGCAGCCACCACCGCGGCCTGCCGCTCGAGGTGATGGCGGCGTCCGTCGGCGAGGGCTCGATCCCGGCGTGGTTCGCCGGGAAGCTCGACTTCAACCCCGCGCCGCCGCACTTCCACGGCGACGGCGTCCACGTGCTCGGTGCGCGGCTCTCGCACCTCCGCGAGCTGCCCGCCGCGTACATCCGTTACGCGCTGCCGCGCGGGCAAGCCGGCCTGTTCATCGTCGACGACCCCGGCGGACGCTTCGGCGGCCGCGGTCGCGAGGTGCGCGTCGGGCCGCAGGTCGTTCACGTCGTCGCGGCGCGTGGCTACAACGTCGCCTTCTGGCGCGACAACGAGATCGTCTACTCGCTCGTGTCGGATCTGGACGAGAAGGCGCTCTTCGAGCTCGTCCGCACCGCGCAGGCGGGGCGTTAGGGCGGGGACGAGCGGCCGATAGCGGATCCGGCGTCGTTTTGACAGTGCGCGCGGGCGGCAGGTAACATTTCCCCCAGCCATTTCCGCGCGGTGCACGTCACCGCGCCTTCTCCACGCGCGCGCCGGGTACCCGCCAGATGCCGAAGAAGATCCTCCTCATCGAGACCGACGCCGGGTTCGCGAACCAGCTCACGGCGTCTCTCGAGGCGACGGGCTTCGAGGTGCGCCTCACCGGCGATGGGAAGGAGGGGCTCGAGCTCGCGCGCGACTGGGCGCCCGAGGCGATCATCCTCTGTGTCGAGCTGCAGGGGATGAGCGGCTACCTCGTGTGCCAGAAGCTGAAGAAGGATGACGGCCTCAAGACGATCCCGCTCGTCCTCACGAGCGCCGAGGCCACCGAGGAGACCTTCGAGAAGCACCGGACGCTGAAGGCGCGCGCCGACGAGTACCTCCTGAAGCCGTTCGAGACCGAGGCGCTCGTCGAGAAGCTCGGCGCGCTCATCGGGCTCCCCGAGGGCGTCCCCCCGCCCGCGGCCACCGAGGAGGGCGACGAGGAGCTCGTGAGCCTCGAGGAGGAGATCGGGATCGGGGCCGCCGAGGGGGAGCCCGAAATCGAGGTGCCGGGGCTCGATCTCCAGTCGCTCCCCGACGAGCCCGCCGGCGCCCAGCCCGGCGCGGGCATGGACGAAGACCTGAGGTTGCTCGACGACGCCTTCGACGGCCTCTCCGCGCCTGCGGCCGCGGGTGAGGCAGCCGCCGCGCTCGACGAGCTCACTGGCGACAAGCCGATGCCGGGCGACGAGGTCGACGCCGCCGCCGCCTCGCTGCCGGAGGAGGACGAGGGCTCGGCCCGCGCCGATCTCGGCAGGCTCGACGCCGACGCCGCGCTCGGCGCCCTCGGTGGAGTGGACGAGACCCTCTCGTCCGGGCTCTCGCTCGATCGCGATTTCTCTCCGTCGCCCGTGGCGGTCGCGACGCCGTCGCGCGCGGCGCTGCGGGGCGCGAGCGCGGACCTGCTCCGCGCCGCCGGGATCAAGCTCCTCGATGACGACGGCGGCGCGCCCGCTGCGACGGTGATCCCCCCGCTCCCGCGGGAGCGGGCCCCCGCCGGCGCGCGCGCAGACGGCTCCGAGGCGGCGTCCGAGGGCGAGCTGCGCGAGGCGCTCTCCGCGCGCGACGGCGAGCTGCGCGACCTGCGCCGCAAGGTCGAGGCGCTCTCGCGGCGCGTCGCCGACACCGACGCCGAGCTCGCCCAGGGGCAGGCGCGGGTCGAGGCCGCGCAGGAGAAGGCGCGCAAGGCCGAGGCGGAGGCGCGGTCCGGGCGCGACGAGGCGCGACGCGCCGCCGAGCAGGCCCGCGCGGCCGAGGCGGACCTCGCCGACGCACGCCGGAAGGCGAGCGACGCCGAGCGCCGGGCGTCCGATCAGGAGAAGCGCACGGGCGACCTCGAGAAGCGAGCGCTCGCCGCGGAGGATGAGCTCCGGCGCAAGGCCGATGAGGCCGCCGCGGCCGCCGAGGCGATCTCCCGGGCGGAGTCGCTCGAGCGCGAGGCCGACGAGCTCCGGACGGAGCTCCTCGTCGCGCGCGGCGAGGCCGACGGGGTGCGCGGAGAGGTCGAGAACCGGACCGCCGACCTGAGGAAGCGCGTCGCGGACCTCGAGGCCACGAACGCGAAGAACGAGGAGCGCGTCGTGAAGGCCTACCAGAAGATCAAGGCGGACGAGAAGGTGCGCGACAAGGTCCGGAAGGCCCTCGCGATCGCCACCCAGCTGCTCGAGGAAGGGCTCCCGGTGGAGTCCGCCGCCGACAAGGAGCGCCGCGCCGCCGGCGGGCGCGACTAGCGCCGAGGCGCTGCCCCGGCGCTAACCGACCGCCGCCGCGCGGTCGAGCGCGACGCCGAAGTACCGCAACATCCGCGCCTGGTGCCCCCAAACGAAGGCACGCCGGCGCCGCCGCGCTCTCCGCTTCAGTGCGTCTCGGTCCCGCCCTCCGCCTCCGCCCCCGCGTTCATCTCCTCGCGCTGCCCCGCCGCCCGGAGGGCGCCGACCGCGGCCCCGACCGCGAGCAGGTTCGCAGGAGAGAGCGCGGCGCGCGCCGCGGCGCGGACGAACGGCCGGAGGACGGGCCACAGCCCACCGCCGAGGACGAACCCCGCCGCCGCCGCGACCCCGAGCACCGCCATCGGGTTCTCGCGGAGTCGCCGCTCGAGCTCCACCTGGTCCGCGAACCGATCCCACGCGTCGCGCGCCTGCTCGGCCACCGAGCGCAGCGTCTCGTTCACATCGCCCATCTCCCCCATCCCGGCCATCCCGCCCTCCCCTGCCGTCGACCCGGCGCCCGTCACGCGCGTGACACGAGCCGGCCGAACACGAACCCGAGCCCGATCGCCACCGCGATCGCGGTGATCGGGCGCTCGCGCGCGATCGTCCGAACCCACTCGCCTGCGTCCTCGGCGTAGCCCCGCATCCCCTCGAGCCGGTCCTGGACGTCGTGCGCCACCTCGCGCGCCTTGTCGCGCGCGTCCGCCCCGATCCCGCCTCCATCGTTCTCGGCCATGGCTGCTCCCCCGCAAAACCCCTCGAGCCAAGGTAGGACGCGCCGCCCGGCGGCCAAACCCCCGCACAGGCGCGGGAGGCGCGCGTCGGCGAGGGTGCTAGCGCGCCCTTCGGCGGCGCAGCGCGGAGCGGAGCTCGTCGAGCTCGCGGATGCCGAGCGCCCGGGCGGCGGCCAGGTAGGCGACCCCGCCCGCCGTGATAGGCGCGAACGCGAGGGCGAGCTGGCGACCGAGCGACTTGCCCGGCAGGAGCGCGCGGGCGAGCCCGCGCTCCACGGCCCAGGCGGCGAGGGCGAGGGCGAGGGTCGCGAGGAGTACCTTCCCGAGCTGGCGGATCGTGCCGGCGCCGCCGAGGGAGCCGTGGCGCCGCCGCCACGCGAGCGCGAGCACCGCGAAGTTCGCGCCCGCGGCGAGCGACGTGCCGAGGGCGACGCCGCGGAACCCGAGCACCGGGTAGAGCGCGACGTTGAGCGCCACGTTGGAAGCCATGCCGAGCACGCTGCCCCACACCGCGACCCGGGCGAGGTCGAGCGCGTAGAACGCGGGCGCGAAGACCTTCACCCCGGAGTACGCGTAGAGCCCGATCGCGTAGAAGACGAGCGCCTCGGCGGTCGCGTCGGTGTCGGCGGCGCCGAAGCGACCGTGCTCGAAGAGCAGCGAGATGATCGGCCGCGCGAGGACCATGAGCCCCACCGCCGACGGCACGTTGAGGAAGGCGACGAGCCGCAGCGCCGAGCCGATCGTCTGCTTCACCGACGCCATGTCGCGCGCGGCGGCACGCTGCGCGACGCCCGCGCCGGCGACGGTCGCGATGGCGACGCCGAAGACGCCGAGCGGGAGCTGCATCAGCCGGAAGGCGTTCTGCAGCCAGGTGTTCGCCCCCACCTCGTGCGAGGCGAAGTGGGTGTTCACGACGATGTTCACCTGCGTCGCCGAGAGTCCGACCACCGCCGCGGCCATCAGGCGGAAGATCCGGCCGACGCCGGGATCGCGGAGCTCGGCGCGCCCGAGGCGCAGCCGCAGCCGGTAGCCCACCGCGTGGAGCGAGGGCAGCTGCGCGCCGAGCTGCAGGACCCCACCGAGGAGCGTGCCGATGGACCAGCCCACCACCGCGCGCGCCGGCGAGAACCCCGCCGCCCACATGCCGAGCCCCACCGCGATCGCGCCGACGTTGAAGAGCGCCGGGGCGAGCGCCGGCGCGGTGAAGCGGCTCTGCGCGTTCAGCATCCCCATCACCGCTGCGGCGAGCGAGACGAGGAGCAGGAACGGCATCATGATCCGGGTGAGGAACGCGGCGAGCGCCGCCTGCTCCGGGGCGAACCCCGGCGCGATCCCGTGGACGATCGGCTCGGCGAACGCGAGGCCCGCGAGCGTGAGCACGCCGACGACGACGAGGATGAGGCCGACGACGGTGTTCGCGATCCGGTAGGCCGCCTCGCGGCCGCGGTTCCGCTGCGCGTCGGCGAAGGTGGGCACGAACGCCGACGAGAGCGCCCCCTCGGCGAACAGGTCGCGCAGGAGGTTCGGGATCCGGAACGCCACCACGAACGCGTCGGAGAAGCGGTTGGCGCCGACGAGGATCGCGAAGAGCTGGTCGCGCACGAGCCCGAGGACGCGCGACGCCATCGTCGCGGCCGACAGCCAGACGGCGCGGCCGACCTTCACGGGCGGCGACGCGTCGGTCACGGGGGCGGGCGTGTCCACGTGCGCGCACCCCTCGCCGGGACCCGGCGGCACCCGGTCGGCGCGACCGGCGCCGCCATCAATGGTTCCCGCCCACTGGCCCCTTCGCGGCCATCTCCTTCTTCATGAGGAAGGCCTTGGCCTGCGACTGGATCGTCTGCGGCACGTTGCGGTCGCGGGCGAGCTCCTTGATGTCCTTCTCGTGCAGCGTGAGCAGCATCTTGAGCGCGGTCGGGAGGGGGACCTTCGGGTTCTTCACGAGCGAGATCTTGATCGAGTAGGTCTTCAGGAACTCGCGGTTCGAGTAGACGTAGCGCAGCACCTCGGCGTTCACCGTGCGCGAGCTCGCGATCCCGACGATCTCGCCGTCGGTGATGCGCGGGCTCGTCGCCGCCGCCATGCAGACGAGCTTGTTGGAGTCGCGCAGCAGGAGCGTCCGCGCCTCCTTGTTGCCCAGCGTCGCGAGCTTGATCTTCTCGGACACCGACATCTTCATGATCCGCTGGGTGGCATTGAGCTTCTTCTGCTCCTCCTCCGGCGCAGGCGCGAGGCCGGCCGCGGACGATCCCTCAGCCGGGTCCTGCGCGAGCTCCCGACCGAACTCCTGCATGAGCGCGGCGGCGGTCTCGACCGGCTCCGGCGGCTTCACCGTCGGATCGACGCCGTGGACCCGCTTGTGCGCCTCGACGGACTGCGGGACGTCGAGGAGCGTGAGGCCGTTGCGGACGCAGAAGTCGCAGGCGCCGTCCACGGTGGACGCGAGCGCGTTCGGGTTCCGGCAGAGCCCGCGCAGGATCTCCTCGTGGCGGAGCAGGCGGAGCTCGTTCTGGCGTACGATCTCGCCGAGCCGCTGCGAGAGGACCGGCGCGAGCCGCGCGATCGTCTCGTCGAGCGTCGCGGGGTTCAGCACCACGAACTCGAGCGCCGCCTCCTTCGTGGCGAAGCGCTCCGCGAGCCAGTCGAGCACCTGCCCCTTGATCGTCTCGGCCCGGACCGCCACGCTCCAGATCTTGTCCGGGAGCCCCTCGGCCGTCTTCGTGGCGGTCTCGCGCACGCCCGCGTCGGCGTCGAACGAGAGCACGAAGAGGAGCGTCGCGAGATCGACCGGCGCGACCGCCGGCACGAGCCCCTTCGCGCCCATCATCCGCAGCGGCGCCGGCGCCTTCCCGTCGGCGTGCTTCTGCAGCGGCTTCGGCAGGACCTCGAGCGGCAGGGGGCAGTCGGGCATGTCAGCTCCGGCGGTCCTCGTCCTCGGCGGGCAGCGGGACGCCGAGCGCCATGGGCGAGAGCTCGTAGGCCGGCGTGTTGCGGAGCGCCCAGCGATGGCGCAGCCGGCCGAGGAGGCGGTTCAGCGGGTTCGAGCGGGAGAGGAACCGGATGACCGGCTCGGTCCGGATGCCCATCGCGTCGCGCGCCGCGCCGAGGCGCCGGTCGTCCGGCCACAGCTCGAGCCCGCGCGAGATCGCGCGCACCGCCCGCTCGCGCTGGTTGAGCGCGAGGTGGAGCCGGGCCGAGTTGAGGAGGAGGTCGGGGTCGGGGCCAGCGAGCCGCAGCGCCTGGTCGACGAGGACGACGCCGAGGTTCGAGTTCTTCTCGACGAGCACGAGGGTGAGCCCGTACCAGGACATGTAGACGGGAGCGCGCGGCGAACGGCGGTGTGCGCGCTCGAACGCCACGTGCGCGCTCGGGAGGTCGCGCGCGGCGAACGCCGCCGCTCCCTCCTCGTACGCGGCGCGCGCCGCCGCGTCGCCGGGCCCCTCGATCGCCGTCGCCGTGCTCACCGATTGCGCTCGTGAAGGATCCGGAGGCCGTCGAGCGTGAGGTGCTCGTCCACTTCCTGGATCGCCTTCGACACGCCCGCGATGAGCGACGCGAGCCCGCCCGTCGCGACGATCTTCGGGGTGAACCCGAGCTCGTCCGACATCCGCGCGCAGATCCCGTCTACGAGGCCGACGTACCCGTACACGAGCCCGGCCTGTATCGACGTGACGGTGTTCCGGCCGATGACGTGCGGCGGACGGGCGAACTCGACGCGCGGCAGCTTCGACGCGGAGCGGGCGAGCGCGTCCATCGAGATCGCGATCCCGGGGCAGATCGCGCCGCCGAGGTACTCGCCCTTCTGCGAGACGGCATCGAACGTCGTGGCGGTGCCGAAGTCCACGACGATGAGCCCGCAGCGCCAGCGCTCGTACGCCGCGACCGCGTTCACGACGCGATCGGCGCCGACCTCGCGCGGATTCTCGTAGAGGATCGGCATCCCGGTCTTGACGCCCGGGCCGACGAACATCGGCTTCACCTTGAAGTACCGCTCCGTCATCTGCTCGAGCGTGAACGCGAGCGTCGGCACGACGTTCGACACCGCGACGGCGCTGACCTTGCTCGGATCGAGCCCGGACAGCTCGAAGAGCTGGCGGATCAGGATGCCGTACTCGTCGGCCGTCCGGTTCTGGTTCGTCTGGAGGCGCCAGTGGTTCCTGAGCGCGGTCCCTTCGAACGCACCGATGACCGTATTCGTGTTTCCGACGTCGATGGCGAGCAGCACGGCCGGAGGGTAGCGTCCGCGCGCCGTGCCGGTCAACGCGGCCGTGGACTTCGACTTGGACTTGGACCTGGACGGCCCTCACCTCGGCCGGAGCAGCGTTACGTCCCCCGACAGGACCCTCTCGACCCCCGCGGGCGTGCGCACCAGCAGAGCGCCGGACTCGTCGATGTCCTCGGCGACCCCGGCGATCTCCCGCCCGTCCGCCTTCACGACCACCTCGCGGCCGAGCGTGACCGATCGCTCGCGCCAGGCGTCGCGGATGACGCTGAACCCTTCCTCGGCGTGCCGGTCGATCCAGCCCTCGAGCGCGGTGAAGCAGGCCGCGGCGAAGAGCGCGCGCGGCGCAGCCTGGCCGCGCTCGATGAGGATGCTCGTCGCCTCGCCCCGGAGCTCCTCCGGGAAGTCCTCCGGCCTCGCGTTCACGTTCACGCCGGCCCCGACCACCACCCACTGCACCTGGTCGGGCTCGGCGGCGAGCTCGGTCAGGATCCCGGCGATCTTCTTCTCCGATGCGAGGAGGTCGTTCGGCCACTTGATGCCGGCCGCTACGCCCGCCTGGCGGAGCGCGTCGCAGAGGGCGACCGAGGAGACGAGCGTCAGCTCCGCGGCGCGCGCGGGCGTAAGGTCCGGCCGCAGCACCACCGAGAAGTAGAGGTTCTTGCGGGCGGGGGAGGCCCAGCTTCGGCCGCGCCGCCCGCGCCCGGCGGTCTGCGCCTCGGCGATCACGACCTCGCCGTGCTCCGCCCCTGCGTCGGCGAGCTCCTTCGCGCGGTCGCTCGTCGACCCGAGCTCCTCGTACCAATGGAGGATCTGTCCGAGGTCGTGCGTGTTGAGGAGCGGCCGCAGCTCGAGCGCCGTCAGCCGATCCGGCACGCCCGCGAGCCGGTAGCCGCGCGCCGAGACCGCGTCGATCCGGTATCCCTGCGCGCGCAGCGCCTCGACGTGCTTCCAGACCGCGGCGCGCGTGAGCCCGAGCTTGTCGGAGATCGCCTCGCCCGACAGGTACTCGTCGCCCGCCTCGGCGAGGAACGCGAGGACGAGCTCCTCCGACTCGGGACGATCCGCGGCCATGGACCGGGGAATCTCACCCCAGCTCGAAGGAGATGTCCACCGCGCGCGCCGAGTGGGTGACCGCCCCCATCGACACGAAGTCGATCCCGGTCGCGGCGACGACGGGCAGCCGCTCGAGCGTCATGTTGCCGCTCGCCTCGAGCAGCACCCGCCCCGCGGCGCGGCGGACCGCCTCGGCCATCGTCAGGTCGTCCATGTTGTCGAGGAGGACGATGTCGGCCCCGGCGGCGATCGCCGCCTCGAGCCCGGGGAGGTCCACCACCTCCACCTCCAGCTTCAGCATCGCGCCCGCCCGCTCCCGCGCGCGGCGGACCGCCTCGGCGACCCCGCCGCACGCCGCGACGTGGTTGTCCTTGATGAGGATGCCGTCGCCGAGCGCAAAGCGGTGGTTCTTGCCGCCGCCCGCGCGGACCGCGGCCTTCTCGAGCATGCGCCAGCCGGGGGTCGTCTTGCGCGTGTCGAGGAGGCGCGTCCTCCCACCCCCCGCGGCGAGCGCGTCGACGCAGCGCCGCGTGGCGGTCGCGACGCCGGAGAGCCGCTGCAGGAAGTTGAGCGCGGTTCGCTCTGCGGCTAGGAGCGCACGCACCGGGCCTCGCGCCGAGCCGAACGTCCGCCCCCGCGCGACCCGCACGCCCTCCTCGGCCTCGAACCGGCACTCCGCGCCCAGGCGATCGAAGATCGCCGCGGCGACGGCGGTGCCGGCGACGACGAGATCCTCCTTCGCGAGGAAGCTCCCCTCTCCCCGCGCGGACGCGTCGATGGTCGCCTCGCTCGTGGCGTCGCCGAGGAGGAGGTCCTCCTCCAGGGCGAGCTCGACGAGGCGCTCGGCGTGCGCGGGGAGCCGGTCCATCCAGCGCCTAGCGCCGCTTCGCGCCCTTCCGCTTCGCCTTCACGGGCTTGCGGACGGGCTTGCGCGTCTTCGCGACCTTCCGCGCCGGCGTCTTCTTCGCCGCGGCCTTGCGCGGCGCGGCCTTGCGGGCGGCGACCTTCCGCTTCGCGGCGGGCTTCTTCGCCTTCTTGGCCGGCTTGCGCGCGGGCATCACCTTCTCGATCGCGGCCTCGGCGCCGGCGACGACGGCGCTCATCGCGGCCTTGCCCACCTCGGCGACGGTGCTGATGACCTGCTGCGCCTGCTCCATCGTCGTCTGTGCAGGGGCGGCGGGCTTGTTCGGGTCCTGCGGATTCTGGTTCTCCATCGGTTCTCTCCTGGCGAGGTCCGCCGGGGGCGGACTGGCAGTGCCGGACAGCATGGCACGATGCGCATCGAGCTTTCCTCTTTTTTCGCGGAGCTCGTCCACGCGCGCACGGTCCTTCGCGACCACCTCGGGCGGCGCCTTCTGCACGAAGTTGGGGTTCGCGAGCTTCTTCTCGATCCCCTCGAGGTCCTGCTCCAACTTCGCAATCTCCTTGTCGATCCGGCCGAGTTCCGCCTGGAGATCGATGGCGCCGGCGAGCCCCACCCGCACCTCGAAGCCGGCGCCGACCGCGACGGCGCTCGCGGCCTTCTTCGACGGCGGCACGCCGGCCGGGCGGACGACCGCATCCTTCACGTTTGCGAGCCGGGTGAGCCGGCCGAGCTCCTCGCGCACGGTCGCGGCGGCGTCGCCGTCGAGCGAGCCGACCTCGACGTCCTCGAGCACCACCTTGAACGCGATGTTCATCTCCCCCCGGATGTTGCGGATCGCGTCGACGAGCCCGATGACGGGGCCGAAGGCGCGCTCCGCGGTCTCGTCCACCGGGCCGGTCGCGGGGTACGGCGCGGCGAGCACCGAGTCGGACCAGCCCTCCGCGCCCACCTTCGCGCGGACCACGTGCCAGAGCTCCTCGGTGATGAAGGGCATGAACGGGTGGAGGAGGCGGTACGCGGTCGAGAGGCACTCGACCAGGATCGCCTGCGTCGCCCGCTTCTTCGCGGAGTCGTCGCCGTAGAGCGCCTCCTTCGCGAGCTCGATGTACCAGTCGCAGAGCTCGTGCCACACGAAGTGGTAGACCGTGTTCGCGGCGTCGTTGAAGCGGAACGCCTCGAGCGCGGCGACGGTCTCGTTGACCGCCCGCTGCAGCCGGGCGAGGATCCAGCGGTCCGCCGGCGTGCGCGCGACGGCCCGCGTCCCCTCGCCGCCCGCCGCGAAGCCCTCGAGGTTCATGAGCGCGAAGCGCGTCGCGTTCCAGAGCTTGTTCGCGAAGGCGCGATAGCCCTCGATCCGCTCCTTCGCGAGCTTGATGTCGCGCCCCTGCGCGGTGAGCGCGGCGAGCGTGAAGCGGAGCGCGTCGGCACCGTACTGCTCCGTGATGATGAGGGGATCGATGACGTTCCCCTTCGTCTTCGACATCTTCTGGCCCTTCTCGTCCCGGACCATCGGGTGCAGGTACACCGTCTTGAAGGGCACCTCTCCCATGAAGTGGATGCCCATCATCATCATCCGGGCGACCCAGAAGAAGATGATGTCGTGGCCGGTCTCCATGACGGAGGTCGGATAGAAGGTCCGGAGCGTCTCGGTCGGCTCCGGCCAGCCCATCGTCGAGAACGGCCACAGCGCCGATGAGAACCAGGTGTCGAGGACGTCCTCGTCCTGGCGCAGGCCCGTCTTCCCGCACGTACCGCACGCGGCCGGTGTCTCTCGCGCGACCGTCACGTGGCCGTCCGGGCAGTACCAGGCCGGGATCTGGTGGCCCCACCAGAGCTGCCGGCTGATGCACCAATCGTGGATGTTCCGCATCCACGCCATGTACGTGTTCGTCCACGCCTCGGGGATGAAGCGGGTCTTCCCCTGCTCCACCGCCTCGACCGCGGGCCGCGCGAGCGGCTCGATCCGGACGTACCACTGGTCGGAGAGGAGCGGCTCGAGCACCGTCTGCGAGCGCTGGCAGCGCCCGAGCGGCAGCGCGTGCGGCTTCGTGCCGCGATCGAGCCCCTGCTCGGCGATGAGCTCCTTCACGCGCTTGCGCGCCTCGAACCGCTCGAGCCCCGCGACCGGACCGGCCTCCGCCGTCATGCGGCCGTCGAGGCCGATGACCGTGAGCTGCTCGAGCCCGTGGCGCTTTCCCACCTCGAAGTCGTTGAAGTCGTGGGCCGGCGTGACCTTCACCGCGCCGGTGCCGAACTTCGGGTCGACGAGGATCGCGTCCGCGACGATGGGGAGCTCGCGGCCGGTGAGCGGGTGCCGGACCTTCTTCCCGACGAGGGCGCGGTAGCGCTCGTCGTCCGGATGGACCGCGACCGCGGTGTCTCCGAGCATCGTCTCCGGCCGCGTCGTGGCGACGACGATCTCGGTCAGGTGGCCGGCGGGGTCGACGAGTGGGTACGCGAACGACCAGAGCTCGCCTGGGTGCGCCTCCTCGTGCTCCACCTCGAGGTCGGAGAGCGCGGTCCGGCAGTCGGGGCACCAGTTGATGAGCTTCTTCTCGCGGTAGATGAGCCCTTCCTCGTGCAGCCGCACGAAGACCTCGCGGACGGCGCGGGAGAGCCCCTCGTCCATCGTGAAGCGCTCGCGATCCCAGTCGAGCGCGGCCCCGAGCGCCTCGTGCTGCTCGCCGATCCGCGACCCGTACTTCTCCTTCCACGCCCAGACGCGCTCGAGGAACGCCGCGCGGCCGAGATCGTGGCGGCTCTTCTTCTCGGTCTTCTTGAGCTCCTTCTCGACGATCATCTGCGTCGCGATGCCCGCGTGATCGGTGCCCGGGAGCCAGAGCGTGTTGAAGCCGCTCATCTTCTTCCAGCGGATGAGCACGTCCTGCAAGGTGGCGGTGAGCGCGTGCCCGAGGTGGAGCGACCCCGTCACGTTCGGCGGCGGGAGAACGATCGAGAAGGGCGGGCGCGTCCGGTCGTGCTCGTCGCCGTGGAAGAAGCCGCGCTCCCTCCAGAATGGGTACCAGCGGGCCTCGACCTCGCGGTGCTCGTACCCCTTCGCGAGGTCGCTGCGGTTCTCGTCGTTCATGGCCGGGTTCTGCAAGGTGGCTCTCCGTGAAAGCGAAGGATGCCGTCCCGAGGCGATCGGGCGCGGCATCCGGAACGTCGGGTGGTTCGGGCGACGGACCGAGGCGCTGCGCCGGGAGCTAGCCCTGGCGCTGCTTTACGAGCCGATCGAGGTTCTCGCGGATGATGGTCTCGGCGAGCTGCGGGACCACCTCCCACACGATCTTCTCGATGACTTCGAGCGACGCCTTCGAGAGCGCCTCGCGCAGGAGCGCCTCGCCGCCGTCGCGCGCAGCGGCCGCGGGCACCGGCTCGGGCTTGTGGCCGACCTGGTCGGGCGGCGGCACGAACGCGTGCATCGGGGCGAGCTCGGGCTCGGACTCGGGCCCCGCCGGCAGCTCGATCGGCGCAGGCGGCGACGCCGCCTCGGCGGCCTCCGTGTCGATGTCCACCGAGAGGTCGTCGAGCGCCGGCGCCGAAGGCGCGGGTCCCCTCGCGGCGGCGGGCGGCTCGACGTCGATGTCCCCGAAGTCTTCCTCTGGCGCCGGCGGGGCGGGTGCGGCCGGCGCCTTCGCGGGCGCGCCGACGCCGAAGCCGAACGGATCGCGGCGCCCGGTGGGTGCCGCCGGAGCGGCGGCTGCGGGAGGGGGCGCGGCCGGGCGCGGCGCGGCGGCCGGCGGCTGCGCGGGGCGAGGCGCCGGAGCCATCGGACGGGCGCCCTGGGGGGGCGCGGGCTGCGCAGGACGCGCACCCGGAGGCATCGGAGCGCCGGGCCGCACCGCGCCGGGCGGAGGCATGCCTGGGCTGGACGGGCGGGCGCCGGGCGCCATCGCGCCAGGGCCGGGCGGGCGCGCGCCGAGGGGCATCGCGCCGGGCGGGCGGGCGCCGGCGGGCGGCATCCCAGGGCCAGGCGGGCGCGCTCCGGCGGGCGGCATTCCCGGACCGGGCGGGCGGGCTCCAGCGGGCGGCATCCCCGGTCCAGGCGGGCGGGTGCCCGGGGGCATCGCGCCGGGGCCGGTCGGACGGGCACCCGGAGGCATGGGAGCGCCGGGGCGCGGCGCACCGCCGGGCGGCATTCCCGGGCCCGGCGGCCGGGCGGCAGCACCGGGAGGCATCGGGGCGCCGGGGCGCGGCGCGCCCGCAGGCGGCATGCCGGGCGCGGCCGGTCGCGCGGCAGCGACGGGCGCGGCGGCCGGCGCAGGGGCGGTGGAGCGCCACGCCGGCGTGCCGGCGGGGACCGTCACCTTCACGCCCGTGAGCTCCCTCACCTTGTTGATGAGCGCCTGGCTCTCGAAGGGCTTCGCGATGTGTCCGTCGGCGTGCGCCTGGCGCGCCCGCGCCTCGTCGAACGCCTCGAACGTGCCGGCGAGCAGCAAGACCGGGATGTGGCGCAGCCCCGGATCCCCCTTCACCGCCTCGCACACCTCGTACCCGTTCCGCCGCGGCATCACGACGTCCGCGAGGATGATGTCGGGCTTCAGCTCGCGCGCCCGCGTCAGGGCGTCCTCGCCGTTGTCCACCGACGTGACCTTGAAGTCCTCGTTCGCGAAGGTGATCCCGACGACCTTCTGGATCGTGATCGAGTCGTCCGCGAGGAGAAGGGTCTTGGGCATGGGAATCCCGGCGTGCCGCTCAGAGCAGGAAAAGGGTTGTATCCAGTAACCCCCGGATCGCCCGAATGTCAAGATTTACGGGAGTTTCGGCACGGTCCGCGCCCCGTGCGACCGACCGGCGTCAGGCGGCAAAGACGGTATCCCACGGCGGGCGAACGAGCCCCTCGCGCGCGTCGCCGACGCCGAGCACACGATCGGCCGCGACCCCCACTCCCGCCCCCCCCGCGTCGAGGAGGAGCACCGTCCGGATGGGGGAAGGCGCGTCGCCGTACAGGACCGCGACGTCGAGGACCGGGTGGAGGGCGCGCTCGTGGTAGAGCAACCCGCGGTGCGACACCGGCGTGAGCGGAACGGGCGCGAGCCGGGGCCCCTCGAGCACCTGCACGAGGAGCGAGAGCGGGACGCCGAACGTCCGCGCTCCTCGCGCGAAGCGGAGCTCGCGCTCCAGCGGCGGCTCGACGTCCGCGGGCGCCTCGCCGTGCTCGCCGGCGGGCTCGATCGGTGCGAACCCGAGCGACGCGACCGCGAGCTCGAGGGCGATCTCGCCCTTCACCACCACCGCGCCCGAGAACGGCGGCGGCTGTGGCAGCGCGGTGCGGGCGGGCAGCTGGAAGAACTCGGCCTGGGCGAGATCGACGATCCCATGGAGTGCCTCGACGCGGAGCGCGGCGGGCGGCGATCCCTGCGTCAGGATCGCGTAGGGCGCCGGGCCGGCCGGGAGCCCGAGGACCGTCGAGACGAACGCGGTCGCGACCGGCTCGCCACGCGCGCACACCTCGCCCCCGTCCGGCGCCACCGCGACCACCTCGCGTACGTTCGAGACGCGCATCGCGAAGCGCGCGCCGCCCGCGGAGAACAGGAGCGCCTTCCGCTCGGCGGGGAGGGAGTCCACGGGCGCATGATATACAGGTTCCCGGATGGCACACGCGGTGCTCCTCGTCGACGACGAGCGGTTCGCCCGGACCGTCTACTCCGACTATCTCGGCGGCGCCGGCTACAACGTCGAAGTTGCGGATGGGACGGAGGCGGCGCTCGCGATCCTCGCGCAGCGCAGGTTCGACGTGCTGCTCACCGACGTCATCCTCCCGGGTGCGAAGGACGGGCTCGAGCTGCTCGACCTCGCGAAGCAGCAGGACCCGAACCTCGGCGTCATCGTCATCACCGCGCTCGACAAGGTCGATCCCGCGGTGCGCGCGATGAAGTCCGGCGCGTCCGACTACCTCGTGAAGCCGGTGACCCCGGAGGCGCTTCAGCTGTCGGTGCAGCGCTGCCTCGCGACGCGCGCGCTCCTCGCGGAGAACCAGGAGCTGCGCGCGCACCTGAAGCTCTTCGAGACGGGCCAGCGGCTCGCCTCGACGCTCGACCGCGACCGGCTCGTCCCGATGGCGCTCGCCGCGATCGCGTCGGCGTGCGGCCGGCCGGCAGCGGCGCTCTTCGAGCGGACGCCCGAAGGCGTCTTCGTCGCGTCCGGGGCGCACGGCGTCGAGTACGACGACGCCGCGGACCTGCTCGCCCGCTGCGCCCCCGCCCTCGATGCGCTCGACGCCTTCGGCCCCGCGGTGATGCCGGTCCCGCTCGAGCCCTCCGTGCGCGGCGCGCGCGAGGCGGCCTGCCTCACCGTGGTCGACGACGGGGCGCTCGTCGGCGCGGTCGTCCTCCTCGGGGAGGGCGCGCTCGCGCGGACCGCGGCCGAGGGCGCCGCGTTCCTCTGCCGCCACCTCGGGATCGCGCTCCACAATCTCGGCCGGCTCCGGCAGGTCGAGCATCTCGCCTACCTCGACGACCTCACGCACCTGTACAACACGCGCTTCCTCGACGTGGCACTCGGGCGCGAGCTCTCGGGCGGCCGCCCGTTCACGGTCCTCTTCATGGACCTCGACCACTTCAAGGCCGTGAACGACCAGCACGGCCACCTCTCCGGGTCGCGCCTGCTCGTCGAGGTCGCGCGCGTCCTCCGCTCCTGCGTCCGAGACGAGGACGTGGTGGTCCGCTACGGGGGCGACGAGTACGTCGTGCTGCTCGTGGGGATCGACTCGGGCGGCGGGCTCAAGGTGGCGGAGCGGATCCGGCGCGCGATCGAGGACCACCGGTTCCTGTCGCGCGAGGGCTCGCGGGTCCGCGTCACCGCCTCGATCGGCCTCGCGTCGTTCCCTGAGCACGCCGACTCGAAGGCCGAGATCCTCGACTTCGCCGACCGCGCCATGTACCGCGGCAAGCGGTCCAACCGGAATGTCGTCTACATGGCGTCGAAGGACCTGCCGCCCGTCCCGGCGGGCGAGCGCGGGTAGCGCTCCGCTCGCGGAGCCCCTCCTCGAAGTGCGGCGCCGCGCCGCGAAAAAAAAACGCGGGGCCACGTTTCCGTGGCCCCGCTGACGACGACTGCCGGGTTCCGCCCGACGATGGCACGTAGTAGCGGCTGCCCTCGTCACCGGAAACGGCCCAGATTCCGGCCGCTTTCCGTTACGCAAGGATCCTAACCGCCGGTTGGACGCCGGTCAATGACGCGTTGCGTTGTCCTGGGATTTCGCGCGGTTCGCAGCCGAGCGAACGCCCGCTCGGGGGCGTCAGTAGTCCATCTCGTCCATGCCGCCACCCATCCCGGCGGCGCCCGCGCCGCCGCCCGCCGCCCGCTTCTGCGGCTTGTCGGCGACCATCGCCTCGGTCGTGAGGAGGAGGCTCGAGACCGACGCGGCGTTCTGGAGCGCGGTGCGCGACACCTTGGTCGGGTCGATGACGCCCGCCTTCTCGAGGTCCTCGTACTTCTCGGTCTGGGCGTTGAACCCGAAGGCGCCCTTCCCGTCCAGGATCTTCGAGACGACGACGGCGCCGTCCACCCCTGCGTTCTCGGCGATCCGGCGGGCCGGCCACTCGAGCGCGCGCTGGACGATGTGGACGCCGAAGCGCTGGTCGCCGTCCGGGAGATCGAGCCTCTTCAGGGCACCGAGGGCGCGCAGGTAGGCGACGCCGCCCCCTGGGACGATCCCCTCCTCGACCGCGGCGCGGGTCGCGTGGAGCGCGTCCTCGACGCGCGCCTTCTTCTCCTTCATCTCCGTCTCGGTCGCCGCGCCGACGCGGATCACCGCGACGCCGCCGGCGAGCTTCGCGAGCCGCTCCTGGAGCTTCTCGCGGTCGTACTCGGAGGTGGTCTCCTCGATCTGCGTGCGCATCTGCTTGATGCGCGCCTCGATGTCCGCCTTCTTCCCGGCGCCGTCGACGAGGGTCGTGTCGTCCTTGTCGACCGTGACCCGCTTCGCCCGCCCGAGGTCCTTGAGCGTGACCTGCTCGAGCTTGATCCCGAGCTCCTCGGCGACGACCTGGCCGGCGGTGAGGACCGCGACGTCCTTCAGCATGTCCTTGCGGCGGTCGCCGTACCCCGGCGCCTTCACGGCGCAGACGTTGAGCGTGCCGCGGAGCTTGTTCACGACGAGGGTCGCGAGGGCCTCGCCGTCCACGTCCTCGGCGACGATGAGGAGCGGCTTGCCGGCGCGCGCGACCTGCTCGAGCAGCGGGACGAGGTCCGCCATCGCGGAGATCTTCTTCTCGGTGATGAGGATGTACGCGTCCTCGAGCACCACCTCCATCCGCTCCGGGTTCGTCACGAAGTACGGAGAGACGTAGCCGCGGTCGAACTGCATCCCCTCGACGACGTCGAGCGTCGTCTCGAGGCCCTTCGCCTCCTCGACCGTGATGACGCCCTCCTTGCCGACCTTGTCCATCGCCTCGGCGATGATCGTGCCGATGGTCTCGTCACCGTTCGCGGAGATGGTTCCGACCTGCGCGATGTCCTTCTTGCCCTGGGTCGGCTTCGAGAGCTTCTTGAGCTCGCGCACGACGACCTCCACCGCCGCGTCGATGCCGCGCTTCAGGTCCATCGGGTTGTGGCCGGCGGCGACGAGGCGGAGCCCCTCCTCGTAGAGGGAGAGGGCGAGGACGGTCGCGGTGGTGGTGCCGTCGCCCGCCTTGTCGGAGGTCTGGGACGCGACCTCGCGGACCATCTGGGCCCCCATGTTCTCGAACTTCGTCTCGAGCTCGATCTCCTTCGCGACGGTGACGCCGTCCTTCGTGATGAGCGGCGAGCCGAACGACTTCTCGATGATGACGTTCCGGCCCTTCGGCCCGAGCGTCACGGCGACGGCCTCGGCGAGCAGCTGCACTCCGCGGAGGATCGCCTCGCGGGCGGGCTGGTGGAACGTGATCTCCTTGACGGCCATGAACGAGCTCCTTTGTGGAAAACCTGCGGGGTTCCGCGGATCTGTGCGGCCGACGCCCTTTGGCAGTCCGCCTGCGCGGCCGCTAACATAAGGACCGCCGCCCCCCCGTCAAGCGCGTGTTGACGCCAGGTGGTGTCGCGCGTTACCTCGCGGGGATGCGGCGCCCGGACGACGGCCCGGAGGTGGTGCGGCTCGTGGACGCCGCGGCGGAGGCGTTCGAGGCCGAGCGCTTCGAGGACGCCCTCGCCCACGCCGACGAGGCGCTCGCGCTGGCGCCTCGCTCGGTCGCGGCGCTCCACTTCCGGGCCGAGGCGCTCGCGGAGCTCGGCCGCGCGGACGAGGCGCTCGCCGCCTACGAGCGGGCGCTCGCGGAGGGGAAGGACGACGTCGAGGTCCTGCTCGGCGCGGCCGACCTGTTCGTGAACCGGCTCGAGGACGACGAGGTGGAGCGCGACGCGGTCGAGCGCGGGCTCGAGCTCGCGCGGCGCGGGGGGAAGCTCGCGCGCAAGGCGGGCGAGGCGCGGCTCGCGGCGGAGGCGGCCTGGCTCGAGGGTGCGGCGCTGAACCAGCTCGGGCGCTCCGACGAGGCGTTGCCGCGGCTCGTCGCGGCGGCAGAGACGCTCGCCGACACCGTGGACGTCCTGCTCGAGCAGGGCATCGCGCTCTACGAGCTCTGCCGCTTCGACGAGGCGCGCCGCGTGCTGCTCCGCGCTGAGAAGGCGGAGCCCGAGGAGCCCTGGACCCAGCACCACCTCGGCCTCGTCGCCGAGCGGCGGGGCGAGGAGGAGGAGGCACGGCGGCGCTTCGGGCGTGCGCGCAAGCTCGCGCCGGACGAGTTCCCCGCGCCGATCGCGCTCTCACCCGCCGCGTTCGACCGGGCCGTGGAGGACGCGCTCGCGGAGGTGCCCGAGACGGTGCGCCGCTACCTCGCGAACGTCGCGATCACGGTCGAGGACCTGCCTTCGGAGGAGGACCTCCTCGCCTGCGACCCGCCGCTCTCACCGTCGATCCTGGGCCTCTTCCGCGGCCCGCCGTACGGCAACAGCAACGCGGTAGACCCGTGGACGCACCTGCCCTCGTCGATCGTGCTCTTCCAGCGGAACCTCGAGCGCTTCGCGCGGAGCCGCGCGGACCTCATCGAGCAGATCGGGATCACGCTCATCCACGAGGTCGGGCACTTCCTCGGGCTGGATGAGGATGAGCTGTACGTGAGGGGGCTGGACTGAGGGGGTTCGAGCCCGACGGCTGAGACCAGGTCCGGGAAGTTCAGAGACCGTGACCGGTTTCTTAGTGGGCTTTCGGGCCGCTCCCTTCAGCTCCTCCCCACCCCCTCGGCCGCCTTCCTCGCCTTCCACGCCTCGATGGCCGCTCGTATCCTCGGCACCGCCGCCCGCGCCGCCTCGATGCCGGCGTCCATGCACTGCTTCTTCTGGCTGAAGTCGAGCATCCCGACGCCGCCCACCTTCGGGGCCACGACGACGTCCGCGCCCACGAGGCGGTGCGCGACGTTCACCGCGAACATGATGTTCGTCGACTGGAGCATCACGTCGAGCATGTTCTTGATGTTCACGTTCCCGATGTCCTCGCTGATGTCCACCGCGATGACGAGGTCGGCCCCCTTCGCGCGCGCGACGTCGATCGGGATGTTGTCGATGACGCCGCCGTCCACGAGCAGCTTCCCGTCGTGGCTCACCGGCTCGAAGACGCCCGGGATCGCCGAGGAGGCGTGCACCGCCTTCGCGATCGAGCCCTTGTCGAGCACGACGCGCTTCCCCCAGTTGAGGTCGGTCGCGACCGCCGCGAACGGGACCTTCAGCTCCTCGATCCGCTCCTGCTTCACCTTCGCCCGGACGAACGCCTCGAGCTGCTCGCCGCGGGCGAGGCCCATCCCGAGCACCGCGTTCACTATCCGGAAGTCGAACAGGTCCTCCTGCTTCAGCTGGAACGCGGCCCACTCGAGCTCGAAGCTGTTCCGCTCGCTCGCGTAGAGCGCGCCGATGAGGCTGCCGACGCTCGTCCCGACGACGAGGTCCACCGGGATCCGCTCCTGCTCGAGCACGCGGATGACGCCGATGTGGGCGAAGCCGCGGGCGGCCCCGCCCCCGAGGACGAGCGCGACCTTCGGCTCGGGACCCTGGGAGGCTACGGGCGCCTGCGGCGGCGCAGGCGGCAGCGCCGCCGTCGGGAGCGGCGGCGACACCGTGCGGCAGGCGGCGAGGGCGAGGACGGCGAGGGCGGCGGCGCGGCGCATCGAGGCTCCTTTGGGAGATCGCCGAGTGTAACCGCCGGGCGCCCCGCGAGTCGCCGCGGGAGCGAGATCAGTCGAAAAATTGACGGGTTACCTCCGATATCGGATCGTCGCCGGAACATGCCCCACGTCATCGAGTCGATGGAGCTCGCGCAGGTCCTCGCGGAGGCGGCGGACATCGCGGCGAGCGTCAGCCAGAAGCTCACGAGCGCCCATCAGCTCCTCGCGTTCTTCACCGTCCCGAATCGCGCCGAGATCCTCCTGCGCGAGCGCGGCGTCGACGAGGACCGGATCCTCGCGGCGATGACCGCGAAGCCGAGGGAGCCCGACACGATCGAGCGCGATCTGCGCGAGCGCGCCCGCGGGGTGGCGGAGTCGGTCGGCTCGGAGGAGGTGGACTGCCTGCACCTCCTCATCGCGATGAGCCGCGTGCGCGCGAGCCTCGCCCACCAGCTCCTCACCGCCTGCGGCTTGCAGCTGCCGACGCTCCGGAACCTCGCGCTCTCCTACTTCACCGCGCGGATGCCGCGGCGCCTGAAGGAGGTCCAGCCGGTGAAGGTCGGCCCCTCCGCGCAGCAGGTCTCCTCGGGCCGCCGGAGCTCGTCCGCGCGTCCCGCGACGCCCGAGGACGCGCAGGCGGCGGCGGAGTCGCTCCGCGCGCTCGACGCGCAGCTCGAGCAGGCGATGGAGGAGCTCGAGACCGCGGCGGGGATCGACGGGGAGGCGGCCGGGAGCGAGAGCGCGACGACGGCCCCCTCACCCCCGCCCTCTCCCCCGCTGCGCGGGGGCGAGGGAGGTTCCGCGACCCCGAGCTCGACCGCTCGCACATCCGGCCGCCCCGAGCACCCTGAGCGTAGCGCCGCCGGAGGCGGGGCGGAGTCGAAGGGGAGCCGGGCCGCGACCGCTGCCGCCGCCGCAGTGAGGGCGCGCCGGTCGCCCCACGCGCTCGACCCGAAGGAGTTCCCCTGGCTCTCGCAGCTCGGCCGGAACCTCACCGAGCTCGCCGCGCAGGGGAAGCTCGACCCGCTCGTCGGCCGCGAGCGCGAGGTCGAGGAGGCGATCGACGTCCTCGGCAAGCGCCGCA
>DASWEI010000153.1:0-7091 GCA_036394835.1 Anaeromyxobacter sp. | reverse complement strand
CCCGGCTCTCCGCCCAGCAGACTCAAGGCGCGCAAGGTGAACATCGAGGGAAGCCGTATGCGGGAAACCCGCACGTACGGTTTGACGGGGGGCTGCTGGCGCGTGCGTCTTGTACGGCGATGCCGGGGTCTACCCTACCGGGGAGGAACCGCCGGGGAAGCCGTCGCGGAATGGTCGGCTTCGCGGCGGCGCCGTGAGCGCATGCCGCTCGAGGCCGGGCGCGCTCGCCTGGACGGCGGGTGAGCCGATCTTGCCGGAACGGTTTGGTCCGCGGCGACGCTTCGCCCGCAGCGCTCCCTCGATGCCCCGGAGAGACGACTTACGCTCCGTCCGGCGCTCCTCCGCGAAACGCGAGGTCCGATCGCGCGACCGGAATGTGACGAATCCTGAGGGGCTAGCGCCGGGGGCGAGGGAGAACTGGGCCGAGAGGTCTGCCGCCGCCCGAGTAGGTTCTTCAACAGCGGTCGATCCGGATCTCCGCGTCCCGCGTCCGGACGAGATCTTTACGGGGGGCCCGGCTCGAGCGGCAGCGCGACGACGCGGTTCCGCCCCTGCTGCTTCGCGGTGTAGAGCGCCCGGTCCGCCGCCTCGAGCACCTCGCGCTCGGAGCGGCCGGGCACGAACTCGGTGAGCCCAACCGACACCGTGAGGCCGATGGAGACCGTCAGGCCGAGCTCCCGCCCTTGCCAGGCGCAGTGGCTCCGCTCGACCGCGCGCCGGATCCGCTCGGCGAGGGCGCGGGCGCCGTCGAGCGCCGTCTCGCGGGCGATGACCACGAACTCCTCGCCGCCGTAGCGGGCGAGGACGTCCTCCTTGCGGACCGCGCCGCGCAGCACGAACGCGACCATCTTGAGCGCCTCGTCGCCGGCGAGGTGGCCGTGCTCGTCGTTCACCGCCTTGAAGTGATCGATGTCCACCATGAGGAGCGACACCGGGCGCCCGTGGCGCTGCGCCGCGGCGAGCTCGGAGGCGAGCCGCTCGTCCAGGTGGCGGCGGTTGTAGAGGCCGGTGAGGGCGTCCTGCAGCGCGCCCTCGGCGAGCCTCATCTGGTACCGGGCGTCGAGCTCGTCCGCCCAGATGAACTTGAGCGTCGTCTGGCCGCCCACCTGGATCCGCGCGCCGTCGCGGACGTGCGCCTCCGGAACGCGGCGGCCGTCCACGTAGGTCCCGTTCGCGCTCCCGAGGTCGCTCACGAGCGCCCCCTCGCCCTCCACCCGGACCGTGGCGTGCCGGCGAGAGACGCCGTCGTCGCGGATCCCCACGTCGGCGTCGTCGCGCCGGCCGAGCAGCAGCTCGCGCCCGGACGCGAGCGGGAAGATCTCGCCGAACTGCGGCCCCGCGAGGACGAGGAGGTACGCGTGCTTCGCCGAGGCGGATGGGAACCGCGGCACGGCCGTCGAGGTCGCCTCGTGCTCCTCTTCCTGCGGCGTCTTTCCACGCTTCGCCATGGGGCTCCGGTCGGTCTCGAATCTTAACCCGCGCCCGGACGAAGGGTCGACTGGCGGCGAGGACCCGGACCCGAAGGGTTCTCGGGCGCGGCGCGCGGTTGCCGCGCGAGGAGGCGCGGGTTAGCGGATCGCGGGGGGGAAGGAGTGATCCGCTTCGGGCCGGCGGGGTGGGAGTATCCGGACTGGGCGGGCGTCGTGTATCCGCGGGGCGCGCCCCGCAGCTTCGACCGGCTGCGCCACCTCGCTCGCCACTTCACGACGGTCGAGGTGAACTCGACCTTCTACCGGCCGTTCTCCGCCGACGTGGCGGCGCGCTGGTGCGAGCGGGTCGGCGACGCACCCGCCTTCCGGTTCGGCGCGAAGCTCTGGCGACGCTTCACCCACGACCGGAGCGAGGCGTTCACCGCCGAGGACGTGACGGCGGCGCGCGCCGCGCCCGACCGGCTCGCGCAGGAGGGACGGCTCGGGGCGGTCCTGCTCCAGTTCCCCTGGTCGTTCAAGCGGGCGCCCGAGAGCGAGGAGTGGCTGCGCGGGGTGCTCGACGCGTTCGCCGGCCTGCCGCTCGTCGTCGAGGTGCGCCACGTCTCCTGGGACGTGCCCGACGTCCTCGACGAGCTCGCGCGGGCCGGCGCAGGGATCGTGAACGTGGACCAGCCGCTCTTCCACGCGTCGATCCGCCCGGGCGCGCGCGTCACCTCCCCAGTGGCGTACGTCCGCGTCCACGGCCGGAACTACCGCGACTGGTTCCGCAAGGGCGCGGGGCGCGACGCACGCTACGATTACCTGTACACGCAAGGTGAGCTCGAGCCCTGGGCGGAGCGCGTGAAGGAGCTCGCCGGATCCGCGCGCGCGCCGGACGTGTACGTCGTCACGAACAATCACTTCCGCGGGCAGGCTGCGGCGAACGCGAAGATGCTCGAGGGGATGGTCGAGGGGCGGAAAGTGTCTGCGCCCGCGGAGCTCGTCGCGGCGTTCCCGGAAGCTTTGAAGCCGTTCGTGGCGTGAGGCGCGTCGGCGCGGCGGGTGAGAGACCGTGACCGGTCCTCTAGGACCGGACAGCCGCTCTATCGCCTGCACGTCGAGGGTCCCCGAGATCGGAATCCCGCCGTACCCCTGCCGGTTGGTGAGTACGCGCACGGACTCCTGCGCTCCAGCGTGGGGCCTGCTCGCACACCCGACCACCGCATGCACATCGCTCTCGCGCTCTCGACCCTCCTCGCGACCCTCGACTCGCCCGCCGGCGCTCCGGTCTCTCGCCCGGCTCCCCTCGCAGACCCATGCGCCGCCTCGGCGGCGCCGGCGCCCGAGCCGTCCTGCGGGGCGGCGCCGCTGTGCGCCGCGAAGGACCGCGTCCGGGTCGCGTGCGAGCTGCGCGACGCGATGCGCACGCGCTACGTGTTCCTCGACGAGAAGCCTGCGCTCCTCGGTGGCGGGTTCGACTCTGCCGCGCGGCTCGACGCGTGCGTCGCGGACGAGCGCGCGATCGGCCGCGAGGACGATCCCCTGCGCTTCTACGACCGCGTCCGGAAGTGCCTCGGCGCCTTCCAGGATGGGCACCTGCTCGTCGGCGCACCCGTGCGCCTGCCGCAGGTCGCGCTCGGCCTCGGCCTCCGGCGCACGGCCGGCCGCATCGTCGTCGCCTCGCTCGAGCCGGCGCTGCGCAGGCTCGCGGGCGAGCGGGCGCTCGAGGTGCTCCCCGTCGGCGCGGAGGTCGTAGAGATCGACGGCCGCCCGGTCGCCGAGGCGGCCCTCGCCCTCGGCGCCCTCGTGCCGGGCAGCTCGCCCGCGGCGCGGCTCGAGCGCGCGGTGGGGGCGCTCACCCGCCGCGACTTCGCCCACCCGGCGAAGCGCACCGCCACGCTCACGGTCATGGTGGGCGGCGAGCGGCGGACCATCGACCTCCCGTGGTGGGTGTCGCCCATCGCCGCGGCGCAGCCCGTCGCCGCCGCGTGGGCGCGCCGGACCGCGATCCCCGCGACCGACCTCCTGCCGTGGTTCGAGGATGCGGTCCGGCCGCGCCCGGGCGCCGCTCCCGGGAGCGCGCCTTCGTGGGCGCCCGTCGTCCCGCCCGCGGCGGCCGCGGCGCTGCGCGAGTACGCCGACGACGGCGGCCGGGTCGCGGTGCGGCTCGGGGCGCTCGAGCGCGCGCCCGCGGCTCCCGTCTGCTACTTGCAGATCCTCTCGTTCCACACCGAGGGGCTCGCGGGGATCGAGGGACGGCGGCCCTTCGCGCAGGTCGTCGACGAGTTCGTCCGCGGCTGCGCGGCGAAGCGGCTCGACCTCGTGCTCGACCTGCGCCGGAACGAGGGTGGGTTCCTCGATCACTCGACCGCCGTCGCGGAGGCGCTCGCGCCCGCCGGCACGGCCGAGCCCGCGGCCGCGCTGCTCCTGCGCGCGACGGAGCGCAACGAGGCGGTCTACCGCGAGCGGTCGGGCGCGTCGCTCGCCACGGCGCCCGCGGACGTCCTCGCGCCGCGCCACGTCCTCGACGCGATAGGCGCGGCGCGCCGCGACGGCCGCGCGCTCACCCCCGCGTTCGTGCCCGCGCCGCTGCGGTCGCGCCCTTCGGTGGGCGGCTTCTCCGGGCGCGTCGTCGCGCTCACCTCGCCCGCCTGCATGAGCGCGTGCGATCGGCTCGCCGCGCTCCTGCGCGCCTCGGGGCGGGCGATCCTCGTCGGAGGTCCGACCGAGGGCGCCGGAGGGAGCCAGCAGGAGACGCCCGCGCTCCCCGCGCGCTTCACCGACTCGGCGAAGCTCCTCACCGTCGCCATCCCGAACGCGACCTTCGGCGTGCCCCGCGCGCCGGCCGGTCCGGTCGTCCCCGCGTCGGGGCTCGCGGCGACCCCCGCGCGCGCGTCGGGGCCGGGCGGCAGCGAGATCCCGGACCGCCTCTTCTTCGAGATGTACGGGATCGAGAACCGGCCGGTCGAGCCCGACATCCGCTATGAGCCGTCGCTCGACGACGTGATCGGGAATGGCCGCGGCTGGCTCGAGCAGGTGGAGCGCGCGCTCGGCGGAACGGGCGCGAGCCCGCTCGCGGCGGCGCGCTCGCGCCCGGCGAGCGCGGCGCACGGCGAGAGCTAGGGCACGAGGCGGAGCACGCCGAGGTCGCCCGCGACCCCGGTCCACGCCGTGGTGCCCACGGTCGTCGTCCCGCTGAAGCGGAGCGCGTGCGCGACCGTGCCGGTCGTCGCGCAGAGGACGAGGTCGTCCGCGTAGGCGACGCCGCTCGCGTCCGCCGCGGCGCGGATGGGGAGGAACGAGCTCACGCCGCCGTTGCCCTCGACCACCGCGAGAAACGTGGCGGAGAGGCAGCCGGGCGGGCGGCACGCGCTGAAGCGGATCCCCCCGAGCGTCGGCTGGCCGAGGTAGCGTCCGGCGATCCAGAGCTTCCCCTTCCGGTCGTAGGCGCCGCGGGAGAACAGGGCGGCGTCGGGGTCGGCGGCGTAGGGCGCCTCGATCGGCCGTACGACGGAGCGGGGCGCGCCGGCGGGGCTCCACGTCGCCGCGAACGAGCCCTCCACGGAGCCGAACTCGACCGCGGCGCCGCCGAACGCGACCGCGCCCGTGGCGTCGCCGATGACCGTCGCGCTGCCGTCCGGCGCGACCGCGAGATCACGGGCGGCGGTGATCTGGCCGGCGCCGCTCGTCGTGCGCGCCCACACCGTCTGGCCGTTCGCGTCGAGGACCGCGAGGAAGAGGCCCTTCGTGCAGCTCGTCCCGCCGCCGGGATCGAACGACGCTCCCGATGGCGTGCAGAGGCCGGCGATGGCGACCTCGCCCGTGTCGCGCGGCTCGAGATCGGAGACGGTGCGCGTCGCGAGCCCGCGCGACCAGAGGCAGGTCCCGTCCGCCGCGGAGAGCGAGGCCGCGAACGCGGCGCTCCCCGTGTCGCCGCAGCCGAAGTCGCCGCTCCCGGTCCCGGCGACGAGCAGGTCCGCCCCGTGCGTCGAGAGCGCGGCGGGGAGGAGCGGCGCCGTCGGGTGCGTGTCCGCGACCGCCACCGCCCAGACGAGGGCGCCCGTCGCGCCGAGCCGCCCGAGGACGAGCGCGCCGGCGGCGGGCGGCGTGAAGGAGAACGTGTCGACGGTCGTCGGATCGATCGCGGCGCCGGCGAAGAGCACGTCGCCGCCGGGGAGGACCGCCGTCCGGAACCCGCCGTGCGAGAAGGTCGGGAAGGCCCGCGCCCACCCGAGCGCGCCCAGGGCGGCGCGCTTCACCACGAACGCGCCGGTGGTGACCGACGTCGGCCCGAAGGCGTACGCGCCCTCGAGCGCTCCGGCGACGACGACGGCGTTGCCGGTGGGGTCCGCGCCCACCGAGTCCGGGCGGAAGGTCGTCCCCACGCGGCCGTCGAGGCGGCTCCAGTTCACGGTCGTGAACGACACCGGATCGACGCCGCCGCCCGAGCCGCCGCCGATCTGCGTCGTCGTCGCGACGCAGACGCCGGCGTCGCACCGCTCGCCGGCGTCGCAGTCGGCGATGGTGTCGCAGCGGCCCTTCGGCGCGAAGAGGCACGCCGGCCCGAGCGCGGAGAGCGCGAGCAGCGCGGCGAGCGCGAGCGGTCCCGGGCGCATCAGAACCGGCCCCCCGCGCCGGCCATGGCAGGGTGCCCCGGCGCCACCGGGGCGGTGATCCAGATGAAGGTTCCCCCGGCCGCTGCCGCGCCGCCCGCTGCGAAGAGGGCGAGGGAGAGCACGTTGTAGCGGTCCACCCGATCGAACGACGCGCGGTCGGCGGCGGTGAGCGTCCCGCTCGCGTGCTTCGCGTCGAGGTCGTGGGCGAGCTCGCGGTCGAGGTAGCCGACCGCGGCGCCGCCGGCGAGCAGCGCCGCGCCGATCCCGGTGAGCCACGGCCCGGCCGTCCGCTTCCAGAGCGCGGGACGCGCCGCGGGGGGCGCGGGGAGCGTCACCCTCGCTGGCGCGGGCTTCGCTTGCGCGGCCTTCGGTGGGAGCAGCTTCGGCGGGGGCGGCAGCGGCACGAACGGCAGCGGCGGCCTCTCCACGGACGGCGGGTCCCTCGGAGGCGCAGGGGGCGGCGGCGGCGGCTCAGCCGACGGCGCCGCAACGAGCGCGGGCCCCGTCGGGCCATGCGGATCACGCGCCGGCAGCGGCTTGTTGTCGTGTGCGACGGTGCCGTCGGGGTCGATCTCGACCTCGAGCTCCTGGAGCGCCTCGCCCACCGGCCGCATGTTCTGGATGACGAGGTCGACGACGAACCGCACCTCGCGCGTCCGGGCCCCCTTCCCGTCCCACAACGCGGCGGTGACGAGCACCACCCCGCCACCCTTGAGCTCGCCGCGCCCGGCGAGCACGAGGCCGTCCTTCGCGGCGGCGGCGAGGCAGGCGCCGGCGGGGGCCTCGCCGCAGGTGGACGGGAGCAGGATCGGCGAGCGGGGGTGGACGGTGCCGCGACGGGACGCGGAGGCGAGCCCCGCCTCGAGCACCGCGTGCAGGTCGGAGCGCTGCCCCGCGGTGAGCCCCGCGACGCGGAACGGATAGATCGCGATCGGGACCGCGGCCGATGCAGCGCCCGGCCCGATAGCGAGCGCGAGCGCGGCGAGCACCGGAATGGCGAGGCGCGGCGCGGACATCGGAGTGAACGGTCGCAGGGTGCGGCCGCAGGGTCAAGCGTGCGAGTCGC
>DASWEI010000152.1:0-1589 GCA_036394835.1 Anaeromyxobacter sp. | reverse complement strand
GTAGTGCGTGCCGTGCTCGGGCGCGGAGATGAGCGGGACGAGGTTCACGAGGAACGCGCCCGCCTTGCGCACCGCGCGCACGACGTCCGGCAGGTGCGCCTCGTTGACGCCGGGGATGACGACCGAGTTCACCTTCACGAGCACGCGCTTCTCGGCGAGGCGCGCGATCCCCTCGAGCTGCCGCTCAGACAGGATGCGCGACGCCTCGCGCCCGAGGACCTTGCGGCCGTCGCGCACGATCCAGGGGTAGATCCGCTCGCCGACCTCGGGATCGATCATGTTGACCGTCACCGTGACGTGCCGGACCCCGAGCGCGGCGAGCCGCTCTACGTGCTCCGGGAGCGCCAGGCCGTTCGTCGAGAGGCAGAGGGTGAGATCCGGCGCGGCGCGCCGGATCCCCTCGAGCGTCGCGTACGTCGCCGCCGCGTTCGCGAGCGCGTCACCCGGCCCCGCGATGCCCACGACCGACAGCTCGGGCACCTCGGCGGCGACGACGAGCACCTTGCGGATCGCGTCCTCCGGGGTGAGGCGCTCGGACACGACCCCGGGCCGGCTCTCGTTCGCGCAGTCGTACTTCCGGTTGCAGTAGTGACACTGGATGTTGCACGCCGGCGCCACCGCCACGTGCATGCGCGCGAAGTGGTGGTGCGCTTCCTCGCTGTAGCACGGGTGATCGCGCACGAGGTCGGCCAGGTCCGCCGGCAGCTCCGGGCCGGGCTCATCCCCGCACCCCTTCGCGAACGTGCAGTTGGCCGCCTGGGGTGGCGTCGCGCGATCGACGATGGGGAGCGGGCTCATGGGATCCTCCGGGGACGGCGGGTGGCGGGCCGGCTCAGGCGAGCACGGGCTCGAAGGCGAACGCTTCCTTCTTGCAGGTGCGCCCGCACGCCTCGCAGCCGATGCAGTCCTCCGGGCTCGCGACGGAAGCGAACATCTTCGCGGACTCCTCCTCGTCCACCTCGGCGGGAGCGAGCACGTCGTGCGCGCAGATCTTGATGCAGCGGCCGCACCCGATGCAGAGCTCGGGGTCGATCGACTTCACGAAACGCGGGGTCCACTCCTTCTTGCCGCGGGTCAGACCGGTGATGTGCGCCATGGCGTGCTCCCTCTCGCTTGCGCCCTTGGGGCGCGTCGTTCACTCGGGTTTCAGGCTTCCTCGAAGTCGCGGGACGCGCCGTCGCCGCCCATCGCCTTGCGCAGCCATGGCGGCGGGGTTCCCTTCAGGACCTGCTGCAGCTTCGCGACCGCCTCGGCGATCGGCAGCTCGGCGCCGGTCTTCATCGGGTGGATCTTTCGGGCGACGAGCTTCGCGGCGGCGGGCCCGCCGATCTGCACCGTGTAGACGATCGCGCAGCCGGCGACCGCGTTCGCGCGCGCCGAGGTCCGGTCCTCCTCGTCACCCTCGGTGATGAGAGGGCTGACCCTGGTGACGGGCTCGGCGGTGTCCAGGCCGATCTCCCAGATGCAGTACTCCGCCGCCATCCCGAAGTGCTGGTCGATGGTCTTGCCGTCGCTGCTCGTGAACGCCACCTTCATGTGCCGCTCCTCTCTCGCTCAGCTGTGCGCGAGCTTCTGCGCCTCCGTGGCGC
>DASWEI010000151.1:0-15344 GCA_036394835.1 Anaeromyxobacter sp. | reverse complement strand
TCCTGGACGGTCTTGATGTTCTCCGCCTCCTCGTCCGGGATCTCGACCTCGAACTCCTCCTCCATCGCCATCACGAGCTCGACGATGTCGAGGGAGTCCGCGCCGAGGTCGTCGATGAACGAGGACGTGATCTTGATCTCCTCCTCGCTGACGCCCAGCTGGTCCGCAATGATGTTCCTCACCTTCTGCTCGATGGTAGCCGACATGCTGTTCCTCCTCCGTGGTTGGGTGGTTCGAAGCCGTGCCGCGAAGCGCCGCGGCTACATGTACATCCCGCCGTTGACCCGCAGGACCTCGCCGGTCACGTACGATGCCTGATCGCTCGCGAGAAAAGCCACCGCGTTCGCGACGTCCTCCGCCGCGCCAAGACGTGCGAGCGGAATCATTTCCATCATCTTCGCCTTGCCGGCCTCGGGGAGCCCGGCCGTCATGTCGGTCTCGACGTACCCCGGCGCCACCGCGTTCACGCGGATGTTGCGGGAGGCGAGCTCCCGCGCGACAGACTTCGTGAGCCCGATCTGCCCCGCCTTCGCCGCCGCGTACGCAGCCTGGCCGGCGTTCCCCATCTCGCCGATGACCGACGTGACGTTCACGATCGCGCCGCCGCGCGCCTTCATCATCGGCCGCGACACGGCGCGGATGAGGTTGAAGTTGCCGGTGAGGTTCACCTGGATCGTCCGGTTCCAGTCGTCGTCCTTGATCCGCATGACGAGCTGATCGAGCGCGATCCCTGCGTTGTTCACGAGCACGTGCAGGCCGCCGAAGTCGGCGACGACGCTCTCGACGGCGGCGGCGCAGGCGGCCGGGTCCGACACGTCGAACTGGTAGAGCTTCGCCTTGGGCGCGCCGGCCTGCTGCACGAGCGCGAGCGCCTCGTTCGCGGCGGCCGCGTTGCCAGCGTAGTTCAGGGCGACGCTCGCGCCGCCCCTCGCGAAGGCGATCGCGATCGCGCGGCCGATGCCGCGCGAGGCGCCGGTGACGAGGACGGTCTTGCCCTTGAAGTCGAAGGCCATGGCGATCTCCTATCCTCCGAGCGCGGCGAGGGTCTTCTCGAGAGAGGAGCGGTCTTCCACGTTCCACACCTCGACGGATTTGTCGATCCGCTTCGCGAGGCCCGAGAGCACCTTCCCGGGGCCCACCTCTACCATCCGCGTGACGCCCTGGCGGACGAGCGCCTCGACGCACTCGATCCAGCGGACCGGCGAGGTCACCTGCTCGACGAGGAGCGGGACGACGCGCGCGACGTCGGTGTTCGGCTTCGCCTCGACGTTCGTGACGACCGGGCGAGCGAGCGGCTTCCAGGCGAGCGCACGGAGCACCGGCTCGAGCCGGCCGCGCACCGGCGCCATGAGCGCACAGTGGAAGGGGGCGGAGACGGGGAGCGGCAGCACGCGCTTCGCGCCGGCCTCCTTGAGCTTCACCCCGGCCTTCTCCACCGCGCCCGCGGAGCCGGCGATGACGGTCTGCGACGGGTCGTTGTAGTTCGCAGGGGACACGACCTCGCCCGTCTCGGCCGCGACCGCCGCGCAGATCTCCCGGACCTTGTCCGGCGCGAGCCCGAGGACGGCGCTCATCGCGCCCTTCCCCTGCGGCACCGCCTCCTGCATGAACGCGCCTCGCGCCCGCACCGCCTTCGCCGCGTCCGCCGCGGCGCAGGCGCCCGCCGCGACGAGCGCGGAGTACTCGCCGAGCGAGTGTCCCGCGACGAGGTCCGGGACGATCCCTCGCTGGGCGAGGACCGCCGCCGCAGCCGCCGAGACGGTCAGGATCGAGGGCTGCGTGTTCGCGGTGAGCTTCAGGGCCTCCTCCGGCCCCTCGAAGCACATCCGCGACAGCTTCTCGCCGAGCGCCGCGTCGACCTGCTCGAACACGGCGCGCGCCTCGGGGAACCCGTCGAAGAGTTCCTTACCCATCCCGACCGCCTGCGAGCCCTGGCCGGGGAAGATGAACGCGAGCTTGCCCATCGTCGTCGTCTCCGTCACCAGCGCAGGACGCTCGCGCCCCATGCCATCCCGCCGCCGATCGCCATCATGAGGATCACGTCCCCGGGCGAGAACCAGCCGGCGCGGTTCGCCTCGTCGAGCGTCATCGGGACGCTCGCAGCGGATGTGTTGCCGTACTTCTCCAGGTTCATCCAGCACTTCGACGCCGGGATCTCGAGCCGCTGCAGCGTCGCGTCGAGGATCCGCTTGTTCGCCTGGTGGGCGATGACGTACTTCACGTCACCCGGCGCGAGCTTCTCCGCGGCGAGCACCTCGCGGCAGCTCTCCTCGAGGGCGCGGACCGCGACCTTGAAGACCTCGGCCCCCTTCATCTTCACGAAATGGGTCCGCTCGCGGACGACCTTCTCGGAGATCGGGTCCTTCGAGCCGCCGCCGGGCTGGAGCAGGATCGGAACGTACGAGCCGTCGGCGTGGAGGCGCGTCGTGAGAAGCCCGCGCCGCGGATCGTCGGTCGGCTTCAGCACCATCGCCCCGGCGCCGTCGCCGAAGAGGATGCAGGTGTTCCGGTCGGTCCAGTCGGTGAGGCGCGTGAGCGCGTCCGCGCCGACGACGAGCGCGTTCTTCACCGCACCGGACGCGATGAACCGGTCCGCCACGGCGAGCGCGTAGATCGATCCGGCGCACGCGGCGGAGACGTCGAACGCGAATGCCTTCTTGTTCCCGAGCTTCCCCTGCAGCACCGCCGCGGTGGACGGGAACGGGTAGTCGGCCGTCACCGTCCCGATGATGATCGCCTCGACGTCCTTCGGATCGAGCTTCGCGTCCTCTAGCGCCCGCTGCGCGGCCCGGAGCGCGAGGTCGGAGGTCGCCTCGCCATCGGCGATCACCCGGCGCTCCCGGATCCCGGTGCGGTCCACGATCCACTGGTCGTTCGTCTCGACGAGCTTCTCGAGGTCCGCGTTCGTGAGGATCTTCTCGGGGGCGAACGAGCCCGTGCCGACGATGAGGGAACGCATCGGGGTTCTCCGGGGGTCAGGCGCCGTGCGTGGAGCCGCTGGCGCGGGTGGGGTCGGCGTCGACTGCAGCGCCGGGGGTGGTCTGGGCGAGGAGCGACTCGGAAGGCGCGACCGCCTCGGCGATCTCGTCGGTGAAATGCGTGCGGGCCGCATCGCCCGCGCGGCGGATCGCGTTCTCGATGGCGAGCGCGTCGGAGCGGCCGTGGCTGATGACGCCGACGCCGTTCACGCCGACGAGCGGCGCGCCTCCGACCTCGCGCCAGTCCATCCGCTTCTTCATCCCCTCGAGCGCGGGCCTCGCGAGCAGGCCGCCGATCTTCGCGCGCGTCGAGGAGTGGAGCGCGCGCCTCAGGTACTCGCCGACGACCCGAGCCGTGCCCTCCATCGTCTTCAGGGCGACGTTGCCGGTGAAGCCGTCGGTCGCGATGACGTCGAACTCGCCGGTGAGGAGGTCGCGCCCCTCGCAGTAGCCGACGAAGTCGATGGTCGAGCGCCGCAGGGCGGCCGCGGCCGTGCGGGTGAGCTCCGTTCCCTTCGACTCCTCCTCGCCGTTCGCGAGGATCGCGACCCGAGGGCGCGCGATGCCGAAGACGCGCCGCGCGTAGGTCTCGCCCATGAGCGCGAACTGCACGAGGTGGATCGGCTTCGCGTCCACGACCGCGCCCATGTCGAGCATGATCGGGGAGCCCTTGAGCGCGGGGACCGGGGTGATGATCGCGGGCCGCTCGACGCCGGCGGGACGGCCGAGCACGACGATCGCGCCCGCCATCACGGCGCCGGAGTTGCCGGCGGACACCATCGCGGACGCCTGCTTCGAGGCGACGAGCTCGAAGCAGACCCGGATCGAGTTGTCCTTCTTCCGGCGCATCGCCTGGCCGGGGTGGTCGTGCATCTCGACCACCTCGGTGGCGTTCCGGACCTCGAGCGGGAGCGCACGCCCGGCCTTGAGGCGCCGGAGCTCGTCCTGCACGCGCTCCTCGGGACCGACCAGGATGACGGGCCGACCCTGCCGCGCTGCGTTAATGGCACCTTGCACGATCGCGCCGGGGGCGTGATCTCCCCCCATCGCGTCGACGGCGACGGGCGCGATCTGATCGACCATCGGGGCTTACTTCGCCTCGGTGATCTGCTCGCCCTTGTACGTGCCGCAGGACGGGCACGCGCGGTGTGCGAGCACCGGCTCCTTGCACTTCGGGCACTTCGTCACGTTGGCCGGCTTCAGCTTGAAGTTGGCCGCGCGACGACGGTCGCGCCGCATGCTGCTCGTCCGCTTCTTGGGAAGACCCACGTCGTGCTCCTTTTGTAGCGTTCGGTGCGGCTACAGCTTCACGTTCTTCAGCCCCGCCCAGCGCGGGTCCGGGACGTGGCGATCGCAGCCGCACTCCCGTTCGTTCAGGTTCGCTCCGCACGCCGCGCAGAGCCCCTTGCAGCCTTCGTTGCACACGGGGTAGCCGGGGAGCGCGAGCAGGATCTGCTCGCGGACGATCGGGTCGAGGTCGATGACCTTCCCCGCGAACGTCTCCTCCTCCGCCTGCGCCGGGGCGAAGCTCCCCCCCACCGGCCCCTTGTCCCCGTCGCCCTCCGAATCGTCGTCGTACTCGTCTTCCGGCACGAGCGTCACCTCGAACTCCACCGGAACGTCCACCGAAACCGGCACGAGGCAGCGGCCGCACGCGGCCGAGAGCTCCGCCTTCGTCTTCGCCGCGATCCGCACGCGTCGCTCGAGCTTCTCGAACCGGGCCTCGACGTGCGCGGCGCCGCGCGCACGGTAGCCTGCTCGGTCGCCCGCCGTCATCTCGTCCAGCTGCTCGCGGGTCACGTCCCAGCTCCGGTGAAGTCCGGCCTCCTTGATTTCATCAATATTGACGCGCATTTAAGATGGTTCCGGAGGCGCGAAAAGGGCCTCATTATAGGGGTCGATCGGGGGAAGTCAAGGTGCGCCTAGCCAAGGGGGCAGGCCCTGCAACCCCGCGAGGTACAAGGACTCCTCGTTTAACTGGGGGGCACAGGAGCGTCGACCCGACGTTCGCGCTCCGGGTCAGGGCCTCACGAGCCCACGGGCGACCGCGAGGAGCGCCGCCTCGGCCTTCGTCGAGACGTCCATCTTCTCGTAGATCCGCTTCACGTACGTCTGGACCGTGCCCTCGGCAATCCCGAGCGCCTGCGCGACGTCGGCGTAGGTGTGACCGTGCACGAGGAGCTGCAGGACCTCGAGCTCCCGCTTCGAGAGCGCCGGACCGTCCTTCGCGCGCTGGTCGGGCGGATCGCCGCGGAGCTCCTGCAGCAGGACCTTCGCGGCGCGTGGGCTGATCGGCGCGGCCTCGCCCGAGAGGACCTCCTCGATGGACCGCGCGAGCTCGCTCGCGTGGAAGGGCTTCAGGATGTAGCCGGAGGCGCCCGCGCGCATCGCGCCGAGCACGCGAGCGGGGATGTCGACCGCGGTGAGCGCGATGCACGCGGTCTTCGGCAGGTCGCGGCGGATGGTGGCGATGACGTCCTCGCCGCTCATCTTCGGCAGGCCGAGATCGACGAGCGCGACGTCCGGCCGCTCGCGGCGCGCGAGCGCGACCCCGTCCTCGCCCGTGGCCGCCGTGCCGCACACCTCGAAGCCGTGGGTCGTGAGGACCTGCGCGATCAGCTTTGCGACCGCCTCATCGTCCTCGACCGCGATCGCCCGGATGGCCATCCACCCCACCTCGGAGTACGTGAAAAACCTGCGTGGTCGTCCATGAGTAGCAGCCCTGCCCACCAAGGGTCAAGGCAAGCGTCCCACGAAGGAGTGACTCGAGATCGCCGCGCCTACTACACCGACCGCTCAGGCGGCGTGTGGCACGGACGCTCAAAAACGCCGACGGCCGCCCGTGTTCAGCGGGGCCGCCATCGAGGGCGCGGCACGCGCGGGCTCAGGCCTTCGCGTCGCTGCCGCTCCGCTCCTCGTCCTCGCCCTCGAACCCGATGTGCGGGGCGATGGCGTCGTGCTCGCCGACGCCCTGCAGGTCGAGCACGATCGCGAGGAGGTACAGCGCGAGGGACAGCGTACCGAAGAGCTGCCCGAGGCTCATCGCGAGCACGAGCAGGATCGGCTTCGGGAAGATGATGCCCATCACCATGAGGCCGAGCGACACGAGCGTCGTGATGATGGAGATGAGGACGAGCCGGCGGATGGTCAGGCGCGAGATCACGGGTGGCCCCCATTCTTAGCGGCGCCGGGCTGCGACGCGTCGGCGACCGGCGGCTTTCCGGCGCCGCCGTGGGCGAACGCTCGCGGGTGGATCTTCTCACCGGAGTGGCAGTCAACGCACTTCGCATCGCCTTTGCGGATGTCGTCGAGCATCCCGGCGTGGTCCTGGTTCGCGAGCCAGCGCGGCGCGGTCGTCGAGTGGCACCGCGTGCACATGCCGTTCTGGAATCCCTTGTACATGTGGATCGGCTTGCCGCCCTCGCCGTACGGACCGGTGTTGGCGTACTCGGTCAGGTAGTAGAAGAGGTGCTTGAGGCCATTGACCTTCGTCGTCATCGTCCCGAACAGCTGGTAATCGGCGTGGCAGTTGTAGCAGCTCTCCTCGCCGAAGCTGTGGTTGCGGCTGTGGATGGCGGCGAGGCTGTTCGAGCTCGGATCGGCGGCGTCCTCCGTGTAGGGCAGCATCACGTGGCACGAGCCGCAGAACTGGCGCTTCAGCGTGAACTCGAACCCGGCGATGTTGCCGGTGAGCGCCACGCCGATCGGCATCACCCCGAGCCCGAAGAGCAGCATCACCTTCGTGAGCCGGCCGAGCGGCGGGCGGCGCACGAGGTACCACAGCAGGATGATGATGGAGATGACGGCGGCTGCGAGGGCCGTCAGCTTGAGGAGCTGCTCGATCGAGTGGATTTCGTACACGGCGCGCCTAGCTACCATGTGGGGCGGAGGTCGTTCAAGCACTTACTGCGGCAGGGCGCCGCAGGAGAGCGGAGCGAGGAACGGAGCGGGCGTAGGGTCCCGAACCTCCTTGCCTTATCCGGTGGGCTGCACTAGATACGGCGGCTCGCCTTGCGCGGTTAGCTCAGCTGGATAGAGCGTCGGCCTCCGGAGCCGAAGGCCACAGGTTCGAATCCTGTACCGCGCGCCATTTCCCGACGGCCCTCCAGGTTCAGCGCCTGGGGGGCCTCGTCGTTTCCCGGTGCTCGGCGGAATACCTCGTCGCTTCCTCGGCGCCGCGCGCCGACCCTCGCTCCGTGATCCTGCGCACGCACCGTGGCGCGGGGACCACGGCGTGCCGCCGATTCACGGCGCCGAACCCCGCGCGCGCACGGGGCTTTCGGACCGGCCGTGAAACGGCGCCCAACGCTGAATAGCGCCCCGTCGAGCCCGTCTCCCGGGCATGACGACGACGAGCGCGAACAGGATCCCGAAGGCCCTCCTCCTCGACGACGACTCGACCGTCCTGCGGCTCCTCGGCACCGCCCTCGAGACGAACGGCTTCGAGGTGCGCGCCGCGATGGACGGCGACGCGGGGCTCGCGCTCCTCCTCGACGAGCTGCTCGACCTTGACGTCCTCGTCGTGGACGTGGACCTCCCCCGCCGCGACGCGCGCGCCCTCCTCCACCTCGTGCGCTGGGCCGGCGGCGAGCGGGACCTCGCGGTCGTCGTCCTCGCGGGCGGAGTGGACCGTGGCGTCCGCCGCGAGCTCCTCGCCCTCGGCGCCGACGCGGTCGTGGACCGCCGCACGGGCCACGGCGTCGCGCTCGCGGCCATCGCGGCCGTCGCGCGCCGGCGCTCCTCCCCCGCGCACCGCCTCGTCGCCGCCGTGCGTCCGGCGCTCGAGGGCGCCCTCCTCCTCGCGCGCGCCGCCCTCTCGTCCGCCCCGCGGCTCGGCCCCTCCGCCATCTAAGGTTGGGCGCCCCCGTCATCCGATTGCCTATGGGCGGGCGGCGGGGTACGGATGGTCGAGAACTCGCAACCACAACCTGATCGACGACCGGAGCGAACGATGCCCGTGAGCAAGAAGCGGAAGAAGGAAGGGAAGCCCGTTCAGCGCAAGGAGCCCGCGGTGGAGGGCGCCGAGCACGCAGCTCACCCTGAAGAGAAGCCGGCGCACCCCGCGGGGCGGAGCGGGAAGCCGACGAACCCGTTCGTCCAGGGGCAGCAGGGGCGGCGCGGCGCACTGCGCGGGCGGTGACGGCGCGCGGCGGTCCGCCGCTGCAGCCCGCACCGCGGCCGAAGCGCGGCTGGCGCGTATACCTGCTCCGCTGCGGAGACGACTCGCTCTACGCGGGCGCGACGAACGACCTTGCGCGCCGGCTCGCGGCCCACGCGGCCGGCACCGGGGCGCGCTACACCCGCTCGCGGCTGCCGGTGACGCTCGCCTGGTCGGCGCGGGCGCGCGACCGGAGCGCGGCGCTCCGCCGCGAGGCCGCGCTGAAGCGGCTCTCGCGCGCGGAGAAGCTCGCGCTCGTGGCAGCGGGACCCTCGCGCGCGCCCGCTGCGGGACGGGCGCTGGCGGCCGCGGGGCGCGCCGCCCTCGGCCCTAGCCGATCTTCTGGAATTTCGCCGCAGGCGCCCCGCAGATCGGGCACTTGTCCGGCGGCACGCCAAACTCCACGTCGCCGCAGAACGGGCAGAGGTAGATCTCGAGCTGCGTGAGGTCCTTGCCCGCCTTGAGCGCATCGAGCGCCTGCTGGAACAGCCCGGCGTGGATCTTCTCCGCGCGGTTCGCCCAGTCGAGCAGCGCCTTCGCCTTGTGGCCCTCCGCCTTCGCCTGCTCGACCATGGGCGGGTACATCTCGGTGAACTCGTAGGTCTCGCCCTCGACCGCGGCCTGGAGGTTCTGGAGCGTCGTCCCGACGCCGCCCATGTTCCCGAGGTGACCGAGCGCGTGGATCGTCTCCGCCTCGGCGGCCGCGCGGAACAGCTTCGCGATCTGCCCGAGGCCTTCCTTCTCCGCCTGGCGGGCGAAGGCGAGGTACTTGCGGTTCGCCTGGCTCTCGCCCGCGAACGCGGTGGCGAGGTTCTGCTGGGTCGTCGGCATGCGCCCTCCCGGAGCACTGCGTGCTGGATGGAGCGCTTTCCGTACCACGAAGCGGAGCGCCTCCCGCCACGGCGACGAGGGGTTTTCTTGCCTCGAGACTCGCAACATCGCCGAGGAGCGGAGGCGCCTGGGAGAGGGCGCACCGTCCACGGAGGCGCCACCGTGGATCAAACGCGGCTCGGCATCGAGGAGTGCGTCGGCCGAGACGGCTCCGCGAATGGGAAGCGCGGATGACGAGATCGGCACACGGCAGCGCCAGCTGTCGCCGCGAGACGCCCCGTTTCCCCGCACGACGACCGTACTTCATGCTTGACGAGGTTAACCGTCAGATGATCTCCGCGATGGCGGAGCGCGCGGGAACGCCGCTCTAGGCGCGCCGGAGCTTGCCTCCCGTGCGCCGAAGGCGGCCGAGGGCATCTTGGGGGCCCCATCCGCTTTCTCGCTCCCTGACGCGCGTCCGTGCGTCTGAGGAGGCCCGAAAACGCATGCGATGCTCGCGTCATGTCCTCCGCACGCGATCTCTCCGCCCGGCTCGCCGAACTCCTCCGTCGCGAGCGCGCCGCGCTCGCCGAGTTCCTGGTGCAAGCTCGAACCTGGGTGACGTTTTGGAAGGCGGTCTCCGCCGCGCTGCGGCCTGACGAAGCCGCGCCGCACCGGGACGTGGTGACGGCGCTCCGTGTCTCGGCCGTCGCGCCCGCGCTCGACCTTCAGGTGCGAGCGGAGGCCGTGTCGGGCGTCGTCACCGATGTGCCCGGTTCGGACCCTCTGGTTCATCCGGATGAACCGCCACGTGCCAACTCGAACACGGAGGCGGCGCCGCGGCGCGGACCATGGATCGAGGCCGAGCCGCGCGCGGGAGCGGAGGACCACGTCGTGCCGCGCGGGCAAGGCGGCCCGTCGACGACCGAGAACACGAGATGCCTTTGCAAGGTCCACAACCAGCTCGCCGCGCGACAGGTCTACGGCGACGACTGGATGGATAGGTTCACTCGGAGAGGAGCCGCGCCAAAGCCCAGCGAGGCGGAGGCCGCTGCGGCACCGCCATGAGCGGGGCGTCGGCCGAACGCGCTCGCCTCGGTGGCATGCAGACCGATCTCGTCGGCACGGGTCCGGTCCGCGGCGCGCTCTCGGTTCGTCGCGGCCGTCGATGTCCCCACCCGACTCGAAATCGCCCCGCGATTCAGGGGCCTCTCTCGACCGCCGCCCGTCAGACGGCGCCGGGCGAGACGCCCGGCTCGGGCGAGCCGTCGTGCTCCGGGGGGTACGCGCCGGGCGGCGCCTCGATGGGCAGGACCCGATCGAAGAAGTAGAGAATGACGAACGGCATCAGGAAGAGCGTGATCGCCATCACGATGCCCTCGCGACCGAACAGGTGCGGCTCGTACGCGGAGCGCAGCCCGCGGAAGGACTTCGAGAGGAGCTGGCCGCCGATGACGACGTTCCAGCGCATCGAGAAGACCTGGATGAGGAGGAGCAGCGACGCCATGAAGGTGAGCGTGTTCCGGACTCGCTCGTGCAGGTAGCGGTTCATCACCGTCACGATGAACAGCAGGATGAACGGGATGAGGCTCCCGACGATCATCTGGATGGAGATGAACGAGAACTGGAGCCGCGTCGTCAGGAGCGGCGAGATGATATGCCAGGCCTCCGAGTTCTCGTACGCGAGCATGATGATCTCGAGGAGCTCGAGCGTCACGGTGATGATGAGGAAGAACCAGAGCCAGCGCGCCATCGAGGTGATGGTGTCGGCCTGGACGGCGCGCCGGCCGAGCTTCGCGGTCACCTGGTACACCAGGATGAGGAGCGCGATGCCGGACACCGCCGCGGAGAGCAGGAAGATGACCGGCATGAGGGGCGTCGACCACCACGGGTTCGCCTTGATGCCGCCGAAGATGAACCCGACGTAGCCGTGGAGCATGCAGGCCGACGGCAGCCCGATCGCGGAGAGCAGCTTCACGGCGCGGTGGTCGATCGCGACCGCTGCGGGCGAGGTGTCGTAGGTCCCGAGCGCGAGCGCCGCGTAGAACGTTCGCTTGAAGCCGCGGCTGCGGCGCGCGGTCTCGATGATCTCCTGGCGGTAGACGAACCAGACCTCGAGCATCACGATGACGAGGTAGAACGAATACAGGATCCCGAACCCCGCCATCGCCGAGGTGAAGTTCGGCGTGATCATGACGAACAGGCCTCGCTCGGGGTGGCCGAGGTGCAGCTGCAGCGGGAGCCCCGCCACGAGCAGGAAGCAGAACGACGCCGCGAGCGAGAGCCGCGCGATGGGCCGGAACTCGTTCTTGCCGAACAGGTGGTAGAGCGCCGTGACGATGAACGACCCGGCGACGAAGCCCGTGATGTACGGGTACATGACGATCATCAACGACCAATGGACGTGGATGTCGTTCGGGAACGCGTACCCCGAGATCTCAGGCATCACCGCACCTCCTTGTCGATCCCGAGGTAATAGGCCTGCGGCTCCGTGAGCAGGTTCGCCTGCAGGACCTGGACGCGCCCGTGCGCGATCGCGAGCCGCACCGGGTCGTCGTCGCGCTTCATGTCGCCGAACTGGCGCGTGGCGGTCGGGCACACCTCGACGCACGCCGGCTTCAGGCCCTTCGTGATGCGGTGGTAGCACCAGGTGCACTTCTCGGCCGTGTGGGTCTCGGGCGAGAGGAACCGGCTGCCGTACGGGCACGCCTGGACGCAGTAGCCACACCCGATGCAGCTCTTCCCGTCGACGAGGACTACGCCGTCCTTCGTCCGGTAGGACGCGCCGACGGGGCAGACCTGCACGCAGGGCGTTTCCTTGCAGTGGTTGCAGAGCTTCGGGACGAAGAACGACTTCGTCGGCTCGAACGCCGTCTGCACCGGGGCGAAGCCGTCGAGCCCGCCATTCGGCGAGTCCACGTGCGACGCGTCAGGGGCGACGAGGTAGCGCTCGACCCAGGTCCGGAAGTAGCCGTCCGGAACGCCGTTCTCCGCCTTGCACGCGCGGACACACGAGCCGCAGCCGATGCACTTCTCCGTGTCGATGAGGTAGGCCCACTGGTGGGCCTCCCAGTCGTACCGGTCGTCGCCCTTCGCACCGCCGGCCTCCGCGCTGGTGGCGAGCGCGCCGCCGCCCGCGAGCAGCGCGAAGACGCCGCCCGAAGCGCCCAGCGCGGTCGCGAGGAAGTCGCGGCGCCCCGGCGATGACGCCGCGGGCGGTGGGGGCTCGCTCGAGGGGGTTCCCTTCCGCGTCTCGTCCATGAGGCCTCCGGCTGGTCTAAAGCTTCGGCGAGTGGGGATCGTGGCAGTCGAGGCAGCCCTTCGCGCCGAGCCCGCCGTCCACGTGCTTCTCGAGGACGATCTGCGGGAACCCGGCGGGGCGGCCGTCGATCTTCCTGTGGCAGTAAGCGCAGAGCCGGACGGAGCGATCGATCGGCATTTTCGCGACGACGTCGCCGTCCTTCACGTGCTTGCCGAGCGGCGCGTGGCAGACCTCGCAGCTCACCTTCGCGTGGCGGCCCTTGCCGACCGCGACGTACCGGTCGTCATGGCAGTCCGCGCACGACTTCGCGCCGGCGTGCAGCGGCGGCCGCGCGGCGGCCTGCTCCGCCACGTTGTCGAACCGGTAGTTGCCGTATGTCCCGAAGGAGCGAGGGATGAGGAACGAGCGCCCGATCACGACCGCGATGACGAGGAGGAGGAGGACGAGGACGACGCGGAAGACGTGGCGGGCATGCTCCATCGGGACCTCCTAGCGAGAGTCGTCGAGCTTCTCGGGCGCGAAGAGCGCGGCGAGTCGGCTCGTCCGCTTCGCGGCCGGCTCGGGGTCGAGCGGCAGCTGCTCCGGCGCGAAGATCCAGTGCAGGATCCCCCGCGACTCGCGCGGCGCCTCGGGCGGATCCATCGCGAGCGTCTCCGGCGCGAACACCGCGCGCAGGAGCCGGCCCGCGGCGCGGCGCGACCCGGGTGCGGAGGTGGAGGGCGGCTCCCCGATTGCCTCGTGCGCGAAGGTCAGCCGGAGGATCTCGACGGCGGCACGCGCAATCCGGTTCACGGGATCAAGGAATCACAGTCTCCCTGCGTCGATCAACCACGCCCCGCACGCCGTGCGTCTTGCGCAGGACGCGCGCGCCATTTGTGCGCCCGGTATTCAGGCATCTTGCGCGGCCCTGCCGTCAGCCATCCTCGCGAAACCACGAGGCTCGCCTCGCATGGCGTGTTCAATCCGCTCAATTATTTCTTGATCGTGATCATTTGGTCGACGGTTGCGACCCGGGGCGCCGGGGCTTCAGCGGCGCCGCTTGCCACGAGGCCGCGCGCCGGGAGGGGCCGGAGCCTCGCGCGTCATCTCGAGCATCGTCGCGCGGAACCCGAGCGCCGCGAACAGCCGCGAGGCGCGGCCGTTGCGCGAGGCGACGTCGATGACCACCCGCGGCGCGCCGCGCGCGACGAGCGCGGCGACGAGCGCCTCGACGAGCGCGGTCCCGACGCCGCCCGCGCGGGCGCGCGGCTCGACGAACAGGTCCACCCCGACGCCGCAGCGGTCGCGCAGCGTGTTCCAGTCGCGCGGCTCGATCCGGCCGTAGGCGTAGCCTACGATCCGCCCCCGGCGCAGAGCCGCGAGGACGACCGCCTTCGCGTTCGCCCGCTCCTTCCCGAGCCACCACGCGTACCCGCCCTCGATCGGCTCGTCGGGGACGAAGAAGCGCTCGCGATCCATGGCGTGGTGCTCGCGGGCGAGCCGCGCGCCGAGCCGCGCGAGCGCAGGCAGGTCGGAGGCAGTCGCCTCGCGGATCTCGAGTGGCGTGGCGCGCCGGGCGCGCGGTCTCGGGGAAGGCACGGCGCGATGCTACCAGCGTCAGGCGCGCTTCGGCTCGAGCGGCCGGGGCGGCGTCCACCGCTCGCCCGCGGGGCGGCCGGAGAGCGAGCTCGGAGCGTTCACGTGAGCGCCGTCGTCCACTCCGACGCCGAGCCGGTCCACGAGCTCGCCGCCGAGCCAGCCCGAGACGAGGGCGAGGAGCACGGCGATCCCGGAGAGCAGGACCGGGCCGCCGCCCGCGCGCTCCGGAGCGCCGTACCGGATCCCCCACGACGCGACGTAGAGCCCGACGATGACGAGGTTCGCGAGGCCGTGGACCGCGCCGATCGTCTTGGCGCGGGTGCCGCGCGGGATCGCGAGGTAGTCCACGAGCCCGAAGACCGCCGCGGCGAGACCGCCGATGATGCCCGCGGCGATCATGTAGAACGCCGACACCGAGAAGCTCTCCCCTCCTCCGCCGAGGCGGATGACGTCGAACACGAGCGACGTCGCGAAGAGGCCGAGCGGGAACACGACGAGCATCGGATGGACCGGGTGCCCGAACGCCTTGGCCTTGCTCTCCATGCGCGCTCCCCCGGGCGCGAGGACACGCCCCCTTTGAAAATGCGAAGCGCCCGGCGCCTTCGCCACGGTGGGCGGGGCGCGCGGGCGCTCGTGCCGCGGGGGCGGCCGGACGGGCTAGAGGAGGCCGGGCTTGCCGATCTTCCAGCGCTCGAACTCGGTCGTGAGCAGGTCCACGTGCTCACGCTCCTCGGCGGCGAGCTCCCTGTACAGCTGGCGCTCGACCGACCCGGCCGGCGTCTGGCCGAACCGCTCCTCGAAGAACTTCACGGCGCGCTGCTCGAACGCGATCGCGATCCGGAACAGGTTGCCCGGGTCCTCCGGCTTGTTCGCGATGCCGGCGTAGATCGCCGCGCGGTCCACCTTGAAGTCCTGGGTCGGGGCCGGCACCGCCGCGTGGTAGCGGCGGGACAGCGTCGCCATGTGCTCCTTCTCCATCTCGGCGAACTTCCCGAACAGCTCCTTCAGGAGCGGGTCGGACGACTCCTTCGCGGCGCGCGTGTAGAACGCCTGGCCGCCGAGCTCGATCTCGAACGCGATCCGGATGGCCTCGAGCGCCGTGGCCTCCTCGACCTTGCGGGGGTCGAGAACCTTCAGCTTGCCGCCGCAGGCCGGGCACATCCCGTACGGGAACGCGAAGCCCTCGCTCACCTTGCCGCAGTCGTCGCAGCGCCACTCGAGCTTGGCGGTGCCGCAGCAGATGTACTGCTCGTCACCGTCGATCGGCTGGTGGCACTTCGGGCACTTCAGCGCGGGCGCCTCCGCGCCGGTCGCGGTCGCGCCGGCGTGCGCGTGGGAGCCGCCGCCGGCCTTCATCGGCTCGAACTTCGCGACGTCCTCCGCGGTGAGCGGCCACTTCTTGCCGGACGAGAGGTACGTCGCGATGGACCTCGCGGCGCGGCGGCCGGCGCCCATCGCGAGGATCACGGTGGCGCCGCCGGTGACGATGTCGCCGCCCGCGAACACGCCCTTGAGGTTCGTCGCCTGCGTCGACTCGGGCTTGCCGTCGTCCGCCGCG
>DASWEI010000150.1:0-5806 GCA_036394835.1 Anaeromyxobacter sp. | reverse complement strand
ATTACATGAAGGTCGGGCCGATCGAGGTAGACGAGGACGAAGGGAGGCGCGCGCCATGAGGCCCACGAGCGAGATCCCGCGCCGCGGCGCGGACCTCATCCCGCGGTACACCCACCCCGAGCGGCTCACGCACTGGGCGGTGGCGTTCGCCTACGTCGCGCTCTTCCTCTCCGGGCTCGCGCTCTTCCACCCGTTCTTCTACTGGACGAGCGCGTTCTTCGGCGGCGGCGCGCTCATGCGCGTCATCCACCCGTTCCTCGGCGCGGCGTTCGGCGTGCTGTTCTACGCGTACGCGCTCCGGCTCGTGCACGACAACCGGCTCACGCCGGGTGACCGCCGCTGGCTCGCGGGCATGGTCCGGTACATGAACAAGAAGGGCGACGTGCCGGTGGAGGGCAAGTTCAACGCCGGCCAGAAGCTCATGTACTGGTCGATGGTCGTCGTCATCGGCGTGCTGTTCGCGACCGGGATCCTCATCTGGCGGCCGTACTTCGCGCCGGCCATCCCGGTGACGCTCCGGCGCTTCTCCGGCGTCCTCCACGCGGCGATGGCGTTCATCATGTTCGTCGGCATCGGCGTGCACGTGTACGCGGCGTACTGGACGAAGGGATCGATCCGCGCGATGACGCGCGGGACGGTGACGCGCGCCTGGGCGCGCTTCCACCACCCGGGCTGGTACGCGAAGATGGCCGGCAAGGACGGCCCGTGACCACCGAGCTCCCCGGACCGGCGCGAGAGGGCGACGCGCCCGCGCTGCGCCTCCCGGAGCCGGGGCTCCTCTTCGATCGCCGCGCCGCGCGCCTCGCCGCGCTCGCCCCCGGCCACGCCGCGCCCGAGTGGCTCGCGCTCCTCTCCCGCATCGCCGCCGGGCAGGCGCTCGCGGTCCGCGAGATCCGCGCCGCGGGCGTGTGCGCGCCCGCCGGCGGGCCGCCGCTCGCCTACGACCTCCTGCCGCGCGACGACGCCTGGCGCCGGATGCTCGGGATCGTGCTCGCGGCCGCCAAGGCGCCGGGGCTGCCGCTCGAGACGCAGGACGCGCTCCGCCGGCTCGCCGACGCCGGCGTCACGGAGCTCGAGGCGCTCGCGGACGGCGTCCTCGCCGGCGCGGTCGCCGCCGACCGGCTCTCCACCGCGCCCTTCGTCGGCGCGGCGCTCCAGGCCTGGCTCGCCTCGCTCGCGGCGGCCCTCGACCCCGCGGCGGCGGCGCCGGCCGAGGGCGCCTGCCCGATCTGCGGGGGACCGCCGCTCGCCGGCGTCGTGCAGGCCGGGGACCGGCTCCGCTACGTCACCTGCGCGGTCTGCGCGGCCGAGTGGAACGTGCCGCGCGTCCGCTGCGTCGTGTGCGGGGGCGGCGCGGGGCTCGAGTACCTGCACGTCGACGGCGACCCCGGCGCGAAGGCGGAGGTGTGCCCCGCCTGCCGCGTCTACGTGAAGATCTTCGACGAGGAGAAGCGGCCGGGCGTCGACGCCGGCGCGGACGACGCGGCGACGCTCACGCTCGACCTCCTCGTCGCGAACGAGGGGTACGCGCGCGCGGGGCCGAACCTGTACGTCGGCGTGCAGGCGGGGTGAGGCAGCCGAGCTCGATCCCGGCGCCTCCACTTCACAACCCCGCGGCGACGCGCCTCCGTTCCGGCGTCGCCGCCCGTTCCCACGGCGCGTCGTGTCCGCTTTCCGGGCGCATCGCCCCCACTCGCTCCGCGGCCGGTGCCCAAGCGGGCAGCAGCGAGGCAGGACGGAGGCACCGCGCGGCCCGGCGACCCGACTTCGCGGGGCACCGGTGCCGCGAGGTCGGGCGGCAGGTGCTCGAGCGCGGGCGGCGTCGGGTGTTCCGGCGCGGAGCCGGCGACGGAATGCTGCGTGCACCTTCCGCGGCACTCTCCCCGGAGCGGTCGGCCGGGCACACGACGCGGTGGCGCCATGAAGACGCTCGAGCAGCTCTCGAACCTCTCCCGGATCGTCGACATCCTCGCCTTCTTCGGCATCGCGGACACGGCGGGGGTGGTGGAGGAGCACGGGGCGACGATCCTGCGCCTCTGGGCGCACGCGGTCGCGGCGCTGGACGAGCTCCGGCCGCAGCCGCCCGAGCCCGAGCGGCTGCGGTGCTACGCGGCCGCGCTCCGCGGCGCGTACGAGGCCGTCGCGCGGCCCGCGCGGCACGGGGCGCGCGGCTGGTACGTCATCGAGGGAGGCGCGCGGGGGGACCCGGCGCGGCGAGCGTCGTGACTCTGCCCGGCGCCCCGGCACCTCTAAGGGAACACGAGCGCGACCGTCGCCTGCCCCACCTCGTGGATCCGCCGTGCGCCGGGCGGCGTCTGCCGCAGCTCGCTCGTCCTCAGGAGCTGCCCGTACCCGAGCTCGAGCCCTCCGAGCCGGAGCACCGCGCCGATGTCGAGATCCGAGACCCAGGGCTCGCGGGCGACGAGCGTCGTGACGCCGTTGCGGAGCGGCCCCTCGATGAAGCCGTTGTACGCGACGTAGCGACGATCGACGCGCCCGAACGCGTACAGCTCGAAGGGGAGCGACGGCCGTCCCCGGACCCGGCGCGAGGCAATGAGGCCCATCCGGACCTCGAGCCCGAGCGAGGCGGCGTCGAACATCGTCCCGACGTCGAGCCGCGCGCGCGGCGAGATCCGTGCGGACAGCATCGAGCCGGTACGCGCGGTCGCGCCGCCGAGCGCCGCGCTCGCCTGGAGGGCGTCGAACTCGTAGCGCACCGAGGTGTCGAGGGTCGGGCGGTTCGCGGTCTGGTACACCGCCCAGCCCGCGGGCGCGGGCGGGGTCGCCGGGTTTCCCGAGAGGTTCCGGACGAGCGAGTGGAACGCGCTCTGGACCGCTCCCCCGCGCGAGTCGGGCCCGGTCACGCCGCCGGCGATCTCGAGCTCGAGGGCGCTCTCCGCGCTCCCCGCGGCGTCCGCGCCGAGCCGGAGCGAGAACGGACCGAACTCCTCGACGGCCCGGAAGAGCAGCGCGGCATAGAGCCACCCGGCGTAGGGGCGATCTTGCCGGAGCGTCGCGAGGTCCGCCGTCCGGATGTTCGACGGGGTGTAGATGTTCTGGCCGAACGCGAACCCCACCTCCTCGTACCCGTCCGACCGGCGCTGCGACAGCGCCCAGCGCGACGAGACGCGGAGCCCCTGCGTGTAGAACTCGTCGGTCGGGTGGGCGCGGACGCCGAGGGCGTCGTTCTCCTCCTCGATGGTGAAGCGCGATCCGCGCGCGAGGGGCAACGGAGACGGCTCGCCCGCGAGTCTCCTCGGCCTCGCCTCGACCTCCGGCACCGCCGCGATCGCAGAGGCGAGCCGGGAATCGGCGTCCCCACGAGCGGGCTCCGGCGGGCGCACGAGGGTCATCGCACCCGCGAGGCGCGGCCCTCGCGCAGCGGCGCCTTCGGGCAGCGCAGCGGCGAGCGGCGCCGTCGCGATCGGTGTCGTCGTGGAGGGGGTGGAGGGCGCGGCCGCCGCCGCGACGAGCGGCGGGCTCGCCGCGGGCATCGACGGGACGACGCAGCCGCCGTCGGCGTTCGACCAGAGCTTCTGGACGGGCCAGCTCGCGCCGTCCGTCCCCGGAACCATCCCCGCCTGCCCGTTGCAGAGATCGCCGATCTCGCCGTTCACCGGGTCGTACCAGGCGAGCGGCGGCCCTGCGCCCGGCGCAGCCCCGACCTCCGGATCGGTGATGACCTCGGCGAGCTCGTGCGCCGCGACGACGGCCGCGTTCGCGAACGGCGCCCCGTGGCCGCAGCCGAGATCACAGCCCGATCCAGGAGAGAGGTCGGGCATCACCGCGTAGTAGACGGTCCGCCCCTCCGAGCGGAACGAGCCGTGGTACGCGCAGAAGGACTGGCAGCTCACGTCTCCCCCGAGCGAGATCCGCTTCCCGGCGGGGAAATAGACGAGGTAGAGCGTCTCGGGATTGCCGCCTGCGTCCGGGCGAGGCGCCGGCAGCGTACGCATGGCGAGCTGGGCGGCGAGCTCGGCCATGATCGAGGCGTCGTCCACCGTCGCCTCGTCGCGAGCTCCCGATGGCGCGATCCGGAAGAGGCCGCCGAAGTCCCCCGGGCCGATCCGCTGGTTCGTGCCCGCTCCGCCGCCGGCGGCCGTCCGGGTGGTGTCGTACTGCGAGAGCCCCTGCACGTACGAACCGCCGGCGACCGCCGCGAAGAAGGCGGGGAGCGACGGCGAGACCTCGCCGGTCACGTACGGCGCGTAGGTCCCGGCCCCCCACAGGACCATCACGGCCTGCACGTTAGAGACGACGCGGCCCCCGAAGTAGACGAGCTGGGCGCGCTCCGGCGGCGCGGCCTGCTCTGGCCTCACGATCGGCATGGGACGGCGCGGGCCCCCGACGAGCTCGGCGTTCGCGTTCGACCCGCGGGCGGGACGTGCGAGGCCGAGCGCGACGAGGGCGACCACTGCGGGACGGAGCGTGGGTCGGAGCGGCACGTGATACCTCCGGCGGAGCGGGCGGCTGTCGCGCGCGCCCGGCGGGCGCAAGGTGGGCGTGCAGCGCGCCGCGCGCACGGACGCCACGTTGGACATCGCGCGGAGGGCGGGGAATCTGCCCGGGAGGAATCCGGGTGAGGGAGCGCGCCGGGCGAAGGCTCGGGGAGCACCGCGCGGGATCCGCCCCGCCGCAGGCAGGGCGGCTCGCGAGCGCCTTCGGTCTCGCGAACGCGTCAGTCGAGGAACAGGTCGGGCGCGAGCTCCTCGCCCGGCTTCACCGCGTACCTGGCGAGGTCGGTGACGCCCTCGGCGCGGAGCACGTCCTCGTCGATGAAGAAGTTCCCGGTGCAGGTGCGGGCGTCGCGCCGCAGGATCGCGATGGCCGCGTCGGCGACGATCTCCGGCGTCCGGCCGTGCTTCGCGAGCTCGTCCCCGCCGAGCAGGTTGAGCGCCGCCGTCGCGATGACGGTCCGGGGCCAGAGCGCGTTCACTGCGATGCCGCGATCCCGGAGCTCCGCCGCCATGCCGAGGACGCACATCGACATGCCGTACTTCGCCATCGTGTACGCGACGTGCGGCGCGAACCAGCGTGGGTTCAGGGAGAGAGGCGGCGAGAGGTTCAGGACGTGCGGGTTCGCGCTCCGCGCGAGGTGCGGGATACACGCCTGCGAGCAGGCGAAGGTGCCGCGCGCGTTCACCTCGTGCATGAGGTCGTAACGCTTCATCGGCGTATCGACCGTGCCGCCGAGGAAGATCGCGCTCGCGTTGTTCACGAGCACGTCGATCCCGCCGAACCGCTCGACGGCGGCCGCGACCGCGGCGGCGATCTCCCGCTCGTCGCGGATGTCGCAGCGGACCGCGAGCGCCTTCCCGCCGGCGCGCTCGATCTCCTCGGCCGCGCCCTGGATCGTGCCCGGGAGCTTCGGGTTCGGGACGTCCGACTTCGCGGCGACGACGACGTTCGCCCCCTCGCGCGCGGCGGCGAGGCCGATCGCCTTGCCGATCCCGCGGCTCGCGCCGGTGATGAAAACGGTCTTCCCGTTGAGTGAAGGCATGAAGTGCCTCGTGGACGTGGACGTGGACGTGGACGTGGACCTGAACTTCGACCTCGACCTCGACCTCGACTTCGACTTCGACCTCGCCGATCCGCCTAGGTCTAGGTCCACGTTCAGGTCCAGGTCCAGGTCCAGGTCGAGGTCCACGTCCACGTCGACGTTTCGGGGTGCGACACCGACTCACTCTCCATGATCCAACGCGTTGCACCCCCGATCGCTGAACGCCCTGTCAGTCCCGCGTCCGTGGCGTGCGGTCGGCCGATTGACTTCCCCGACCGATCTCCCTTAGATCCGGAGCCTGTTAGT
>DASWEI010000149.1:0-24634 GCA_036394835.1 Anaeromyxobacter sp. | reverse complement strand
AGTCGGAGCTCCAGCGCATCGAGGCGGACTCGGCCGCCCCCGCCCCTGCCGCGGCACCCGCTGCGGCTCCCGCGGCACCGCCGCGCCCCGTGGGCGAGCCGCTCAAGAAGCTCCTCGAGCGCGCCGCCGCGGAGCTCGGCGCAAGCCCGGCCGCGGCGGTCCGCGCCGTCTCCCAGAAGGCGTCCCAGGCGCTCTCCGGCCTCTCCTTCCAGCGGCTGCAGGCGATCCAGGTGGACGATCGCGGCAACCTTCAGGTGCAGACGGGGGGCCGGGCCGTCGCCGCGATGACGCTCTCGCCCGCGGACCGCGATCTCGTCTTCATCGCGCTCAAGCTCTCCTTCGTCGAGCAGGCCCTCGCGGCAGGGAAGGTGGTCGCGATCGCGGAGGACGCGTTCGGCGGCCTCTCCGAGGGGGCTCGGCGCTTCGCGGCGCGGCTCCTGAAGCAGATCGCGAAGCCGGGGCAGCTCCTCCACGCGACCTCGGATCCGTCGTTCCGGGAGGCGGCGGACCACGCCGCGTGACCGTGGTCGGAGGTCCACGCGACGGCGGCCGGCGCGCGCGCGGGCGCGAGGCGGAGGCGCTCGCCGCGGCGTTCCTCGAGGAGCGGGGCTACCGGATCCTCGACCGGAACCACGCGCTGCGCCGCGGCGAGGTCGATCTCGTCTGCGAGGCGGGCGGGCTCCTCTGCTTCGTCGAGGTCCGGAGCCGCACCGGCGACGCGCACGGCGGTCCCGAGGAGACGGTGGACCGCCGGAAGGCGCGACGGGTCGTCCTCGCCGCGACCGACTGGGCGGACCGCAATGGCGGGGCGGCCCGGGACATCCGCTTCGACGTCGTCGCGGTCACGTTCGGTGACGACGTCGCGCCGCGGATCGTCCACTTCCCCGGCGCGTTCGACGCGGATGGCGCGGCGGGGGTCTGGTGACGGCCCCCAAGTTTACTGCAGGGAGGCAGTCCTTGACCGGGACGCTCTACGTGGTGGCGACGCCGATCGGGAACCTCAGCGACCTCTCGCCGCGCGCGGCGGAGGTGCTCCGGTCGGTGCGCGCCGTCGCGGCGGAGGACACGCGCCGGACGCTGAAGCTCTTCGCGCACCTCGGGGTCGCGGCGCCGCCGCTCCTCTCACTCCCCGCGTTCGACGAGCGCGGCCGGCTCGCGCCGGTGCTCGATCGGCTCCGCTCCGGGCACGACGTCGCGCTCTGCACCGACGCCGGCACGCCGGGCGTCTCGGACCCCGGGGCGGCGCTCGTCGCGGCGGCATGGGAGGCGGGGGCACGGGTGGTGCCGATCCCCGGCCCGAGCGCGGCGCTCGCGGCGCTCGCGGCGTCGGGGTTCCCGGCGGACCGCTTCCTGTTCGTCGGGTTCCTGCCGCGGAAGGGCGGGGCGCGTGCGGAGGCGCTCCGGGCCCTCGCCGCGCCGGGCGCGACGGTCGTCCTCTACGAGGCGGGGAATCGGACCCGGTCCACCCTCGAGGACCTCTGCGCGGCGCTCGGCGACCGCGACGCGCTCGTCGCGCGGGAGCTCACGAAGCTGCACGAGGAGCTCGCGCGCGGACCGCTCTCCACGCTCGCGGAGCGGTTCTCGGGCGAGGTGCTCGGCGAGGTGACGATCGTCGTGTCGGGCGCGGGCGCGCTCCCCGTCGTGGCGGCGCCCGAGGAGCCGCTCGAGGCGGAGCTGCGGCGCCGGCTCGCCGCGGGGGAGCCGCCCTCGGCGCTCGCGCGCGAGGTCGCCCGCGGTCGTGGCCTGAAGCGCGCCGACGTCTACGCGGAGCTGGAGCGGCTGAAGAAGGGCCCGCGCTAGAACTGCAGCACGCCGGCGAAGGCGAGCTCGAACACGCTCACCTCCGAGATCCGGAACCGCCGGCCCGGCGCGTCGTAGCGCCAGTCGAAGTTCGGGTTCATCGCGGCGAGCTCGAGCGGGCGGCCGGTGGCGGGGTCGAGCGCAGGGGTCGAGCCGCTCTTCCCGAGCGACTCGCCGGTGAGGTAGTGCGCGGTCCGCGTCGAGAGCGACGCGGTCGTCTGGAGCGAGACGAACTTCGACGCGCGGAGGTAGAGGCCGACGAGCGCGCCCATCTCGAGGTAGCCCTCGGTCTGGAGGAGCTTCCCCGTCGCGTCGGTGAGCTCGTTGTAGAAGCGCTGCGACGACGTGTAGTCGGCGTGCACCCGGAAGTCGAGCGAGACCCGCTGCGACTCGACCGCGTCCTCGTACGGCACGACCTCGGTCCCGAAGGTGAGCCCGACGACCCAGGGCAGCTTCGCGCCCGCCTCGGAGCCCCACGACGCGCAGTTCGCGACCGCGGCGTCGTTCATCTGTTGCACCGGCATCGCCGTCGTGAGCTCCTTCGCGTTCTTGCAGTTGGAGTAGGTCGTCGCCGACTTGAAGGCGGTCGTGACGTGTGCCTTCACGTACGGATCGACGTAGCCCATCCGGCGGGACATGGTCGTGTAGAGATCCCACTTCCAGATGCGCTCGCCGAACGGGCCGGGCTTCGCCGGGACGTCGTACGGCGACGACCAGGTCGTCCCGCGGTCCTTCGCGGGGTCGTAGAGCGTCGCGGTCGGGAAGGTGACGTCGAGGCCCACGAGCCAGAACGGCTTCGTGTCGTCCTTCTGGTCGTTGAAGATGCCCCAGGCGAGCCCCGCCTTGAAGTCGCCGGCGCGGCCGCCGTGATAGACGGTCGTCTTCGGCGCGACGGGGAAGAGCGGGCAGGGGGCCGGGATGCACGGGTCCCCCTGCGCGTCGATGCCGTTGCCGTCGATGGACCTCGGATCCGTCGGGTTCGGGCCGCTGGCCTGCCCATACACGAGGCCATACCGCCAGGTTCGGTCGTCGCCGAGCACGTACGGCAGCTCGAAGTGGAACTCGAGGTCGTTCCAGAGGCCGACGGCGACGCGCGGCACGATGGCGTTCCGGGTGCGGTCGTACCGCAGCTCGTCGCCCTCGACGATGGTCCCGGCCGTGGTGACGCCGCCGGCGCGCTCGCGCGTGATGGTCCCCCGCTCGTTGAAGCGGTCCCAGCGGATCGAGATGTCGATGTCGAACGGGTTCCCCGGCTCGCCGCTCGTCGCGACGCGCGTGATCTCGGCCGCAGCGGCGGGACCGGCGAGCACGGCGAGGACGAACGCGATGAGGGCGCCGTGGAGCCGCCGCATGAACTCCTCCCGAGCTGCAAACGCGCGAAACACGCGGAGAATCGACTCGGCGACGCTAGCAGCGGCCCCCCTGCGGGTCAAGCGAGCGGCCCCACGGCCGTGCGCGAGCGGCGCAGCTCGCTCGCGAACCGCGAGCTACTCTCGGTCCGGCGAGGTGGTCGCGACGCTGCGGGCCCGGCGCCGCGCCGCGAGCACCCACCGCGCCCCTCTCGTCCGCCCGCGGCGCGCGAGGAACCCTGCCGCGGCGAGGTCGCGCTGCGCCTGGCGCATGGAGGCGCGCCCCTTCAGCGCGGCGCGGTACTCGGCGAGGGTCACGGACCCCTGCCGCTCCGCGATGCGTCGGAGCAGGTTCAGCCGCTCGGCCGGTCCGAGGGTCCCGCGGGCGGGGATGCCGAGCTCCTTCGCGAAGGGCTCCTCTCGCCCGAGGTAGCCCCAGCGCTTGTACTCGGCGAGGGACTCCTCGGCGTCGCGGCGCGCCTGCGCCCCGCCGAAGGCGCGGGTGCCGGCGAAGAACCGCTCACCCGCCGCGGGGTGGAGCGGGGCGGTGACGAACCGGGCCCAGTCGTCGAGCTCCGCCGATCGCGCCGCGCGGCGCGCGAACTCGAGCGCCACCGCGACGGTGGCCGGCCAGCGCGCGCGCAGCGCCGCCCGCCTGAGCGCGAGCGCGTCGAACCGGTCGTACGAGCGCGCGAGCAGCTCGACGACCACCCAGAGCAGGCGCGGCTCGTGGCGTGCCGCCTGCGCTGCGAGCACGACGAGCTCCTCCCGCGACGGCCGCCCGAAGCGCCACCGCGCGCGGCGCCCCTCGACGCGCGCGCCGGCGAGCGCGAGCTCGTGGTAGAGCCGCGCGAGCTCGCCCTCCTCGCGGGGGACCTGGCCGAGATCCGTCACGGCGCTCCCCCGGCGACGTCGTCGTAGAAGTCGAGCGCGTCCTGCGCCCCCGGCAAGCGCCGCTCGGCGAGCGACTGGAGCTGCCGCTCGACGATCGCGAGGTCGGGCCCGCGCTTGAGCAGGGCGCGAGCGTGGCCGACGTCCTTCTCGCGCCCCGCGAAGCACTTCATGACGAGGAGGTCCTCCACCCCGAGCGCGAGGACGCGCAGGCGCTCGCCCTCGAACACCGGTTTCAGGCGGGCGCCGTAGTCCGCCGGGAGCACGTAGGCGAACGTCTCGAAGTGCGGGTTGATCCAGTCCGGCGGGAGCCCGCGCTCGCGCGCCACCGCCCGGATCGCCGGGAGGAACTCGTCGAGGGACCCCTCCTGCGGGTAGGCGTCCACGTCCATCGTCCGCACCGGGATCCGGTAGGCGAGCATCATGGCCGTGCCGCCGCCGGCGACGAGCGTGAGCGTCCGGCCGACGCGGGCGTCGAGCGCCCGGAAGGCCTCCCGGAGGCCGGCGGCGTCGAGGGGGGCGTAGCGGCTCGTCATGGCGTCAATGATATGCCATGGAGCGATCATGGCGTAAAGCGCGGGACGGGTCGCCGCGGCACGCCCTCAGGAGAACCTACTCCTCGCCCTCGACCGCGCCGCGCAGCCCGAGGTCCTTCATCTTCACCTGGAGCGACTTGCGGCTGATCTGCAGGCGCTTCGCGGCGCGCGTGACGTTCCCGCCCGTCTCCTCGAGCGCGCGGGTGATGAGCTCCTTCTCGAGCTCCGCCTGCGCCTGCCGGACGATCTCCTTCATCGACGCGCCGGAGGGCGCCGCGATCGCGCCGAGCGGGCCCATCGCGGCGATCGGCACGGGCGGCTGCGCGCCCCGCTCGCGGAGCGAGTCGGGGAGCGCCGAGGCGAGGATGAGCGGGCCGTCGGCGAAGAGCACCGAACGCTCCATCAGGTTCTCGAGCTCGCGGATGTTCCCGGGCCAGGCGTAGCCGAGGAGGAGCTGCAAGGCCTCGTCCTCGATCGCCTCGACGCGCTTCCCGAGCCGCTCGTCGTACTTGTGGATGAAGTGGCGCACGAGGAGCGGGATGTCCTCGCGCCGGTCGCGCAGGGGCGGCAGCTCGATGGGCACGACCGCGAGCCGGTAGTAGAGGTCCTCGCGGAACTTGCCGTCCGCGATGAGCTGCTTCAGATCCCGGTTCGTCGCGGCGATGAGCCGGACGTCCACGCGCAGGGTCTTGATGCCGCCGACGCGCTCGAACTCCGACTCCTGCAGCGCCCGCAGGAGCTTCACCTGCATCTCGACCGGCACCTCGCCGATCTCGTCGAGGAAGAGCGTCCCGCCGTCGGCGAGCTCGAACCGCCCGGGCTTCGAGCCGACCGCGCCGGTGAAGGCGCCGCGCTCGTACCCGAAGAGCTCGCTCTCGACGAGATCCTTCGGGATGGCCGCGCAGTTCACCTTGATGAGCGGCTTGTCGCGCCGCGTCGACCCGCGGTGGAGCGCCTTCGCGATGAGCTCCTTGCCGGTGCCGCTCTCGCCGGTGATGAGCACGGTCGAGGGCGAGTCCGCCACCTTCGCGACGATGTCGTAGATGCCCTTCATCCCCGGCGACTCGCCGACGAGCGGCGGCCGATCGCCGTCGGCGAAGTTCGCGTGGACGTTCTGGCGCTCGAGATCGTGCGCGCGCGCGGCCTTCGCGATGACCTTCTTCAGATCCTCCTGCTCGAAGGGCTTCGTGATGTAGTCGAACGCCCCCGCCTTGAGCGCCGCGACGGCGCTATCCACCGAGCCGTGGGCGGTGATGACGATGACGGGGATATCCGGGAACTCGCCGGCGACGCGGCGCAGGAGCTCCATCCCGCCGAGCCTCGGCATGACGAGGTCCGTCACGACCACGTGCACCGGCGTCTTCTGCAGGACGCCGAGCGCCTGCTCGCCGTCCGCGGCGGTCGTGACCTCGTACCCCTCGCGCTTCAGCATCGCGGCGAGGACGCGCCGGATGTTCACCTCGTCGTCGACGATGAGGACGTGGGCCACGGCGGCTCGTTTAACACGAACGGCTACGGGTGCGCTGCCTCACGTCACGCCTGCTGCTTCTTCCGCTTGCGGCGGCGCCGCAGCCGCGCCTCGGCGCGCTCGCGCCGCTTCTCGCGCTCGCGCGCCCGCTCGTCGTCCGAGAGCTTCGGCCGCGCGTACTCCGGCGGCCGCTCCTCGCGGAGCCCCGGGAGCGAGATCAGCAGCTCGGCCCCCGCGCCCACCGGGGAGCGCACGACGATCGAGCCCTGGTGCGCCTTCACGATGCGCTGGCAGATGGCGAGGCCGAGGCCGGTCCCCTTCTCCTTCGTCGTGTAGAAGGGGACGAAGATGCTCTCTCTCGCGTCGTCCGGGATGCCGGGGCCGGTGTCGCGGAAGCGGATCTCGACGACGTCGGCGCGACGCGACCCCTCCCGCCAGAAGGCGAGCTCGTCGCGCGCCACCCGGGTCGAGACGTGGAGCCGCCCGCCCCCGGGCATCGCCTGAAAGGCGTTCAGGGCGAGGTTCAGGAACACTTGCTTCAGCTGCTCCGCGTCCGCCTGGACGCGCGGGAGCCAGTCCGCGAGCTCGAGCTCCACCGCCACGTTCTCGGGCACCTGCGCCTGGAGGAGCTTGAAGGTCTTCTCGACGACCTCGTTCACGCTCGACGGCGCCATCGACGGCTTGAGCGGCCGCGAGTAGTCGAGGAACTGGGTCACGACGCCGTTCAGGCGGTTCACCTCCTCGATCATGATCTCGAGGAACTCGCGGTCCTCCGGCGGGAGCTTCTGCGGGTCGAGGTACTGGACGGCTCCCTTGATCGCCGCGAGGGGGTTGCGGATCTCGTGGGCGAGGCCGGCCGACATCTCGCCGAGCGCGGCGAGGCGATCCTTCTCCTTCATCTGCTGGTAGAGCTTGGAGTTCTCGATGACGAGGGCGCAGCGGTCGGCGACCTCGAGCAGTGCCGCGATCTCGTCGGAGGCGAACGCCTCCGTGACCCGCTCGTCCCAGCAGTCGAGGAAGCCGACGATGCCGGCGCCCGCGAGGAGCGGCATCGCGATGCCGGCCTTCATGGTCGCCATCACGCCGCGTGCGTCCGAGAGCCGCCGCAGCTCCTCCGCGATCGCGGCGGGGGCGCCGCGGCCGCTGCGGCTCTCGTGCTCGGCGGGCCCGGGCGGCAGGAGCGCGCGCAGCTCGGCGACCCGCCGGTCGATGTTCTCGAGCAGGATCGCCTTCTGCCCCGACGAAGACGCGGCGAGCAGGGCGCGCGCGGTGGCGGGCTCGAGGAAGGGCGCCGGCGGCGGGCCGCGGAAGTCGAGGAGCCGATAGCCAGGCCGGTCGTCGGCGAGGAGCCAGAGCGAGCAGTGCGTGACCCGCCGCGTCTCGACGAGCCCGTCGAGGACCACCGCCGCGAGGCCCGCCGGGTCGATGACGTTGCCGGTCCGGTCGCGCAGCTTCTCGAGCCCCTGCACGAGCTCGTACCGCTCGTGGAAGAGCGTCGCGACGACCCACTCCTCGACCTTCTCCCGGAGCGGCTCGAACAGGGAAAGGATCACGAACGAGGCGACGACGGTGTTGAAGTAGAAGAGCTCCGGCCGATCGCCCACCCACGAGACGAGCCCGCCGTAGATCATCACGAGCACGAGGCCGAGCGCGGTGACGACCACGATCTTCCCGAGGAACTCGTGCAGGTCGAGCAGCCGGTGGCGCTGCAGGGTCTGCGAGAGGAAGAACATGAAGACGGTGAGCGCGATCGAGCCCGTCCCCTCGAGCGGGTAGGGCAGACCGAAGCGCGGCAGCATGTCGAGCGTCGAGAAGAGCACCGCGATGAGCGCGCCGACGAACAGGTAGAGGAGACGCGCCCGCTCGACCTTGGTCTGCGAGGCGACCATCTTCCGCCACAGGACCGAGAGGACCGTCGCGAGCCCGCCGACGACGTACGCCGCGACCACGAGCTTCGCCGCCTTGACGTGGACGAGCGGCGTGAGCGCGACCACGATGCCGGTGAGCGAGCCTGCGAGCATCGCGTTGCGGGCCCGCCGGGCGGGGCGCCGCGCGACCCCCAGGAACTCGAGGAAGAAGGCGAGCGCGGCCGCGGGGACGAGCGCTCCGGAGGCGACGGCGAGCCGGTCCCACCACACGGCCCCGAACGTGTCCGCCCAGCGGAGGAGGAACACCCCGAAGGAGAAGAGGAACAGGTCCGCCGAGAAGAGCGCGAAGAGCGTGAAGACCCGGGAGCGCTTGTCGCGCAGCAGCGCCGCGATCGCGAGCGCGAGCGTCACGATCGCCGCGAGCAGGGCGGCCTGAGTGCGGATGTCCACGCGCCCGGGATCCTAGACGGTTTCGGGGACCCGCGCTCGGCGGCGCGCGCGGGAATCGCCCGCTCCGCCCGCGGGTTCCCTGCCGGGAGCTGGGGCGGGCGGTCTGCCGCCGCCCGGACGGCTCCTTGACCTTGCAGACTCCGCCCTCCACTGTTCACCCGCCGATGCCGCACGCCCTCCTGGCCGTCCTCCTCGCGGCTGCCCCGCTGACCGCCGCAGACCTGACCCCGCTCCTCGCCGACGGCTCGGCCGGGGACGGGAAGGCCGCCTTCGACGCGGGTCGCTACGCCGACGCGGCGCAGAAGCTCGCGCGGAGCCCGCTCCCCGGCGCGGCGTTCCTCCGGGCCATCGCGCTCGTGAGGGAGCGACGCCCCGAGGAGGCGCTCCGCGCCGCCGAGGGTCTCGAGGCGAAGCTCCCGGAGATCGGGGACCGGATCGCGTGCCTGCGCGCCGAGGCCCTCGAGGAGGTCGGCCGCCCGCGGGACGCGCTCGCTGCCTGGGCGGGCGTGCCGGACGGCTCGCTCCGCGGCGCCGAGGCGCGGCTCGCGCGCGCCCGCCTCGCTGCGTCGCTCGGCGACCCGGACGGTGCGCTGGGTCACCTCGCGCCGCTCCTCGCGCTGCCCCGTCCGGCGGACGCATCGCGCCCCGACTTCGCCGCGACGGCGCTCCTCCTCGCGGGCCGGCTCTCGGCCGCGAAGGACCCGGCGGCGGCGCGCCGCACCCTCCTCGACTGCTGGTCGGGCCACCCGCTCGCGCCCGAGGCCCTCGAGTGCCGGAGCGCGCTCTCGAAGCTACCCGAGCCCCACGGCGCGGCGCCGGCCTCCGAGGACGTCCTCCGCCGGGCCGAGGCGCTCCTCGACGCGAACCGGAACGGCGCCGCGCTCGAGCTCCTGCGGCCGCTCCTCGAGGATCTCCCGGCCGCGGCCCCGGGCGAGCCGTTCGCCTGCCGCGCTCGCGCTGCCGCCGGGCGCGCCCTGCGCAAGGAGCGGAGCTACGAGAACGCGATCACGACGCTCCGCCCAGTCGCCGGCGCCTGCGCGGATCCCGAGGTGCGCGTCCGGTCCCTCTACCTCCTCGCGAGCGCCGCCTCGATCGCGGGCGACCGGGACGAGTCGGTTCGGCTCTATCGCCGGCTCGCGCGCGACTTCCCGGACCACCCGTTCGCGGACGATGCGCTCTTCTACGCGGCGGACCTGCTCGCGCGCCTCGGCCGGACCGACGAGGCGCGCGACGCCCTCGGCGCGCTCGTGCGGGACCACCCGACGGGCGACTTCCGTGACGAGGCGCGCTTCCGCATCGCCTGGCTCGCGCGGCGCGCCGGCGACGTAGACGCCGCCGTCGCCCAGCTCCTCGCCCTCGAGGAGGAGCGGCGCGACGACCCGTACGAGCACGCCCGCGCCGCCTACTGGCGCGCCCGCTTCCTCGCCGGCCGCGGCGAGGAGGGGCGAGCGGCGGCGCGCGCGATCTGGGCCGACCTCGTCCAGCGCTACCCCGCCGACTACTACGGCCTGCTCGCGCGGGCCCGGCTCGCGGGCGGCGCCCTCGGCGCCCCCGCGCTCCCCGCCCCGGTGCTCCTCCCGAAGGCGGTCGCGGAGGCGGAGCTCACCTGGGAGCCGGGCGCGCTGCGCGAGGACCCGCGGTTCCGCGCGGGCGTGCTCCTCCTGCGCCTCGGCCTCTTCCGCGAGGCGGCCGACGAGCTCGGCGCGATCGACCCGCGGCGCCTGCGCGCGGCCGCGGCGGACTCGCCCGACGCCGTCCTCCTCGTCGCGGACCTCCTCGATCGCGCCGGCGATCACCGCGCCGCCCACGGTCTGCTCCGAACGCGCGCCCGCGCCGCGTTCCGCAGGCCGCCGGATGGCGAGAACATCCGCGCCTGGAAGATCGCGTACCCGCCCGCCTACCGCGAGGACGTGAGGCGCTGGGCGGCGCCGGCCGGCGTGCCGATCGACCTCGTCCAGGCGCTCATGCGCGAGGAGAGCGCGCTCGATCCCCGCGCGCTCTCGCCCGCGGGCGCCATCGGGCTCACCCAGCTCATGCTTCCGACGGCGCAGTCGGTCGCGCGCCAGCTCCGGCTCGGCAAGGTCTCGCGCGCCTCGCTCACTGACGCGTCGCTCAATATCCGGCTCGGGTCGCGATACCTCGGGGAGCTCGTGCGCCGGTTCGACGGCTCGATCGCGCTCGCGCTCGCCGCCTACAACGCGGGCGGCGGGGCGGTGAGCCGCTGGCTCGATCAGCGCCGCGGGCTCGAGCTCGACGAGTTCGTCGAGGAGATCCCGGTCGAGGAGACGCGCGGCTACGTGAAGCGGGTCCTCCGCTCCTACGCGGCCTATCGGCTGCTGTACGGCCAGCCGGGCGAGAGCCCGTCCCCCAACGTGAAGCTCGCCCGAGAGCATTGACCGAGCGACCGGAGGGGCAGCCGCCGCAGGCTGCCCTGGAGCCGTGCGGGGAGGGGACTCGCGGTGTTAGGATCTTGCGAACACGATGCTCGACACCGGGGTCCTCGTACTCAATCGGGTCTATCAGCCGGTCCACATCACGTCGGTCAGGCGAGCCTTCGCGCTGCTGTACCAGGGCGCGGCCCGCGCCATCGACGAGGAGTTCAAGCTCTTCGACTTCGAGAGCTGGGCGGCCCTCGCCGCCGCCGCGCACCACGACGCGATCGGGACGGTGAACCGCCGTATCCGGGTGCCGCGCGTCATCGTGCTCCTCGCCTACGAGCACCTCCCGAAGGCCCGCGTCCGGTTCTCGCGGTTCAACATCTACGCGCGCGACGACTCCACCTGCCAGTACTGCGGGCGGAAGTTCCGGCGCACCGAGCTGAACCTCGACCACGTGGTCCCCCGCTCGCGCGGGGGCTCGACGAACTGGGAGAACGTCGTCTGCTCCTGCGTGCCGTGCAACTTGAGGAAGGGCGGCCAGACGCCGGACGAGGCGGGGATGCGGCTCCTGCGCGCGCCCGCACGACCGCGCTGGACGCCGATGTTCCGTAGCGCCACCCGCCGCGCGTTCTACCGCGAGTGGCGGCCGTTCCTGTCGCTCGCGGACGCCGCGTACTGGAATGCCGAGCTGCTGGATTAGCATCCGCGATATCACTGGACGGAAATGTGGGAGCATCCCGTACGGTCGTGTTTTGGAGCCGTTCGCACGATCAGACTAGGATGCTCCCCGTGGGTGACGCGCCGACCCTGAAGCTCGTACGCACGGTCCCGGATGAGCCGGTCCGGCGGCTGCCCGCGCCCGCGCGCCGGCGCGCCCGCCGGGTCATCTCCATTGGCGGCGGCAAGGGCGGCATCGGCAAGAGCCTCATCTCCGCGAACCTCGGCATCGAGCTCGCGCGGCGTGGCAAGCGCGTCGTCCTCGTCGACGCGGATCTCGGCGGCGCGAACCTCCACACGACGCTCGGGATCGACCTGCCGCGCCGGACGCTCTCCGACTTCATCGAGCGGAAGGCGCAGCGGATCGAGGAGGTGGTGACCCCGACCGGCATCGAGAACCTCGGCCTCGTCTCCGGGGCGCTCGACCACCTCGACGCGGCGAACCCGCGCTACGCCCAGAAGATGCGGTTCCTGCGCCACGTGCAGCAGATGGACGTGGACTACGCGATCCTCGATCTCGGCGCGGGGACCCACTCGAACGTGCTCGATTTCTTCCTCGTCTCCGACCACGGCGTCCTCGTGCTCGTCCCGGAACCCACCGCGGTCGAGAACGCGTACCGGTTCGTGAAGGCCGCGTTCTGGCGCCGGATGAAGAACGTCGCGCAGGTCTTCGGGTACGACCCGCTCCTCCGCTCGGTGATGGAGGGCGGGACGTTCAAGAGCCCGGTGGACCTCGTCGCGACGATCGCCGAGCGGGATCCCGACGCGGGGCGGAACCTCGCCCGCCAGCTCGCGCTGTTCCGGCCGCGGCTCATCGTGAACCAGGCGCGCACGCCGCAGGACGCCGACATCGGCCAGGCGGTCGTGGCAGCCTGGCGGAAGTACTTCGGCCTCGAGATGGACTTCCTCGGGACCATCTCCTACGACGACGACATGTGGCGCGCGGTCCGCGCACGGCGCCCGCTCCTCGTGGAACGCCCCGACGTCGCGAGCGCGCGCGCGTTCGCGGCCATCGCCGACTCTCTTCTCGCGCTCGACATGGCCGCCCGGCCGGAGGCGGTCCCGTGAAGCGGCTGTCGGACCAGACGCTGTACGAGATCCTCGAGGTCCCGCCCGACGCGCCGGCGCCCGCGATCGAGGCCGCCTACGAGCGGGTCAGCGCGCTGTACGCGCCGGGATCGCTCGCGACCTACACCCTGATGACGACGGAGGAGGCGGCCCTGCTCACGAGCCGGATCGAGGACGCGAAGCGGACGCTGCTCGACCCCGACGCGCGCTCGCGCTACGACGCGTCGCTCGGCGGTCCCCAGGCGGGAGAGGTCCGCGCCACCGCGAACGGCACGAACGGCGCGGCGACGCCCCCGTTCGGCGCGCTGCCGCCGGTCATCCCGGCGGTGCAGCCGCCGTCTGCCGAGCCGTGCTTCGTCGCGGATGCCCGCGCGCCGAGCGCCCCCGAGCCCCTGGTCGTGGCGCCGCCGGCAACCCCCGGGCCGATCCGGCTCGATCGCGAGATCGCCGCCCCCGCTGCATCACCGCCGCCGTCCGCGCCGGCGCAGGAAGCGGTCCCGATCCCCGAGGACGCGGCCTGGACGGGCGAGGCGCTGCGGCGCGTGCGCGAGGCGCGCGGGGTCACGGTCCCGCAGATCGCGGAGCGGACGAAGGTCACGCGCCACCACATCGAGAACATCGAGGCGGAGCGCTTCTCGGCGCTCCCCGCGCCGGTCTACCTGCGCGGCATCCTGCTCTCCCTCGCCCGCGAGCTGCGGCTCGACGGGCAGAAGGTGGCCCGCGCGTACCTGGATCGCGCCGCTTCGGCCGGAAACCCGCGCTAGGGCCGGTTCGTTGACCCGATCCCCGCCCTAAACTAGCATCCGACCATGCCGCTCATCGACGCACCCGAGGCCGCGATGCGCCTCGCCCGCGCGATCTGCTCGGACGTCTCCCTGTACAACGAGGAGAAGATCGTCCGCGGGGTCGAGCAGGACAACTTCTTCGACGCGCTGAAGGAGGAGCTCGAGGAGGGGCGCGAGCTGTACCGCTCCCGCGTCTCCCCCGACCTCTTCACGCGCACGAACTTCTACGACCGGGCCATCGTCGACGTGATCCTGAAGTCCAAGGGTCACGTGAAGTCGAGGATCTGGTAGTCCCCGGCGGCGCCGGGCACCGCCCGTGAGCGCGCCCGAGCTCCGCTCCTTCATCATCCCGCAGGACCTCGCCGGCGCCCGGCTCGACGTCGCGCTCGCCCGGCTCTTCCCGGATCTCACCCGCTCGCGCGTGCAGCGGCTCGTCGCCGGAGGGCACGTCCAGCTCGCCGGCCGCCCGGCGAAGGCCTCGGCGCGCCTGCGCGGCGGCGAGCCGGTCGAGGTCCGGATCGAACCGCCCGAGCCGTCAGGCGCCGTCGCCCAGGACCTGCCGCTCGCGGTGCTATTCGAGGACGCGCAGCTCGTCGTCCTCGACAAGGCCGCCGGGATGGTCGTCCACCCGGCGCGCGGGACTCCGCACTCCACGGTCGTGAACGCGCTCCTGCATCATCTCGCGGAGGGCGCCGAGCTCCCCCGGGTCGGGCTCGTCCACCGCCTCGACAAGGACACCTCCGGCTGTCTCGTCGTCGCGCGCACCGAGGCGGCGCTCGCCGCCCTGCAGGCGCAGTGGAAGGGCAGGACGGTCGAGAAGGTCTACCTCGCGCTCTGCCACGGGGCGCTCCCGGACTCGGGCCGGCTCGACACGCCGTACGCCCGTCACCCGCGCGACCGGACCCGTTTCACCGGGAAGCTCCGGTCATCGCCACGCCGGGCGTTGACGGAGTGGCGGGTCGTCGAGCGGTTCGGAAAGGATGCCACTCTCGCGGAGGTCACCCTCCACACCGGCCGCACGCACCAGATCCGCGTCCACCTCGCCGAGGCGGGCCACCCGCTCCTCGCCGACGCGGTCTACGGCGGCACGCGGCGCGAGGCGCGAGCGCCGGACGGGGTCGCCGCGCGGGCGGCGGCCGCGATCGGCCGGCAGGCGCTCCATGCCGCGCGGCTCGCGTTCGACCATCCGCGCACCGGCCGGCGGCTCTCCTTCGAGGCGCCGCTGCCGCAAGATTTCCGGCGCGCGCTCGCGGTGCTCAGGGCGAGGTAGGCGCGCGCCGCGTGGTTTGGTCTTGCCCCGGTCTTGGTCAGTCCAGGTCCGGGTCAGGTCCAAGTTTCGCGGCGTCGTGTCAGTCCCCCAGCGAGATCCCGAGGTCCCGGCAGGTGAGGATGGTGTCCGAGTCGAGCGGCACCGTCTTCGTCTTCGAGATGACGTCGGGAATCGGGACCGCCACCATCTCGGGCGGGCGGAACGCGACCATCACGTTCCGTCTTCCCTCGGCGATGATGCGGACCGCGGCCGCGCCGAAGCGCAGCGCGAGGAGCCGGTCGAACGTCGTCGGGGAGCCGCCGCGCTGGAGGTGTCCGAGGACGAGAGAGCGGGTCTCCCTCCCGGTGCGCCGCGCGATCTCGGCGGCGACCTGCTCGGCGACGCCGCCGAGGAGCACCTCGGTCCGGCCGTCGCCGGCGGGGGCACGCGTGATCATCCCGCCGCCGCGCGCGGTCGCGCCCTCGGCCACGACGACGATGCCGTAACGCTTGCCGTGGCGCTCGTTCTCGGCGAAGCGCGCGCAGACCTTCTCGATGTCGTACGGGATCTCCGGGAGGAGGATCGCGTCGGCGGAGCCGGACGCGCCGCTGTGGAGCGCGATCCATCCGGCGTACCGGCCCATCACCTCGACCACCATGATCCGCTCGTGGGCGCTCGCGGTGGAGTGGAGCTTGTCGATCGCCTCCGTGGCGGTCGTGACGGCGGTATCGAAGCCGAACGTCGCGAGGGTCTCCGCGAGGTCATTGTCGATCGTCTTCGGGATGCCGACGACCGGGATCCCCTTCTGCGAGAGCTTGTGGGCGATCGCGAGGCTCCCGTCGCCGCCCACGGCGATGAGCACGTCGAATCCGAGGCGGCGGAAGTTCTCGACGATGACGCCGGACTCGTCCCGGTACTCACCCGGGAAGCCGGGGACCGGCCTCTTGAACGGATCGCCGCGGTTGGTCGTGCCGAGGATCGTGCCGCCGTGGGCGACGATGCCCGCGACCCGCTCCGCGCTGAGCGGGATCATCTTCGAGGTGTCGAGCAGCCCCGCATAGCCGGACTGGATCCCGTGCACCTCCCAGCCGCGCTGGAGCGCGGCCATGGTGACCGCGTAGATGACGGCGTTCAGGCCGGGCGCGTCGCCGCCCCCCGTGTTGATCGCGATGCGAAGCCGCTCGCTCATCGGGTCCCCCTCATAGGGGGACGCTATCCCGCGGCGGGGGCCGCGGGCAATGTGGTCGCCGGCGACCCGGGCGCGTGCGGTGCCGGCGCGGGTGGCGGATCGCGGGGCTCGCTGCGGGACGGAGCCTCCGCGGGAGGCGGCCGCGACGCCTCGTTCCCCTGGAACTGGACCTCGAGCCTGAGCGCGACCGCCCAGACCCCGTGGCGTCCGCGCTCGGGCGTCCAGGGCCAGGCATACTCGGGCTCGAGCTCGAAGAAGATCCAGCGCCGGTAGAAGTCGCGCCGCAGCCGCGTGTAGAAGCGCGCCGTGTCCACGTCCACCGGCGCGCGGGTCGCGCCGCCGACGGAGAAGCCGAGCTGCGCGCCGATTCGTGCGTCGAGGGACGCGAGGAGCGACAGGTCCCCGAACCACTCGTACCCGCGGCTCCGCTGCGTGATGGTGGTCGATCCGGAGAGCCGCGCGAGCACGGATCGCGCGAGCGGCCGCTCGAGCTCCGCGCTGCCCGTGGAGCCCCACAGCGTGTCGGTCCGCCAGAAGCCGGTCACGGCCTGCCGCGCGAGGACCTTCCTCCCGACCGGCTCCACGAAGCGGAGCCGGACGCGCCCGTAGACGCCGGGCGGCAGGCGCGCGAGGACGCCCGCGCCGAGATCGCCGTGCGTCTGGAGCGTCTCCCAGAGCCGGAAGCCGAGCCCCGCGTCGGCCGTTCCGAAGTTCTCCTCCGGCGTCGGCACCTCGCCCGGCGCGGCGCGTTCGCCGGGGAAGAGCGCGGAGACCGCGTCGCGCGTCTGACCGACGATCTCGATGCGGAGCCGGTTGAGCTGCTTGTTCACCCCGGGGAAGCGCAGGCTCGCGGAGAGCGTCGTCGTGTAGCCAGGCATGCCGAGGTGCTCGGCCAGCCGCACCTGGTTCCTCCAGCGAAGGAACGAGCGCCCTCGCTCCGCCTCGAGGTCGCGCTCGTCCGAGAAGAACCGGTCGATGCGGAGGACGGGCGAGAAGATCCGGCGCTCGATGAAGGCGTGGCTGGCGTCGAGCCAGGTGTCCTCCTTCGCCTCCGCCGTCTGCGCCTGCGCAGGCTTCGCCGGGGCGCCCTCCGCGGGGGCGGCCTTCTCGTCGGGCGCGGGTGCAGGCTTCTCGTCCGGCGCGGGTGCAGGCTTCTCGTCCGGAGGGGGGGCGGGCTTCTCGTCGGGCTCGGGCGGCACGTCCTCCACGGCCGCGGCGCCGCCGGAGGCGAGGGAGGCGGCGAGGCTCACGGCGAGGGCGACGGAGCGGAGCACGGACGCGACGACCTTATCCCCCGTCCGACAGGGCGCACAGGGGAACCGATGTGCCTCGCAGCGGGTCCGGTCAGCCCCGGGTGTGGGCCGCCGAGCGCCAACCCTGCGAGAACCGGCCGGAGCCGGGTGGCCTCCGGGTTGCTGCGAAGGAGGGAAGGAGGCTCGGCCATGTCAGACCGCAGGCTCGACACCGTTCGAAGCAAGCTCGTTCGGCTGCTCCGGATCGACCCGCCGGCGTCCGATGCTCCCCTCGCGCTCGATCGGTATGTCGTCGCGCGGTTCTCCCGCGAGGAGGTCGAGGTGATGCTCCGCGCGGAGCGCGAATACGGAGAGGCCGCGATGTCCGAGTGGCTCGGCGAGGTGCTCGTCGAGGCCGGCCTGATCCGGCCGTCGCTGCGCCTGGCCAGTTAGCAGGGCGAGCGCAGGGAGGCGCGAGGGCGAAGCCCGCGTGTCACCCTGTCTAGATGAACAGGCGAAGGAAGAGCACGAGCGCCCGCTCGTCCGCCGTGGCGTTCTCGCCGAGCAGGTTCCCGAACTCGAGTGAGACGAGCGGTCGGGTCCGGCTCGACTCAGCGGCGGGGCGGGACGCTCGCGGGTTGGGCGGCCGCCGGCGGCGCCCGGGCGGCGAGCCGGCGCAGGGTCCCGCGGGCACGGCGCGTCGCGGGATCCGCGACGAACCCCGCGCGCGCGACCGCCGCCTCCGTGTCGCGGTTCGGGTGACAGCCGCCGGAGATCGCGGTCCACGCCGGCTGGAGGAGATCCTGGAGCCGTCCGAGCGCGCCGCCGAGCCGGACGTGCTCGAGGAGGCGAAGCGCGCCGCCGGGGCGCAGCACGCGGCGCGCCTCCCGGAGCGCAGCCTCCGGATCCGAGACGCTGCAGAGGACGAGCCCGGCGATGATCGTGTCGAACGCACCGTCGCGGAACGGCAGCGCCTCGCCGCGCGCGACGACGAGGGGCACCCCGGGGGCGCGGCGACGTGCGCGCGCGAGCGCCTCGCGGTGGGGATCGACGCCGACGGCGCGGACGCCCGGCACGAGGAGCGGCAGGTTCCGCCCGGTGCCCGTCCCGAGGTCGAGCGTTCGGCCGGTCGCGCCGCGCGCGAGCCAGGCGCGCCAGCGGCCGAGGCCGCGCCACTCCGCGAACGCGAGGCCGAGATCGTACAGCCACGGGATCTGCTCGATGCCGCGCATGGGTCAGTCCAGGTATCCCTGCGCTTGCAGGCCGAAGAGGTGGGCGTAGCGGCCGCCCCGCGCCACGAGCTCGCGGTGGGTGCCGAGCTCCTCGAGGCGTCCGGCGTGGAGGACCGCGATCCGGTCGGCGATCCGGACCGTCGAGAACCGGTGCGAGATGACGAGGGCGGTCCGGTCCGCGGAGAGCGCCTGGAACCGCTCGAACAGCTCGTGCTCCGCGGCGGCGTCGATCGCGGCGGTGGGCTCGTCGAAGACGAGCACCTCCGCGTCCTCCCGCATGAAGGCGCGCGAGACGGCGAGCTTCTGCCACTGACCCGCGGAGAGCTCGTGCCCCGTCTCGAACCAGCCGCCGAGGACGGTGTCGAACCCGCGCGGCAGCGCCTCGACGACCTCCGTCGCGCCGCCGCGACGCGCCGCCTCCTCGATCCGCGGCCGGTCGCCGAGGTGGGGCGGGCTCCCGAGCCCGACGTTCTCCGCGGCGGTGAACTGATAGCGGACGAAGTCCTGGAACACGGCGCCGATCCGGTCGCGCAGCTCGCGCGGGTCCATGTCGCGCAGGTCCACGCCGCCGTAGCGGATCGCGCCCTCCGTCGGGTCGTAGAGCCGGAGCAGCAGCTTCACGAGGGTGGACTTCCCGGCGCCGTTCTCGCCGACGAGCCCGAGCTTCTCGCCGGGGTAGAGCGTGAGCGTCAGGTCCCGGAGCGCCCAGGCCTCCGCGCCGGGGTAGCGGAACGACACGTTCGCGATCTCGATGAGCCCCGCCCGCCCGCGCGGCGCCGCGCGCGCCGGCGAGACCCGCGCCGCCTCGCCGCCGGTCGGGATGGCGAGGTAGTCGAACAGGTTCGACATGAAGAGGGCGTCCTCGTAGAGCGCGCCGACCGCCTGCAGGACCGCCTGGATCGCCCCCTGGCCCTGCCTGAACACCGCGATGTAGAGCGTGAGGTCGCCGAGCGTGATCTCGGCGCGCGCGGCGCGCGAGGCCATGAGGGCGTACATGCCGTAGAAGGCGGCGAGCGAGAGCGCCCCGAACGCGAGGCCGGCGCGCATGCGGCGGAGCGCGAGGCGCCGGTCCTCGTCGAAGAACTTCGCGAACAGGGCCCGGTAGCGCGCGAGCACGAGCGGGCCGAGCCCAAAGAGCTTCACCTCCTTCACGTGGGTGTCGCGGGTGAGGATCCACTCGAGGTAGTTGAGCCGCCGCCCCTCCGGCGCCCGCCAGGTCCAGAGGCGGAACGAGTCGGCCGAGAGCCGCGCCTCGGCGAGGAACGCGGGGACGGACGCCGCCACGATGACGAGGACGCTCCCGGGCGAGAGGCGGAGGAGGAGTCCCGAGAGCGCGGCGAGCGTGACCGCGTTCTGCGCGATCGCGAACGCCTGCATCACGAGCGAGAGCGGGCGCGCCGACGCCTCGCGCCGCGCGTTCTGCATCTTGTCGTAGACGTCGGCGTCCTCGAAGTGGCGCAGCTCGAGCTCGAGCGCCTTCTCGAGGATCCGCTCGTTCACGCGGTTCCCGAGCACGCCGCGCAGGAGCTCGCGGCGCAGCGACAGGAGGCGGCCGGCCGAGAGCTGGATCGCCATGAGCAGGAGCTCGCCCGCGACGAGCCACAGCACCCGCTCGCGGTCCGCGGCGAGGCCGCTGCGCGCGGCGAGCACGACACCGTCCACGATGAGCTTGCCGACCCAGGCGATGCCCGCGGGGAGGAGCGCGAGGATCACGGTGAGGAGCGCGACGAGCGCGGTGCCGCGCCGGTCCGCCTCCCACACGAGGCGGAGCGTGCCGGGCACCTGCCGGAAGACGGCGCGCGCGCCGCGGAGCCGCTCGCGGAAACTCAGGCTCGCAGCCGCCGAAGGCGGGCGAGAGTGGGAGGGAGGGCCGGCCACGGAGCCCGGTTCCTAACGGACCTGCGGCCGGAAGTCGACGTCCGACAGCGGGGACACTCGGCCCTGCGGGCCAGCTCATCCGGCTCCGCCTGCGCTCGCCACGCCGCTCGGCTTTTTTTCCGGGCCGCGGTGGCGTAGATCAGCGTGCGTGAGCCTCCCCGAAAGCCGAAGCGACGCGACGACCGCCATGGCGCCGTCGGACTGGTCCATCGAGCGCGCGACCCAGTACTACAACGTCGGCGGATGGGGGGCGGGCTTCTTCTCGGTGAACGACAAGGGCCACGTCGTCGTCCACCCGATGGGCCAGCCCGGTCCGGTCATCGACCTGATGGACGTGGTCGAGGACATCCGCGAGCGGAAGATCGGGTTCCCCTGCGTCGTCCGGTTCCAGGACGTGCTCCGCGCGCGGGTGAAGCAGATCAACGAGGCGTTCGGGAAGGCGATCGCGGAGATGGGGTACGGCGCGCGCTATTTCGGCGTCTACCCGATCAAGGTGAACCAGCTGCGAGAGGTGGTCGAGGAGATCCTCGACGCGGGCGCGCCGTACCACTACGGGCTCGAGGCGGGCTCAAAGGGCGAGCTGCTCGTCGTGCTCGGGATGAACACCGACCCGGAGGCGCTCACCATCTGCAACGGCTACAAGGACGAGGAGTTCCTCCGCCTCGCCCTCCTCGGCCGCAAGCTCGGCCGCAAGGTCATCGTCGTGATCGAGAAGCTCTCCGAGCTGCCGCACCTCCTGCGGCTCGCGGACGAGATGGGGGTAGAGCCGATGATCGGGCTCCGCTCGAAGCTCACGACGCGCGGCACCGGCAAGTGGGAGGGGTCCTCCGGCGACTTCGCCAAGTTCGGCCTCACCGTCCCCGAGCTCATCAACGCGGTGAAGATCCTGAAGGACGCGAAGAAGGAGCACTGCGCGAAGCTCCTCCACTTCCACGTCGGGTCGCAGCTCACCGAGATCCGCGTCGTGAAGGACGCCGTGAACGAGGGGGCGCGCGTCTACGCGAAGCTCCGCAAGATGGGGCTCGGGGTCGAGTATCTCGACGTCGGCGGCGGCCTCGGCGTGGACTACGTCGGCACCCCGAGCGCCCAGTCCTCCACCGTCAACTACACGATGGACGAGTACGTGGGCGACGTCGTCTACAACGTGCAGCGGGTCTGCTCGAACGAGGGCGTCCCCGAGCCGCACATCGTCTCGGAGTCCGGGCGCGCGGTCACCGCCCACCACTCCTGCATCATCATGAACGTCTTCGGCCACATCGAGATCGGGTCGGCCGAGGAGATCGCGGCCGCCTCGCAGGCGCAGCCGAACGAGCCGAAGGTCGTGCGGGAGATGCGCGACATCGTGCAGGGGATGACTCCGCGCAACCGCGCGGAGGCGTACCACGACGCCGCCGCGAAGAAGGACGAGGCGCTCCAGATGTTCAAGCTCGGCATCCTCGGGCTGGAGGAGCGCGCCGTCGTCGAGAGCCTCTTCTGGAAGCTCGTGCGCGGCATCGCCGACCTGAACCGCGGCAAGAAGCGGCTGCCGCGCGAGACCCGCGACCTCGGTGACAAGATCGCCGACCAGTACATGGCGAACTTCTCGCTGTTCCAGAGTGCGCCCGACCACTGGGCGTTCGACCAGCTCTTCCCGATGGTCCCGCTGCACCGCATGCAGGAGGTCCCGACGAAGGACTGTACGATCGTCGACATCACCTGCGACTCGGACGGGAAGATCGACCGCTTCATCGAGAACGACGGCGTCGACGGGGTGGATGAGACGCTCTCGCTCCACGCCCTCGCCGCCGGAGAGCCGTACTACCTCGGGATGTTCATGACCGGCGCGTACCAGGACATCATGGGCGACATGCACAACCTGTTCGGCCGGGTGAACGAGATCCACGTCTTCGTCGACGACGAGGATCCGGAGGACTTCTACATCGAGGAGGTCATCCCCGGCGACACGATCGAGAAGGTCCTCTCGCGCGTGCAGTACGAGCCCGCGGAGCTCTTCCGCCGCGTGAAGGTCGCGCTCGACACGAAGGTGAAGGAGAGCGCCATCCGGCCGAAGGAGGGCGTCGGCCTCGCCGACTTCTACGAGTCGGTGATGAAGGGCTACACCTACCTGTCGGGCCCGTGATGGGAAGCGCCCCCGAGCCCGAGCCCGTCCTGACAGAGGAGGAAGAGCGCGCGCGGGTGCTGCGTCTGCGCCGGTTCTGGGGATACGTGCAGGCGGGGGGCATCGTCTTCCTCGCGGTCGTCGCGCTGGGGCTCCTCCCCACCATCATCTCGGCCTCGTACCCCGCCCTCGGCGCGAAGGTCGCCGTCGCGGTCTGGGTGCTCGCGCCGGCGGTGCCCATCGCCCTCCTCGTCGTGGCCGCCTTCCGCATCCGGCGCTGAGAACTGGTCCGTGGCCGGCGTCAGCGCTCGCGCCCCACAAGGGGCGGGCGGCCGCCCGTGCTCCCTCCGCATAGCGACGGAGCGTCAAGGTTCCAGGTGACCGTCGGGATCGGCTTCGAGGTGGAGCACTGATCCCGGCGGACGAGGAGGAGCAGGCATGAAGCACATCGCACTCGCAGTGGCGCTCGCGGCGCTTTGCGGGACGGCGGCGGCCGCGGACAAGACCTACCAGGTGACCGGCCCGGCGCTCGACGTCCGAGACGACGCGGTCGTCGTCCAGAAAGGCAAGGAGAAGTGGGAGATCGCCCGAACCGCGGACACGAAGGTCTCGGGCACGCTGAAGAAGGGCGACAAGGTGACGGTCGAGTACAAGATGACCGCCACCGCGATCACCGTGAAGACCGCGCCGGAGAAGTCAGCAAAGAAGGCGAAGTGAGCTCCGGGCCGGCCCCGGCGGCGCGCCGCGCCCGGGGCCGCGCCGACGACGCCGTCGCGCGCGGCCAGGCGGCCGGGTAAAGTCCGGCCTCATGCTCCCGGAACGCGCGGACGTCGTCGTCGTCGGCGGCGGCATCATCGGGCTCACCGTCGCACGCGAGCTCCTGCGCGCGGGACGGAGGGACGTCGTCGTGCTGGAGAAGGAGCCCGAGCTCGGCCGCCACGCGTCCGGTCGGAACTCGGGCGTGCTCCACGCCGGCATCTACTACGCGCCCGACTCGGCAAAGGCGAGGACCTGCCTCGCCGGCAACCGGCTCATGCGGGCGTTCTGCAAGGAGCACGGGCTCCCCCTCCTCGAGGCGGGGAAGGTGATCGTGGCGCGCACCGAGGCGGAGCTGCCGACGCTCGAGGAGCTGCACCGGCGCGCGACCGCGAACGGCGCCCGCGTCCGGTTCGTCGACGAGAAGGCGCTCGCCGAGCTCGAGCCGATGGCGCGCACGGTCGGCCGCGCGCTCCACTCGCTCGACACCGCGGCGGTGGACCCGCGGGCGGTGCTCGGCGCACTCCGCGCGGAGCTCGAGGCGGGCGGGGCGCGGATCGTCACGGGCTGCCGCTTCCTCGGCCGCGCCGGGCCGCGAAGGGTCCGGACCACGGCGGGGGAGATCTCGTACGAGCGGCTCGTGAACGCGGCGGGCGCGTACTGCGACGTCGTCGCCCGGGCGTTCGGGGTGGCGGAGCACTACCGGCTCATCCCGTTCAAGGGCATCTACCGCAAGCTCCGCCCGGGCGCGACCTTCCCGGTGAACGGGAACATCTACCCGGTCCCGGACATCCGGAACCCGTTCCTCGGCGTCCACTTCAGCCGGTCCGTCCACGGCGAAGTCTACCTCGGGCCGACCGCGATCCCGGCGCTCGGGCGGGAGAACTACGGGCTCCTGCGCGGCGCGGGCGGCGAGGCGCTCTCGATCGTGCTCACCGACGCGGCGCTCTTCTTCGCGAACCCGAAGTTCCGCACCGTCGCGCTCACCGAGCCGCGAAAGTACCTGCCGGCCTACTTTCATCGCGACGCGGCCCGGCTCGTGAAGTCCTACGACCCTGCGCTCTTCGATCGCGCGGACAAGGTCGGGATCCGGCCGCAGCTCGTCGACTGGCGCACGAAGGAGCTCGTCATGGACTTCCTCGTCGAGGCGCGGGACGAGACCGTCCACGTCCTGAACCCGATCTCGCCGGCGTTCACCTCGTCGATGGATCTCGCCCGGACCATCGTGCGGGAGCACCTGTCGTGATCCTCCTCGGCGCGCTCGTGGCCGTGTGGGGGGCGGTCGTCCTCGGGTTCGCGGGCAGGCTGCACGCGAGCTGGAAGGGGATGCTCGCCGACATGCAGCGCGCGGGCGTCCGGAACACCATCCCGGGGACGAGATTCTTCGCATCGGACGCGGGGCTCCGGCGCATGCGGATCGCGGGCGGCGCCGCGCTCGCCGTCGGGCTCGCGTTCGTGGTCGCTGGGCTCGTGCGGGGCGCGGGCGGGTAGGGCGACCGCCCGCGCGCGCTACCGCGTGGCGTTCAGGCAGAGCGCCTGGTTGAGCGCGGAGACCGCCTTCTTGTAGTCGGCCCGCTCGATCACGAACTGCATGTTGATCTGCCGGTAGGCCTGCGAGACGCAGATCACGTTGATCTTGTTCTCGGCGAGGACCGTCGTCGCGCGGGCGAGGACGCCCGGGATCGCGATG
>DASWEI010000148.1:0-13415 GCA_036394835.1 Anaeromyxobacter sp. | reverse complement strand
GTCGTGCTCGAGCGGATCGATGCCGATCGCCTTCAGCGACCCGAGGTAGAGGTCCTGCACGTCGGGGGGGTTCGGCTTCAGGACGACCTGGAACTGGTGGTGCTGATACAGCCGGTTCGGGTTCTCGCCGTAGCGGCCGTCGGCGGGGCGGCGCGAGGGCTCCACGTACGCGACGCTCCAGGGCTCGGGCCCGAGGACGCGCAGGTAGGTCGCCGGGTTCATCGTGCCGGCCCCGACCTCCTGGTCGTAGCCCTGCGCGAGGATGCAGTTGCGGCTCGCCCAGTACGACTGGAGCTTCAAGATGAGGTCCTGGAAATACACGCGTCTTCTCCTGGGGTTCGCGCGCCGAGCGGCGCGGAACACGGCCTGCCGGCCTTCCGGAAAGCGGCACGGTAGGGCCCTAAGGCCGCGATGTCAAATGGAGATTCCGTCTTCACGGGGGGACACTCGCCTCGCTTCGCGAGGCTCGCGCCCCCCGATCCCCCCGCTCGCTCGAGACCCGTACCCGGGGCGAAGCCGCGCTCATCGTTTGGGGCCCCGCTGGGGGGCCGGGGCAGCCTCATCCGGCTTGCCCCTGCGCTTCGTCCGTTCACTCCCCCAGCATCGACCCGACCTCCTCGAGGAAGCGGCGGGCCTGCAGCCGGTGACCGAGGTGGTGCTCGATGAACGCACCGAGCGCGTCGCGCGCCTCGCGCCCGATGGGCGGCGCGAGCGGCTCCCCGGTGGCGGCGGCGAGCCCGCCGTCGGCGAGCCGCACGAGCGCGGCGACCGCGCCGGGAGAGAGCGACGGCGCGGCGGGCGAGGCGAGCGGCGCGCACGCGGCGCAGAGGAGGCCGCCGTGCGCCGGATCGAGCCGGACCGCGCGGTCGCCGCCGAGCGCGCCGCCGCAGCGGGCGCACGCGTCGAGCCGCGGCGCGAGCCCCGCGGCCCGCAGGGCCCCGAGCTCGAAGGCGCGCAGCCCGGCCGGGCGCGCCGCGGTGCGGTCGAGCGCCGCGAGGTAACCGACGAGCAGCTCGAACAGGTCGTCGTGCGGCTCGTGGTCCCGGACGAGATCGCGCGCGAGCTCCACCGCGTACGCCGCGCACGCGATGCGGGCGAGGTCGCCGCGGATCCCGCCGAACGACTCGAGCGGTGTCACCGAGTCGAGCCCGAGCAGCTCCGCCCCGGGGCGCTCGCGGACCTCGGCCGCGACGAGCGTGAACGGCTCGAGCGCGCCTCCGAAGCGCCGGCGCGACGCACGCGCGCCGCGCGCGAACGCGGCCACCTTCCCGCGCTCGCGCGAGAGGAGCGTGACGACGCGGTCCGCCTCGCCGGTGTCCACGGTGCGGAGCACGATCGCGGTGAGCTTGGCGCGCGTCATTCTCATCGCCGCGAGCGGCGTCGGCCGTCAGCGCCGGAGGAGCACCCACAGACCCGCCGCGGCGACGGCTGCCGCGACGAGGAGCGCCGCGACGACGCGGGGCGAGACCCCCGGCCTGCGGCGAGGGCGCGGAGCGGGCGCGGGGCCGAACGCCTCCTCGAACCGGAGCACCACCTCGTCGGCGTCGAGGCCGACGGCGGCGGCGTACGCCCGCAGGTATCCGACCGCGTAGGCGCGCGGAGGCATCCGCCCCTCCTCGCCCGACTCGAGGGCGTCGACGACGCCGGCGGAGAGCTTCATCGTGCGGGTCACCTCGTCGGCAGCGAGGCCGCGCAGCTCGCGCTCGCGGGCGAGCCAGCGGCCGAACGCGGCGAGCCGGTCGCAATTTCCGGAGGGTTCGCGCACGGGCTACTCGAGAAGCGAGAGGCTGCGGCGGCACTCCTCGCCGTCAGAGGTGCCTTCGCCGAGCTCGCGGCAGCGCTCGAACGCCTCGCGCGCGCCGGGCACGTCCCCCGCCTTCATCCGCGCGAGCCCGAGCTGCAGGTGCGCATCCGGGACCCGCTCGCAGAAGCGCGCGTATGCGGAGAGCTCGTCGATCGCCTCGCGCATGCGCTTCTCCTCGACGAGCGCCCGCCCGAGCTCGCGCCGGCCCTTGCAGTAGCTCGGCGCTACCTTGAGGCACGCGCGCATCTCGGCGAGCCCGTCGTCGCGCCGGCCCATGCGATAGGTCGCGAGCCCCTTGTTGCAGCGGGCGACGTACGGCTCCTTGTAGAGCATGTTCTCGACGGCCGCGTCGAACTCGCGGACCGCCTCCTCGAAGTGGCCGGTCCGCGCGAGGAGCTGGCCGAGATCGTTGTGCGCCTCGGAGAACGAGGGGCGCGCCGCGATGGCGCGGCGGTACGCCTTCTCCGCCTCGTCGAGCCGCCCGAACCCGAGGTCGAGCACGATGCCGCGCCCGCGGTGGGCCTCCGGGAAGCCCTCGTCGATCGCAAGCGCGGTGTCGAACTCGCGCATCGCGTCCGGGTAGCGGCCGGCGCGCAACGCCTCGGCGCCGAGGTCGTGGTGGATCTCGGCCGAGCGACGGTCCTTCGAGGATGGGCCGTGCGCGCAGGCGAGCGCGGCGGCCGCGGCGAGCGCCGCGAGGCGAGAGAGCGTCTTCTTTTTGGTCATTCGAGGCTTAGAACGATGCGAGGAGCCTTGCGACCCGGGCCGGGTCCGACGCGGCGGGCTTGCCGGGGACGACGCCCGCAGCCTCGCCCGGCGGGCGCGGCTGCGAGAAGAGCGGGATCCGCTTCAGCGTCTCGTCCTGCACCTCCGCCGCGAGATTCCGGAAGTTCAGATTGTCGAGCATGAAGCCCATCGACTCGAGGAAGTGGAGCCCCTCGATCTCGACGTCCCGGTACTCCTCGACGGAGAGCTGGCGCCGATCGTGGACGTAGACCACGTTCTCGCCGCTCTTCGGGAGGTGGAGGGCGACGTAGATCGAGAAGGTGCCGTTGCCGTTCCGCACGCCGACGAGGTGGCCGAAAACCTGCTGCGAGGCCTTCCCGGGGATCGACACCTGCGGCTGGTTGATGCTCTCGACCACCGCGACGACCTGCTCGCGCAGCGCGTGGACCCACGTGAGGCTCGGCTCGGGCTTGAACACGCGGTCTCCTCGCGCGCCGCTTCAGCGCGCGTCGATGACGAACTCCTCGGTCCTGTCGTCGATCTCGGCCGCCGTGCGCGCGGTCTCCACGATGGGCAGGTCGATCATGACGTGATCGCCGCCGACGTTGCCCTCGCCGATCACGATCCGCAGCGCCACGTCGCGGCCGTAGGCAAGCCGGTCGCCGACGATCCGCTTCGTCGCGGCGAGCGTCACCTTGTTCGGGCCGGGGCGCAGGTACTTCGTGATCTCGACGACCGACTGCCGCTCGCTCGCCTTCACCTCGCGGATCCACTGCGCGTTCACGAAGATGCCGAGATCGTACTGCGTCCCGGGCGGCGTCTGCTCGGTCGCGATGAAGTAGCGACGGCTGACGCGGCCGGGCGGCACGTTCGCCGGAGGCCGCTGGGGCTGGACTCCGCCGCCCGAGCCCGCCTGCTGCGGCTGCAGCGGCGGCAGGCGCGACTCCTCGGCGCCGGAGGTGCGGACCGCGTAGCCCTTCGCCTGGATGGCGACGTTTCCTCGCTCGTCGATGATGACGGTGCAGTTCTCGAACTTCTGGTTCGTGACGCCGTCGATGTTCACGCCGTTCAGCGTGACCGAGGGCGCCGCGGCGGCGGGGCGAGCCGCGCCGAGCAGCGCGGTCACGAGCGAGAGTGCAAGTCGGCGCATCCGTTCGACTTCCTAGCCCCGCAGCGGCGTGCCCGTCAAGAAGCCGGCCGGCGGGACGCTCGGGAGGCTCCCGAGGGGACGCGCGACGCGGCTCGCCTATTCCAAGCCGCGTCGCTGCGCACCGCGGCCTACACGCCGCGCGCCTCGGGCCCCCAGACCACCTTGTGGATCTGGAGCGAGAGGCGGGCGTCGAGCCCGCTCGCGAGCAGCCAGCGCGCGAGATCCTTCGGATCCACCTTCCCCCACGCGGGCGAGAAGAGGACCTCGAGCCGCTCCTCGAGCCGGAGCCGCCGGACGATCTCCTCGGACCAGCGGAAGTCCTCCTCCGAGCAGACCACGAACTTCACCTCGTCGTGCGGCATGAGGCGCTCGAGGTATCGAAAATCCGTCGTCGGCTCGCCCGAGCCCGGCGTCTTCACGTCCACGATCCGGATCGCCGAGGGCGGGATGGCGTCGAGCGGCCGCTGCCCGTGCGTCTCGATCGCGACCTCGTAGCCGCGCGAGATCAGCTCCTCCGCGAGATCGGGCAGCTCCGGCTGGAGGAGCGGCTCGCCGCCCGTGAGCAGGACGAAGCGGGACGGGTGGCGCGCGACCGCCGCGAGGATCTCCTCGCGCGCCATGTCGGTGCCGCCGTGAAACGCATACGCGGTGTCGCAGTACCCGCAGCGCAGGTCGCATCCGGTGAACCGGACGAAGATGCACGGACGGCCGGCGCGGCTGCCCTCGCCCTGGATGGAGAAGAAGATCTCGGTGACCCGCATCCGGCTCTTGTAGCGCAGCCGGACCGGGCGCGCGACCGCGGTACGCGACCGCGCTACTGGAGCGGCGCGCGATCCGCGAACGCGACCGTCGGTCCGCGCTCGGCTCCCCAGCTCTGCCGGAGGCGCCGGACCTCCGCCTTCACCTTGCGCGGGTAACCGCGGAAGCGGTCCGGGATCTCGCCGTCGCGCACGTAGCCGAGGATCCGGTTCGGGCCGGCGTTGTACGCCATGAGCGCGACCTCCTCGCGCCCGAAGGCGTCGAGGAGGCGGCGCAGGTACCGGATGCCCGCCTGGACGTTGACGGCGGGGTCGGTGGCGTCGTCCCACTCGCGCCCCGCGCGCTCCACCTCGCGGCGCAGGGTCGGTTCGCGCAGCTGCATGAGGCCGCGCGCGCCGCGGCCCGACAACGCCTCCGGATCGTAGGCGGACTCGATCTCGATGAGCGCGAGGACGAGCAGCGGGTCGATCCGCGCCGCCTCCGCCTCGACGACCAGCGTCCGCGCGACGCGCCGCCGGTCCGGGTCCTCGAGCTGCGGCATCCGCAGGCCGAGCCGGGCGTCCACCCGCTCCACCCAGCCGGGCGGACCCGGCTCCGTGCCGGGAGCGAGCCAGGCGTCGGGCGCGAGCTCCGCGCCCGCGAGGGGCCGGCGCCCCTCGCCCAACGCCACGGGGAAGGTCACGGCCGCGCCGAACGTGAGCCCGCCGAGCACCATCCCGGCGAGCCGCCTCGACCGCACGTGCCTCATCCGGCGGCACGCTCCTTCGCGAGGGCCTCGACGCGCGCCGCGACCGCGTCGACCCGCTTCTGGAGGGACTCGAGGTCGGACTGCGTCGGGATGCGGAACCGGTTCGCGGTCTTCTTCACCGCGTCGTCGATCGCCTTCTCGAGGTCGCGGCGCTGGGTCGTGAGCCGCTCGCCGAACTCGCGGGCGTGGCGCTTCACGTCGTCGGGCGAGAACCCGGCCGCGTCGGCGAGCTTGCCGAGCACCTTCTCCGCCTCGGCCTCGGCGGCGTTCACGCCGGCGAGGGCGTGCGACCAGGCCTCCTTGAACATCTCCTGGATGTCCGGCATCGCTACACCTCGCCCTTCTTCGTGCGGCGCGGCGCGCCGCCCTTCGCGATCCGCTTCGAGAGCCGATCGAGCTCCCGCGACAGCTCGTCGACCTGGTCGCGCGAGGCGACCCCGAGGAACGCGATGGCCCGGCCCTGCAGGTCGATCACCCGCTCCATCGCCTCCGCCCGGAACGTCTCCGCGCGGCCGCGCCACTCCACCGCCCGCTCGACGCTCTGTTCCCGCAGCTTCTCGATCCGCTGCTTCATCTCCGGGAACGTCCAGTCCTGCTTCGAGAGCCGCTGCACGATCTGCTCGAAGTCCTTCCGACTCGCACGTCCCTTGTCCATGAGATCCCGCAGCACGCGCTGCGCCTCGACCTCGAACTGCTCGAGCCGGTGCTGCGCCGCCTCGAGCGGTTCCTTCAGGAACTCCGGGACCTTCACCGACCGTCCATTGCTCAGCTTCTGAGTCTCCGCCATGGTGTCCTCCCGGGACCGTTGTTCGTCGTGCCCCGCGATCCCACCGTAACGCACCGCGTCACGCCCGTCAAAACCTTACGCGACGTGTCAGCACCGGAGCGGCCCATGTTTCGGTCCGATGCGACGCCGAGTGCACTCCCCTAGCGGGTCCCCGACACACCAGGGGAACGGTCGGCCGCCTGGCCGCCCTTCCGCAGATCGGCGCCGACCGCGTCCTCTACGCGCGCGAAGCCGTCGCGCGCGAGGAGCCGCGCAAGGCCCTCGTTCACCTGCTTCACGAACCCGGGTCCTCCATAGATGAGGCCGGTGTAGACCTGCACGAGCGACGCGCCCGCACGGATCTTGGCGTACGCGTCCTCCGCGCTCATGACGCCCCCCGCGCCGACGATCGGGACGCGCCCAGCAGCCCGCGCGGCGCAGCGCCGCACGACGGAGGTCGCGAGCCGCTCGAGCGGAGCGCCGGAGAGGCCGCCCTGTTCGCCAGCGCGCGGGTGGCCCTCCACGCCCGCGCGGGAGAGCGTCGTGTTCGTCGCGATGATCCCGGCGACGCCCGCCGCGATCGCGACGTCGACCGCCTCGTCGAGCGCCTCGGGCAGGAGGTCGGGCGCAAGCTTCACGAGGAGCGGCTTCCCCGGCGCGCGCTCCGCGAGCCGCGCGACGCAGGCGCGCAGGAGGCGCGCGAGGGCGTCCGGCTCCTGGAGCTGGCGGAGCCCGGGCGTGTTCGGAGACGAGATGTTCACGACGAGGTAGTCGGCGAACGGATGGAGCCGGTCGATGCAAGCGAGGTAGTCCGCAGCCGCGGCCTCGTTCGGCGTCACCTTGTTCTTGCCGACGTTCACGCCGACGGGTCCGAGCCGCGCCGCGCCGGGCAGGGCCGCGAGCCGCTCGGCGCAGACCTCCGCCCCCTCGTTGTTGAACCCCATGCGGTTCACGAGCGCCCGGTGCTCGGGGAGGCGGAAGATCCGCGGCGGGTCGTTACCGGGCTGCGGGCGGGGAGTGATGGTCCCGATCTCAACGTGCGAGAAGCCGAGCGCGAACAGGCCGGCCACCGAGACGTCACCCTTGTCGAACCCGGCGGCGAGGCCGACGGGCGAGTCAAAGTCGAGCCCGAGTACCTTCACCGCGAGCACCGGCTGCGGCGCCGGACGACGCCTGCGCGCCTCGGCGGGCGTCACCCGGCGCAGGAGGCGGTGCGCGAGCCGATGGGCGCGCTCGGGATCGAGCCGGAACAGCAGCCAGCGGACGGCGAGCCAGAGCATGGGGCGCCTTCTCTACACGATCCGCGCGCAGATGTGTGCGCATAACCACAGTCCGCCCTGGACGTGGACCTGGACGTGGACGTGGACCTGGACCTGGACCTGGACTGGACCTGAACCTGAGCGGACCGAGTCCAGGCCCGCGCCTCACAACTGCTTCACCATCACGATGGCGTCCTCGCGCTCCTCCGCGTAGTAGTTCGGCCGGACGCCCACCTGCCGGTATCCGATGGCGAGGTAGAGCGTGATCGCGGGCACGTTCGAGCGCCGCACCTCGAGCGTGGAGATCCGCGCGCCGCGCCGCCGCGCCTCCTCCTCCGCCGCCTCCATGAGCGCGCGGCCGACGCCCCGGCGCCGCGTCGCGAGCGCGCTCGCGACGTTGAGGACGTGCACCTCGTCGTGCACGAGCCAGAAGACGATGTATCCGACGACCGGGCCGCCGGGCCCCTCCTCGGCGAGGAGCAGCTGCGACCACGTATGGGCGAGCTCGCGCTCGATGAGCTCGCGCGACCAAGGGTGCAGAAAGCCCTCCCGCTCGATCTCCATCACGCGGTCGACGTCATCGGGCGTGGCCGGACGGAACGCGATGACGCCGCGCGGCGCGCCAGGCTCGACGGGGCGGCGCATCAGGCCCCCTCCCGCTCCCGCAGGTGACCGACGATCCGGATCTCCGCGCGGGACCGGAGCTCCGAGAGCAGCTCCCGCACCTGCGCCGCCGTCTTCTCCTCGGCGAGCTGCGAGCGGGCCGCGTCGCGCACCGGCCCGGGCGCCGCCGCGGCGCCGCGCTCGCGCAGAAAGCGATCCACCTCGTCCTCGCCCACCCGCCCGGTCCGTCCGACGCGGCTCTGCACGTACCGCTCGACCCGCGCCATCCGCGCGAGCGTCGCGAGGAGCTCGTCCTCCGACAGCTCCGAGAGCTCCAGAAAGCGCTCGTACGCGGCGAACGTCTGGAAGCGACCCTGGAACCGGGAGAGCGCGGCGACGACGTCCTCGCGTTCGACGTCCTCGAGCCGGAGCTTCGTCGCCTCGTCGGCGACGAGCATCTGGTCGAGCAGCCACTCCAGCGCCGCGCGCAGGGCCGCTCGATCGAGCGTCCCGGAGGCCGCCCCCGTCGCGCCGCGCGAGACGAGGGCGATGCGCGCCTCCTCCACGAGCTTCGTGTACGTGACGACGCGCGCCGGGGCCGAGGGCGGGTTGCGGACGACCGCGACGATCTCCTCGACGACCCGCTCCGGCGCCGGGGCGGGCGCGGCGAGCGCGAGGGCGAGGGTGAGGGCGACGATCATGGCCCCATTCTAGCCCGGAGCCGCGATCCGGGCCCGCCCGGGGCAGTCCGTCGTTGACGCCCCCGGCGAACGCGTTACGTTCACCGGCGTGCCGCACCGCGACCTCTACGACATCCTGGGCGTCTCCCGGACCGCCACCGCGGACGAGATCAAGAAGGCCTACCGCAAGCTCGCGAAGCAGCACCACCCCGACGTGAACCCGGGGAACAAGGCGGCTGAGGAGAAGTTCAAGGAGGCCACCGCCGCGTTCGACGTGCTCGCGGACGAGAAGCGCCGGAAGCTCTACGACGAGTTCGGCGCCGATGCGCTCCGGACGGGCTTCGACGAGAAGCGCGCCGAGGAGGTCCGCCGCTGGCGCCGGCAGGGGGCGCCAGCGGGCGGTGTGCCGTTCGACTTCGGCGACTTCGCGACCGTGGACGTGGGCCAGTATGGCGCGTTCGACTTCGGCTCGATCTTCGGCGACATCTTCGGCGGGCGCGGCGCGCGGGTCCGTCGCGGGCCCGGACCGCCCGCGCCGGGCGCCCACGCCGAGGCCGAGATCGAGATCGCGCTTCGGGACGCGGTGCTCGGCGCCGAGCGGGACGTGCGCGTGGACGGGAAGACCCTGCGCGTCCGGATCCCTGCCGGCGTGGACGACGGCTCGCAGATCCGGCTCGCCGGCCAGGGCGGCCGCGGCGCGCGGGGCGGACCGGCGGGCGATCTGTTCTTGAAGGTGAAGCTGCGCGAGCACCCGCACGTGCGCCGCGAGGGGAAGGACCTCGCGCTGGACCTGCCGGTGACCGTCCCGGAGGCGGTGAACGGGGCCGAGGTGCGGCTGCCGACCTTCGAGGGACCGGTGAGCCTGCGCGTGCCGAAGGGCGCCCAGAGCGGGATGCGGCTCCGACTCCGCGGCAAGGGGCTGCCCGACCTGCGCGGCGGCGCGCGCGGCGATCTCTACGCCGTCGTCCAGGTGGTGCTCCCCGCCGACAGCGAGGCGCTCCGCAAGGCGGCGCGGTCGCTCGAAGGGCTCTACGAGGGCGATCCCCGCGCCGGCATCTCGTTGTAGAAGGTGCGCATGGGACTGTTCGGACTGTTCGGGTCGAAGGAGGAGCGCGAGAAGGGTGCGCTCCGCAAGCTCGCGAAGAAGCTCACGGAGCGCTACGGCCCTCCGGAGAACCGCCAGAAGGCGATCTCGCAGCTCGGCGACCTCGGGACCCCGGAGGCGCTCGAGACGCTGTGCCTGCGGTTCACGATCCGCGTCGACCCCGGCATCACCGACGACGAGGAGAAGGAGACCACCCGCGGGATCCTCGTCGACGCCCGCGAGGCGGCGATCGCGCCGGTCGAGAAGTTCGTGACCGCGGAGGACGACGGCATCGCCTGGGGGCTGCGCGTCCTCGCCGACGTGGCGCCAGCCGCCAAGGTGCGCGAGGTGGTGCTCGCCGAGCTCGCCCGCCTCGGGCGGACGTACACGCGCGATCCGGAGAAGAAGCTCGTCCTGCTCAAGTGGCTGAAGGAGCACCACGCCGGCGCTGGCGGCGCCGAGGTGGAGACGGCGCTCCTGCCGCTCCTCGAGGACTTCTCCGACGACGTCCGGATCAGCGCCACCCGCGCGCTCGCCGCGCTCGCACCGGGCGAGGCGGCGCGCGATGGGCTCATCCAGCTCCTCCTGCGCGACCGGGACAACGCGCGGGTGCGGGGCGAGGTGCTGGACGCTCTCGCGGCGCTCGGCGCCGACGTGAAGGGGCATCGCCCGAGCGTCGAGGCGCTCCTCGTCGAGCCGTTCTTCCTCGACCGCGAGGGGCACGTCAAGAAGCGGGTCTGATGACGCCGCGCCCGGTTACACTCGCCTCGTGACCGAGCCGCACGCGCCCGCCGCCCCGCCCCCACCGCGGGCGCAGCCCGCGCGCGGCCTGCTCGCGCGCTGGTTCGAGCCGGTGAAGGTCCCGCACGACGCGCCGGACGAGCTGCGCGCGCTGGGCGCGCGCGGGAGCCTCGTCTTCGTGATGCGCTCCCCGTCGGTCCTCGCCTGCCTGTACCTGCGCTGGTTCCTGCGCCAGACCGGGCTCCCGCCGCTGCGCGCCGCCCAAGGGCTCCGCGGCTCCTTCGCGCGGGTCGCCGGTGTCCGCCGCTCCCGTCGCGCGTTCGACGACGCCGTGGCTGCGGGCGACGCCGCGGTCGTGTTCCTCGGTCGCGCGACCGAGCCCGACCCGTTCTCGACGCTCGTGCGGGCGCAGCGCGACCTCTTCCAGCCGATCCTGCTCGTCCCGGTCCTCCTCGTCTGGAGCCGCCGTGCCCAGAAGCTGAAGCCGTCGCTCTGGGACGTGCTCTTCGGGTCGCCCGAGGCGCCGAGCGCGTTCGGGAACGCCGTCGCGTTCCTGCGCAACTACCGCCGCGCCTTCTTCGGCGTGGGCCGGCCGCTCGACCTCAGGGCGGCGCTCGCGGAGCGGACGCAGGAGCCGGACGCGGTCGTCGCCCGCAAGGTGCGCGGCGTGCTCTACCAGCACCTCGCGCGCGAGTTCCGGACCGCGGTCGGCCCGCCGCTCAAGGCGCCCTCGCGGGTTCGCGAGAAGGTGCTGCGCGACCGCGGGCTGCGCGCGACCGTCGAGGCGGTCGCGAAGGAGCGCGGTCGAGACGTCGCGTCGGTCGCCGCCGAGGGCGAGAAGGACCTGCGCGAGATCGCGAGCCGGTACGACCCGCGCTTCGTGCAGCTCGTCCGCCCCCTCCTCGCCTGGGTGTTCCGGCGGCTCTACACGAGCGTCGAGGTCGACGAGGAGGGGCTCGCGCGGGTGAAGCGGGCGGCTGCGGGCGCACCGATCGTCCTGTGCCCGAGCCACAAGAGCTACGTCGACTTCCTCGTCCTGCCGCTCGTGCTCTACGACCACGGGATGACGCCGCCGCACGTCGCCGCGGGCATCAACCTCGCGTTCTGGCCATTCGACGGGATCGCCCGGCGCGGCGGCGCGTTCTTCATCCGACGCAAGGTGAAGGGCGATCGCGTCTACACCGCCGTGCTGCGCGCGTACGTGAAGCACCTCCTCCGCGACCGGTTCCCGCAGGAGTTCTATGTCGAGGGGGGGCGGAGCCGGACCGGGAAGCTGCTCTTCCCGAAGACCGGGCTGGTGTCGATGGAGGTGGACGCCTGGCTCGACGGGGCCGCCGACGACGTCGTCTTCGTCCCGATCGCGATCGACTACGAGAAGCTCATCGAGGCGTCGTCGTACGCGCGCGAGCTCGCCGGGGGCGAGAAGGAGAAGGAGAGCCTGCGCGGCCTGCTCGGCGCGGTGCGCGTCCTCTCGCGCCGGTACGAGCGGCTTTACGTGCAGTTCGACGAGCCGATCTCCCTCCGGCAGGTCGCGGAGCAGCGGCTCGGCGGCGCCGCAGGTCTCACCGTCGACGACGCCTGGGGGGGCGAGGAAGCGCGCGGGGCGGCGCCCGAGCCCGGCCCCCGCGACGCGCCCGCCGAGGCGAAGCGCCGGCTCGTGCAAGCGGTCGCGAACCGGATCGCTTACGGCATCAGCCGCGTCGTCACGATCACGCCGGTCGGCCTCGTCGCGGCCGCCCTCCTCTCCCACGTCCGCCGCGGACTCGCCGCGCCCGAGGTGGCGCGCCGGGTGGAGCTCCTCCGCTACATGGCGGCGGAGGGCGGCGCCCGCTTCGCGCGCGGCCTCGCCGGCGCGCCGTCGGACCCGCTCGCGCGCGGCCCGATCGCCGACGCGGTCCGGCGGCTCGAGGCGGGCGGCCTCGTGCGCGTCGCGGTGGCCGCCGGCGATACCATCTACCAGGTGCCCGACGAGAAGCGGCCGGTCCTCGATTACCACCGGAACGCCGTGATCCACCGCTACGTCGCACCCGCCCTCGTCGCCGCCGCGGCCCGCGCGGCCGGCCCCGACGCACCGCTCGACGAGGTCCGCGAGCGGGCGCTCTGGCTCTCCCGCCTGCTCAAGCTCGAGTTCATCTACCGGGTCGGCGCGACGTTCGACGACATCTTCGATCAGAACGTCGCGTTCCTCGTCCGCGTGAGGGCGCTCGCGCGCGACGGTGACCGGCTGCGCCCCGGCGGCGACGCGCCGACGCTCGCGTTCATCGCCGAGCTCATGCGGCCGTACCTCGAGGCGTACCGGCTGGCGGCCGCCGCGGCGCTCGAGCTCCTGGCGGACGACCGGGCGGGCGCCCAGCCGGACCGCCGCGAGCTCCTGCGCGAGACGATGGAGCGCGGGCGCGCGGCGTTCCTCGCCGGCGGCGTGATGCTGCGCGAGTCGGTGTCGAAGGCCACGCTGGAGAACGCGATCGAGTGGCTCGTGACGCAGGGGCACGTCGCCGAGGACGGCGGCAAGCTCGCGCTGCGAGATCGCGACGCGCTGCGCGCCATTGTGGACGGGATCGCTCCGCTACTCGCAGTCTGAGGGGGTCGGCGGCGTTCGTGGACGGAATCGCTCCGCTTCGCCGGCAGTTTCGCAGTGGAGCACACTTCCACGCGCACCCTCACACGCGCTAATGTCCGCGTCCACGCGCGCAGCTGCCCGCGCTTCCAGACACCGCAGTCCCAACAGCTTCACCCGTGCAACAGGACGATTAGCTAGGAGGCTCATCGCAATGTCCGACCGGATTCTCCACAAGGGCCTGAAGTCGAAGGTGATGTCCGCCGAGGCCGCCGCTGCTCTGATCCCCAACGGCGCCGTCGTCGGAATGAGCGGCTTCACCGGCGCTGGCTACCCGAAGGCCGTCCCCGTCGCGCTCGCGAAGCGCGCCGTCGAGGAGCGGCTCCGCGGCAAGCCTTACCGCCTCGACGTCCTCACCGGCGCGTCGACGGGTCCGGAGCAGGACACCGCGATGTCCATGACGGAGGCGCAGCGGTTCCGCTTCCCGTACCAGGGCGACGCGGTCACGCGCGAGAAGATCAACGCCGGCGCGATCGAG
>DASWEI010000147.1:0-13554 GCA_036394835.1 Anaeromyxobacter sp. | reverse complement strand
CGGGAAGAAGGTGGACGTGGAGGTCCAGCGGCTCAACGTGGACGCGGTCGGGGCGATGCAGAAGCAGGGGCTCGAGGTCGTGAAGGCGGACCCGATCCCGTGGCGCGGCGCGATGGAGAAGTCCTGGCCCATCGTCCGCGGCGGCGTCATCCCCGCAGCGTTCTTCGACGAGGCGAAGGCGGCGCGCGACCAGTGCCGGGTCGTGAAGGCGTCGAAGAAGTAGCGGTCAGCGCTGCGCCGCGGCCGGCGCGTCCGCCGTCCGCAGCGGGGCGAGGAAGCGCGCCAGGTCCCGCCGGAGCGCCCGGCAGGCGAAGAGCAACGTGAGGTGGCCGCGCGGGTACACGCGCGGCACGACTCCCCACGCGTCCGCGAGCGCGACCGCCCCGGCGCGCAGCGCGATCCGGTCCTCCGCGCCCACCGCCAGGAACACCTCGCGGGCGGTCACGGCGCGCAGGTCCGCCCGGAGCGGCGCGAGCATCGCGGCGAGCGCCGCCCCCGCCGCGACCTCCGTTCCGCCTCGCAGCGCGAGCGTGAGGTAGCGCCGGCCGATGCGGGTCTCCGCGAAGACCGCAGCGAGGTCGGCGGGCGGGGCGACGAGGGCGACGCGATCGAACCGCTCCGGCGCGGTCGCCGCGAGCGCGGCGGCGAGCGCGCCGAGCGAGAGACCGACGAGCGCGGTCTCGCCGCCGCGGACGGCGGCGAGCGCGCCGAGGACGCGGAGCTCGAGGACGAGCTGCTCGAGCGCGGCGCGCAGCACGGGAAGATCCGGCGACACGAACCCCTCGCCGTTCCGCGTCCCCGCCGCGGCGCGCTCGAGGTGGCGTGGCGGGACGAGCGTCCAGACATCGTACCCGGCGCGGGAGAGAAGCCGCGCGTACCCCGACACGGTCCGGAGCGACGGCACCTTCCACGGCGGCACGAGGACCGCGGTGCCGCGCGCGGCGCCCGCAGCGGGAAGCGCCTCGACGATCATGACCGCGTCGCCTTGTGCGGCGCGCGGCGACGCTGCGCGCCAGCGGCCCGCGCGCGGCGGCGGCGGCGGGAGCGGCGGCAGCGGGCCGAAGCAGTCGAGCGGGGCGCCGTCCGCCCCTCGGAACGCGACCGCCCGCCGGCGTCGCCGGTCCTCGGTCCACATCGCGAACGTGTCGACGAGTCGGTGGAGGAGCGCGGTCATGTGTCGAGCACATGATGGCGGCGGCGCGCCGCCCGTGGCGGGTGGGACCTCTAGACTAGACGGCGCAGAGCCGGTGGACGGTTTCGACGAGCCGGTCGAAGTCGAATGGCTTGGAGAGCGCCGCGTCGGGCTCGAACCCGTCGAGCGCGTGCGCATCCGCCGCGGGCGTCGCCGAGAGCACCACCGTCGGAATCCCGGCGAGGCGCGGGTCGCGCCGCTGCTCCGCGCGGAATGCCCAGCCGTCCATCACCGGCATCGCGAGGTCGAGCAGGATGATGCTCGGCACCGGGCCGCAGAGCGCCGCGAGCGCCTCGCGCCCGTCGCCCGCGCACGCCACCTCGAATCCCCGCTCGACGAGCAGCTCGGCGAGAGCGGAGCGCAGGGCAGAGTCGTCCTCGACGAGCAGGATGCGTGCGTGCGAAGCCACGGTTGGCCGTACCTTGGCCACGCGAACCCCCGGCGGGAACCCCGAGCGGCAAACGCCGACCCAGACGGGTCGGGTCGCTCCGACACCGCGGGTCGTGCGCGGCACCGCCGTTGACACTCCCCGACGCGCGCGGGTAATCCAGCGACGCAGCTCCTCGCGAACGCGGACGGTGGGCCCTGCGAGCACCGCCCCCGCATCACCGGAGACTCCACATGAGCGAGCGCGAGGCGCCCCCCTCTTCGAGCGCGGTCCACGGCCGCGCGCCGCCGCCGCGGGTGGTGCTGTCGGATCGCGGCGTCGCGATCGGCCTCCGCTGGAGCGGGATCGAGGGGGCCGGCAACCAGATCCTCGCCGCCAAGGTCGAGTGCGGGCCGGTGCGGGCGCGGCTCGTGCGGATCTGGCGTCCGTTCTCCGACGCGCCCGGGCGGCGCGACGTCGTCACGCGCTTCGGGGCGTGGGTCGCCGACGAGGCGAAGTGGGCGGAGGGAAAGCTGGTAGTCGGCGTGGACTTCTCGCTGTCCCTCGCCGAGACGCACCTGCGCCAGCTCGGGCTGCTCCGGCAGGCGCTGCGCGGCCCGGCGGTGCTCGGCCGGAACCTGCACGATCGCTTCGTCGGCCCATCCGGCGACTTCACCGAGGCCGCCGCGCGGTTCCGCGCCGAGCTCGGCAAGGACCGGCCGCGCGCGACCGACTGCTACCGCGGGGAGCTGCACCAGCCGACGAGCGCGCGCACCCACCGGCAGACGTTCTTCGGCCTGTGCGCGGTCGCCCACGCGCACGCGACGTTCCCGCCGTGGGATCCGCCCGCGGCGGGGAAGCCGTCGATCATCGAGGTTCGCCCCGGCCACGTCGCGCGCGCGCTGCTCGGCGTGTGCAGCTACCGCGACGACGACCGCGACGGCGTGGCGCGCGCGTCGATTCGCGCCGCGATCCTGCGCACGCTGCGGACCGCCGCGAAGGTCGAGTTCGAGATGGAGCAGGCAGCGCAGATCATCGAGGACCCCGAGGGCAACCACCTCGACGCGATCCTCTCGGCGACTGCCGCCGCGGCGGCCTGGGGGGACGGCTTCAACGGCGTCCCGTCGAACGTGCCGCGCCCGGAGGGATGGATCCACTCGATTCGCGAGGAGCCATGGCGCTAGCGCGCCGCCCGAGCGACGCCGCGGTCGTCGGGCGCCTGCGCGCCGTCCAGCGGGAGATCGCGGCGTTCCGGCCGCGCGGCTTCGGGCCACCGGTGCACGGGGCTGCGGTGGCGAGCCGCATCTTCCTGCTCGGTCAGGCGCCGGGCCCGCACGAGGCGCGGCTCGGGCGGCCGTTCGCGTGGACCGCCGGGAAGACGCTCTTCCGCTGGCTCGAGCGCGCGACCGGCGCCGACGAGGAGACGGTTCGCGCCCGCGTCTACATCGCCGCGGTCGTGCGCTGCTTCCCCGGCAAGACGTCGGGCGGCGGCGATCGCGTGCCGAGCGCGGACGAGTGCGCGCTGTGGCGCGGCTTCGTCGCGCGCGAGATGGAGATCCTGCGGCCCCGGCTCGTCATCCCCGTCGGGCGGCTCGCGATCGAGGAGGTGCTCGGGCACGAGGGGCCCATCGCGGCGGTGGTCGGGCGCGGGACGAGGACGCAGCTCCACGGCGTGGACGTCGACGTCATCCCCCTCCCGCACCCGTCCGGCGCGTCCACCTGGTTCAAGATGGAGCCGGGGCGGACGCTGCTCGACGAGGCGCTCGCGCTCGTCGCTGCCCATCCGGAGGTGGTGCGGATCTTCGGGAGGGGCGGCTGATCGCGCGGCGGCTCGCCGGCGCGCTGGCGGTCCTCGCCGCCGCCGCTTGCGCGCACGCGCCCCCGCCGCGCGAGGAGCGGCCGCCGGAGCGGTCCGCCCCTGGGCGCGCCGCGGGCGAGGTAGGTCTCGCGAGCTTCTACGGCCGGCGATTCCAGGGGCGCACGACCGCGAGCGGCGGACGCTACGACATGAACGCGCTCACCTGCGCCCACCCGAGCGCGCCGTTCGGGTCGCGGCTCAGGGTGACAGACGTCGAGACGGGCCGGAGCGTCGTCGTGACCGTGACGGACCGGGGGCCGTTCGCCGCGGGCCGCGTCGTCGACCTGTCGCTCGCCGCGGCGCGCACGCTCGGCATCGTGCGACGCGGCGTCGCGCGCGTGCGCGTCGAGCGCGCCCCGGAGTGAGCTTCGCGCGCGCCGCAACGGCCTGCAGGCTCGCTCAGCGGCGGGCGCCGCTGGCGGCGGCCCGGATCGCGTCGATCGCCTCGCGGTAGTCCTTCTGGCCGAACACCGCCGTCCCCGCGACGAGCACGTTCGCGCCGGCGGCGGCGACGGTCGCCGCGGTGTCGGGCTTCACACCTCCGTCCACCTCGATCTCGAGCGACGGGTTCCGCTCGTCGGCGAGCGCGCGCAGGTCGCGGATCTTCTGCGTGCACGCGTCGATGTACCGCTGACCGCCGAACCCGGGGTTCACGGTCATGACGAGCACCATCTCCGCGTCGCCGATCACCCACTCGATCGCGGAGAGCGGCGTCGAGGGGTTGAGGGCGATGGCGGGGCGCGCGCCGGCGGCGCGGATCGCCTGGAGCGTGCGGTGCAGGTGCGGCGACACCTCGGCGTGGACGGAGACGAGGTTCGCGCCCGCCCTGGCGAACGCCTCCACGTATCGCTCGGGCTCCACGATCATGAGGTGGACGTCGATGGGGAGCTTCGTCACCTTGCGCACCGCCTCGACGACGAGCGGCCCGATCGTGATGTTCGGGACGAAGCGGCCGTCCATCACGTCCACGTGGACGACGTCGGCGCCCGCCGCCTCGACGGCGCGGACCTCCTCGGCGAGCCGGCCGAAGTCGGCCGACAGGATGGACGGGGCGATCCGGATGGGGAGGGGCATGGGTGCGGGTAGTGTAAGCGAAGCGGGGCCCGCCGCGCCTCCGCCGCGGGATCAGCTCCCGGACGCGCCGCGGATCGCCGCCGCGATCGTCTCCACCTCGTCACGATCGCCGCCCGAGCCGAGGAGCTGCACGCCGCGCCCGCCGTCGGCGTAGCGCGGCAGCACGTGGACGTGGAGGTGCAGGACGTGCTGCCCGGCGGACCGGCCGTGGTTCCAGCCCACGTTGAACCCGAGCGGCCGCAGGGCGGCGCGGAGCTTCACCTGGACGTCCTTCACCGCGAGGAACAGGTCGCCGATCGCGGGGCCGTCGAGATCGAGCAGCGTCTCCGCGTGAACGCGCGGGACGACGAGGACGTGCCCGCGCGCCGCGGGGTGCACGTCGAGGAACGCGATCGCGCCGGGCGCCTCGTGCACTACGTGCGCCGGGACGCTCCCCGAGACGATGCGGCAGAAAAGGCAGCCGGCCGGGCCGCTGGTCATGCGGAGCTCCTCGAGCGCGTGAGCCGGCACGCGTAGAAGCCGTCCGCGCCGTGCCGGTGCGGCAGCGTCAGCAGCTCGCCCTCGGCGGTGAGCGCGTCGGAAGGGAACCCGGCGGGCGGCGGCGCGCGCTGCCACCCCTCCGCGAGCTCGGCGGCCACGATCTCCGGCCCCTCCGCCCGTGAGAGCGAGCAGACGGAGTAGACGACCGCCGCGCCCGGCCGGGCGTAGGGAGCCATCGCGCGGAGGATGCCGCGCTGCAGCGCCGCCATCCGCGGGAGGTCGGCGGGCGTGCGGCGGAGCTTCAGCTCCGGGTGGCGGCGGAGCGTGCCGAGCCCGGCGCACGGCGCGTCCACGAGCACCGCGTCGAAGCTCCCCTCCTCGAGCCCCGGGATGGGCCTCGAGGCATCGGCGCAGACGACCCGCACCGCGAGCCCGCGCCGCCGCGCCTCCTTCGCGAGCTCGTCCGCCTTGCGGGGGTGGAGCTCGATCGCGACGACCTCCGACCCGGGCGCGAGGATCTCGGCGAGGTGGAACGCCTTGCCGCCCGGCGCGGCGCACGCGTCGAGCACGCGCACCTTGCGCCCGCGGAGGTCGCCCGCCGCGAAGAGCGTCACGAGCTGCGCCGCCTCGTCCTGGATCTGGAAGGGGAGGCCGCTCGCCGCGCGCGCGACGTCGGCCACCGATCCCCCCGCGAGGACGATTCCGTCGGGCGAGCGCGGCGCCGGCGAGGCCGCGAGCCCGGCGGCGCGCAGCCGCGCGACGAGCGCGTCGCGCTGCGGAGCGCGCAGGCAGAGCGGCGCGGGCGCGTTCATCCCTCGCGCGAGCGCGAGGGCCTCCTCGGCGCCGAGCCAGGCGACCCACTCCTCGGCGAGCCAGCGCGGGAGCGCCTCGGCGGCCGCGACGTGGCCGGCGGGGTCGGCCGCGAGCTCGGGCGCAGGCGCCGGGGCGGGCGCACGCGAGAGGGCGCGGAGCACCGCGTTCACGTAGCCCGCCGCCCGCCCGTGGTCGATCGCCTTCGCGAGCGTGACGGTCTCGCCGACGGCGGCGTGGGCAGGGGTGCCGAGGTGGATGAGCTGGTAGGCGCCGAGCCGGAGCGCCACCCTCGCCGGCGCGTCGAGCTCCGCGAGCGGCCGGCGCGAGTGGGGAGCGAGGGCGGCATCCAAGGCGAGCGCGCGCCGGAGGGTGCCGTAGACGAGCTCGGTCGCGAGCCCCGCCTCGCGCGGGTCGAGCGCGCCCGCCTGCCCGAGCGCGGCGTCGAGCGCTCGGGACGCATAGGCGCCGCCCGCCTCCACCCGCAGCAGGACCTCGAAGGCGATCTTCCTCGCGGGCGTCGCGCTCATCGTGCCGTCACGTCCCGAGCATGAGCTGCCGCGCGCGCAGCCCGTTCGCGAAGTCGGCGGCCGCCTGCGGGGCCTTCCCCTCGGGCTGGACGCGCCGGACGAGGAGCGTCGCGGGGTGGGCGCAGCGGACGGCGAGGCCGCGCCCCGGGGCGACCGTCGCCGACCCGGGCACCCAGCCCGCCTCGCTCGCGCGCTCGTCCGCGTACTCTGCCTCGAGCACCTTCAGGACCTTGCCGTCGAGGGTCGTCCAGGCGCCCGGCCAGGGCGTGAAGCCGCGCAGCCGGTCGAGGGTCTCCTTCGCGCCGCGGGTCCAGTCGATCTTCCCGTCGTCGCGCGAGAGGATCGGCGCGAGCGTCGCGCGGGCGCCGTCCTGCGGCACGGGGACGAGCGTCCCGTCCGCCGCCCGCGCGAGCGCCTCGACGAGCGCCTCGCCACCGAGCGAGGCGAGCTTCGGCGCGAGGCCCTCCGCCGTGTCGTCCGGCGCGATGGCGAGGACGCGCTGGAGGAGCACGTCGCCCGTGTCGAGCCCCTCATCCATCTGCATGATCGAGACGCCCGTCTCCGCCTCGCCCTTCGCGATCGCCCACTGGACGGGTGCGGCGCCGCGGTACTTCGGCAGGAGCGAGCCGTGCACGTTCACGGCGCCGTGGGGGGCGAGCTCGAGCAGGTCCTTTCCGAGGATCCGGCCGTAGGCGGCGACGCAGAGGACGTCGGGGCGGAGCGCCGCGAGCTCCGCGGCGAGCCGGCCATCGCGCACCTTCTCGGGCTGGAGCACCGGGACGCCCTTCGCCTTCGCCCACGCCTTCGTCGCCGGCTCGCGCAGGACCTGGCCGCGGCCAGCCGGCCGGTCGGGCTGCGCGACCACCGCGACGAGCTCGTGGCCCGCTCGCGCGACTGCGTCGAGCGAGGGGACGGCGAAGGCGGGCGTGCCCATGAAGACGACGCGCATGGCGGGTCTCTACCACGGGGCACGCGGCGTCGCCCCGGGAACACGTCCCCCTACTCGACGGCCACGACGACGAGATCGCAGAGGTGAGTCCCCGTGTCCTCGCGCGGGATGGCGGCGCCGAGCGCGACCGCGGCCGGTCCGGAGCGGGCCTCGGCGAGCGCGAGGTCGAGGTCGAGCCCGGCGGTCGCGGCGGCTGCGACCGTGCCGCCGTCCACGACCGCGCCCGCCTGCTCGGTCGGCCCGTCGCGCCCGTCGGAGCCCGCGGCGAGCACCGCAGCAGAGATCCCGGCGATGTCGCGGGCGGCGAGGAGCGCGAGGTGCTGCGCGCGTCCGCCGTCGGGGGCGCGGGCGGCCTTCGGGATGGCGATCGTCGGCTCGCCGCCGAGCGCGAGCAGGCGCCGCCCGCGCCCGGCGTGGACGCGCGCCCACGCGGCGAGGCGCGCAGCGACGACGGCGACATCGCCGGTGAGCGGCGCCGGGTCCACGTCCGCGACGAAGCCGCGCGCGCGCGCCTCCTCGGCCGCCGCGCGCGCGAGGTCCACCGGGCCCGCGAGGAGCCGGTGAGCGACCGCCGTGAGCCGCGCGTCCGCCGGCTTCGGCGTCTCCGCGAGCGCGCCTCGGGCGCCCGCCTCGAGCCGCGCGGTCACCGCGGCCGGCAGCGGCGCGCCGCGCTCGCGCGCGAAGCGGAGCGCGTCCGCGAAGGTGGTGGGGTCCGGCGCGAACGGGCCGGACGCGATCGTGGAGAGGTCGTCGCCGGGGACGTCGGACAGGACGAGGACGCGTACGGGCGCGGGCGCGAGCCGCGCCGCGAGCTGGCCCCCCTTGAGCCGGGAGAGGTGCTTGCGCAGCGCGTTCAGCTCGCCGATGGTGGCGCCCGCCCGCATGAGCGCCGCGACCGCCTCGACCTTCTCCTCGAAGCCGATGCCCTCGGCAGCCGAGACCGCGAGGGCGCTGCCGCCGCCGGAGATGAGCGCGAGCGCCGGCAGCCCCGCGCCGCGCTCCGCCCACGCCAGGATCGCGGCGCCGGCCGCGGCCGAGCTCGCGTCGGGACGCGGGTGCGCGCCGCGGACCACCTGCGCGCCAGGGAGGTCGCCCGTCACGAGCGCCGGGACGACGCAGAGCGGATCTCTCGCGCGCGCGCCGAGCACGTCGAGGGCGGCCTGGGCCATCGGGAGCCCCGCCTTTCCGAGCGCGAGGAGCCGGACTGGACCGGGGGGGAGTGGCTCCGCCGCGAGCGCCGCCCGGACGAGCGGTCCGGCCTGGATCCGGCGCAGCGCCCCCCGCCAGATCGACTCGCATTCGGCCGCGATGCCTCGCCGCGTTCCCGTCACGCCGTCCCCGCGCTAGAATCCAGCCCTCGAAAGGGGAGCATCGCATGAGCGAGGCATCCTTCGCACCGACGGCGACGCCGGTCACACGGCGCCGCTACCTCGTGGACCGGGGGTTTCAGCTCAAGTACGCACTGCTCATGGCAGTGGCCGGGCTCCTCGTCGCCGCGGTGTTCGGCGTCTGGCTCCATCAGGCCCACGCCCAGGCGACGGCGCTCCTCGCGCCCGACCCGGACGCGCGCGCCCTCGTCGAGCGGAGCGATCGGCTCCTGCTCGGTGCGTTCGCCGCGATCGCGGTTCTGCTCGCCGCGGCGCTCGGCCTGCTCGGCGTCGTCATCACGCACCGCGTCGCCGGCCCCGTGTTCGTCATGGGGCACTACCTGCGCATCCTCGCGGAGGGCCGCTTCCCGCGGATGCGGACGCTCCGCCGGAGCGACGAGCTCAAGACGTTCTTCTCCACGTTCATCGACGCCGTCGATCTCATGAAGGTCCGCGAGGCGCGCCACACCGCGGTGCTCGAGGACGCCGTCCGGCGGATGCGCGCCGCGGCGGCGGTGGCCCCCGAGCTCGCGCCGGCGATCGACGCGCTCGCCCGCGCCGCCCAGGAGCGGCGAGCGTCGCTTGCTCAAGACGACCTCGAGCTCACCCCCATCGCCGTCCCCGCACCCCGCCAGAAGACCGGATCGAAGTAGGAGCCTGCCCATGCGCCACGCCGCCATCGCCGCCGCCTGCTTGCTCGCCGCCTGCGGGAACCCGAACGACCCGGAGGGCTGGGCGAAGCGCGCCGCCAGCCGCAGCCGCATGGACGAGAAGCTCCAGGCGCTCGCCGAGGTTCGCAAGGCCCCCGGTGACAAGAAGGCCGCCGTCCCGGCGCTCGTCGAGGTGCTGCAGCAGGCGCCCCGCGCCCGCGCGCAGGCCGCGCTCGCGCTCGGGGAGATCGGGGACCCGGCGGTGGTGAAGCCGCTCACGGACGCGATCGTCACCCCGACGAGCGACCGCGACGTGCTCGACGCGAACCGGCACATTGCCGACGCGCTCGGCACGCTCCGCGCGAAGGAGGCCGTTCCCAAGCTCACCGAGCTCGTGAAGTCGCCCGACGGATACGTCCAGGTGGCGGCGGTGGACGCGCTCGGACGGATCGGCGACCCCGCGGCGATCGACACGCTCGTCGGCGTCGCGACCGGCGAGGGCTTCGAGCCGTTCACCGCGAAGAAGGCGCTGCTCGCGCTCGGTCGGATCGGCGACGCGCGCGCGGCGCCGGCGGTGCTGAAGATGCTCTTCGAGGAGCGGCCCGGGGTCTCGTTCTTCCCGGAGGCGGCGTTCGCCGCGTCGCAGATCGGCCGCCCCATGGCGCCGGCGCTCCTCGCGGTGCTCGAGGGGAAGGACGCGGCGCTCGCGGGCTGGGCGAAGGCGCGCGGGGTGGTGCCCGGCGCGCTCTACGCGAAGTCGGCGCAGCTCCTCGGTGACGTGGGAGGTGCGGACGCGGTGCCGGCGCTGCTCGCGAAGCTGACGTACAAGGACGCCGACTCGGGCGTCGAGCTGTACGTGCGGGTCCTCGCCGCCGAGTCGCTCGGCCGGATGCGCGCCCGGGAGGCCGTGAAGGCGCTCGGCGATCTCGTCGCGAAGGAGAAGGACCCGAACGTCCGCGATCGCTACTGCGACGCGCTCGTCCGCATCGGCGATCCCGCCGCCGTCCCCGCGTTGAAGGCCGCCGCGGCCGCCGGCGACTGGGATCTGCGCGAGGGGCCGCTCGCCGCGGTGTCGCGCCTCGGGGCCGCCGCTGAGCGCCCGTTCGTCGAGGCCGCAAAGGCGAAGGACTGCGCGAAGGGCTGCGCGCCCCCGGTGGACGCCGCGTTCGGGCGGATGCTCGCGCGGCTCGATGCCGCGACGGTCTGCGGTGACGCCGCGTGCTGGGCGGGGAAGATCGCCGACCCGAGCGCCGCGGTGCGCGACCGCGCCGCGCTCGAGCTCGGCCGCCTCGGGGGCGGGTCGCACGCCGCCGCGCTCGGCGACGCGATCGTGCGGCCGGTCGGTGACGACGCGGAGCTCGCCGCGCGTTATCACGCCGTCCTCGCGCTCGGGTGGATCGCGGGGCGCGAGAAGGTCGGCCCCGCGGGCGAGGGGATCGCCGCGAAGCTCGACGCCATGATCGCGGCGGACCGCGGCCGGACGCTCACCGCCGGCGTGAACGAGGAGGCGCTGCGGCTCGCCACGCGGCTGCGCCGGGGCGCCACGCCCTAGGCGAGCTCCCCGCACGGCGGGCGCCGAAAGCCGGCGCGCGCGGCTTAACGGACCGGATCGGCCTTCGGCGGCTTCGCCGCCGGCTTCACGTCCTTCGCCTCCGGCCGATCCCACGCGCTCGGCAGGAGGTTGAAGGGGAGCAGCTTCGCGAGCAGCGGCAGGAGCAGCATTCCTCCCGGTGCGGCGAAGATCGCGAGCGCCGGGACCGCCTTCGCGAGGTCGATGAGCTGCGCGCGCACCTTCCGCCGCTCCTCGGCGGTGAGCTTCCCGCCGGACGCGGCGCGGGCGACGAGCTGCCCGAGCTCGCCGGTCTGGCGGATCTCCGTGACGATCGCCCCGAAGTTGTCGGTCACGGCGGAGGAGACCCGCTCGACCACCGCGTCGGTCGCCGCCTCCCACTCGCCTGCGAGCGCCTGCCAGTCGATCCGCCCCGCGTCGTCGAGCGCCTCGAACCAGACCTGGTGATCGCCGTGCTGCGCGGCCGCCTCGATGCGCGCCGCCGCGACGGTCGCCGCGTCGAGCCCGGACGCGGCCACGAAGGCGTCCACCCAGCGCGCCGCTCCGTCGCCCGCGAGCCGCGCCCGCAGGCGCGCGAGAAAGAGCTGCTCGACGAGGAATGGCCGGATGCGCTCCGGCGCCGCCGCCGCCAACGCCTCGGGCGCGCGCGGGGCCGCGATCGCCGCCCGCGCCTGGCGCGTCGCCGCCCGCGAGACGCCGAGGCGGGCGGCCTGGCGCTGGCGAACGGCGCGCGCGCGCGCGTCGAGCGGCTCGTTCGACCCGAGGAGCCCCGCCATCGCCTCGACGAGCAGCACGGACTCGCGGTCCGCGAAGGCGGCGTGGCGCGCGAGCGCGTCGGGGTCGAGCTTCCCGTCGCGGTGGAACCCCATGGCGACGCGGGCGAGCCGGCGGCGGAGCGTCGCCACGAGCCCGGGGTGGAGCGGAAGCCCGAGCACCGGGTCGCCGGGCGGGTGAAGGCGCGCGACGAGGGCGCGCTCCGCGTGGTGGAACGCCTCCTCGACGTCCCGCTCGTCGGCGGGAACCGGAACGAGCGGCAGCGCCTCGAGCGCGGCCGCCACCTCGCCGACTGCGGCGGCGATGAAGGCGGCGATCTCGACCCGCCGCCGCGCGCGGTGGAATGGGAGGCCGCGCAGCACCGCGAGGTCGAGCAGCAGCGCGACGTGGAGCCGGACCTCGTCGAGGAAGGCCGCGGTCGCGTCGGCGGGCTCCGGATCGAGGCGGCGGAGCCGGAGCGAGCGGGCGACGAGCAGGTGCGCGGCGGGCGCGAGATCGGTGTTCGACATCCCCGCGTCGCGGACGTCGAGCGGCAGGCGCGCCAGGGCGGCGGCGGGGTCGTGCCGTTCGAGCTCGGCCGCGACGAGCGCGTCGAGCCAGCCCTTCTCGATGGGGGTCCTCGCGGTCACGGGCGTTCCGGGAAGCGGGAGTCTAGCGCGGAACGGGGCCGGCGCCCTGTGCCCGGGCAGGGGAGCGGGCGCCCGACGGGCGGGCACCCAAGAAAATGGGCCGGCTCCTTTCGGAGCCGGCCCGCATCTCACGGAGCCGCGCCGCGGCCGCGTGGAAGCTCGTCCTTCGACTCCGCGGCGCCTCGAGGCGCGGCTACGCTCAGCATGAACGGGGCGCCCTACTTCGCGGCCTTCCGCCCCTTCTTCTCGTCGGCCTTCTCGTCCGTCTCGTCGGACGCGGGCGCCGGGACCGGCACGAGGCCGCGCCGGATGCCGAACTTCTCGAAGAGCCGGCCCTCGACCTGCTGCAGGATCTCGGGGTGCTCGCGAAGGAATGCCTTTGCCTGCTCGCGCCCCTGGCCGATCCGCTCGCCGCCGAAGCTGAACCAGGTGCCGCTCTTGTCGACGATGTTCTCCTGCGCGGCGATGTCGAGGACGTCGCCCTCGCGGCTGATCCCGTGGCCGTACATGATGTCGAACTCGACCTCCTTGAAGGGAGGGGCGACCTTGTTCTTCACGACCTTGACGCGGGTGCGGTTGCCGATGACCTGCTCGCCGTCCTTGATCGCGCCGATGCGCCGGATGTCGAGGCGCTGCGTCGCGTAGAACTTGAGCGCGTTGCCGCCCGTCGTGGTCTCCGGGTTTCCGAACATCACCCCGATCTTCATCCGGATCTGGTTGATGAAGATGACGATGGTCGAGGACTTCGAGATGGTGCCCGTGAGCTTGCGGAGCGCCTGGCTCATGAGCCGCGCCTGCACGCCCATGTGCGCGTCGCCCATCTCGCCCTCGAGCTCGGCCTTCGGCACGAGCGCGGCGACCGAGTCGATGACGAGCACGTCGACGGCCCCGGAGCGCACGAGCGTCTCGCAGATCTCGAGCGCCTGCTCGCCGGTGTCGGGCTGCGAGATGAGGAGGTCGTCGGTCCGCACGCCGAGCTTGCGCGCGTACCCGACGTCGAGCGCGTGCTCGGCGTCGATGAACGCTGCGATTCCGCCCTTCTTCTGGGCCTCGGCGATCGCGTGGAGCGCGAGGGTCGTCTTGCCGGACGACTCCGGCCCGTAGATCTCGATGATGCGGCCGCGGGGGAGCCCGCCGACGCCGAGGGCGATGTCGAGCGAGACGGAGCCCGTGGACACCGCCTGCACGTCCTTCACGAGCGCCTCCTCGTTGCCGAGGCGCATGATCGAGCCCTTGCCGAAGGCCTTCTCGATGGACGAGACGGCCAGCTCGATCGCCTTCTCCTTCTCCGGTCCGACGGGCAT
>DASWEI010000146.1:0-28518 GCA_036394835.1 Anaeromyxobacter sp. | reverse complement strand
AACGCACGGCCTACTTTTAGGCCGCGAGAGCCATGGGCTCGTTCGCGTTTCTGCGTGGTCTGCTTTTTACGTGGCCTGCTGACCAACCACGGCGCGCACCAGACGCCTTCCGTCCTCCGTCGAAGCCAGTTCGCCCCCAAGCACTGCGAGCTGACAGTCTTTTCTTAAGACCGCCACCGCGTGAGTCAAGCGGCGGGGCATCCTAGCACGCGCCCGGTGGGGCGAACGCCCCCATCGACGCGCACGTGTAGGGCGCCCGTCGCCCTCTTTCCGAAGGGGCGCGCAGGGGCTCCCTTCGTTGCCCGCTCGCGAGCGCCAGGCGAAGATGGCCCCGACCCTCGCTCGGAGTGAACACGTGAAGCGCATCGGCCTCATCGGCGGCATCGGCCCGGAGTCCACCCTCGACTACTACCGGCGCATCGTGGCCGCGTTCGCGCAGCGACCCGGCTCGCCCGCGCCCGAGCTCGTCGTCTTCAGCGCGCGGATGCAGGAGCTGTTCGACCTCATGCAGGCGAGGGACTGGGACGGGCTCGTCGAGTGGCTCGTCGCCAAGGTCGACGCGCTCCGGGCGGCCGGCGCCGACTTCGCCGCGATCGGCGCGAACACGCCCCACGTCGTGTTCGAGCGCGTGCAGGAACGCTCGCCGCTTCCGCTTCGTAGCATCGTCTCGGCGACATGCCTCGAGGCGCAGCGGCTCCGGGCGACGCGCCTCGGCCTCCTAGGGACGCGCTTCACGATGCAGTCGGACTTCTTCCAGCGATCGTTCGAGGCGGCCGGCATGCAGCTCGTCGTCCCCGACGACGGCGAGCAGCGGCTCATCCACGAGCGGCTCATGTCCGAGATCGAGCTCGGCGTCATCAAGGACTCGACGCGCCAGGAGCTGCTCGGGATCGTGCGGCGGATGAAGGACGCGAGCGGCATCGACGCGGTGATCCTCGGCTGCACCGAGCTGCCGCTCATCCTCGACCGGAGCGAGCACGGGCTCCCGTTCCTCAACACGACAGCGATCCACGTCGAGGACATCGTTCGGTACGCCACCGCGTGACCGTGTCGCAGTGACCGCCTGCAGGGCCCGACGCCATCCGACGGTCCTGACGAGCGCTCGCTAACCCGGTATGGTTCCCCCGAACTGCTGGACCCTTGCCAGCCGAACTTCTGCAGGAGGAACCATGAAGACGCTCCTCGCCGCCGCCTTCGCGCTCGCGCTCGCCGCCCCATCCCTCGCCTCCGCCCAGGCTCCGTACGTCGGCGGCCGCGTCGGCTACGGGATGCCGTTCGGCGAGATCAGCGCCGGCGCCCCTCAGCGCGACGTCATCAGCTCCGGCGTCCCGCTCCAGCTCGATGCCGGCTTCAAGCTCGGTCCGGTCGACGGCGGCGCGTACTTCTCGTACGGCTTCGCGCAGCCGGACTCGAGCTGCGGCGGGTCGTGCTCCGCGAACGTGATCCGCGCCGGCCTCCAGGGGTCGCTCCACTCCGAGATCCGCCCCGGCCGCGAGGTGTGGGCGGGGGTGCTCGCCGGCTACGAGAGGCTGAAGTTGAGCGCGGGCGGCGGCGGCGACGCCTCCGCGTCTGGCTGGGAAGGTGGCCTCCAGGCCGGCTTCGACTTCGCGAGCAGCACGACCGGCTTCGGACCGTTCATGAGCTTCACGATCGGCCAGTTCTCGAATATCACCGAGGACGGCACGAGCGCGTCCGTCACGGACAAGAAGTTCCACGGAACCTTTCAGCTCGGCGTCCGCGGCTTCTTCAAGATCTAGCCGTCCAGCAGGCCTTTCCCGTCCTGTTTCGGTGACCGGATCCGCGCCGCGGGTCCACGGCACCCGTGCGTGATGTTGCCCCCGAGCGCGAGGACGGGTCGGATGGGGGTTCCACCCGAAGAGGAGCCATAGATGCCGCGAGCGAAGGAGCTGAAGGTCCGCATTGCCGATCGTCCGGGAGCGCTGGGCGAGGTCGCGTCCGCGCTGGCCGAGAAGAAGATCAACCTGCGCGCCGTGAATGCCTGGGTCGAGGGGAACGAGGGGATCGTGCGGGTCGTCGTCGACAAGGTCCCCGCCGCGAAGAAGGCGCTCGTGGCGAAGGGCTGGCAGGTGACCGAGCAGGACGTCGTCGAGGTCGCGCTCGCCGACAAGCCGGGCGCCCTCGCGGAGAAGGCGGTCGCCCTCGGCCGCGCGGGCGTGAACATCACGCACGTGTTCGTCGGTCCCGGCGGCGCGCGCAAGGCGACCGTGTTCCTCGGCGTCACCGACGTCGCCGCTGCGCTGAAGGCGGTCCGCTAGCAGTCGCCTTCGTGCTCCCGCTCGCCGCTGGCCCGCTCGGGTCGGCGTCGAGCGGGTGCGCGCGTCAGCGCCTGCCGTTACGTAGCCGCCGTGCTCAACTGTCCGCATCACGTCCAGTGGGTGCGGCAGGTGGCCGGCGGGCTGCACCAGTGCATCCTCTGCTTCCAGGCGGTGACGAAGAAGGACGTCTCCCCCAAGTTCGAGGATCTGCCGGACGACTTCCGCCGCCGCTGGGAGGCGCACGAGGCGACGCGCCCGGCCGCGCCTCCCGCGCCGCCGCCGCCGCGCCCGGGGTCCGGCGGCTGACCCTCGCCTTCGCCCCGCCCTTCCGGCTCGATCGCACCGTCGCGATCCTGCAGCGCCTCGCCACGAACCCGGTGGACGTCTGGTCGAGCGACGTCTACCTGCGCGCCTTCGACGGGCCGGAAGGCCGGGTAGTCTGGCGGGTGACGCAGGCGGACGCACGATCGCCCGTGCTCGTCGAGCTCTCGGGCGCCGTCGGGCCGCTCGCGCCGTGGCGCGCGAGGCTCCGCCGGATGCTCGGCCTCGACGTGGACCTCGCGCCGTTCCTCGCCGCCGCCCGCCGCTTCGCGCCGCTCGCGGCGCTCCTCCCGCTCGCGGAGGGAATCCGCCCGCCGCGGTTCTCCGCTTTGCACGAGGCGTTCGCCGCGGTCGTCCTCTTCCAGCAGGTGAGCCTCGCGTCGGCGGTCGCGACGCTCCGGCGGCTCGTCGCGGCGCTCTCGCCGGCGGTCACCGTGGCGGGCGCGGAGCTGCGAGCCTTCCCGTCCGCGGATCGGCTCGCCGACGCGCCCGAGGCGGTCTTCCGCGCCGCCGGCGCGTCCGGCGCGAAGGCGCGCGCGCTCCGCGGCGCGGCGGCGGCGGTCGCGGGCGGCGCGCTCTCCGAAGAGGCGCTCGCGGCGCTGCCCTCCGAGGCGCTGGTCCTGCGGCTCCGGGAGGTGCCCGGGGTCGGGCCGTGGACGGCGAGCCTCCTCGCGCTGCGCTACTTCGGGCGGCTCGACGTGTTCCCGCCGGGCGACGTCGCCGCGGCGAAGGCGCTCGGGGAGCTCGGCTCGGCGCGACTCGTCGAGTCGCTCGGGCCTTGGCGCGGGATGCTCTATTACCTCCTGTTCGTCCGCCGCATGGCCCGCGCCGGGGTACCTGCGTGGCTCCGCTGACGGCGTGCGGGGGGCCACCGCGCTCCCGGCGCGCTAGACTCGGCGGATGCCCACGGTCGAGCTCCCCTCGTCGCCCGTCGCCCCCGAGCGCTCCCCGGCCCGGATCCACGTTCGCGAGGTGGGCGCCGGGCCCGCCGTCGTGATCCTGCACGGCGGCTGGGGGTACGAGGCCTATCCGTTCGAAGAGGCCATCGCCGCGCTCGCCCCGCGCCACCGCGTCGTCGCGCCCGACCGCGTCGGCTACGGCCGCTCGGGCCGGCTCGACGCGCTGCCGCGCGGCTTCCACCGGTTCATGGCGGAGGAGACGCTCGCCGTGATGGACGCCCTCGGGATCCGCGAGGCGTCGCTCTGGGGGCACAGCGACGGCGCCGTCGTCGCGGCGCACATGGCGTTCCTCGCGCCCGAGCGGGTCGCGGCCCTCGTCCTCGAGGCGACCCACTACTTCGCGATCAAGCGCGCGTCGGTCGAGTTCTTCGAGACCGCCGTCCGCGACCCCGAGAAGTTCGGGCCGGCGGTCGTCGAGGCGTGCCGGCGCGACCACGGCGAGAGCTGGCGCGAGGTGCTCGCGGCGGGCGGCTGGGCCTGGCTCGACATCATCGACGAGGGGCGCCGCGGCCGGCACGACGTCTACGGCGGGCGGCTCGCCGAGGTGAGGGCGCCGGCGCTCCTCCTGCACGGCCGGCGCGATCCGCGCACCGAGCCAGGGGAGGTCGAGGCCGCGGTCGCGGCGCTCCCGCGCGGGCGGATCGAGTGGGTGGACGCCGGCCACTCTCCGCACACGAGCCGCGAGGCCTCGCGCGCGACCGCCGCCGCGGTCGAGTTCCTCGAGGGGCGCGGGTGGCCGCCGGCGGCGTGAATTGGTTATCGTGAAGGGGCCATGGCCTACCTCGTCCGCTTCGCCTCGACGCCCGCCGACCACGACGCAGGGTACAAGCTCCGGCGCGACGTCTTCGAGACCGAGCAGAACATCCCGCGGCCGCTCGATCGCGACCCCTACGACGACGCCGCCGACCACGTCGTCGCCTTCGACGAGCAGGGGCGCTGCGTCGGCACCGGTCGCGTCGTCCGGATGGACCACCGCACCGCTCAGATCGGCCGGATGGCGGTCGCCGCGGATCAGCGCAAGCACGGGGTGGGCGCGCTCGTCTTCGAGGCGCTCGAGCGGATGGCGCGGATGCGCGGCCTCTCGGAGCTGACGGTCAACTCGCAACTCCCGGCGGAGTCCTTCTACCGGAACCGCGGCTTCACCCGCGTCGGCGGCGTCTTCCTCGATCAGGGCGTGCCGCACGTCGTCATGAAGAAGCCGCTCGCAGGCTGACGGCGTCGACCACGGGACGAGCTCGGTCCACAGGGCGCGGGGCGAGCGCCGCGGCGCTCGTCGCCGCGCTCGAGGGGCTGCGGCTCGAGGGGCTGCGGCGCGAGGGGCTGCGGCGCGAGGGGCTGCGGCGCGAGCTGCCCGGAGCCGCGCGGTTTCACCGTGCGCAAATGACGCATCAGGTCGCGTAGGCCTTGGCGATCGAGGAGGGTCGGCCGGCTTCCCGCGCGCGGTGCGCGAGGTCGGGGCGGTGAGCCCGCACCCGTTTTCCCGGAGGAGGCCCGGGCTGCGGGGGACCATGCTCCACGCCTGACCCTCAGCCGAAGAGGAGCGCCATGACCGTGCCCCGCAAGAGCGTGCTGCCGACGATCTCCCTCACCCTCGCCGTCCTGCTCGCCTCGCCCGCCCGGGCGCAGGCGCCTGCCGCTCCCGAGCCCCCGCCGTTCAAGCTCGGCGTCGTCACCTTCCTCTCCGGCGCCGCCGCGGGTCCGTTCGGCGTCCCGGCGCGCAACGGCGCGGAGGTGCTCGTCGAGGCCATGAATGCCGGCAAGTTGCCCGGGCCCTACGCCACGAAGGGCTTCGGCGGCCGGCCCGTACAGCTCGTCTTCATCGACGAGGCCGGCGGCACGACGAAGCAGGTGAGCGAGTACCGCGATCTCGTCCAGCGCCAGAACGTGGACGCCGTCATCGGCTACATCTCGAGCGGGGACTGCCTCGCGGTCGCACCGGTCGCCGAGGAGCTGAAGAAGCTCACGATCTTCTTCGACTGCGGCACTCCCCGCATCTTCGAGGACGCGTCGTACAAGTACGTGTTCCGCACCTCGAGCCATGCCGCGATGGACAACGTCGCCGCTGCCCTCTACGTCTCCGAGGTGATGCCGTCCGTGAAGCGGATCGCGGGCATCAACCAGAACTACGCCTGGGGCCAGGACTCCTGGAACGACTTCGAGGCCGCGATGAAGGTGCTGCGGCCCGGCGTCGAGGTCACTACCTCGCAGCTGCCGAAGCTCCTCGCCGGCCAGTACGGGGCCGAGATCTCCGCGCTCATGGGCGGCAAGCCCGACGTCATCCACTCGAGCTTCTGGGGCGGCGACCTCGACGCGTTCGTGCTCCAGGCGGTGCCGCGCGGCGCGCTGAAGAAGAGCACGGCGGTCCTCACCTGTGGCGAGACGGCGACGCACAAGCTCGCCGGCCAGATCCCGGACGGCACGATCATCGGCGCGCGCGGGCCGCACGGCGCGTTCGCGCCCGACAACGAGCTGAACCGCTGGTTCCGGACGACCTACCAGGATCGCTACGCTCTGTTCCCGAACTACCCCGCCTACCACATGTCGCAGGCGATCCTCGGGCTCAAGGCCGCCTACGAGAAGGCCGCGGGCGGCGCGGCGACCACCCAGGACCGAATCGTGGCGGCGCTCGAGGGGCTCGCCTTCGAGACCCCGAGCGGCACGATCAGGATGGCGCTCGGCAAGGGTCACCAGGCGGTCGAGGGGACCGTGTACGGGATGGCGAAGACCGTCGGCGGCAAGCTCACCTTCGTGAAGGTGAAGCATTACCCGGCGGACCAGGTGAACCCCCCGGAGGGCGTGAAGAGCGCCGACTGGATCCGCACGTCGCTCAAGCCGGCAGGCAAGTAGTCACCCGGGCCCTCCGGGCGCGAGAGGCAGGCACGCCGTGAGCACGCTCGTCGCGATCCTCGTCGACGGCATCATCTATGCCTCGTGGCTCTTCATCATCGCCGCGGGCCTCACGATGATCTACGGCGTCATGCGCATCCTCAACATGGCGCATGGCAGCCTCTACGCGCTCGGGGCCTACGTCGCCGCGTCGCTCGTGGGCGCGTGGCTGCGGGGCGGACATCCGCCGCTCGGCAGCTACGCGCTCCTCGTGCTCGCCGCGGTGCTCGTCGGGGTCGTGGTGGGTCCGGTGATCGAGCGCGGGCTCCTCCGGTTCGCCTACGGGCGGGACGAGGTCGTGCTCGTCCTCGTCACCTACGCGCTGTTCCTCATCCTCGAGGACGCGGTGAAGCTCGTGTGGGGAGTCGAGTCCTACTTCGTATCGGAGCCGTACGGGCTCCTCGGCACGATCGAGCTCGGCGACCTCACGTACCCGACCTACAGCGCGGTGCTCGTCGTCGTCGCCATCCTGGTGGGCATCGCGCTCCGGTTCGGCATCTACGGCACGCGCTACGGCAAGCTCCTCCTCGCGGTCATCCACGATCGCGAGGTGAGCGCGACACTCGGCATCGACGTGGGCCGGATGTACCTCGTGACGTTCACCCTCGGCACCACGCTCGCGGCGCTCGGCGGCGCCCTGACCGCGCCGACGGTCTCGGTCGTCCCTGGCATGGGTGTCGAGGTGATCGTCCTCGCCTTCGCGGTGGTCGTCATCGGCGGGCTCGGGAGCATGCCCGGTGCGGCCCTCGGCGCGCTCATCGTCGGGCTCGTCCGCTCGAGCGCGGTCCACCTGCTGCCGCAGGTCGAGCTCTTCAGCATCTACCTTGCGATGGCGCTCGTGCTGGCGTTCCGGCCGCGGGGGCTGTTCGTCGCGGCGGAGGCGAGGAAGATATGACCCCGTCCCGTCAAACCCTCGGCGGGCTCGCCGCCGCGCTCGTCGCCACGCTCGCGCTCGCGCCCATCCTGCCGAAGTGGGCCCTCTTCCTCGTCACGATCTCGCTCGCGAAGGGGCTCGTCGTCCTCGGGCTGCTCCTCCTCATGCGGACCGGCCTCGTGTCCTTCGGCCAGGGGCTCTACTACGCGATCGGGGCCTATGCGGCCGGGACCGCGGCGGACGTCCTGAAGCTACGAGACGCGCTCCCGCTCGTGCTCGTCGGGACCGCCGCGGCCGCCGGGGTGGCGGCCTTGCTCGGGCTCCTGCTCGCGCGATACCGGACGATCTTCTTCGCGATGCTGAGCCTCGCGTTCTCGATGATCCTCTACGGACTCCTCGTCCGGACGCCGGCGCTCGGCTCGACCGACGGCTTCAACGTGGCGGCCCGGACCGTGCTCGGCCTCGATGTCGCCGGGCCCGTCGGCCGCTTCGGCGCCTACGGCCTCACCGCGGCGTGCGCCTTCGTCGCCGCGCTCGGCCTCGATCGCTTCCTCCGCTCGCGCCTCGGCCGGCTCGCCCCTGCGGTGCGGGATAACGAGCTGCGCGTCGAGTACATGGGCGCGTCCGTCCGGAACGTCGTCCACCTGAACCTCGTCGTCGCGGCGGGCCTCGCCGGGATGGGTGGCGCGCTCACCGCGCTGACGGTCGGCCACATCGATCCCGAGATGGCGTACTGGACGACCTCCGGCGAGTTCGTGTTCGTCGCGATCCTCTCCGGCACCGGCAGCGTCGCGGCGCCGTTCGCCGGCGCGGTCCTGCTCGAGCTCTTGCGGAGCTTCGCGTACGAGCACGCCCCCAACACCTGGCAGCTCGTCGTCGGCGGCGCGATGCTCGCCGTCATCCTGTTCCTGCCCGAGGGGCTCTGGTCGCTCTTCCTGCGCCGGAAGGGGGCCCGCGCGTGAGCACGATCCTCGAGACCGCCGGTCTCACCAAGGTCTTCGGCGCGGTGACGGCGGCGTCCAACATCAGCGTCGCGCTCGAGGAGGACTCGATCGTCGGCCTCATCGGCGGGAACGGCGCCGGCAAGACCACGTTCCTGAACCTCGTGACCGGCTACCTCGCGCCGACCTCCGGCACGGTCCGGTTCCAGGGGCGCGACATCACCGGTCTCGCGCCACGCCGGATCACCCGGCTCGGGATCTGCCGCTCGTTCCAGATCCCCCAGGTGTTCGACTCGCTGACCACGTACGAGAACCTGCTCGTGGGCCTCGGGATCGTCGCGCTCGGGCGCAAGGCCTTCGTCGGAAGCGCCCTCGGCGACCAGGAGCCCGAGCAGGTGGCGGAGGAGATGCTCGAGCGGTTCCGCCTCCGCGAGTACCGCGACGCGCCCGCGAGCGTCCTGCCCGAGGGCGTCCGCAAGCTCCTCGACATCGCGATGGCGCTCGCGGTGAAGCCGAAGGTCCTGCTCCTCGACGAGCCGACGAGCGGCGTGTCGGCCGACGAGAAGTTCGCGCTCATGGATCTCGTGCTCGGCGCGATCAGGGCGGACCGGGTGACCGTGCTGTTCGTCGAGCACGACATGGACATCGTGCGCCGCTACACCCAGCGGATCGTCGCGTTCTACGATGGGAAGGTCATCGCGGACGGCGCGCCGGCGGCCGTGCTCGCCGATGCGGGCGTGCGCCGGTTCGTCGTCGGCGACGTCACGCCGGACGCGGCGGAGGGCACGTGCTGACGATCGAGGGGCTCGATGTCGCGATCAAGTCGGTCCGCATCCTGCGCGGCGTCGGGATGAGGCTCGCCCCCGGCCAGCTCGCCGGGCTCATCGGCCGCAACGGCGCCGGCAAGACCACGCTCATGCGCGCCATCGTGGGCGCCCTCGCTCCGGCCGCCGGCACGATCGCGCTCGACGGGAAGCAGCTCGGCGGCGTTCCGGCCCACGCCCGTACCCGGCTCGGGGTCGGCTACATGCCGGAGGACCGGCGCATCATCCCGCAGCTCACGGTGGAGGAGAACGTGCTCCTCCCCGCGTGGGCGACGCACCAGGCGGACGCGCCGGCGCGCCTCGCCCGGATCTACGGGATGATCCCGGAGATCGAGGTGCTCCGCGGGCGCAAGGGGCTCCAGCTCTCCGGCGGGCAGCAGAAGCTCGTCGCGCTCGGCCGCGCGCTCATGACCGGGACGAAGCTCCTGCTCCTCGACGAGCCGTTCGAGGGCGTCGCGCCCGTGCTCGCGCGCCGGCTCGCCGAGGTGGTCGCGCTCCTCCGCGACGGCGGGGTCTCGGTGATCCTCTCGGAGTCCGACCTCTCCCACTCCCGGAAGCTGCTCGACGTCGTCTTCCCCATCGATCGCGGTCAGGTCGCGCCTGCCCGGGCGCCCTGACCCGAGGAGCCCCGCCATGAAGACCGTCGCCGCCGTGCTGCGCGCCGTCACCGATCGCCGTCCATACACCGACTCTTCGCCCATGCAGCTCGAGGAGGTGGAGCTGCTCGCGCCGCGCGCCGGCGAGCTGCTCGTCCGGGTGGAGGCGGCCGGCGTCTGCCACTCCGACCTGTCGGTGGTGGACGGCTCGCGCGTCCGCCCCCTCCCGATGGCGCTCGGGCACGAGGCGGCGGGCGTCGTCGAGGAGGTTGGGCCGGGCGTCCGCGACGTGCGCCCCGGCGACCACGTCGTGCTCACGTTCGTACCGAGCTGCGGGCTGTGCGTGGAGTGCGCGTCCGGGCGGCCTGCGCTGTGCCTGCCCGCTGCGGCCGCGAACGGCGCCGGGGCGCTCCTCCACGGGCCTTCCCTCCTGCGCGATCACGACGGGAAGCCGCTCCACCACCACCTCGGCGTCTCCGGGTTCGCGCGGCACGCGGTCGTCGCCCGGGAGTCGGCCGTCGTCGTCCCCCGGGACGTGCCGCTCGCGACCGTGGCGCTCTTCGGCTGCGCCGTCCTCACCGGGGCGGGCGCGGTCCTGAACACCGCCTCGGTCCGCCCGGGGCAATCGGTGGCGGTGTTCGGCCTCGGCGGCGTCGGCCTCGCCGCGGTGATGGGGGCCGCCGTCGCGAACGCCGGGCCGATCGTGGCCGTGGACCCGGTTCCGGCCAAGCGCGCGCTCGCGCTCGAGCTCGGGGCGACGGTCGCGTTCGCGCCGGAGGACGCCGAGAAGGCGGTGAAGGACCTCACCGGCGGCGGCGTCGACTTCGGCTTCGAGGCCGCCGGGGTCCCGGCGGTGCTCGAGGCGGCGTTCCGGTCCACCCGCCGTGGCGGGACCACCGTCGCGATGGGGCTGCCGCACCCGTCGCGCACGGTCACGTTCCCGGCGCTCGCGTTCGCGGGGGAGGGGCGGACCCTCGTCGGGTCGTACATGGGATCCGCCGCGCCGCAGCGGGACGTTCCGCGGTACATGGCCCTCTGGAAGTCCGGCCGCATGCCGGTCGACCGGCTCCAGAGCGCCGCGATGCTGCTCGAGAAGATCAACGACGCCTTAGAGGCGCTCGCCGCCGGCGCCGCGGTCCGGCAGGTGCTGCTGCCGCACGGCTGATCGACCGACCTCACCTCACGGAGGACACCATGGCCATCGAGACCCTGAACCCCGCCACCGGCGAGCTCGTGAAGACCTTCCCCGAGATGGAGGCCGCGGAGCTGGACCGGATCCTCGGCGCCGCGACCGTCGCGCAGCGGGCCTGGGCGCGCGCCTCCTTCGCCGCGCGGGCCGCGCCGATGCGCACGGTCGCGAAGCTCTTGCGGGAGCGCGCGCCCGAGTACGCGAAGCTCATGGCGCTCGAGATGGGCAAGCCCCTCAAGGACGGCGCCGCCGAGGTCACGAAGTGCGCCTGGGTCTGCGAGTACTACGCGGAGACCGCGGAGGGCCACCTCGCGCCCCGCGAGGAGCCGAGCGACGCCGGACGCAGCTACGTCCGCTTCGATCCGCTCGGGGTCGTGCTCGCGGTCATGCCCTGGAACTTCCCGTACTGGCAGGTGTTCCGCTTCATCGCTCCGCACCTCATGGCGGGGAACGGCGGGCTCCTGAAGCACGCGTCGAACGTTCCCCAGTGCGCGCTCTCCATCGAGCAGGTGATGCACGAGGCCGGGTTCCCGCGGGATCTGTTCCGGACGCTGCTCGTCGGCGCCCGAGGCGTGCGCAAGCTCATCCTCGACGACCGCATCGCGGCAGTGACCATCACCGGCAGCGAGCCCGCGGGCCGTCAGGTCGCCGCTGCGGCCGGCGAGGCGCTGAAGCCATCCGTGATGGAGCTCGGGGGATCCGATCCCTTCATCGTGCTCGCCGACGCGGACCTCGACGCCGCCGCCAAGACCGCGGCGGTCGCCCGGACCATGAACGCGGGCCAGAGCTGCATCTGCGCGAAGCGCTTCATCGTCGAGGCGAAGGTGCACGACGCCTTCCTCGAGCGGCTCGCCACGGCCATGAAGACCGTCCGCGTCGGCGACCCGACCGATCCGGCGACGGAGATCGGACCGCAGGCGCGCCGCGAGCTGCGCGACGAGCTCCACGGCCAGGTGAAGCAGGCGATCGCGGAGGGAGCCCGGCCGGTGCTCGGCTGCGAGATCCCACCCGGCCCGGGCGCCTTCTACCCTGCGAGCGTCCTCGCGGACGTGAGGCCCGGGAACGTGGCGGCGCGGGAGGAGCTGTTCGGCCCCGTCGCGGTGGTGATCCGCGCGCGGGACGCGGACGAGGCGGTCGCGATCGCGAACGACTCCCGGTTCGGGCTCGGCGCCTCGCTCTGGACGCGCAGCGCCGCGGAGATCGAGCGGCTCGTTCCGCGCATCGAGGCGGGCGCGGTCTTCGTGAACGGGATGGTGAAGAGCGATCCGCGCCTCCCGTTCGGCGGCGTGAAGTGCTCGGGCTACGGTCGCGAGCTCGGACTCGAGGGGATCCGCGCGTTCGTGAACGTGAAGACGGTCTGGATCAAGTAGCGCGCCCTGCTCACGGCACGAGCACGGCCCGACCGACGAGCGCGCCGGCCGCGAGCGCGTCGACGCCCTCCTGGAAGCGCTCGAGCGGCAGCGTGCGGTCGACGACCGTCCGGACGCGCCCCTGCGCGACGAGGTCGACCGCCTGGCGCAGCTCCGCGAGCGTGCAGCCGACGGACGCGGTCACCACCTGCTCGCCGATGACGAGCTGGATCGGGTGGACCTGCAGCGCGTCCTCGGAGTAGCCGACGAACACGAGCCGCCCGCGCTTCCCGAGGGCGGCGAGGGACCAGCCCATCGTCTCGCGCGTCGCGACGAGCTCGAAGACGACGTCCGCCCCGCCGCCCCCGGTGAGGGCGCGGATGCGCGCCGGGACGTCCTCCGCGCCGGCGCGGACGGTGGCGTCGGCGCCGAGCGCGCGCGCCCGCTCGAGCTTCGCCTCACTCCGCCCTACCGCCACGACCCGCGCGCCGCGGAGCCGCGCAACCTGCACGAGCCCGTACCCCACGCCGCCCACGCCGAGCACGACGACCCAGTCGCCGAGCCCGACCCGCGCGAGCTCCGCGGCGTGGATCGCGCTCGTCACGGCGCAGCCGATCGGCGCCGCCGCGGCGTCCGAGACGTGGGCGGGGAGGGGGATCGCGTTCCGGGCCGGCGCGCGCACCCACTCCGCGAACCCGCCGTCGGTCACGAACCCGTGCTCGGCGCGGAGCGCGTCGCACAGGTTCTCGTCTCCTGCGAGGCAGCGCCGGCAGCGGCCGCAGCCCGTGTAGTAGTAGACGACGACCCGCTCGCCGATGCGCTCCGCAGGCACCCCCGCGCCGGCCCGCTCGATCCGGCCCACGATCTCGTGACCGAGCGTGAGCGGCGCGACGCCGAGGTCGAGGAGCCCGGAGGTGAAGTGGAGATCCGTGTGGCACAGGCCGGCGGCGAGGACGCGGACGAGCACCTCTCCCGGCCCGGGCTCCGGGGTGGGGACGTCCTCGAGCCGGAGCGGCTTGAGGGGGCCGTGATACCGGATGGCGCGCACGCGGGTTCCTTCACAGGTCGAAGCAGTGGGCGAACAGCACCTCGTCCCTCCGCCCGCGGATGCGCTCGAGCACCGCCTCGGGGGGCCGCTCGTCGAGATCGATCGCGCAGGACGCCGCCTGCGCCTCCTCGAAGACGGTGTTCCGGATCTCCTCCGCGTTGATGCCGGCCTCGCGGACGATGCCGAGGACGTTCGCGAGCACGCCGACCTTGTCGAAGTGGCGGACGACGAGCCGCGCGCGCGCCGGCGTCCGCCGGGCGACGTTCACGCAGCCCGGCACCTGCCCGGTCCGCACGAAGGTCTCGACGATCCGGACCGTCTCGCGGGCGATGGCGTCCTGCGCCTGCTCGGTCGACGCACCGACGTGGTGCGTGCCGTAGACACCCGGGAGCTTCGCGAGCGGGCTGTCGAACTCGGCCTGACCCTTCTCCGGCTCTCCGGCGAACACGTCGGTCGCGACGCGGATCCGGCCGGCGCGCGCGGCCTCGAGGAGCGCGTCCTGGTCGACGATCTCCGCCCGCGCGGTGTTCACGAGCGCGGCGCCGGGGCGGAGCGCCGACAGCACCTCGCGCGAGACGAGGCCGCGCGTCTCCTTCGTGAGCGCGAGGTGGAGGGAGAGGAAGTCCGACGCGCGCGCGAGCGCGAGGAGGTCCGGCGCGCGCTCGACGCCGGCCTCGCGGGCGCCCTCGTCGTCGAGCGAGCGCGACCAGGCGACGACGCGCATCCCGAGCGCGAGGCCGCGGCGCGCCACCTCGCGGCCGATCGCGCCGAGCCCGGCGAGGCCGAGCGTCCGGCCGAAGAGGCCGCGCGCCTCGGAGAACCCCTTCTTGTCCCAGCGCCCGGCGCGCAGCGCCGCGACCGCGTCGGGGATCCTGCGATCGAGCGCGAGGACGAGGCCGATCGCGAGCTCCGCCACCGCGATCGAGTTCTGCCCTGGGCAGTTCGCGACGAACACGCCGCGCCGCGACGCGGCGGCCACGTCGATCGTGTTCACGCCGGCGCCGGCGCGGACGACGAGCGAGAGCGCAGGCGCCCCCTCGAAGACCTCCGCCGAGACCTGCTTCGAGCGCACGACGAGGATCGACGCGCCGCGGGCGGCGGCGGGGAGCTCCCGCGCAGCGACCTCCGGGCGGTGGTCGACCTCGAGCCCCAGCGCCGCGAGCGGGGCGAGCTGCTCCTTCGGAAACGCGTCGGCGACGAGGATGCGCATGGGCCGCTCGTAACCCGGTTGGCCGGGGCGCGCCGCGCGGTCCTACGGGGAGCGCCCGCGCGGGACGGTCGGGGGAGCGCCCGTTCGGGACGGGTCCGTGGCGGCCGTCCCGCGCGGGGACTGAACGCTTGCCCGCTCGAGCGAACGCGTGCTAAACCGCCGCGAATGTCGATTCGCAGTCCGGCCACGCGGCGCGAGCGGGCCCGCGCGCAAGCCCGCCAGGACATCCTCCTCGCCACCGCGGAGGTCTTCGCCCGCCGCGGGTATGCGGCGGCGACCCTCGCCGAGCTGGCGTCGGCCGCGGGGTTCGCGGCCCCCTCGCTCTACCGCTACTTCGCGAGCAAGGAGGAGCTGTTCCGCGAGATCGTCGACCTCCTGCGCCGCGAGATGGGCGCCACGTTCGACGCGCCGGTGGACCGGTCGCTGCCGCTCGCCGACCGGCTCGAGGCGCTCCTCGCCGGACAGTACCGCCTCGCCGAGTCGCGGCGCGCCGTGTTCGCGGTCCTGCGGAACCCCGGCCCCGGGGCGCCCGCCGACGTCCGCCTCCTCGGGTCCCCGCACGCCGGGCTCGCCTTCTACGAGGAGCGCCTCGCGGCGTGGCTCCGCCGCCACGCCGCCCGCGAGGAGCTCCGCCATCCGCCCGCGATCGCGGCGCGCGTCTTCGCCGCCATCCTCTTCTCCTTCCACCCCCAGGACGACGGGGAGCCGTGCGGCGGAGAGCGCCACCGGCTCGTCGTCTCGCTCGCACTCGAAGGTCTCGCAGCGCCGGCCGGACGCCGGCGAGGAGCCAACCCATGGAACGCCCCACCCGCACCCTCTCCCTCGCGCTCGCTGCGGCGCTCGCCGCCGCGTGCGGGCGGCACGCCGAGAAGGCGTCGCTTCCCGCGCCCGGCCCTGCCGCCCGCTCCGTCCGTGTGATCCGTCCCGCAGGGACGATCGAGACCGGGCTCGCCCGCGCGACCGGCACGATCCGCGCCCGCGAGGACGCGGTCCTCTCCGCGAAGGCGACCGGCCAGATCCGGCGCGTACGCGTGCAGGTGGGCGACCGCGTGAAGACAGGCGCGGTGCTCGCCGACATGGACTCGACGAACGCCCAGATCGGCCTCCAGAACGCGCGCGCCATGGAGCGGCTCGCGGTCGCGCGGCTCGCGGAGGCGGAGCGCGAGGTCACGCGCGGGAAGATGCTGTTCGAGGGGCAGGGCATGCCGCAGTCGGCGTGGGACCAGGTCCAGACGGGGCGCGAGATCGCCGCGGCCCAGCTCGACCAGGCCCGCGCCGCGGTGCGCCAGGCGGAGCAGGCGGTGCAGGACGCGTCGATCACCGCGCCGTTCGGCGGCATCGTCACCGCCAAGTTCCGGAACGCCGGCGACACCGTGACGCTCATGCCCGTCTCGCCCATCGTGGCGCTTACCGACGTCGAGCACCTCGAGATCCGGCTGACCGTCCCCGAGGCGCTCGAGCCGGCCATCTCCGTCGGTCAGACCGTCGCGGGGACGACCACGCCTGGCGGGCGGCACTTCCAGGCGAAGGTCCGCGTGAAGAGCGCGATCGTCGATCCGGTGAGCCGCACCGTGGAGGTCCTCGCGGACGTCATGGCGGCGGAGGGCCTCCGCCCCGGCACGCTCGTGACCACCGACTTCGGTCACTTCGGCGACGGCGGCGGCGTGTTCCTGCCGGCGACGGCGGTCCGGACCGACGGGAAGGCGAGCTGGGTCTTCGTCGTCACGAACGGCAAGGCGGAGCGCCGCGACGTCGTTGTCCAGGCGGTCCACCCGGGCACGGTCGTCGTGAAGCAGGGGCTCGCGCCGGACGCCGACGTCGTCGTCGACCCGGGCGCGCTCGCCGCGGGCGACGCAATCGTCGCGCTCGCGAACTAGCGGCATCGAGGAGCGCACGTGAACCCCATCCGCACCTTCATCACGCGCCCGGTCTTCACCGGGATGCTCGCGCTCACGGTCCTCGTCTTCGGGATCGTGGCCTACCCGCGCATCGGAGTGGACCAGTACCCGGACGTCGACTTCCCCATCGTCACCGTCCTCACGATCCTGCCCGGGGCCGATCCAGAGGCGATCGAGAAGACCGTCACCGAGCCCCTCGAGGAGGCGCTCAACACGGTCCCGGGCCTCGCGACGTTGCGCTCGCTCAACGTCGAGAGCGTCTCGCAGATCATCATCGAGTTCGACCTCGGCCGGAACGTGGACGTCGCGGCCCAGGACGTCCGCGACAAGGTCCAGGCCACGCTCGCGAAGCTCCCGCGCGAGATCCAGAGCCCCGTCGTCCAGAAGTTCGACATCGGCGCGATCCCCGTCGTGACGCTCGCGTTCAGCGCGCCGCTCCCGATCGAGCGGCTCACCAAGATCGCCGAGGACGTCGTGAAGCCGTCCCTGCAGCAGATCCAGGGCGTGGGCTCCGTGGACGTGATCGGCGGCCGCAAGCGCGAGATCACGATCATCGTGGACCCCGCGCTCGCCAAGGGCTACGGCCTCGCGCCGTCGGACGTGGTGCAGGGGATCCGCGCGCAATCGATCGACGTCCCCGGGGGGCGCACGCTCGAGCCCGGCGTCGAGCGCTCCGTGAAGCTCGCCGGCGAGGCGCGCTCCGTGGAGGCGCTGCGCGCGCTCGTCGTCGCGAGCCCCGGGGGCGTCCCCGTCCGGCTCGGTCAGGTGGCGCAGGTGCTCGACGGGCCCGCGGAGGCGCGGTCGAGCGCGCAGCTCGGGGACCAGAGCGCGGTCGGCCTCATCGTGCGCAAGCAGTCGGGCGGGAACACCGTGCAGGTGGCCGGCGCCGTGAAGGAGGCGCTCGCGACGATCGAGGGCCAGCTGCCGCCCGGAAGCCACGTCGCCGTCGTCATCGACGGGGCCCAGTTCATCCGCTCGTCCATCTCTGCCGTGCAGGAGGACATGATCGTCGGCGGCTTGCTCGCCGTCCTGGTCGTGCTCCTGTTCCTGCGAAACTGGCGCTCGACGCTCGTCTCCGCCGTCGCGCTCCCGACGGCGATCATCGGGACGTTCGCGGTGATGCGCGCGCTCGGGTTCACGTTCAACGTGATCACGATGCTCGCGCTGACCCTCTCGATCGGCCTCCTCATCGATGACGCCATCGTCGTCATCGAGAACATCATCCGGCACCTCGAGCACGGCGAGAAGCCGTGGGAGGCCGCGCGGAAGGGGACCTCCGAGATCGCGCTCGCGGTGCTCGCCGTGACCCTCGCGGTCGTCGCCGTGTTCGTCCCCGTCGCGTTCATGGACGGGATCATCGGCCGGTTCTTCTACCAGTTCGGCGTCACGGTCGCGGTGGCGGTACTCATCTCGTACGGCGTCTCGATGACGCTCACCCCCATGCTATCCGCGCGCGTCCTCCGGGAGCACGAGTCGCACGGCGCCGTGTTCGCCGCGATCGAGCGCGCCCTCGGGAGCCTCGATCGCGTCTACCGTCGCGCGCTCTCCTGGGTCCTCTCGCACCGCGTCTGGACGATGGTGGGCGCGACGCTCGTTCTCCTGCTCACGTTCGGGCTCGCGACGCAGCTCAAGGCGACCTTCCTGCCCCAGCAGGACATGAGCCTCGTGAAGGTCACGCTCGAGCTCCCCATCGGCACGGCGCTCGAGGAGACCCGCGCGCAGCTCTCCGATCTCGCCCGGCAGATCCGCGCGGTGCCCGGCGTGACCGAGACGTTCGCGGTCGCCGGCGGCGGTCAGCTCGAGGAGGTGAACAAGGGCGACATCACCGTGACCCTCGTCCCCATCAAGGCGCGCGCCTACGGCCAGCAGGACTTCAAGGCGTTCCTGCGCGCGAACCTGCACACGAGCCCCGCCGCGGTCGTGGCAGTCCAGGACTACAACGCGATGGCGGGCGGCGGGAACCGCGCGCAGATCGTCCAGTTCAACCTGCGGAGCACGGATCCCGCGGCACTCATCGCGGCGGTCGAGAAGACCCGCGAGGCGATGAAGCGGAACCCCGGCTTCGCCGACGTCGACACCACCTGGCGCCTCGGGAAGCCCCAGCTCGACGTCGTGGTGGACCGCGAGCGCGCCGCGGCGTTCGGCGTCCCGGCCGCGGTCCTCGGGCAGAACGTCCGCGCCCTGATGGGTGGCGACAAGGTCGCCGACTTCCACGAAGCGGGCGACACCTACGAGATCAAGGTGCGCCTGCCGCCCGCGGTCCTCGCCGACCCGGGCGCGCTCGGCGCCATCCCCGTGCGCGCCGCGTCCGGGCAGCTCATCGAGCTGCGCACCCTCGCGGACGTGACCTCCACGCTGGGCCCTGCGCAGATCGAGCACCAGGCGCAGCTGCGGCAGGTGACGATGCTCGCCGACCTCAAGAACTACTCGCTCAGCGAGGCGAAGACGTTCCTGAACGACTTCGCCAAGCGCGAGCTCCCGGCCACCGTCCATCGCGACTACGCCGGGCAGGCGAAGGAGTTCGACAAGATGGGCAAGGCGTTCGGGATGGCGCTCCTCCTGGGCATCGTCCTCGTCTACATCGTCCTCGCCGCGCAGTTCGAGAGCCTCGTCCACCCGTTCACGATCATGATGTCGCTGCCGTTCGCGGTGATCGGCGGCATCGGCGGGCTCCTCATCGCCCAGCAGTACATGTCGATGATGGCGATGATCGGCTTCATCATGCTGATGGGGCTCGTCACGAAGAACGGCATCCTCCTCGTCGAGTTCACGAACCAGCTCAAGGCGCAGGGGAAGTCCACGCGCGAGGCGCTCCTCGAGGCGGGGCCGGTCCGGCTCCGGCCGATCCTCATGACCTCGGTCGCCATGATCGCGGGCATGATCCCGGTCGCGCTCGCCCGCGGCGACGGCGCGGAGACGCGCGTCCCGATGGCGGTCGCGATCATCGGCGGCCTCGTCACGTCCACGGTGCTGACACTCGGGATCGTCCCGGTCGTCTACTCGCTCGTCGACGGGCTGCGGAGCCGGCTCTGGCAGGCGGCGAAGGACGAGGAGCCCGCCGAGGAGCCCGTGCCGCACGTCCGCGCCGCGGCGGAGTGAGCGCTAGGACGAGGCGGCGCGCGGCGACCGCGGACGCTCCCGCGCTCCAGCCGTCGCGAGCCGGAGCATCGCCGCGGGCTGCGCGCCCGCGAGCACGCTGAGGCCGAGCGAGCGCGCCCTGCGCTGAACGCGCGCGCGCACGCGGCGCGTCTGCCGCGCCGCGGCGTCGCCCGAGCGCCAGATCATCCAGAGGACGAGGCCGGCGGCGAGCGGCGCGGCGACGAAGACGAGCGTCAGCACCATCGCGAGCGCGACCGACCCGCCGACGATCAGCGCCGCGGCGAACACGAAATGGCCGAGGAGCGTCGCCGCGCGTATGGCGAGGGACGGGCGCTCGCGTCGTCGGGAGGCGGGGTGGACCAGGATCGCGGGGCCGGTCGGCATGGGGGCCTCGGTGCGCAGCGCGTGCGCGCAAAAAGCGCGCAAGTCGATGAGAGCACATCCGGTGCGATCTGTCTCACCCCCGGCGGGGCAGAAAGTCGAGTCGTCGCGTCGGGTTGACCCAACGACGCGCGGTTGCTGAAAGAACGGTCGGCTGTTCGATGCGCCCTTCGACTTCGGGCCGGCTGCGCCGTCCCTACGCTCAGGGCGAACGGGGGAAATACCGCTCGTCCCGAGCGCGAGCTCGCGCGGGCGAGCTATCGCCAGGCGCCGAGACGCGCGTAGACGAGGGCGAGCGGCACCTCGTCGAGGTAGGCGCCGGCGACGGGACGCGCGGTGCGGAACGCGCCCCAGGCACGGTACTCCGCGTCGCGGCCTGCCCCGTCGAGCGCGACGACGGCGAGGTCCGCGTCGTCGGGGCCGGTCGCGATGGCGAGATCGGCGCGCAGCCGGCCGTCGCGCGCGAACGCGCGGAGCGCCGCGGGCGCGACGGACGGCCACCAGACGCGGGCACCGTCGCGGGCCCGCGCGTTCACGGCGTCGAGGACGCGCGCCACCGCCTCACCGCCGTCCTGCCGCGGGAGCCGCAGCGTCGCCGCCCCCGGCGCGCCGCCCGCGAGCTCGTTCCAGGCCGACGCGCCGGACGGGTGGAAGTGCGCCGTCGCCCGGACCGCCGGCCAGAGGACGACGAGCGCGAGCGAGGCGGCGAGCGGCGCGGCGCGCGCCGGCCACGCGACGCGGGACGCCGCGAGGAGAGCGCGCGCGCCGAGGAGCGCGAGGAAGGGCATCGCGTGGAGGACCGGGCGGACCCCGCCCGAGGCCGGGGCGATGCCCGCCGCGGCGGCCGCGAACGGAGCGAGCACGCAGGCGAGGAGGAGGACCTCGTCGGCGGCCTGTCCGGCCGGCGCCCTCCCGCGCAGCGCGCGCACGAGCCGGAGGACGGCGTGCCCAACGCCGGCGGCGCACGCAGCGAGGACCCCCGCCGGGATCGTGAGCGCGGCAGCGGCGAGGTGACGGAGGGGCCCGGGGATGCCTGGCAGCGTGATGCCGAGCGCGCTCGCGGTGGCGCCCGGGCCGGCGAGGGCGGCGGCGCGGGCGAGCGGCGAGATGACGAGGGAGGGCCACGCGGCGAGGAGGACGAGGGGGCCGAGCAAGAGCGTCGAGACGAGGCCGAGCGGCGCGCCGCGGAGCCGCGCCTCGAGCGCGCCCGGCACGGGGGCCGCGCGGAAGACACGCGCGAGCGCCGCGTGGAGCGCGAGCGCCACGAGGAGCACCCACGCGTCGGCGCGGGCCGCGAGCGCGGCGCCGAACAGGAGCCCGGCACGGACCGCAGCGCGGACACGGCGCCGCGCGTCCGGGTCCACGGCGGCGCGGCGCCAGGTGAGCGCGGTCGCGACCGCGAGCGCGGCGAGCGCGAGGTCCGGCGTCAGGACGAGGCCGGCGTGCAGGTGGCGCGGCGCCGACCAGAAGAGCGCGGGCGCGAGCAGCGCCGCGGCCGGGCCGGCGAGGTCCCAGGCGAGGAGGGCGAGCGCGGCGGAGAGGAGCGCCCCGAGGAGCGCCGTCCCGAGCCGCGCCGCGCGCAGGTGCGAGAGCCCGAGCGGCGAGGCGATCGCGCGCGTCGCGGCGGCCGCCTCGGCCGCGAGCGGCGGCGCCTCGACCGGTACTCCGCCCGGCGCCCGCAGCGCCGCGTCCGAGCGCTCGAGCACGGCCGCCTCGTCGCGCGAGATGCCCGGCCCCCCGGCGAGCGCCGCGAGCACGACGAACGTCGCGGCGGCAGTGGCGAGCGCCGTTCGCGCGCGCCGCGCGACGACCCACGCCGCGAGCGCGTGCCCGCGCTCGAGCGCGTCCGCGAGCCTCATGGCAGCACCACCGCGTCGAGGCAGAGTGCGAGCGGGGCCGGGCTCGTGAGGACGAGCGAGAGCGGCCGCGCCTGGCCAGCGCTGCGCGTCAGGTCGATGCGGAACGGCGCCCACCCGGCGCTCACCACCTCGGCTGCGCCGATCTCCTCGCCGTCGAGCAGCACCGCGACGCGCACCGTCGCGGCGCCGGCGAGAGGGCCGACGGGCCCGGCGTGACCGTGCAGCGTCCGGCCGATGCGGGTGCTCGGGAACGCGATGACGAGCGGCGCGTCGAGCGGGGTCGCCGCCGCCGCCGAGAGGCAGGGGCGCGGGACGCCGGCGACGTCCCGGACCGACCGTTGCACCTCCACCGCGCCGTCGCGGCAGCGGAAGCGGCCGGCGCCCTCGGGCGCGCAGGGCTCGCCCCCGAGCGACACCTCCGCCTGCGCGAGCCGATCCGGCAGGAACGCGAGCGGGAGCGTCGGGAACGCGAGGTCGTAGCGCGTCACCTCGATCGCGCCGAGCCGCGCGGGCGCCTCCGATCTCGCGGCGCGCTCCGCGAGGTCCACCTCCGCGTCCCAGCGGAACCGCGGCGCGTCGGGGAGCGAGATGAGCCAGACACGGCGCACGCCGACGAGGTCCTCGCCCGCGTAGCGCGCCTGCGCGAGGACGGGGACGGACGCGGGCAACACCTCGCGCGCCCGCTCCGCCCACGCCGGCGAGAGCGCGGCCGCATCGCCGGGGCGCGCGTCGCGCTCGACGAGCGCGCGCACCGCGGCCCAGTCGAGCGCGGTCGGGAGGCGGTCCGGGAGCCGCGCCTGGAAGAGGACCGACGCCGCGGAGACGAGCGCGATGGCGGCGACGAGCAGGATCGCGGCGGCGCGCAGCGGCGGCGGCCGGTGCGACCAGGCCCAGAGGAGGGCGAGCCGCGCGCCCTGAAGCCCCTCGCGAAGGTGCGCGGCGGTCCGCTCCCGCGCGAGCGCGGCCGCGCGGCGAACGAGCCGCGTACCCTCGCTCATGTCTTCGCGAGGCGGATTCTCCGCTCGCTCTTTTCGCGGCAGAACGTGCAGAGCTCGATCTCGGGGCTCGCCGGCAGCCCCTGCGACCACGAGGGGTGCATCGCGCAGCGGGCGTCGTAGCAGTGGTGGAGGTCCCAGGTGTGCCCGATGGCGTGGATCGACTCGCGCGCGAGCCGCTTGCGCCACGCCTCGATCGACGCCTCGGTGACGCCGCGCGCCGGCAGCCGCGACAGGGTGATCGCCGCGCGCTCGCCGCCGAACTCGGCGAACCCCCAGCACGGCGGCTCGCCGAGCGGGCCCTCGGGCAGCGCGAGCGGCGCGGAGGTGATGTAGAGCACCTTGTCGTCCGGCAGCGTGCGGATGGGCGCCACCTCGCGCAGGAGCTTCATCGCGTCGAGCCGGCCGTCCTTGCGCTCCGCCTCGGGCGGAACCGGCTTCTCGCCGGCGTGCTCCGTCCCCACGCCGAACGCGCGGTACAAAGTACCCGTGAGGAACGCGAGGTCCGCCGGGTCCATCCGCTCGAGCGTGACGATCCGGATCACTTCTTCTTCCCCCCGCGCTTCGGCGCCGGCTTCGCGGCCTTCTTCGGCGCGGCGGGCTTCTTCGCCGGCTTCTTCTGAACCGCCTTCTTCGCGGGGGCCTTCTCCTTCGGCGCAGGCTTCTCCTTCGCGGCCTTCGCCTCGCCCTTCGCGGGCCTCACGGTCCTCGCAGGCTTCGCAGCGCGCGCGGCAGGCGCGACCGGTTGCACGGGCGCCTCACCCTCCTCGGCGTCCGCGCCTTCCGCGCCCTCGGCGGCGGGCGCGGCCTCCTCGCCGTCCTCCGCCTCGACGGGGGGCACCTCGGCTTCCACCGCCCCGGGGGCGGCACCCTCGAGGGCGCCGGCGAGGTCGATGTCGATGCCGAGGTCGGACAGGCCGAGGTCGTCCTCCTCGGCGGGGACCGGGCGGCGCTTCTTCGGGCGCGAGGGGAGGAGCACCGGCGTCGGCGGCGGCTTCAGGTCGAACTTCACGCCCGCAGGCGGCATGAGCGCGTAGTCCACGTAGTCCTCGGCGAGGACGGCGGGGACGCCGAGCGAGACCGCGATCTCGTGGACGAGCAGGTGGCGCGAGTTGTCGTACTGCTCGCGCTCCTTCGTCGGGAGCGGGCGGATGCGCGAGAGCGAGTGCAGCCCCTTCACGACCTCCGCGACGCCGAGCACGCCGCCCGCGATCAGCCGGTCGGCGTTGTCGCGATGCCGGACCTTCCAGTCGAGCTCCGGGTCGTCGAACTGCGCCGCGAGGTAGTGGAAGACGCCCTCCATCTGCTCGCCGGTCGCGACGCGGCGGAGGCCGATGGACGCGACCTTGTTCTTCGGCACGAGGACCGCGGCGCCGTCCTCCTCGCGCTGCATCCGCACGAGCTCGAGCTTCTGCCCGGCGATGTCCTTCTCCTCGACGCCGACGACCGCGCAGACGCCCTGGTTCGGGTAGACCACGCGGTCGCCCGGCTTCATCTCGGACGCATCGGCGATGGTCCCCTCGACGGCAGGCAGCTGCTCGCGCTGCTCGTCGGGGTGTCGGGCGGGCGGGCCTCTCACGGTTCAAAGCTCCTACCACGCGACCCGGGGGCCGGCAATCGCCGACGGGCCTCCACGGCGCATGGCGATATCGTGCTCGGGACAAGGATCTTCACGCCGGCGCCGGGCGGCAGCGACCCCGCACCGCGCCCCGGCCGGGATCTCAGGAGGCGTCCGAGGGCGGGAGCGTCTCCGCCGCGCGGAGCCTGCGCGCGCCGAGGTCGACGTAGGCCGGATCGCGCTCGAGGCCGAGGTAGCGGCAGCCCGCGCGGAGCGCCGCGACACCGGTCGTCGCCGAGCCGGAGAACGGGTCGAGCACGAGGTCGCCCGGCGAGGCGCTCGCGGCGAGGACGCGCTCGAGAAGAGCGAGCGGCTTCTGCGTCGGGTGGCGCCCGTGGACCTTCTCCCTCGGAGCGGGCGTCGGGAGTGACCAGATCACCTGCTCGTCGCCGGGCGCGGGCGCCTCCCAGATCTCCCACAGGTCGCGCATCTGCTTGCCGCCGTTCGCGGCCTTCATCGCCTTGTAGTTGAACCGGTGTGGCAGCGGCCGCGCCTTCGACGGGCTCGCCCAGAGCAGGATCTCGGTCGAGTGCGTGAAGAAGCGGCAGGCGAGGTTGGGCGAGGCGTTCGGCTTGTACCAGGTCACGGTGTTGAGCAGATGGAAGCCCATCTGCTGCATCGCGAACCCGATCGAGAAGATGACGTGCTGCGTGCCGGAGACCCAGATGGTGCCAGACGGCTTCAGCACCTTGCGCACCGCCTCGAGCCAGCGCGCCTGGAAGGCGTGGTCCTGCGCGACCCCCTGGGAGGCGTCCCAGCCACCCTTGTTGACGCTCACGCGCTTGCCGCTCTGGCAGGTCGATCCGCCGTTCGACAGCATGTAGGGCGGGTCGGCGAACGCGACGTCCACCGAGTGCGGAGGCAGCCTCTCGAGCGCCTCGACGCAGTCCCCCTGCACGAGCGCCCATGCACGCCCGCGCTCCGCAGTCCCGGGCAACCCATCCCACGCGTGAAGATCCAGCCGTCGAGCCATCCGCGGATCGTATGAGCGATATCGATCACGTCCACTTTTCGGCGGGTCCGGTGCGTTAAGAGTCTGCCGTGCCCGCCCTCGACGCCGCGCTCGTGAAGGCCGCCGCCCGGCGCGCGGGCTTCCACGCCTGCGGCATCGCACGCGCGGAGCCGCTCGATCCCGGGCCCCTCGACCGCGTGCTCGAGCGGGGGTTCGAGGCCGACATGGTCTGGCTGCGGACGCAGCGCGCGCAGCGGCTCGATCCGTCGCTGCTCCTCCCGGGAGTCCGGAGCGTCGTCGTGGTGGCGCTCGCCTACCACGCGGGGGAGGCCCCGCCGGCGCCGGACGGCGCGGGCGAGATCGCCCGCTACGCGCGCGGCCGCGACTACCACGCGGTCATGAAGCGGAAGCTCCGCGCGGTGGCCGCCGAGATCGAGTCGGCGGACCCTGGCGCGCACACGCTCCCCACCTCCGACGTCGCGCCCGTCATGGAGAAGCGGTGGGCGGAGCGCGCGGGCGTCGGCTGGATCGGGAAGAACGGCTGCCTCATCACGGCCGAGCACGGGAGCTGGGTCGTGCTCGGTACGGTGCTCGTCGATCGCGAGCTCGCCGCGGACGCGCCGCACCCCGAGCGCTGCGGCTCGTGCGAGGCGTGCCTCCCCGCCTGCCCGACCGGCGCGATCCCGGAGCCCGGGGTCGTCGACGCGCGGCGCTGCCTGTCGTTCTGGACGATCGAGCGGCGCGGGCCGATCCCGACCGACATCGCGCCGCACCTCGGGAGGTGGGTGTTCGGCTGCGACGTATGCCAGCTCGTCTGCCCGTGGAACGACGCCGCGCGGCGCGGCAGCGATCCCGAGCTCCTGCCGCGCCCCGGGCGCGAGGCCCTGCCGCTCGAGGACCTCCTCTCGCTCGGCGAGGAGGCGTACCGCGCCCGCTTCTACGGGACGTCGCTCGCGCGGGCGCGCTTCGACGGCCTCGTGCGGAACGCGATCCTGGTCGCCGGCGCGAGCGGCGACGCTCGCTGGATCGATCCGATCCGCCCGCACCTCGCGAGCCCGCACGAGGCGGTCCGCGCCGCGGCGGCGTGGGCGCTCGGTGTGCTCGAGAACTGCTGACCGGCGAAGGACGTGGTCGTGGACGTGGACGTGGACGTGGACGTGAGCTTGGACCTGGACCTGTCAACACGACGCTGACGGACCAAGAAGGCCAGGTCCAGGTCGAGGTCCAGGTCCAGGTCCAAGTCCAAGTTTTGGTCCACCTCGCATTTCTGTGGGACGGGGTGGGGCCATGACGGCGCGCCGCGCAGGCCGTCGCCTCACCCGGTCACGGGACAAGGCCGCCGGGAGCAACCTGATACCATTCGTGAACCGTCGCGGAACGCGACGCGGCAGGGGAGGATCGCGGGTGGACGAGACGAGTGCCGCTGGGCCGTTGCTCACGCTCAGGTACGGCTGCGCCGACGACGCCCGGCGCGACCGACTCCCGGACGTCGAGCGCGGCGTCATCGCGCGGCTGAAGGTGGTCGTCCACGAGGGCGACGTCGTGCCCGCCCGGATCGAGCTCGCGCGCGAGAAGGTGGCCATCGACGTGCGCGCCCGGATCCGCTGGGTGACGCCGCTCGCGCGCGGCGCGCTCGCCGGCCTCGAGCTCGAGGGTCCCTCGCGGCGCGAGGAGGTCCAGATCGATCTCCTCCTCGGGATCCGCTCGGCCTCGCGCCCTGCCGACGCCGCCTACGCGGCGCTGCTCCCGCTCATCGCCGCGCCCGCGCTGCCGCGCCTGTCGGTCGCGATGCTCCAGCCGAACCGCGTGCTCCGGGAGGTGCTGTCGAGCGCGCTCGTGCGGCTCGGGCGCGACGGGAACGGGTGGGACTTCCAGCTCGACGCAGTCGGGACCGTCGACGCCTTCCTCGCCGCGATGGCCGACCGGCGCCGCAACCTCGCCGTCGTGGACTGCGACGGGATCGCGTCCGCCGCCGACGCGCTCGTGGACGCGATCCGCTCGCACGCTGAGTACGCGCGGTTGCCGCTCGTGCTCCTCTCGCGCAGCCGCACCGGCCGGCTCGAGGATCGCTACACCGTCACGATCCAGAAGCCCGTCGCGATGAAGTCGCTCCTGCACACGACGGGGATCCTGCTCCGGGGGTGAGATGATGCAGCGGGTCCTGGTCCTCGACCACAACAGCGCGGCGCGCAAGGCGCTCACCGCGGCCCTGAAGCGGCTCGGGTTCGACGTCCTCGGCGCGGGCGACCTCGACGAGCTCGACGCCGCCCTCGCGCGGGGGAGATCGGACGTGCTCCTCCTCGAGCTGCAGCTCCCCGACGTCTACGGGAACGACCTCGTCCCCTGGCTTCGCGAGACCCGGCACGTCGATCGCCCGATCCTGCTCTACGCGAACCGGGCGGCCGACGAGCTGCACCGGCTCGCCGAGGAGTGCGGCGCCGACGGGTTCGTGCGGAAGACGGGGCGGCCGGACGAGGCCGCGGCGCACGTCGAGCGGTTCCTGACCGGCGGCGACGCGTAGCCCCCCGCGAGGAAGTCTGCCCCTCACCCCGACCCCTCATGATTCGTCACATTCCGGTGCGCGATCGGGACCTGGCGGTCGCGGAGAGCGCCGGACCGAGCGCAAGTCGTCCCTGGGGCATCGAAGGGGCGCTGCGGGCGAGGCGGCGCCGCGCGACTGAACCGTCCCGGCGAGATCGGCTCACCCGCCGCACAGGCGAGCGCGCTCGGCCTCGAGCGACCTGCGCTCACTGGGGCGCCGAGAAGCCGACCACACCGCGACGGGTTCCCCTGCGGTTCCTCCCCGCGTGAACTTGTCCATCCACGCGTCGCCGTAGACCTGACGCGCAGCGAGCTGGTTGTGGAACCTGCACAGGCATCTCGTGTTCTCGACCGTCGGCGGCCCACCCCGCCCGCGCGGCACCACGTGATCGAGCTCGACTTGATGAGTGGAGCCGCAGGTCCCGCCCCCATCGACCGGCCATTGACAGCGCCCGCCGTCCCTCTTCCACACGGCCCGCTTCACATGGGCGGGGACGTGGTCCGGCTTCGCAGGGGGCGGCTCGCGCCGTGGCTTCTCCACGAGCCCCTTCCGCTTGGCGTGGCGCTCGAGGAGGAGGTCGAGCCCGGCCTCCAGGATCTCGTCCTCGCTGGCGCCGGGATGCGAGTGGGAGAGCGCGGCGCGAGCGGCCGCGAGCTTCTCCATGAACCGGCGCGTCACCGTCACGTGGAACCGCCTCAGGT
>DASWEI010000145.1:0-6212 GCA_036394835.1 Anaeromyxobacter sp. | reverse complement strand
AGCCTGAGCTTCAGGTAGGGCCCGACCGAGGACACGCCCGTGATCCGCGCGGGGAAGGCGTTGCGGGCGCTCGTGGACGCGCCCGGGTTCGCGGTGTCGATGAGCACGTTCTCGGGGCGGACGCAGCAGTAGACCGGCTCGCCGGCGGGCGCCTCCGCGATCGCGTCGATCTCCTGGCCCGCCACCTGGACGATGACCTCTCCGCGGGCGCTCCAGCGGACGACGCCCTCCAGGATGGTCTCCATCCCGACGCAGCTCGCGACGAACGCGCTGGCCGGCTCGTTCAGGACGGCGGCGGGTACGTCCGACTGGACCATCCGCCCGCGGTGCAACACGTCGATCCGGTTGGACAGCCGCAGCGCCTCCGACTGATCGTGCGTCACGAGGACCGCCGCGATGCCGGCGTCGCGGATCACCCGTTCCAGATCTTCGGTGATGGCGTGCCGCGTCGGAACGTCGAGGCTCGCGAATGGCTCGTCGAGCAGCACGACCTGCGGCTCCACCGCGAGCGCGCGCGCCAGGCACACGCGGCGCGCCTCGCCGCCGGACAGCTTGCGCGCGGCGCGCTGCGCCATCCCCGCCAGGTCGAAGCGCTCGAGGTAGACCATCGCGCGGTCCCTCGCCTCGGCGCGCCCGACGCCGCGGATGCGGAGCCCGGACTCGACGTTCTCGAGCACGGTGGTGTCGAAGAGGAGCGGCTCCTGGAGGACCATCGCCATCCGGCGCCGGAAGGCGATCGCCTCCCGGTCCGACGCGACCTCGGCGCCGTGGAACAGGAGGCGGCCGGCGGCACGCGGCAGGAGCGACATCAGCGTGAGGAGGAGGGTCGACTTGCCGGAGCCGTTCGGCCCGAGGACCGACACGAACTCGCGCCGGTGCAGGCGGAACGACGGGACGTCGAGCACCTCGACGCCGCCTCGCGCGACCCTCACCCCCTCGAGCTCGAGGACGCACGGCGCGGCGGTCATCGCGGGCGCTCCCGTTGCTGGACGAGGGTGAGGGCGTAGTTCACCACCAGCGTGAGCAGGAGGAGGATGACCGAGAGCGCGATCGCGACGTCGAAGTTCCCCCGCCCGGTCTCCATCACCGTGGCGGTGGTCAGGACGCGCGTGGACCCTCGGATGTTGCCGCCGACCATGATCGACGCGCCGATCTCCGAGATGACGCCGCCGAACCCGGCCATCACGCCGGCCATGAGCGGCAGGCGCGCCTCCTTCATGAGCATCCAGACGAGCTGGGCGCGCGTCGCCCCGAGCGCCTCGATCTGCAGCCGGAGCGCCGGAGGGAGGTTCTGCATCGCCCCGATCGTGATGCCCATGACGATGGGCGTCGCGATGACCGCCTGCGCGAGCACGATCGCCGCCGGCGTGTAGAGCAGGCCGAGGGAGCCGAGGGGACCGTTTCGCCACAGGAGGATGGACACGAACAGCCCCACCACCACCGGCGGCAGCCCCATCCCGGTGTTCACGACGCTGACGACGAGCTGCTTCCCAGGGAACCGGGTGAGCGCGACGAGCGATCCCGCCGAGACGCCGACGAGGAGGCTCACCAGCGTGGCGGCGCCGGACACCTCGAGCGAGAGCAGGGCGATCCCGACCACCTCCGGATCGCGCGTCGCGAGGAGGTGGACCGCCTTCCAGAGGCCGTCGAGGAGCAGTTCCATCAGAGCCCCAGCGCGCCGGGATCCTTCCCCGCATCCGGGATGAACAGCGGCGCGCCGACCCGGTCCACGCCGAACCGGCCGATGACCGCCTGCGTGCTCGCGGACACGAGGAACGCCGCGAACGCCCGGGCACCCGCCGCGTTCACCTTCGGCCAGCGGGCCGGGTTCACCGGGACCACGTGGTAGACGTTGAGCAGGAGCGGCTCGCCTTGCAGCAGGATCTCGAGGTGGAGCGGGCGCGCCCTGTGGCGCGCCAGGTACGTTCCGCGGTCGGTGAGCGTGTAGCCGTCCTTCTCCGACGCGACGTTGAGCGTCTCACCCATCCCGAGGCCCGTCTGCTGGTACCAGCGCCTCCCCTCCGGATCGACGGCCGCGGCCTTCCAGAGGCCCTTCTCCTTCGCGTGCGTCCCCGAGGAGTCCCCGCGCGAGAGGAAGAGCGCGCTCGCGTCGGCGATCCGCCGGAGCGCCTCCTTCGTGGACGGCGCCCCGCGGACATGGGCGGGGTCGGCGGGGGGCCCGACCACGACGAAGTCGTTGTGCATGACGAGCTTGCGCTCGACGCCGTGGCCCTCGGCGACGAACCGCTCCTCGTCCTCCGGCGCGTGGACGAGCAGCACGTCCGCCTCGCCGCGCCGCCCCATCGCGAGCGCCTGCCCGGAGCCGACCGAGATGGTCTTCACCACGTACCCGCTCTCCTTCTCGAACGCGGGGACGAGGACGTCGAGCAGGCCCGAGTCCTGCGTGCTCGTGGTGGTGGCGAGGATCACGGTCTTCGCCGGTCCTTCCGGCGGCTCGGCGGGGGACGCGCCGGCGCTCGCGCACCAGGCGGCCAGGACGGAGAACAGTAACGGCATCCCACGGCGGTTCATGTCGCGTTCCTCCTCGTCACGCGTGCACCCGTGCGGACTACCCGCCGATGACCGCGAGGCTCGTAGTGGTTCCCGACGACCCCTGCTTCAGGTGGTGCGACGGCGGCTTCCGCTCGACCGACGAGATGATCACGGCGGCCAGCTCGGGCTGCTGCCGAGCGGACTGGAGGAGCGGCCGCAGCGGGATGTCGTCGCGCTCGCCGAACAGGCAGAGCCGGAGGTCGCCCTTCGACGTGACCCGGATCCGGTTGCACGTCTCGCAGAACCCGGCCGAGTACGGTGCGATGAGGCCCGCCTTCCCGGCGAACTCGGGGTGGCCGAAGTTGATCGCCGGGCCGTCGCGCCCGTCCTTCGGGAGCACCGCCCAGCCCCGTCGCTCGAGCTTCTCGCGGAGCTCCTCCGCCGAGAGGTGGTGCTGCTCGAAGTACCTCGCGTTCTCGCCCGTCCGCATGAGCTCGATGAAGCGCACGGTGAGGGGGAGCTCGCGCGCCCACGCGAGGAAGCGATCGAGCTCGGGATCCTCGAGCCCCTTCAGGAGGACCGCGTTCACCTTCACGGAAGGGATCCCGGCCGCGAGCGCGGTCTCCACTCCCGCGACGATGCTCCGGAGGTGCGGCGAGCCGGTGATCCGCTCGAACCGCGCGGGATCGAGGCTGTCCACGCTCACGTTGAGGGACGTGAGGCCGGCGTCGCGCAGCTCGAGCGCGAGCCGCTCGAGTCGGTAGCCGTTCGTCGTGAGCCCCACGCGCTCGATCCCCGGCGTGGACGCGACCGCGCGGACGATCTCGGCGAGGTCGGGCCGGAGCGTGGGCTCTCCGCCCGTGAGCCTCACCTTCCAGACCCCGACCGCGGCGAACGCCGAGACGAGCCGGCGGATCTCCTCGACGGTGAGCGGCTCCGCGCCCGCGCCCTTCGGGCAGCCGTCGGGGAGGCAATACGAGCAGCGGAAGTTGCAGCGATCGGTGACGGACAGGCGCAGGTACTCGAGCCGCCGGCCGTGGCGATCGTGCAGCGAGCGGGAGGCGGCGCCGGCTCTCCCCGGGACGGGAGGTGTCGTCACTCGAGGACCCTCCGGTGCCGGAGCGACCACTTGCGGATCGCGCGGGGGAGGTGGCTCCCCACCGCGCCCACGACGAGGGCGGCGACGGGCGCGGTCGGCCCGGCGGTGCCGGGCCACAGGAGGAGCGCGGCGGCGGCCAGGTGGGCGATCGCGAGGAGGCCCCGCCCCTGGTAGACCCAGTGGCGGCTGTGGGAGGCCTCGGTGGCGAGCAGGGCGAGGCCGGACGCGCCGGTGAGGGTCTGCCAGATCCGGAGCGCGTCGGCGGGCGCGCCGAAGTACAGGCCGCCGACGAGGACGCTCATCGTGCCGAGGTGAGCCGTCCTCGCCACGATGGCGACCGCCCGCTCGCCGTCCGGGCGCAGCCCGACCCGAGGCGCGCCCGCGAGCAGGGCGTCGATCCGTTTCACCTCTTCGAGCCGGGGCATCGAGAGGGTCCGTAGCACGTGGCGGGCCACTCGCCGCGCAGCCGAGAACCCCCCGCGCAGCGCGGCTGCGCGGGCATCCGGCGCGCGCGCCCGGCGCGCGGGACGTCCCGTGCACGCGACATGTCTCACCGGTGAGACGTGCCCCGAGACGCAGGGGACTGGCTGGGCCGGCCGGGCGGCGCGCGGCCAGCGCTCGCAAACAGGCGGTCCGCGGGGGGTCTGCGCCGGTCCGCGGCGCTTGGCGCGGAGGTTGCTCTGTCGCCGGGGACCACCTTGCCTCACGAACGAGAGGGATGACGACATGGACGTGATCTTGAGAATCGACATGGGCGCGCCGGGGAAGCCGAGGGCCACCGTCGAGCCCGTCGGTCAGTACGCCGGCCTGGGCGGTCGCGGGTTGACGTCTTCGGTCGTCGCGAAGGAGGTGGAGCCGCTCTGTCATCCCCTCGGCGCCGAGAACAAGCTCGTCATCGCGCCGGGCATGCTCACGGGCACGAGCGCGACCACGAGCGGGCGCCTCTCGGTCGGCTGCAAGAGCCCGCTGACCGGCGGCATCAAGGAGTCGAACGCCGGCGGCCAGGCGGCGCAGTTCGTCGCGAAGCTCGGCTACGCGGCGATCATCCTCGAGGGCAGGCCGGCGACCGACGACCTCTGGACGATCTTCATCGACAAGGAGGGCGTGAAGTTCAAGGTCGACAACCGGCTCCGCATGCTCGGCAACTACGACACGGTCGAGCTGCTCCGGAAGGAGTACGGCGACAAGGTGGCGTTCATGACGATCGGCCAGGCCGGCGAGATGAAGCTCGGCGCCGCCTCGATCGCCTGCACCGACCGCGAGCTCCGCCCGACGCGCCACTGCGGCCGCGGGGGCGTCGGCGCGGTGATGGGCTCCAAGCACGTGAAGGCCATCATCCTCGACGAGACCGGGACGAGCGGGCTCAAGCCCAAGGATCCGGAGAAGTTCAAGGAGGCCGCCAAGGCGTTCGCCGAGGGGCTGAAGCGGCACGCGGTGACGGGCCAGGGGCTGCCGGCGTTCGGCACGAACGTCCTCACGAACGTGCTCAACGAGGCCGGGGCCTACCCGACCTTCAACTTCAAGCAGGGCACCTTCGCGGGGGCCTCGAAGATCTCCGGCGAGGCGCAGGCGGAGCTCGAGGTGAAGCGCGGCGGCCTCGCGACGCACGGCTGCCACCGCGGCTGCATCATCCAGTGCTCCGGCATCTTCAACGACGAGAAGGGCAACTACCTCACGAAGCAGCCGGAGTACGAGACCGTCTGGTCGCATGGCGGCAACTGCGGCATCGACGACCTCGACGCGATCGCGCTCCTCGACCGGATGGACGACGACTTCGGGCTCGACACGATCGAGATGGGGGTGACGATCGGCGTCGCGATGGAGGCGGGCGTCGCCCGGTTCGGCGACTCGAAGGCCGCCATCGCGCTCCTCGCGGAGGTCGGCAAGGGTTCGCCGCTCGGGCGCGTGCTCGGTTCGGGCGCCGGCGTCACCGGGAAGGTGTTCGGCGTCGAGCGCGTCCCCGTCGTGAAGAACCAGGCGCTGCCTGCGTACGACCCCCGCGGCGTCCAGGGCATCGGCGTCACGTACGCGACGAGCACGATGGGGGCGGACCACACCGCCGGGTACGCGATCGCGACCAACATCCTCAAGGTCGGCGGGTTCGTCGACCCGCTCGCGACCGAGGGGCAGGTCGAGCTGTCACGCAACCTCCAGATCGCGACCGCCGCCGTCGACTCGACGGGCATGTGCCTCTTCATCGCCTTCGCGGTCCTCGACCAGCCCGACACCTTCCAGGCGCTGATCGACCTGCTCAACGCGATGTACGGCCTGTCGCTCACCGCGGCGGACGTCGTCGCGCTCGGGAAGAAGGTGCTCTCGGCGGAGCGCGACTTCAACGCGCGCGCCGGGTTCTCCGCCGAGTCCGATCGGCTGCCGCGGTTCTTCACCCAGGAGCCCCTCGCGCCGCACCAGGTCACGTTCAAGGTGAAGGACGAGGAGCTCGACCAGCTGTTCAACTGGTGAGCGGAGCGGGCGCGGCGACCCCGCGCTCGCCGGCGAGGACGGGCCGGGCGTTCCCGGCGCAGGACGGGGCGGCCGGCTCGTCGGAGGCCCCGCGGATCGAGCGTCCGCGGGGCCTCCTCTGCTGCCGCCCGAACGCGACGTTCCCGGGCGCCTCGCC
>DASWEI010000144.1:0-91972 GCA_036394835.1 Anaeromyxobacter sp. | reverse complement strand
GTCGAGGTGGGTCGTCACGGCGGCGCCGCTGATTCCCACGGCCGTGCACCCGTTGAGGGTCGCGGCGCAGTAGCCAGTGCCGTGGCAGGAGACGCAGTCGGTGCCGGCGGGATCGTGGCCGTTCGGGTCCCCTTGCGCGGTAGTGGGCGGGCTCCCGTGGCAGGTCACGCAGGTCATCGACACGCCGGTGAGACCGGTGACGTTCCACGTCGGGGTCGCCTTCGCGCCGCCGTTGAAGTTGCCGTGGCAGAAGGTGCTCGCGCACGTCACCGTCGTCGTGCCGCTCAGCGCCGGGTTGATCGGGCTGATGCCGTAAGTCTTCCGCGAGATCGACCCGGTCGGGAACGGGACCGCGAACGTGCCGTCCGCGTGCGTGAGGTCCGTATACGCGAACGTCGGGTACCCGGCGGTGGCGTCGGCGGGGTGGCATTCGACGCACTTCAGCGCGGCCGACCAGCGCGGCTGGAGGTGCGCCTTGTGCGCGCCGACCCCGACGATCTGCGTCGCCGTGCTCGCGTTGTCCTTCGAGTCCACCTGGCCGGTCAGGCCGGGGGCCGCCCTCGTGTCGGTGTTCGGGACCGCGGTCGCCGAGAGGAGCCCATGGCACTGCGTGCAGCCGGACGCGTTGGTGCCGCGGTCGAGCAGCCCGTTCACGTGGTTGGTGAACGACACGCCGGTCATCGCGGTCTGCGACGAGCCAGCGAGGTGGCAGTTCGCGCACGCCGTGTTCCCGGGGTGCGGGACCGGCGGCGGGCTCCCGTGGCAGCCGCCGCAGGCGACGGTGTTGTTCCAGCTCACGTTGCCGCTGACTCCGGAATACCGGAACGCGCCGTGGCAATAGACGGAGCCGCACGTCTGGACCGGCGACGCCGGCGTGCCGTAGATGTACGAGGTCGCCACGGACGGAGACCAGCCGTCCACCGCCCCGGTCGCGAGCGCGCTGAAGCTGAAGACGGCGCGATCGGAGAGCGCGGTCGAGCACTTGTTCTGGGTCGCGTGGGGCATCGCGCTCGGGTGGCACTCGAAGCAGTCGACCGGCGGGCTCGACGTCGTCCCGAGGAGGTGCACCTTGTGGGCGCCCACGCGGTTCGGGCCGGCGCCCGCCGACGCGACCTTACCCTGCGAGTTGCCGCACGTGTCGACGGGCGGCGCGGCCTCGCTCGTGATCCCGTCGGAGCGGGGCAGCACCGTGCCGTGGCAGTCGTGGCACGAGGAGCCGGCGGCCGGCGCGGGGTAGCCCTTCGCGTGTGAGTGACAGGACATGCAGTCCTGGCTCGGGCTGTGGTTCGCGAGGTCGGAGGCGGCGTTGTTCCGGAAGAGCGGCGTCCCGACCGCGTCGGTGGTGCGCGTGTGGCAGCCCTGGCAGACGCTGTTGTTCGTGGCGGTCGCGTAGCCGCGCCCGTCCGCCCCGATGCTCGTGAAGACGACCGTCTTCGCCGTCTGCGTCCTCGTGATCGACGGGGGGGTGACCGACATCGGCACGAGGAAGATGTTCGTCGTGCCGTGAGGCACGTGGCAGTCGCGGCAGACAACCGCCCAGGACCCGAGCCGGTTGCCCGACGTCTCCGACGAGTGAATGGGGAGCGCGTGGCAGTCGTTGCAGAGCTGGCTCGAGTTGTCGCGGACGAGCAGGTTCCCGTCTCCCGAGTCGGGAGCAACGATCGTGACGGTGACCGGGCGGGACTTGACCGTGCCGGACGCGTTCTTGGCCTGCACCTGCAGCTTCACGGAGCTGCCGTTCGACGCGGCGGAGGAGCAGGTCGCCGACCAGATCCCCGACTCGTCCGTGGTGCCGCCGTACTTCGGGTCCTGCGTGAGGACGAACGTCGTGAGGACGTCGCTGTCGAAGAGCGTGACGTCCCCTACCGCGATCTTCTGGGACGCTCCGCCGTTCGTCGGGCTGAAGATGCGCGCCTGCACCTTGAACCCCTTCGCGGAGCGCGTCACCTTCTCGCCGTTGCTCGGGTTCATGATCGCGACCATCGGCGCGAGGCTGCCCGGGGTGCCGTCGCCGACGCCGATGTAGCCCGACGGGTTGAGCGAGACGGAGGCGAGCGACAGCGGGCCGGAGGTCGAGGTCCCGCTCGGGATGTCCGTTCCCGCCCCGAGCTTGTAACCGACCCAGGAGCCGACGTTCGTCGTACCCGTGACGAAGGTCGAGGTGTAGCCCGCGGTGCTCAGCGACGGCGCGACGGTTGGCGCGGCGAGCGCGGTGACGTACGCGCCCGCCGCGGGGGAGCTCGGGCTCACGATCGCGGCCGGGACGGTGGCGGGGCTAGCGCTGGCCTTCGCGGACCCGTCCGCGATCGGCCATTGCTGGCTCACGCCGGAGAAGGTCGCGACCCACGCGGAGACTCCGGTGACCGCAGGGCCCTTCGAAGTGACCGTCACGGAGAGCGGCGATGACACCAAGGGGATCTGGCTGTCCTTCAGGGCGCCGATCCAGACCGCGGCCGACGGGTTCGCGCTCGCGGCCCCGGCCATCCCGACGGTGAACAGCTTGCTGCCGTACGTCGCCGTGACCGTGTAGATCGCGGAGTCGGTGAGCGCCCCCGCCGTCTTGATGGCCACGGCGACCACCATGAGCCGGTACGTCCCGGGGGTGCCCTGGGGCGCGAGGCTCGCGACGTTGAGCGTGCCCGACGCCGCCGAGCCGGCGGGCGCGAATCCGGAAACCACCCCCACAGCCTGCGCGTGCGCAGGGCGCGGCGCGAGCGCGCAGGACAGGAGCGCGCAGCCCAGCACCACCCGCCGCTTCACCGTTCCGAAGATCTCGAAGCTCACCGCGCCCCCTCCAGCGATCGCGTTCGACCCCGCGCTCGGCCCCCACGAACCCGAGCGGTGATCTGCAAGGTGCGATCCCGCGCAATCGGCGCGGATTGCCGCGGCCAGGCGTTATGTCGCGCAGTGAACAGGCCCAACTCGCGCTGTTTCGCTTTTCGACGAGAACGACGCCTGAGCGTAGTCCCCCACTGCGCGAGATCCCGCAGACCCGAGCCGTGGACGCGAAGCCGCCATGCGCGCGAGGGCGCGACACTTCACCGCAACGTGAGCGGCGCGGTCAGTCCCGCCAGCCGCGGACGAGGACCTGCACACCCGCGCCGCACGCCGCGAGGAGTGCCGCAACGAGCGCGAGCGGGATTCCGGGATCGCTCACCATCCGGAAGATCGCCCAGCGGCGCGCCTCCGGGAACCTGAGCCGCAGCCCGTCGAACGCGATCGGCACCCCGGGCGCGATCGACCCGGCGGCGACGGCGAGCTTCCACCGGTAGATCGTCGTCGTGAGCGCCGGCCCGGTCGCGTCGGGCGGCTGCTCCGGCGCGAGCACGAGGAACGCCCGATAGGGCACCGTCGTGAAGCGGATCGAGTCAACGGCCCCCGCACCGAGATCGAGCTTCGCGATGGCGCCCTCGAGGATCTCGCCGCTCGCCGCGAGGACCTCGTAGCGGAGCGCCCATCCCGCCCGGACGGGGAGCAGGAGGCGACCGGCACCGAACCAGATCGGCCGCCGGCGCGACGCGATCGCCCAGGTGCCATCCGCCATGCGGATGCGGACGGTGGGGCGCGCCTCGCGATCCGACCCGCGCTCGGGGATCCGTACGCCCTTTACCGTGAACCGCGCCGGGAACGGGCCGGGAGACCAGGGGCGCGGCGGATCGCTCCCGACGAACTGGTCGGCGTTCCCCGTGAACTCCTCTCCCTCGGCGACCCGGATCTCGAAGCCCGAGCGGAACAGCATCGAGGCGACGAGCGCGAGCGCCCACGCGCCCTGCGCGGCGCGCAGCAGGGCGCGCCCGCCGAGCTCGCGTGCCTGGACGGCGATCGGCCGGGTCCGGCCGGCGCGCTGCTCCGAGACGAGACGAGCCGCCGCGACGACCGCGTCCGCGAGGAGCGCGAGCGCGATCGCCCAGCACGCCGCGGAGGTCGCGAACCGGCTCGCCCGCTCGACGTCGCCGAGGACGCTCCACGCGAGCGAGGACGCCACGGAGGCGATGGAGAGCGCCAGGAGCGCGAGGGAGACGCGCGGCTGCCCGAAGAGACGGAGCAGCGCCCGCGACGCCTCGCCGATCGCGAGCTCGACCCTAGCCGACGTTGAAGACATGCGCGCTTCCCGACATGACGAGGTTGACGCCCCAGAACGACACGATGACCGTGACCACCGCGCCGACGAGGACCCACGCGAGCGGGCGGCCGCGCCAGCCGAGGGTGGTCCGCAGGTGGAGCGCGAGGCCGTAGATGAGCCAGGACAGGAGCGACCACGTCTCCACGGGGTCCCACGACCAGTACGAGCCCCACAGGTCCTTCGCCCAGATCGCGCCTGCCGCGATCATCATGCCGTCCATCACGAAGCCGAACGCGGTGGCGCGGAACATGAGCTCGTCCAGTCGCGAGAGCGACTCGCGGCCGGGCTCGCGCCCGCGCGCCGTCTTGAGGAGATAGACGACCCCGGCCCCGCAGGCGACCGCGTAGCCGCCGTGGGCGAGCCAGGCGAAGAAGATGTGGATGTAGAGCCAGAACGAGTTCAGCGAGGCGACGAACGGCTGGGGAGAGGCGTCCGAGAGCGCGGCGCCGCCGAGCACCAGCAGCGCGAGCGGGAGGCACGCGGCGGCGACCACCGGGAAGCGGTCGTTCCAGGCGGCCCACGACGCCATCGCGACGATGAACCAGCCGCCGAACAGGGCGTTCTCGAAGTTGCCGATGGTCGGGACGTGCCCGGTCGCGAACCACCGCCACGCGAGGAGCGCGGTGTGGAGCGCGAACCCCGCGATGACGAGGACCGCGCCGGCCCGTCCGAGGCGGCGCGCCGCGAGCAGCTGCTCCGCGACGAGCCCACCGACAGCGAGCGCGTACAGCACCATCATGGCCCAGAAGCAGACCGCGAACGCAGAGGTCACGCGCCGCCTTTCCGGGCGGTCGCCGCGCGCGCCCTGCCGACGAGGAGCTCCCGCGCGAGCGCGAGCTCCTCGCGGAAGCGCGCCGGGAAGAACTCTCCGCGCCCACCGATGCGCAGCACGCCGCCGCCCAGCACGATCCCGATCTCGCGGCGGAAGAACGCCAGCCGCCAGACGATCCCGGCGATCGCGGCGATGAACCCGGCGACGAGCAGCACCCCGCCGCGTTCCTCGACGAGGCGGAACCCCGCCCAGTAGCGCACCTCGGCGACCCGGAGCGAGCGCTCGCCGATCCGCACGATCTCGCCCGGGCGGACCGCGCCCTCGAACACCGTCGCGCCGCCCTTCCGGACGCGCAGCTCGACTGGGACCGTCGCGAGCGCCTCGCGCTCGGGGAACCGCGGGCCGACCGCCACCGGCTCGAGGACGACCTCGACCTCGCCGCCCGCGAGCGGAACGCGCGTGGGGAGCGCGCCCGCGAATACCGGCGCGAGCACGCGGTCGAGCGTGAAGCCGCGGCCGTCCACCAGCCAGAGGACCGGGGCGATCCCGGCCGTCTCGACGAGGACGGTCAGCGGCCCGCGGACCGCGGGGTCGTTGATCCGCGCGGTGCGCGGCTCGGCGCCGTCGAGCGCGAGGGCGGCGGCGAGGTCGACGGGCCTCCCTTCCTTCAGCCTGACGTCGACGCGCTCGAGCGCGATCCGCACCGGCCCGGCGGCGCCGCCCGGAGCGCGCCGGATGACCGATCCCGCCCGCGAGTCCGCCTCGAGCCCCTCCGTGACGACGAGCGCGACGACGTCGCGGGTCAGGTAGAGCTGCACGGCACCCGCGCACATGAGGAAGAAGCTCGCGTGGAAGAGTGGGAAGCCGAGCAGCGCGAGCCGGTGCTTCACGCCCCAGACGCCGTCCGTCCCCACGAGCTCGGTGCGATACCCCATCGCCCGCAGCACCTCGACCGCGGCCGCCGCGTCCGCCTCGCACGGCAGCGGCTCGAGCCCCGCGGCGCCGGAGACCAGCGCCTCGAGCTGCGCTCGCGCCGGCGGCGCGTACCGGAGGCGGCGCAGCGTCGAGGTGGTCCGATCGAGGAGCACGGCGAGCAGGTTCGCGAGGAGCGCCGCGACGACCGTGAGGAACGGCGGGCTCGTCGCGAGGTGTCCGAGGCGGAGCGTCTCGAGCGCGAACCGCGCAGCCGGTCCGCGCTGCAGCGCGCGCGCGTACGTGGCGGCGTCGAGCGCCGCCTGCGGGAGCACGACGTTGAGGAGGAGGAGGACGGAGAGCAGCACGAGGAGGACGGCCGTCGTGCGGAGCGACGTCGCTGCGGACCAGAGGCGCTTCAGGGCCCGCCCTCCTGCGCGTCGGCGCCGAGCTCGAGATCCCAGTCGGCGATCTTCCACGCTCCCCCGTCCCGCCTCACCACGTAGCGGACGAGGAGGACGTCCGAGCGGACGTCGGCGCCGCCGGGGCGGCTCCGCGTCACCCAGTACTCCTTCGTGCGCACCTCGACGAGGAAGGCGAGGGACGGGCGAACGTCCCGCACGTCCACGCGCACCAGGCGCGACTCCTCCTCCTCGCGCCCGCCCCGCCGTCCCAAGTCCACGTCGGTCACCAGCTCCGACACGACCGCACGATCCGCCGGGATGCGGTCCGCGAACCGCTCGTCTCCGCCGGAGCTGCGGAGGTGCGTCGAGAGGGAGACGAAGGATCGGACCGCCGCGATGGCGCCGTCGCGGTCCCGCTGCGAGACGGTCGGGGCCGGCTCGCTCGACACCCGCCACGCCGCTCCCGCGAGGGCGAGGGCGCCGGCGGCGAGCACCAGGATCTCGGGGCGGAGGAGGCGGCGCACGGGGCCCGGAGTGTAGCCCTTGCCGGCCAGCCGGGAAACGGCGGTGCGCTCGCTCGGCTCGCTGCTGCGGCGGCTCACCCTCCGCGCCGCGGCCGCCAGCGCAGCGCGCCCCAGAGGACGAGCCCAGCGAGCGCCGTCGCGAACCCGGCGAGCATCACGCCTCGATAGGTCCGCCGGCGCACGTCGAGCTCGATCCAGCGGTCGAGGCCGGCGAAGCCGATCCGGTAGCCCTCCGCCAGCTCCGCGAAGTGGCCCGGGAGCAGCTGCCCCTCGCCGATGCTCCTCCCGTCCTTCCGGACGGTGATCACGAGCCGCGGGTGGCCCTTCATCGTCTCGTCGAGCCCCGAGAGATCGACCTCACCCTCGAGGGCGAGCGACTCGCTCGCGATGGTGAGGGCTCCCTCGAACGAGACCGCCCGGCCGTCGCCGACGGACGACTGGAACGGGACCACCTCGTCGAGCACGGTCACGCCGTTCCGCTGCACCACGATCCGCGGCGCGAACCCGAACGCTCCCTCGCTGATGCGCAGCGCCGAGAGGGACAACGGCGTGTCCGGGCCGACCGTCACGGCGCGCGCGCCGTCACGGTCCGTCACGACGAGCGCGCTCTCGGGGTAGTAGCCTTCCCGGCCGGCGCCCCGGAGCTGGACCTTGACGAGCCGCAGCCTGACCGCGAGCTCGTCCCGGTCGAGGAGCGGACCGGCCGTGAACCCAGGGAGGCGGGCGGTCTCGTCGAGAGAGACCTCCTGCCCCTCGACGAGCATGACGAAGGCCTTGATCGACCTCGCCCAGTTCGCCGCGCCGCCCGCCATCGAGACGAACAGCCCCAGGACGAGGAGCGCCCAGCCGAGCCGCGCTCCCCGCCCCGGCGCTTCGGCGAGGTCCCGGACGGCGAAGGCGAGCTCGGCCAGCAGCGCGAGCGCGAGGAGCGCGCCGGCGGCGGCGACGGCCCCCGGCGGGGCCCACCACCCGCGCCGGAAGGCGACGATCCCGAGGGCGAGCGCGAGGACGAGGAGCCCTGCGACCGCCCTGACGAGACTCCTCGCGCGCCTCACGCCTTTCCTATACCACCGGGAGCCCGACGAGCGGTTTCTCGAAGCGGTGGGGCGGATGCCCGACGCGGGCGGCGTGGCGCTCGGCCTCAACCGGCTCCTCATGCTGCTCGTGGGCGCGGAGTCGATCGAGGACGTGCTGCTCTTCCCGGCGCGCGAGTTTCTGCGGTAGTTGGGCGGCTGTCCCCTCTCCCGGCTCTCCCCCCGCTGGCGCGGGGGGAGAGGCGAGAGACCACGCGCGGCGCGCGCGGCAGCTGCGCTACTTCTCCTTCGTGAAGTAGACCGCGTCGGTCATGCCGACGAACGCGATGTTCGCCTTCGCAGCGTCGTCGAGCAGGAGGTTCGCTGCCCAAGGCATCGAAGGGATGACGGCCGGTGTCGACCAAGACGAGCCGCCGTCGGTGCTCCGGGCGAAGCCTCCCCGAAACGAGCAGTAGTCGGTCCAGGCGATACCGACCGCGCCCGCGCTCACCGCCACGCTCGGCGCGAACAGGCAGTTGCCGATCGACGGGCCGTTCGTCGTGGACCACGTCGCCCCGCCATTCGTCGACCTCGCCAAATGATACGTGGTCTGTGGGGCCTGAGAGTCCCAGACCCAGCCGAGGTACACGTGATCTCCGTCCAAGCAGGCGATGGTGATGTCCTCGCCACCGGTCGAGGTCGCGAGGACCGGCGAGGCGAACGCGGACGCGCCCGCCGCTCGCTTTGCGACATACGACCCCGCGCCGCTGTCGTAGGCGAGGAAGACGTCTCCGGCGGCATCGGCCGCGAACGACGGGAACCGGCCGTTCGGAGCCACCAGCAGCCCGGCCTCCGCGAAGCTCGCGCCGTAGTCGGCGCTGTGGCTGTAGACGATGCCGGAGGCCGTCCCGCCGTATCCGTCCGCCGTGGCGACGTAGGCCGCGTGCACGCCGCCGACGCCGTCGGCGGCGACTGCGATCTCGCCCGAGAAACCCCCGTATGCCGCTCCGCTGATCACCACCGGCGAGGAGAACGCCCCGATGTTGCCGGTCGAGGCGTCGAGCGTCGCGGAGGTGTAGAAGAGCGAGTCCGCCACCGGATAGGAGCTCCACTCGTAGACGACGTGGATCCGGTAGCGTCCCGCGCCGGCCGGATCGGGCCCGATCGCGAGCGCCGCCCCGTACTCGGCGATCCCCGTGGTGTGCACCACGACGAGCGAGGAGAGCCACGTGAGCCCGCCGTCGGGGCTGCGCCCGAGGCGAACGGTGACCGGGTACGACCCGTCCGGCCCGTCGCGGACGGTGTACGCGACGTAGAGCTGCGTGCCGACGCGTGCCATGTTGTGCCCGCCGCCGCCGTACAGCGTGTCTCCGAACGAGTCCCCCACCTTCGTCTGCGCCACGCTGAGCCCGAACGTTGGCGCGGGTGGCGGAGCCGGCTTGCCTGCTTCCGCCGCGACCGGCGCGAGCAATGCGGCGAGGACCGCCGCGTTCCATGCGTTGCTCGTCATCCTCATCGTGTCCACCCCTCGTGTGTGTCGAGCTAGTAGCTCAAGTTCCTCTGGAGCTTCCCGTTGCCTGTGTCGTACGGCGTCCCCGAGTGCTTGACGCAGCCACTCCACTTGTCCGTGGCGGTGATCGTGTAGCAGGAGCCGGCGGTGCCCTGCCACTGGGCGGCTCCCGTGCCCGTTCCAGGGCTGTAGTAGCTGAGGCTGCCGCCGTTCGTGAAACGGTACGCCATGCGCGTTCCACCGGCGCCGTTCGTGAAGATGGACGAGGTCCCATGGAGGCGGCCGAACCCAGCGAGCTCCTTCGTGGTCGAGCTGAACACGCTCTCCGGAATCGTGGGGTTCTGCGCGCTCCCGACGTCGCCGGCGGCGCCGCCGTGGCAGTTCAGGCAGCCGATACCGAAGAGGCTGCCGCTGCCCGAGCCGCCGGTCCAGTGGCCGTCGACGTAGTTGCCGTTGGGCACGTGCGTGCCGAGGGCGTAACCCGTGGCGGTGTGGCAGCGCGCGCAGACGTACGTCGTGTTCCCGGAGCCGCGGGTCGCGCCGCCGGTCGCGTCCTTGAGCAGGTAGTCGGATCCGGAACCGTGCGCGTTGCCGCTCGTGCCGTTCGCGCCGTCGTTGGTGTGGCAGTCCGCGCAGCTCATGACCGCCGTCTCGTTCCAGCCGGTGTTCCACTTCGCGGCCGGGATCCCGCCCGCGGTCCTGTAGACGGACAGCGACTTCCCGCGGATCGCGTGGCGCGAGTAGATGCCATTCGGCGGATCGGGCACGCCGTTCGGAGGACGCGGGTCGCCGCTCCCCTCGAGGTCCGTCGCGCCGGCGACGACCATGTCCTTGATGTTCACGATGCTGGGACGCGTCGCCAAGTCGTAGGTGTTCGTGAGGACGCCGTCGTAGTACGGATCGACGTTCGTCCGACCCGTCTCGCTGGTGACCCTGAACGAGACGATCGCGTTGGCGCCGTTCGAGTCGTGGCAGTTCAGGCAGAAGCTGTCGAGGATCTGGTTCTGGGCCTGCCAGTTGGCCGCGCCGCCGGCGCTGCCCCACGTCCCAGGCTTCCCGGTCGTCGAGATGGTGTCCACGTCGTACGTGAACGCCGTGCCGAGCTGGTCCGTCTGCGGAGCCGTGACGTCGACGTCGCGCAGGTCGATCTTCTTGTTCTGGTGGTACCTCGGGTTCGTGCAGGTGGTCGGGAACGTGCCAGTCGGGCAGTCCGACGCCAGCGAGGGCCCTGTGACGATCTGGCCCTCCATGTGGCAGACGACGCAGTCGTAGTTGTTGCCGACGCCCGCCGTCCCGTAAGTGCTCGAGGACATCGTGCCGCGGACGTGGTGCGAGTTCTTCGTGAAATCGGTCCCGACGGCGCGCCGCTTGCCCTTCGCGGAGGCGCCGTGGCAGCCGACGCAGTCCGGACCGCCGGCGGAGGCGTCCGCCTTCCCGTTGATGTGGACCGTCTTGTCCACCGTGCCGGCGGTGCCGGTCCACGTGTAGCCGGTGGAGTGGCAGCCGCCGCAGCCCCAGCCGCCGCTCCCTGCGGTGTGGGGCGAGGCCGACGGCTGCGCGTCCGTCCCGGAGCCGTGGCACGACGTGCAGGTCAGGGTCGTCCCGGTCAGCGCGTAGACCCCGTTCCACGTCCGGTTGATGCCGGCCCCGGCGTTTCCCCCGTTCGGGAAGGCGCCGTGGCAGAAGACGGTCGCGCAGGTCCCGGCCGTCGTGCCGTAGTTCGGGGTCGTGAACGTCGCCGTGCTCGAGCCGGTGTAGGTCGGGACCTTCGTCGTCCACCCCTGGACCGTGCCGTTCGCGAGGGTGCCCCACGTGAGCAGCGCGCGCGCGCCGCCGGTGCCGCCGGTGCCCGTCGCGTGGCTCGTGTCGGTCTGCGTCGCAGGCAGCGCGTGGCACTCCGTGCAGGCGATCACTGTCGTGCGGTAGTTCGTCTTCACCAGGTGGGAGACGTGCGCGCCAACCGCGCCGGTGCCGACCGCGGCGTTCCCGGTCACGTCGACCGCGGCGGCCGTCACGCCCGGCGCCGAGTTGATGGGCGTCGCGAGCTGGACGCCGGGAGTGCCGGTGGTCAGCACGCCGTGGCACTGCGTGCAGCCGTACGAGATCTGGTTCAGCGCTCCGTTCACGTGCGTCGTCGAGGACGTCGACGGCGGGGTCGAGGTGGACGGGTGACACGCGGCGCAGGTGCTCCCGGTCAGGTCGCTCGCGCGCGCGGGGTGCGGGAACGCTGGCGCGGCGCTCGTGCCGTTCGAGTTCCGGTGGCAGCCGCCGCAGGCGACCGTGCCGTTCCAGGCCGGCGTCGCGACGATCCCCGAGTTCCGGAAGGCGCCGTGGCAGTAGACGGTGGAGCAGGTCTGGGTCGTCGAGTAGCTGTAGATCGGCGTCACTGCGGGGGTCCACGTCGTCTGCGTCCCGGTCGCGACGGTGCCCCAGGTGAAGACCGCGCGATCCGCGGTGGCGGTCGAGCAGGACGCTCCGGGGTGCGTGCCGTGCGGCGTCGCGCCCCCCGAGCCGTTGGTCAAGTGGCACTGGTCGCAGGTGATGACGCCCGTCTTCGTGAAGGTCTGCCCGAGGAGGTGCGCCTTGTGCGCGCCGACGCGGTTCGGTCCCGGGAGGTTCCCCGCCACCTTCCCCACGGTGTTGTTGCACGTGTCGATCGGCGGGACCGTCTCGGCCGGCATCAAGTCGGTCCGGGGCACCTCCGCGGAGCCGTGGCAGTCGTGGCAGCTCGCGCCGGCTGCCGGCTTCGGGAACCCGGATTGATGCGAGTGGCAGGTCATGCACTCCGACCCCGCGTTGTGAGCCGTCACGAGGGGGATGTTGTTCCGGAAGAGCGGAGCGCCGACGCCGTCGGAGGTGCGGGTGTGGCACGCCTGGCAGGGGCCGTTCCGGTTCGCGTTCACGATGCCGGCGGTGACGTCGCGCGCCGGCGAGTAGAACTGGACCGTCTTCGCGGTCACCATCGCGGCGTCCGACCTCGTGACCGGGGGCGGCGTGACCGACGTGGGCACGAGGAAGATGTTCGTGGTGCCGTGCGGCGTGTGGCAGTCGCGGCAGACGACGGCCCACGAGCCGAGCCGGTTGCCGGCCGTCTCCGCGGAGTGGAGCGGCAGCGCGTGGCAGTCGTTGCAGAGCTGGCTTGAGTTGTCGCGGGCGAGCAGGTTCCCGTCACCGCTGTGGGCGGCGGCCGTCGTGACGGTCACCGGCGCCGATTTCACCGTGCCGGACGGGACGTTCGTGGCCTGCACCTGGAGCTTCAGCGACGTGCCGTCCGGGGCGGCGGGGTTGTAGATGACCTCCCAGATCCCGGACTCGGCGGTGGTGCCCACATACTTCGGGCTCTGCGTGAGGGTGGCCACGGCGAGGTCGTTCTCGAGCAGCGAGACATTCGAGATCGTCTGCGTGGCGACGCCGTTCTTCGGGCTGAACACGCGCGCCTGCACCTTGAAGCCGAGCTTGCCGGCGGCCCAGGACCGAGACAGCTTCTGGCCGTTCGCCGGATTCAGGATCGCGACCACGGGCAGGATACTGCTCGGCGTCCCGTCCCCGCTCCCCACGTAGCTCGCCGGGTTGAGCGACATGACCGCCAGCGCGAGCGGCGCGGTCCCCGTTGCGGCGGTCGTCTCCGTGACCGCCGAGGCGGTGGTCTTGTACGCGATGACCCCGCCGAGCGGGACGGCCCCGGCCGGCGCGAACCCGGCGGACAGCGTGTACCCCAAGGCGATGGCGGGCTGCGCGGTCGGCGCCGCGGCGACCGCGACGAGGGCGCCGGCAGGCGGCGAGTAGATCGTTCCGGGGAGGGTCGCCGGGCTCGCCGTGGAGCTGACGCTGCTGCTCTCCGAGACCGTCCACGCCGGGACGCCGGAGCTCACGCCCGTGAAGAACGCGGTCCAGATCGACGCGCCGGTGATGGCGGTGCCGCTCTTCGAGACGATGGTGATGCTGAGCGGGGCGCTCGACCCGCCGGCGACGAGATTCCCCTCCTTCACGAAGCCGAGCCACACCGCGGTCGTCGAGGTCCCGGTCGCGGCGCCCGACTGCGCGGCCTGGAGGACGTCGACCGTCGTGTTGTACTTGCCCGTGACGATGTAGATGCCGGAGTCCGAGAACGGGCCGTTCGCCTTGATGAGGACCGCGACGACGAGGACACGATTCGTGCCGGTCGGCGACAGGATGTTCGGGCTCGCCACGATGGCGGGAGGGTTCGTCGAGCTCCCGCTCCAGTTCCCGACGTTCGTGAACGCCCCCGAGATCGCCACCTGCGCCTGCGCGGTCCCGGGGAGCGCGGCGAGCGCGATTGCGAGCGCCGTCGACCCGAGGAGTGCCGCGGCGCCGCGCGGCGATCCGCCACGTCGCGCCCCTCGACCGCTCCTCGAACCACTCGAATCCGCGAACGACGCCGGCACCATGCTGCCCCCGAGGAGCCCGTGGCTCCGCACCGAGACCATGACGGTGCGACATCTTTGCAAGGGGTACGCCCCGCCGAGTCGGGCGCGACTCACAGAAACCCACAGCGGAGCCACCTGGATGACTGCGGTAAGCGTGCATTTGGGCGCACGACTGAAAGGGTGCGACTCAGACTCACTTGAGTGAGGTCACCCACTGCGCGATTTCACGCAGTCCCGGTCTGTCGCCGCCCCGTCTCGAGGCGGCTCCGGAGTCGGAGCGCGCCCCCTTCGAAATGAGCTCGCGCGGATTGGCCTGCCGTCCCAATTAGATTGCCGCTCGATTGCGCACGCACGCGGGCCCATTCACTTGAGCAGCTTCGCGACCGAGAGGCCGCGACCGCGGGTCCCCTCCCCGACCCCTGTAGGGTAGACCCCGGCATCGCCGTTCAAGACGTGCGCGCCAGCGGCCCCCCGTCAAACCGTACGTGCGGATTTCCCGCATACGGCATCCCTCGATCTTCACCTTGCGCGCCTTGAGTCTGCTGGGCGGAGCGCCGGAGGCAGGTTCCACAGTTCGAGCCCGTGTTGCCTGTGGAGCGCGCCTCCCTGCACGAGCGACCATGCTGGCCAGCGGAGCGTATGGCGCCGACGCGCGGGCGCAGAGCGCCGGCCGACGACTTCGGCCACGTGGTCTTCGGGAACGTGGCCCAGGGCGATGGACCTCATCGGCCGGTCGGACGCGGCGGGCTGGTTCACGCATTGTGGCTACCAGGCTCAGGCCAAGCGATCGGCGCTATGAGACTCACGAACCGACCGTAAAGAGTTTCAGTGAACCTTCACGGTCCGCGTATGATCCCTCTCACGCTCCGCACATGTCGTGCGGCGTCGTGAGGGAGGGACTCAGATGACATCGATGCAGAAGGTAGGTGTGCGCGCCGCAGGCGCGCTGATCGTGCTCCTCGGGCTCGCGCCCGGCCGTAGCCTCGCCGCCGGCGGGACGACGAAGTACCCGTGGAACATCCCGGACAACGTGCGAATCGTTCAGCCGGCGCCGGTGGACGGCGTGCGGACCTTCGCGACGATCCAGGCCGCGATCAACTCGATCACGACGGCGAGCGCCACGAATCCGTTTGTGGTGAAGGTGATGGCCGGCACGTACACCGAGTCCGTCGTGATAAAGGACTACGTGAGCCTCGTCGGGAGCGGACCGGACGCCACCATCCTGCAGGACGACGGGACGAACCCCGCCATCACGAGCGCGGCGTCGATGATCGCCGGGTTCTCGGTCGCGAACCTCACCATCCAGCAGCGCTCGCGCATCGGCGTGAGCATCGGGGCGCACAGCGCTCCGGTCGTGTTTCGGAACGTGACGCTGAAGATGCCCCCGGCGCAGGGCTCGTACGGGTGGAGCGGGATTTCCCAGCAGGACGGCCCCCTCGAGATCCACGACTCGAGGCTCCTCTCCGCGGGCACCGACATCCCGCTCTATACGCGCGGAAGCGTGCTGCTCTCGAAGAGCGTCCTCGAGGTCACGGGCGCAGGAGACGCCGAGGCGATCGTGTCGTCCAACCCGACCATCCGCGACAGCGTCATCTCGGTCACGGGATCCGGCTCGCTCTACGGCGTCATGGTCGAAGGCGGTGCCGGGACCATCGTGAACAGCGAGATCATCATCCGTTCGACGGCCACGGTCGACAACGGGAATTACGGAATCCTCACGTACGATTTCACGAGCGCGACGATCCGTAACTCGCGGGTGGACGTCACCGTCGCCGCGCCAGCTCCGGTCGACGCCGCTGCGCTCTCCGGCTCCCACTTCACCGTCGACGGATCCGTCCTGAGCGGGTCCGCCTACGGCCTCATCGACAAGAACAACAACGGCCCTGGAGGCGGCGACGGGCCGTTCGCGATCAACAACTCGAACCTCTCCGGGGCCTATCAGGCAATCGGCAAGCTGGCGGGTGGCGCCAACAACACGGTACAGGTGGGAAACTCGCGCCTCAGCGGCGGGCACAACCTCGTTCCAGGCGAGGACAAGGTCGTGGGCTGCTACGACGCGAACTACAACCCGATCCCGAATCAGTGACCTCTGGCGGCGCGCTCCCGCCTTTGTAGCCAGGCGAGCGGCTCGCTCGGTATTCATCGAAAGGAATGGCGGGCGGCCCGGACTCATCCGGTCCGCCCGTCGCATTCCAGGCCAGCCAAAAATCTGGCCGCCCGGCCGTACGCGCGCTACCCATGGTAGCGGGCGATATCGCGCCGGAGCGGCCGGGTGCTCGAGACGCAGGAGATCACGCTCGACGACGTCCTCCGCGCGGGCCGGGTCCTGTACGGGCCGGCGTTCGCCGACGAAGGCGCCTCCTAGAGGGAGACGCTCAAGTCCACCTACCGGCGGCGGCCGCTCGAGACCCACCCCGATCGCGCCCGATCGCTCGGGCGGAGCGGGACCTCGCCCGCGAGTTCGAGGCGGTCACCGCCGCCTACCGGGTCCTCTCGACCGTCGGCTCCGGGACGCTCCCCCGCGCCGCCCGGCCGGCGGCGCCGCGCTCCGCGCGCCCGGCCCGGGCACGGACCGCCGAGCGCGTCCGGGTCCACCGCCCGCCCGAGCCCGCTCCGAGGCCGGCTCCGCCGCCCGCCGCCCGCGGCGGCGGCCCGCGAGTCCGCGCCGGCGTCCGGCCGCAGGACCTCCCCGGCGGCGGCTGCGCTTCGCCGAGTACCTCTACTACTCGGGGCGCGCGGGCTGGAGCGACCTCGTCGAGGCGATCGCGTGCAGCGCGCGCAGCGCCCGCCCGTCGGGCGGATCGCCGTCGAGTTCGGCTTCCTCGACCCCGAGGACGTCGCGGAGCTCCTCGAGCGGCGGCGCGAGGCGGCCGCGGGCGGGATCCCCTTCGGCGAGTGGGCGGTGCGCGAGGGCTTCCTCTCCTCGTTCCAGCTCCTCGCCGTGCTCGGCCAGCAGCTCCGGCTGCAGCGGCCCATCGGCCAGTTCTTCGTCGAGCGCGGGATCCTCGACCCGGACGAGATCGACCCCGTCCGCCGGCGCATCCTGCGTCACAACGCGAGGTTCCTCTAAACGACCCCGCACGACTGGAACCGCCGAGGCTTCAGGCATCAGGGCCCGATCGCTGAGCTGAGCCCCGTGAACGCGCCCGAGCCCGAGCCCGGCTCTTCGTCGGGCGCGGGCGCGGGCTCGTTTACGGGATCGTTCCAACCGACCGCGGCCATGAGCTTCGATGGTGCCTACAGGAGCGTGATCTGCCGTTCGCCGTCGAGTTGCTCGAGGCGGTGCAAGAGCGAGCGCAGCCAGGGGATCGCGGGGAGGGAGAGCGGCACGTAGAAGACGCGGAAGAGGCCGGAGTGGAGCGAGGCGACCACCTTGCGGCAGATGGTGGTCTTGCCGCCGCCGGGCTCGCCGGTGACGAGGCCGATGCCGGGCAGGTCGAGGAGGTGGCGCAGGCGCACCTCCAGCTCGGTCACGGCGGCGGAGGCGAAGAGGTCCTTGACGGCGAGGTCCTTGGCGAAGGAGTGGCGGGCGAGGCCGAAGTGCTTTCGGTACACGGTCAGTCCTCCTTCTTCGCGAGGTCAGCGAGGCGCAGCCCCTCGGGCTTCTCGCGCTTCACGAAGCAATTGGCGTGGAGGTCGACCACCTTCGCCTCCTGGACCAGCTTGCCCTTGGTCCACACCTGCAACGTGCGGCCGGCTTCGACGGATCGTGGCGCAGCGTGACCACCTCGCCGACGAGCGTGGCGTCGACCTCGTAGACGATCCCGTCGAGGCTCACGGTCCGATCCCTCGCGACTATCCGCTTCGCCTCGTTGAGGAAGAGGTCGTCGATGTCGAGGCCGAGGTAGCGGACCTCGTCGGCGAGGGCGGCCCACTTGTCGAGCGGCGTCGCGCCATCGAGGCCGCGGTGCGGCGAGCGGTGGTACTCGCCCTCGACCCAGGCCCAAAGGCGCCGGTTGAGCGCGTCGAGGCTCTGGAGATCGGCATGGTAGGGGCGGGCGTGGATGAGCGTGATGCCGAGCTTCGCGCAGACGAGCGCGAGCTGGTGGGAGCGGAAGGCGCTCCCGTTGTCGACGAAAAGGCGACGCCGCGCCGCGGCGGAGCACGGCCTCCTTCAGCACCGGCAGGAAGGCGGCGGTGCTCTCGGAGAGGGCGAAGGCGGCGTAGGGGATCACCCGCGTCGCGTCGTCGATGAACGCGATGAGGTACGCCTTGCGCTTCTTGCCGGCGACGGTGACGGCCGGGCCGTGCATGACGTCGCTCATCCACAGGTCGCCCGCCTTCTCGAAGGCGAAGCGCCGGTGGTCCTTGGACGACGGCTCGCCCGGCTCCTTCGCCATGAGCCCGGCGCGGGAGAGCAGCCGGTGTACCGTGCTCGGTGCGAGCGGCAGGCCCTCGGGGATCTTCCCGGTGGCGAGCGCCTCGCGGATGACGAGTTGGACCGAGAGCTCGCGCTTCTCGTCCTTGATCGAGACAAGGAGGTCCGAGACCTCCCGCGGCAAGGGGTGGGACCGGCCGTGGTCTGACCTCACGCGGGGCTTGAGCGCGTCGAGGCCTCCTTTGCGATAGTCCCTGAGCCAGTGCCGGATCGTCTCCGGCGCGACCCGCCCCCGGAGCGAGCCGGGGATCCGGTAGTCGATTTCGGCCTTCTCCCGGAGCCGCTCGTAGAGCCCCTTCGCGCCTCGCGGAAGGTGCACGAGGTCCCCGATCACTCCGAAGCGGAACAGGGCGACCTCCTCCGAATGTTGCTTCACGTCGTCATTCACGGCTCGTCTCCGTCGTCGATGGCCCCGGGATCGGGGCGACGACGGGACTACCGCGTGCCGGACGGTGGGTCCGGCCCCGTTCCCTGTTGGAGGGCGGTGGGCGAGGGGCGCCGCCGCAGAGGCCGGGGGCCGAAACCGAGCGGCGGCGGCAGCGCGCCGAGGTGCAGCGCCGCCTGGTCCCGCAGGCACACGAGGGCGACCTCGGCACCGAGCGCCTAGCGGATCGAGGGAACGGTGGGCTCACACTTCGCGAGGAGTACGGGCAGAAGACCGATGGCGGCCGCGAGGCCGGCGTGCACGAGCCGGATGCGCCTGCGCAGCCACCGCAGAGCGCCGGGCAACTCGATGTCCGGCCGGAGCACCTCGCTCGCCGCCTCCTGCGTCGGCGCGACCTCCACCGCCGCGACCACCCTCTCCACCTCGGCGAGCGTGCCCGTGAGCCGCGAGCAGAGGAAGTCCGGGAGCAGGATGACCCAGCCCTTCTGGCTAACGTACTCCTCGCTGGTAAGCCCGGTCGTGAGCCGAACTTGCACCAGCCGAAGCCCGCGCGGCCTCATACCGTGGCGGGCACTTTACTTTGAGGCCGAGCCCGATGCCCGGCGCGCTCCGCGCAGGGTCACTCGGAGTCAGCCGGCGGGGAAGTTTCCGGCCGGCGCGATCACCGCGCTCGGCCACCGGCTCAGCAGATCCAACGGTGGCGCAACCCGGGCGGCAGCGGGCGGTGGTTCACGACGCTACGCGGGAAACGACACCTGCCCGGCGCCTCGTCGGGGTGCGGCATCGACGCCTGACGCTGGTCACGGCGCGCGGGCCGGACCCGGCGCAGGCTCGAGCCATGATGAAGAACCGGGTGGTCCTCGTGACAGGCGCGAGCCGAGGCATCGGCGCGGCCACGGCGAAGCTCCTCGCGCGCCACGGCGCGGCGGTGGCGGTCAACTACCACCGCAGCGAGCCGCAGGCGCTCGCGGTCGTGGAGGACCTCCGGCGCGCCGACCGGCGCGCCATCGCGGTGAAGGCGGACGTCCGCGACCCCGCGCAGGTGGGGTCGATGGTGGAGACCGCGACGCGCGAGCTCGGCCCCATCGACACGCTCGTCGTGAACGCCTCGATCTCATTCCCGATCCGGCCGTTCGTCGAGTACGCCTGGGCGGACTTCCAGGCGAAGCTCGACGGCGAGCTCGGCGCCGCGTTCCACTGCTGCAAGGCGGTCGTGCCGGGGATGATGAGCCGCAAGTCGGGCTGCATCGTCGCGATCTCGAGCGGCCTCTCGCGCCGGCCGGGACCCGGCTTCTGCGCGCACAGCACCGCGAAGTCCGGGCTCGACGCGTTCGCGCGCTCTCTCGCGCTCGAGCTCGGCCCGCAAGGCATCCGCGTGAACGTGGTCGCGCCCGGGCTCACCGACACCGACGCGACCGCAGGGCTGCCCGCGGCCGCGAAGGAGGCGTCGGCGCGGATGACGCCCCTCGGGCGGAACGGGCTCCCCGAGGACGTCGCCGGCGCGGTCCTCGCCGTCTGCGGCGACGAGGCGCGGTTCCTCACCGGCCTGTACGTGCCGGTGAGCGGCGGCGCGCTGATGCTGTGAGGGAGGAGCGGCCCGATCCGGCGAAAGCGCATGAGCTTCGCGAACGCGATCGTGTCCTCGACGCGGGTCCAGCGGGCGTGGACGGCGCCGCCCTCCGCCTTCACGTAGCGGAGCCCCTCGACCTTCGCGGCGATCCGGGCGATCCGCGCGTCCTCGCCGCCCCTCCCCCACACGGCGGCGCAGCTCCCGCACTCGGGGAGGACGGGGGGTCGGTCGCCCATCTGGGCATCATCGGGACGCGCCCGCCGGATGGCCACCCCCCCGTCCGGCGGCCCGCCCCCCGCCGTGCCGCGCGACCCCCCGCCTTCCCGGCTGCTCGCGGGGAATTCTCCCATCATGCTGTGCGTAAGAGGGTTCGTCCGCTCGAGACACGGAGAGGTGTCATGTCCTTCTGGAACAAGATCGAGAAGCCCGGCTTCGACGACCCCGCAGCTCCCACCGCCACCGGCTCCGCCGAGCGGATGCGCGCGGAGCCTGTCCTCGCGCCGCCTCCGGCGGCCGCCGAGCGCGTCGCGTCCGCTGCGCCTGCCCGCGTCGAGCCCGCTCGGACGGAGCCCGCCCGCGCAGAGCCGGCGCCGCACGCCGCGGATCTCAGGCTCGGCCGCGGCGTCCGGCTCGAGGGAAAGCTCACGTTCTCCGGCACGGTCCGCATCGACGCCACCTTCCAGGGCTCGATCGTGACGGACGGCGTCCTCGTCGTCGGCGAGCAGGCGAAGGTGGACGCCGACATCGCCTGCGGCACGGTCATCGTCGAGGGCGAGGTGAACGGAGACGTCGTGGCGTCCGCGGCGGTGGAGCTGCGCCGGACCGCGACCGTGCGCGGCGACGTCGAGACCCCCGCGCTCGCGGTCGAGCGGGGCGCGGTGTTCGACGGCGCCTCGCGGCGGCCGGGTGGCACCGCGTCGTCCGACCGGCGCGCCGGAAAGGCCGCCGCCGCTCCCGCGCCGAGCGCGGGGTAGCCCCGCCCGGGGTCCGGCTTCAGCCCGCCGCGTCCTCGCGTTGCCGCAGGACCCCTGCCGCGCGGAGCGCGACGAGCACGTCGTCCTCCGTGGGCGCGGGCGCGCCGCGCGCCGCCGCCTGGGCGAGCGCGTCGACCACCTCGTTCACCGGATGGCCGTCGTGCCCGCGGACCCAGCTGTAACGGACCGCGAGCGCACGGCCGACCGCGTCCGCCGCCTCGATGAGGTCGCGGTTCAGCACCGGCTCGCCGGCCGCCGTGCGCCACCCCTTGCGCCGCCAGCCGTGGATCCACTTCGAGAGCGCGTCCACCACGTAGCGTGAGTCCGAGACGACCTCGACGCTCTCGCCCTCCGGCAGGCCGTCGAGCGCCTCGAGCACCGCCCGGAGCTCCATCCGGTTGTTCGTGACGGCGTGCGGCCCATCGGTGGTGAAGCGGGTTCCGCCGAAGCGGAGCACCGCGCGCGACCGGTCGAGCACGACGAAGCCGGTGCCGCCGGGGCCGCCGGGGTTCACGAGGCAGGATCCGTCCACGAAGGCGAGGAAGCGGGCGGGCAGGGGCGTCATGGGGGCGGGACCCTACCGCGACGCTCTGACCGTCGCTTTGCTTGCGGCGGGGCCCGCGGCCTGTCAGGTTGCCCCCCGGCGGGCCCCAATGGCCCGGAGGACTTGCATGAAGCGCGACCCCAACGACGAAGACCAGCGCATCGCCCTCTTCATCGACTTCGAGAACCTCGTCACCCGCACCGGGCTCGACCCGGACAACTTCGACCTGCAGCCGGCCCTCGACGTGCTCCTCGAGAAGGGCAAGGTCGTGTTCCGCCGTGCGTACGCCGACTGGACCCGGTTCGCCGGCGCGACGAAGCGGCTCCACGATCACGGCGTCGAGATGATCGACGTCCCGCCCTCGACGCGCGCCGGCAAGAACGGCGCGGACGTGCGGCTCGTCATCGACGCGCTCGAGCTCGCCTACCTGCGCGAGCACATCGACACGTTCGTCATCGCCTCCGGCGACTCCGACTTCTGTCCCCTCGCGGCGAAGCTCCGCGAGAACGACCGGACGGTCATCGGCATGGCCGTGAAGGAGTCCACGAGCCCGCTCTTCGTGAAGGCGTGCGACGAGTTCGTGTACCTCCGCACGGGCGGTCACCGCCGTCGCGGCGAGCCGAGCCGCGAGAAGGGCGGCGGGGGCGGCGTCCGCGAGAAGGAGAAGGAGCCGGAGAAGGAGAAGGTCATCCCGGAGGTCGCTCGCGAGGCGGCGGCGTCGATCCTCGCGAAGGCGACCGCGCCCGTGAACCCGTCGGCCATCAAGGCCGCGATCGTCCGGCGCGAGCCCGACTTCGACGAGCGCGAGTACGGGTTCTCCTCGTTCTCGCGGCTCCTCGAGCACATGGAGAAGGAAGGGCTCCTCCGGCGCGAGCAGGGCGCGAAGGGTCAGTGGTACGTGCTCCCGCCGGCCTGAGGCTGGGGACGCGCCGTGCCCGACGCGACGCTGAACACCGTGCGGGCACCCTGCTGCACGCGATCCGGGCCGCGGGGCCCGCGCGCGCGGCTTTCTCGCGGCGGCGACACGCGCCGCGCTGGCGCGCGCGGTGCAACGATGCCGGGCGTGACGCGGATCGAAGCGATCATCCAGCCGTCGAAGCTCGACGACCTGCGCGCGGCGCTCGCCGGGAACCCGTGGGTCACCGGGCTCACGGTCGGCGAGGTGAAGGGGTTCGGGCGCTCGCGCGGACACGGCGCGCTCTACCGCGGCGCGGAGTACGCCGTGGACTTCGTACCGAAGGTGAAGGTGGAGCTCGTGGTGCCTGACCCGATGGTGCCGCGAATCCTGAACGACCTCGAGCGCTGGATGCGGACCGGGCGGATCGGCGACGGGAAGATCTTCGTCACGCCGGTGGACGAGGCGATCCGCGTCCGCACCGGCGAGCGGGGCGAGGACGCGCTGTGAGCGTCGTCGGCTCCGCGGCCGCCGCCGGCGCGAGCGCCGAGGCACTCGGGATGCGTCTCCCGACCTGGAGCGTCGCGCCGTTCGGCCTCATGCTCCTCGCCATCGCGGTCCTTCCGCTCGCCGCGCCGCTGTTCTGGGAGAGGAACCGGAACAAGGCGCTCGTCTCGCTCGTGCTCGGCGGTCCGGTGGTGCTCTGGATCGGGCTGCTCGACCCTCCCGCGGTCTTCCACACGGCGCACGAGTACGCGGCGTTCGTCGTGCTGCTCGGCGCGCTCTTCGTCATCTCCGGGGGCGTCGTCGTGCGCGGGACGCTCGCGGGCACGCCCGGCCTCAACGCGGTCCTCCTCGCCATCGGCGCGGTGCTCGCCTCGTTCATCGGCACGACCGGCGCGTCCATGGTCCTCGTGCGCCCGCTCCTGCGCGCGAACTCCGTCCGGACCGACAAGGCGCACGTCGTCATCTTCTTCATCTTCATCGTCGCGAACGCCGGGGGTCTCCTCACTCCGCTCGGCGACCCGCCGCTCTTCCTCGGGTTCCTGCGCGGCGTGCCGTTCCTCTGGACGCTCCGGCTCTTCCCCATTTGGCTCTTCGTGAATGGCGCGCTCCTCCTCCTCTTCTACGTCGTGGACTCGACCCTGTTCCGCAAGGAGGACCTCGCGACGGCCGGCGACCTCGACGAGCTCGCGGTCGCGCACGAGGTGCCGATCCACGTCGGGGGCGGCCTCAACTTCCTGTGGCTCGGGGGGGTCGTGGCGGTCCTCGCCGCGGCGGGGACGCTCCGCCTCCCGCCCGGCGTGCAGGAGGCGGGCATGCTCCTCATGGTCGCGCTCGCCTGGGTCACGACGGGGCGCGCGCTTCGCGAAGAGAACGGGTTCAGCTTCGCGCCCATCGTCGAGGTCGCCGCGCTGTTCGCCGGGATCTTCGCGACGATGATCCCAGCGCTCGCCGTCCTGAACGCGCGCGGCGCGGACCTGGGCGTCCGCGCCCACTGGCAGTTCTTCTGGGCCTCGGGCCTCCTGTCGTCGTTCCTCGACAACGCGCCGACCTACCTCACCTTCGCGTCCGTCGGGAGCGGCCTCCTCGGCACCGACGCCGCCGACCTCGGGCAGCTGCTCGCCCACCCCGAGGGCTCGGCGATCCTGAAGGCCGTCGCGGCCGGCGCCGTGCTCATGGGCGCGAACACGTACATCGGGAACGGACCGAACTTCATGGTGAAGGCGATGGCCGAGCTCGCCGGCGTCAAGATGCCGGGGTTCTTCCGCTACATGCTCTGGAGCGGAGCGATCCTCGTGCCGCTGTTCGTCGCGGTGACGTTCGTGTTCTTCCGCTGACCGCCGCCCCGTTGGAGGACCCTCGGCGGGGCCGCGACTCATCGCCGCTGCCCGCGCTCCGGTCGGGCGGCTAGCCCGCCTCGAGCACCCGCACCGGCATCACCATCGCGTTGAGGCCGTCGAACTGGAGCCGGCGCTGCAGCGCGTACGCGGTCTCGTTGTGGAGCAGGCGCTGGAACCAGCGCTCCTTCTGGAACACGAGCTTCCCCGCGAAGAAGACGGCGCGCGGGAACTCGCGGGCGACCTCGACACAGAGCTTCTCCGCCTCCGCGACCGCCTCGGTGCCGATGGCGAGCCGGAAGTCGGCCGCGAGCTTCAGCCGGTGCCCGAGCTCCACGTACTGCTCGAGCGAGGTCTGCGATCGCAGGCGGACGCGGTCCACCTCCTCGACGCCCTTCATCGACGCGGAGTCCACGACCCCGACCGAGACGAAGACGAAGTTCTTGAAGAACCCGGGGAAGGTCCGCTGCACCGTGAGGAGCGCGTGCACGCCGAGCCCCCCGTAGCCGCCGACGAGGAGCACCGCCGTCGGCGCCTTCGGGTCGAGCACCGGCCGTGGGCCGCCGCTGTGCGGCGGGAGCACCTCGAGGATCGTGTCGAGCCGCTTCAGGTTCGCCTGCACGTTGCGGTAGTGACGCCGGATGACGAAGCAGAGGCCGACGACGATCCCGGTCACGACGATCGTGACCCACCCGCCCTGCTCGCCCTTCTCGTAGACCGTGCCGACGAGGATCGCGCTGCAGAGCGCGAAGGCCACGCCGTGGATCACGAACCCGCGGCGGCGCCCCTCTCCCTTCGTACGCCACCAGAAGCGGAGCATCGCGAGCTGCGACAGGGAGAAGGTCACGAACACGTTGATCGAGTACATCGTGACGAGCGAGAGGATGTCGCCGCGGGTCCAGATCAGCGTCGCGAGCGACGCGCCGCCCATGAGCACGACGCCGTTCTGCATCGTGAGCCGGTCGGAGAGCTGGGCGAACCGGTGCGGCAGCCACGAGTCGGTCGCCATGTTCGCCATGACGCGCGGGCCGTCGATGAAGCCGGCCTGCGCCGCGACGACGAGGAGCGCCGCCTCCGCGAGGAGCGTCACGACGACGAACCCGCGCCCAACACCGAGCCCGCCCACCCGCCAGCCGCCCGTGAACCGCTCGAGCAGCACCGCGTTCATCGTCTTGCCCTCCTCCGGCGCCGCCCGGAAGAGGAGGTAGAGGACGAGGATCCCGCCGGCGGTGGCCGCGAGCGAGACCGCCATGTAGCCCATCGTGCGGCGGGCCGTGTGCACCTTCGGCTCGCGCATGATCTGGATGCCGTTCGAGACCGCCTCGATGCCGGTGTAGGTTCCGGCTCCCATCGAGTAGGCGCGCACGAACACCATGAAGAGCCCGGCCGCTCCCAGCTCGGCGAGCCCGGAGCGGAAGCCGTGCGAGACCTCCGCCGCGACGCGCGGCACCTCCGGCAGGTGAGTCCCGAGTCCGGCCACGATGAGGATCGCGTGGGTGACGAGGAAGAGGCCGAAGATCGGGGCGAGGAAGGAGACCGACTCCTTCACGCCTCGGAGGTTCAACAGGAGGAGCAGCCCGATCGCCGCGGCCTCGAGCGTGAGCTTCCACGGCGCGAGCGTGGGCGGCAGGAAGCTGAAGATCGCATCGCCGCAGCCCGCGACCGAGACGGAGATCGTGAGGACGTAGTCGACGAGGAGCGCGGATCCCGAGACGACGCCCACCCCCGGCCCGAGCAGCTCGGTCGCGACGATGTATCCGCCGCCACCGAACGGGAAGCGCTTGATGATCTGCGAGTACGCGACCGAGATGATGAGGACGGTGACCGCCGTCGCGACGGCGAGCGCGACCGCGAGGTAGGTGTGCCGTCCGAGCGCGCGGAACGCCTCGTCGGGACCGTACGCGGACGACGAGAGGCCGTCGGCACCGAGCCCCACCCAGGCGAGGAGCGCGATGAGCGAGATGGTGTGGTGCGTGCGCGGGTCCTGCACGTCGCGCGGCGGCCCGAACAGCAGGTGGCGGAGCTTGTGCCTGTTCGCGGGGGGCGGCGGCGTGACGCTCGGCTGTTCCGCGGATTTCCGCATCGGATCTTCTGTCATGGGGCTCTCTGCGCCGGGACGTGCTGTCCGCCACCCGGGCGCCGGGCGAGGAGCGTGGCGAAGTGCGCCCGGTCATAACGCTTCCGCCGCGGAGGGCGGTAGGTACCCCCTTGTGGTGTCAGCAGCGGATCAAGACGGACCATGTGCGCATCAACGCGGCATCAAGGCGCATCCGGCGCTTGATGTCTTCCTGATGCGGGAGTGCTCGGCGCTGAGCGTTCCCTGACGCGGGCCCGCTGTATCGTCGCAAACGGACACCTCGATGCGACCGCCGCCGCTGCATGTCGTCAGGGAGTCGGAGGCCTGCGCGCCGGATGGCGACGCTGGGGCGGGCGGGAACGCGTCCGGCGGCGACCTCGTCCTCGTCGCCTCGGTGCTCGCGCTCTGCCTGGTGCCGCTCGTCGGGCTCCTCGCCGGCGGGCACTGGGGACAGGGGACCGCCGGGATCGCCGCGGCGGGGGCGCTGCTTTCAGGACGCGAGCTGGCGCGGGGCCTGCGGGAGCGGACGCGCCGCTGAGCGGTCAGGCGGCGCGGGCGAGCTCGTCCGCCGCGGGCTCGAGGACGCGCACCGGAAGCACCATCGCATTGAGGCCCGCGAGCTGGAGACGCCGCTGCAGCTGGTAGGCCGTCTCGTTGTGGAGCAGGCGCTGGAACCAGCGCTCCTTCTGAAAGACGAGCTTCCCGGCGAAGAAGATGGACCGGTGGAACTCCTTCGACACCTCGAGGCAAAGGCGCTCGGCCTCCGCGACCGCTTCGGTGCCGACGCTCATCCGGTAGTCGGCGCGGAAGCCGAGCCGCCGCGCGAGGTCCACGTAGCGGCGCAGCCCGTCGTCGGTCCGCCGCCGGAGCTCCTCCACCTCCACGACCCCCTTCATCGTCGCGGCGTCGATGACGCCGACGGACAGGAACATGAGGTTCGCGTAGGTCCCGGGGAAGAGCCGGTGGATCGCGAGGATCTGGTGCAGCCCGAGGCCGCTGTAGCCGCCGACGAGGAGGACCGCGGTCGGGAGCTTCCGGTCGAGCTGCTCGCCGTCCGCGCCGGGATGGGCGGGCAGCGCGGCAGAGATGTCGTCCAGCCGGCGCAGGTTGCGCTTCACGTGATCGTAGTGGCGCTTCACGAGGAAGCAGACCCCGATGAGCAGCGCCGTCGTGACGAGCGTGACCCAGCCGCCCTCGCGGAACTTCTCCACCAGATTCACGATCAGGATGGAGAGGCAGAGCACGAGGCCGATGACGTGGATGACGATGTGGCGGTACCAGTCCGGATACTTCCGCCGCTCGCGGATCCAGTAGCGGACCATGCCGAGCTCGGAGAGCGAGAAGGTGAGGAAGACGTTGATCGAGTACATGAGCACGAGGGTGCTCGTGTCACCGTGCGTGTAGAGCAGCGTCGCCGCGGACGCGACGGAGATCAGGAGGATGCCGTGCTGCATCGAGAGCCGGTCGGAGAGCTGGCCGAAGCGATGCGGAAGCCACGAGTCGTTCGCCATGTTGGACATGACGCGCGGGCCGTCGATGAAGCCCGCCTGCGCCGCCACGAACAGCAGCGCGGTCTCGGCCGCGAGCGTGACCCAGATGAAGATCTGGCCCCAACGCCCCCACCCGCCCGCGAACGCCTCCGCCAGCACGGCGTTCATCGTCTTCCCCTCGACGGGCCGGGCGTGCACGAGGAGGTAGGCGAGCGTGATGCCGCCCGCGGTGAGCGCGAGCGACGTGGCCATGTAGATCATGGTCTTGCGCGCGGTCTGCACCTTCGGCTCGCGCATGATCTGGAGGCCGTTCGAGACCGCCTCGATGCCGGTGTATGTCCCGGCGCCCATCGAGTAGGCGCGCAGGAACAGCGCCGCGAGCCCGCCCATGCCGAGCGTCGCGAGGCCGCTCTGGTACCCGGTGTGGACCTCGCGGGCGACCTGCGGCAGCTCCGAAGCGCGCCCGACGATCACGCCGACGATCAGGATCACGTGGGTGATGAGGAAGCCGATGAAGATGGGAGCGAGGATGGTCACCGATTCCTTCACCCCGCGCAGGTTCATCACCATGAGGAGACCGATGCCGGCGAACTCGAGCGGCAGCTTCCAGGCGACCCACGCGCCCGGCAGGAAGCTGAAGGTCGCGTCGGCCGCGGCGGCGATCGACACGGACACGGTGAGGACGTAATCGACGAGGAGCGCGGAGCCCGAGACCACCCCGAAGCGCGGCCCGAGGAGCTTCGAGGCGACGACGTACCCGCCGCCGCCGAACGGGAAGTGCTCGATGATGCGGGAATAGGCGTAGGAGATGATGAAGACGGTGAAGGCGATCGCGAGGGCGAGCCCCACCGCGAGGAAGTGCCGGTCGCCGAGCGCGCGGAAGGACTCCTCCGGGCCATAGGCGGACGAGGAGAGCCCGTCCGCTCCGAGCCCCACCCACGCGAGGAATGCGATGAGCGAGATGTGGTGATACGTCTTCGGATCGGTGATGTCGCGGGGGGCGCCGAGAACGGCCCTGCGCAGCGTGGCGAGCGTCATGGGTCTTGCACGGCTCCGGGGCGAGAGGTCGCGCCGGGCGGTGCAGCGTGCATGCCTCCGGCGCGCGGGTGCCCGATGCGCCTGACTTGCTTGAGTAAGAATGCGTTTCCCGCGGGCGGCGGCGCGCCGTGGCGCCGCACAGTGCAATTCGCGACCGAGGGCATCCCTGCATCCTGCAACGTGACCGAGCCATGACTGTCTCCTCCAAGACGCCGCCCGCTCCCTTGCGCGTCCTCGTCGTCGACGACGAGAAGAACATCCGTGCGACGCTCGCCCTCTGCCTCGAGGGGCTCGGCTGCCACGTCGCGCAGGCCGCGAACGTGGCCGCCGCGCTGGAGGCGGTCCGGTTCGAGGCTTTCGACCTCGCGTTCTGCGACCTGCGCCTCGCGCAGGAGAGCGGCCTCGACCTCCTTCCTCGCCTCCTCGCGGAGCGCCCCGGGCTCGAGGTGGTCGTCATCACCGCCTACGCTACCGTGGACACCGCGGTGGAGGCGATGCGCCGCGGCGCGAAGGACTACCTGCCGAAGCCCTTCACGCCGGCGCAGATCGCCCACCTCGTGGAGCGGGCGCGCGAGCGACGCGAGCTCGAGCGGCGGGTGCTGGATCTCGAGAACCGACTCGAGGACGCCGAGCCCGAGGTTGTGCTCGACACCGCCTCGCCTCGCATGCATGCCGCGCTGGAGGTGATCGGCCGCGCCGCGGCGCACGACGTCTCGGTGCTCCTGCGCGGCGAGAACGGCACGGGGAAGGGCGTCCTCGCGAGGCTGCTCCACTCGCGGAGCCCTCGCCGCGAGCGCCCGTTCGTGGTGGTGAACTGCCCGACGCTCTCGGAGGAGCTCCTCGCGAGCGAGCTGTTCGGGCACGCCCGCGGCGCGTTCACCGGCGCGGTGAAGGACCAGGAGGGCCGCGTCGAGGCGGCCGAGGGCGGGACGGTGTTCCTCGACGAGATCGGCGAGATCTCTCCGTCGCTGCAGGCGAAGCTGCTCCGCTTCCTCCAGGAGAAGAGGTTCGAGCGCATCGGCGAGAACCGGACCCGTACCGCCGACGTCCGCATCGTCGCCGCGACGAACCGCGATCTCGAGGCGGAGGTGAAGGCAGGGCGCTTCCGCGAGGACCTCCTCTACCGCCTGAACGTGGTGGAGATCACGGTCCCGCCGCTCCGGGAGCGGGCGGAGGACATCCTCCCGCTCGTCCGCCGCTTCACCGCCTTCTTCGCGCGGCAGGCGCGGAGAGCGCCGCCCGATCTTTCGCCGGCGGCGGAGAAGGTGCTCGCCGCGTATGCGTGGCCCGGCAACGTGCGCGAGCTCCGCAACGCCATCGAGCGCGCGCTGATCCTGACGCCGGGGCAGGTCCTCGAGCCCGAGAGCTTCCCGGAGCGGATCGCTGCCCAGCCCACGAACCCCGGCCTCGGGGGTGACTTCACCGCGGACGAGATCGAGCGCGAGCACACCCTGCGGGTGATGGCCCGGGCGAAGACGCTCGAGGACGCGGCGAGGATCCTCGGGGTGGATGCGTCCACCTTGTGGCGGAAGCGAAAGAAGTGGGGGCGGTGAGCGCATCGGCGCGCGCGGTCGCTTTTCACCTGCGCCGTCGCCGGGTCGACATTGCCAAGTGCAAGCCACTTTCCGGTCCTTCGATGCACGTTGCAGCGTGCGGCTCCGGCGGCGCAGTCCGGACCGCGCTCCTCCCGGCGCTCCGCTCCGCGGCATGGCGAATGCTGTGGACGTTGGAGCATGGCCTCCCTCGTCGAGATCATCCCTCCGCCCCCAGGCGAGGACGCCGGCGACGACCGCCGCCGCTCGTTCGTTCGCGAGGCAGTGGTGCTGGCGATCGTGCTCCTCGCCCTGGTTGCCTCCGTGTGGAGCAGCTGGGGGGGAGAGCGCCGCGCCGTCGTGCGGCTCGATCCCACGACCCGCGCCGCCGTGCTGGCGCGCACGCTCGAGGATCTCCGGTCGGTGTGCCTGCGCCCGGACGCAGCGCATCCGGCGAGCTGGTGCCGGCAGCAGGCGGAGTTCGCGCTCGCCTTCGACGAATGCGACGCGGCGTGCCGCGCGGCCGCCCGCGAGGTGCTCCGCGTTCCGACGCGGTAGCGCGGGCGGCGATCAGGCCGTCGCGGTCGCGCCGGCGGCCTGCGCGGGGGCGAGCCGGAGGGTGAACCAGAAGGTGCTCCCCCGCCCCGCCTCGCTCTCGACGCCCAGCTCGCCGCCGTGCGCGTGGACGATCTCCCGGGCGATGTACAGTCCCAGGCCGACGCCCCCGGAGCGCGCGCCGGGCACGCGGTAGAACTTTTCGAAGATACGATCCTGGTGCTCGCGGGCGATCCCTTCTCCCGTGTCGCGCACCTCGAACCGGACGAGCTCCCCGACCACCGTGGTCTGCACCTCGACCCGGCCCCCCGCCGGCGTGTGACGGACGGCGTTGGCGAGCAGGTTCGTGAGCACGAGCTGCGCGCGCTCCGGATCGGCCTGGACCGCGAGCGGGGTCGCCGGTGGCGACACCGCGAGCGACACGCCCGCCGCATCCGCCGCGGAGCGAAGCGAGCCGGCCGCCGCCTCGAGCAGCCCGCCAGCGTCGAGTGGCTCGACCGCGAGCGACATCCGCCCCGCCTGGATCCGGGAGAGGTCGAGCAGGTCGTCGACGATCGACTGGAGCCGCTCGCAATCCTCCCGCGCGGCTGCCATGAGGTCCCCCTGCTTCTCGGTCAGCGGCCCGACCAGCTCCTGGGCGCACAGGTGGATCGCCATTCGTAGAGAGGTGAGCGGCGTGCGAAACTCGTGCGCGACGGTCGCGACGAGATCGTTCTTCAGCTCGTCGAACCGCATCAGCCGCGTCACGTCCTGCAGGACGATCGTCGTCCCGACGACGATCCCCTGCTCGGAGTAGAGCGGCGTCGCGCGCGGCAGCAGGTGGCGGTCGCCCTCGGGCGACGAGACGCGCACCGCCTCCTCGAAGCCGTGGGGGACGTAGGCCCCGCGGCCGGACGCGACGTGCTCCCGGACGCGCTCCACCACCGCGCGCAGCTCCGGCTCGAGCGCAGCGACCGAGACCCCCGGCCCCCCCGCGCCCATGTGGAGCATCGACTCGGCGGCGCCGTTGAGGTTGAGGACGCCGCCGGCGGCGTCCAGCACGAGCACCGGATCGGGGAGGCTGTCGATGGCGGCCTGCGAGGCCTGCTGCGCCTGGAGCAGCTCGCCGAGCGAGCTCCGCCGGTACTCGGCGAGTCGGTCGGCCATGGTGTTGAACTCCCGCGCCAGCGCGGAGATCTCGTCCTTGCCCTCCACGCGCACCCGCGCCTCGAGATCGCCCTCCCCGATCAGACGGACGGTCCCGGAGAGGACCTTCAGCGGGCGCAGCAGGCGCGCGGTGAGCGCGAGCGACGAGACGAGGCCCAGCAGGAGCGCAGCGATCGTGGTTCCCGCGACGATCGTCACGTTCCGCTCGGCCAGCCTCCGCGCGCCGTCGCTCTTGCGGCCCATCGCGTCCTGGTTCAGCGCGAGGATCTCGCTCGCGGCCTTGCGGACCCGTTCCGCCGCCGGGTCGAGCACCTCGAAGTAGCGGGAGAGCCGCGCCGCGGGCACCTGCTGGGCGGTCTGCTCGAACGCGTCGCGGTACCGCATCCAGCGCTCACGAAGACGGCGCGTGGCGGCGTCCTCGCCGGCCTCGGTGATGTTGTGCTCCTGCGCGGACAGCTCGCCCTCGAAGCCTTCGGCGATGCGCTCCGCCGTGAGATCGTCGACCTTCCGGCCCGTCGCGCGCGCGAGCGCCGCCGCCTGGAGGTGCTCGAGCGCGTCGAGCATCCGCTCCGCCGCGAGCACGCTCCGGTAGTTGTCCTTCAGGATGAGCTCCGGGCTCCTGCCGAGCGCGGTGAGCGTCTTCGCGGTGGCGAATCCGAACACGAGCAGCACGAGCACGAGCGGCGCCTGCGCGGCGAGGAGCTTCGCGCGGAGCGTCATGGCACCACCGGCTTCACGCGTGGACCTCCTCGTCCTCGAACGACACGATGTGCAGGTCTAGCCCGCCGCCCTCGTCCACCAGCCGCTGGAGGACCGACCGCTTGATGAGGCGCCGCCAGCGCGCCTGCTCGGTGCGCCCCACGATCACGTCGCTCACGCGGTGGGAGCGGGCGAAGTCGAGGAGCGCCGTGGCCGGATCGTCCGACTGGAGGCGGACCACCTCGGCCCCGAGCTCCCGCGCCTTCTCGACGTTCTCGAGCAGGTGGCGCTGGGCCTCGGAGTCGATCCGGTGAGGCGCCTCCTGCGGCGTCTCGACGTAGACGACGTACCAGTCGGTGTTGAGCCGACCCGCCATCCTGGAGCCGCGGCGCAGCAGCGCGAGCGCGTGGGGCGGGTTGGACGAAAGCGCCACCATGACGCGGCCGCGGGTCGGCGTGGCCTGCGTCCCGAGGTGCGCCGCCTGCGCCGCCGTCCGGTCGAGGCTCTCCGCGACCTCGCGCAGGCTCAGCTCCCGAAGCGTCGCGAGGTTCGGATCCTGGAAGAAGTGCTCGAGCGCCCAGGGGATCTTCTCCTTGGGATAGATCTTCCCGGACTTGAGTCGCTCGACGAGGTCCTCGACGGCGAGGTCGAGGTTCACGACCTGGTCCGCCTGCTCCAGGAACGAGTCCGGGACCGTCTCGCGCACACGCACCCCGGTGTTGCGCTGGATGAGGTCGTTCAGCGACTCGAGGTGCTGGATGTTGAGCGCGCCGATCACGCTGATCCCCGCAGCGAGCAGCTCGAGCACGTCCTGGTAGCGCTTCCGATTCTTCGACCCCGGCACGTTCGTGTGGGGAATCTCGTCCACGATCGTGACGGCCGGACGCCGGGCGAGCACCGCCTCGAGATCCAGCTCCTCGACCACCACGCCCCGGTACTCCTGCTTGCGGCGCGGCACGATCTCGAGGTCCCGGATGAGCGCCGCCGTCTCCGAACGGCCATGGGTCTCGATGAGCGCCCCGACGACGTCGACACGCCGCTGCTTCAGCGCATGCGCCTCTTCGAGCATGCGCCAGGTCTTCCCCACACCCGCCGCGAACCCGATGTAGAGCTTGAGCCGGCCGCGCTTCCCGCGCTCGACGAGCTCGAGGAAGTCCTGCGCGCTGGGGCGCCGCGCCGTGGTCATCGCCGCCATCGCTACCTCGACCTTGCCATCGTGGCGAGCCCTAATTCGCCGCGCGGAGGCCCGCATGCCCTCGCACTCACCGCCCCCCCCACAGGCGCACCGGGAGCGCCTCGACGTCGAGGGTCGGGCCGCGCGCGACGACCACCGCGTGCTGCATCGCGTTCCGGAGCTCGCGGACGTTCCCGGGCCAACCGTGGGCGAGAAGCACCTGCTCCGCCGCGGACGTGAGCGCGGGAGCCGAGACGCCCATCATCGGCGCGAACGCGCCCAGGAACGACGACGCGAGGGGCAGGATGTCCTCCGGCCGTTCGCGGAGGGACGGGACGCGGATCTCGACGAGGTCGAGTCGGGAACGGAGATCCTCCCGGAACCGCCCCGCGCGCACCTCCGCGTCGAGGTCCCGCCGGGTCGATGCCACGACGCGGACCCCTGCCCTTCGGGTCTCGTCCGCGCGCTGCGGCTCGAAGAGCGCCAGCACCGCGCCCTGGAGCGACTCGGGCAGCGCGGCGATCTCCTCGAAGAGGACGGTCCCGCCGTCCGCGTCGGCGATCCGCTCGTGGAGCACGCGCACCTCCGGAAGGCCGCCCGAGAGCTCCAGGCAGTCGATGGAGACGAAGGGGCGCTCGCGCCGGGGCGAGGCGGCGTGGAGCGCCCGTGCGAGCGTGCTCTTCCCGGACCCGCTCTCGCCGAGGAAGAGGACCGGCACGTCGTACGGCGCCACGGTCGCGAGGACCCGGAGCGCGTCGCGCATCGTGGCCGAGGCGGACTCGAGCGTGCCGTGGGCCGGCGGAGCAGGGATCGCCATGGTGGCTCGACGGAGCAGGGGACATGCCAACCCGCGGGTACGTCTGCTCGGCGCAACGGTCATTCACCTGGCGTCACTGGGGGGCCGTGAAGGTGAGCCGCAGGGTCGTCGCCGCGACGCGCGCCATACGAAAGGTTCTCGCGCGGTGCAATGCGAGGTCCCCGCCGGGATTGCGAATTGCGGTGCGCCGGGCTCATCCGCCCTCCGGAACCCCGCGCAGCGACGCGGGCATCCCCGATGCACTGGAGGCTTCGCGCTCGTCACCGCTCACGGCGAACCGCTCGGCCGTTCGCCCGGAGGATTGGGACATGCTCGACATCCTGTTCATCGCGGCCACGGTCGCGTTCTTCGCCGTCAGCCTCGCCTACGTGCGCGGCTGCGACCGGCTGTGAGGTGAGGTCATGGGGTTCGAATACGCCGCGGGGATCGTGCTCTCCGTGCTGCTCACGGGCTACCTCGCCTACGCGCTCATCCGCCCCGAGCGCTTCTAGGGGATCGCCATGACCTTCAACGGTTGGCTGCAGGTCGGGCTCTATACCCTCGTGATCTTCGCGATCACGAAGCCGCTCGGCCTCTACATGTACCGGGTGTTCGAGGGCGAGCGGCAGCCGCTGCCGCGCGTGCTCGGCCCGTTCGAGCGCCTCCTGTACCGCCTGTGCGGCGTCGATCCCAGGAAGGAGCAGGGCTGGAAGGGCTACGCCGCCTCGATGCTCGTGTTCAGCGCGCTCGGGGTGCTCGTGACCTACGCCATGGAGCGGCTCCAGCACGTCCTGCCGCTCAACCCGCAGAAGCTCGGCGCGGTCGCGCCGGATCTCGCCTTCAACACCGCCGTCAGCTTCACGACCAACACGAACTGGCAGAACTACGGCGGCGAGAGCACGATGAGCTACCTCACGCAGATGGCGGGGCTCGCGTGGCACAACTTCACGTCGGCCGCCGTCGGCATCGGGATCGCCCTCGCGCTGGCGCGCGGATTGACGCGCCGTCCCGGCCCCGAGGGCGCGAAGACGATCGGCAGCTTCTGGGTCGATCTCGTCCGCGCCATCGTGTACGTGCTCCTGCCCATCTCGATCGTCGGCGCGCTCGTGCTCGTCGCGCTCGGCATCCCGCAGACCCTGTCGGGGTACCGCGAGCTGACGACGCTCGAGGGACTGAAGCAGGTGGTCGCGCTCGGCCCGGTCGCCTCGCAGGAGGTGATCAAGGAGCTCGGGACGAACGGCGGAGGGTTCTTCAACGCCAACAGCGCCCACCCGTTCGAGAACCCGACGCCGCTCACCAACTTCTTCGAGCTGGTGCTGATCTTCGCGATCCCCGCGGCGCTCACGTACACGTACGGCAAGATGGCGCGCGACACGCGCCAGGGCTGGGCCATCTTCGCGGCGATGGCGGTCCTGTTCCTCGCCGGCGTCGGGGTGAGCTATCACGCCGAGGCGGCCGGGAACGCGGCCGTGGCGGGGGTCACCTCGGACCGCGGCCTCGGCAACATGGAGGGGAAGGAGGTCCGGTTCGGCGTCGCGAACAGCGCGCTCTGGGCGACCGTCACCACGGACACCTCCTGCGGCGCGGTGAACTCGATGCACGACAGCTTCACGCCCATCGGCGGGCTCGTGCCGCTCGTGAACATCCAGCTCGGCGAGGTGATCTTCGGCGGCGTCGGCGCGGGGCTCTACGCGATGCTCGTGATGGTGATCCTGACCGTGTTCATCGCCGGCCTGATGGTGGGCCGCACGCCCGAGTACCTGGGGAAGAAGATCGAGGGGCGCGAGATGAAGCTCGCGATGCTGTACGTCCTCATCTTCCCGATCCTCGTCCTCGGCCTGACGGCCTGGGCGGCGGTCGCGCCCTACGGCGTCTCGCCGTTGAACAACGCCGGGCCCCATGGCCTGTCCGAGATGATCTACGCCTACTCGAGCCAGGCCGGGAACAACGGGTCGGCGTTCGCCGGGCTGAGCGGCAACACGAAATTCTGGAACGTGACCGGCGCGCTCGACATGCTCGCCGGGCGCTTCCTCATGATCGTCCCGGCGCTGGCGATCGCCGGCGCGATGGTGGGCAAGAAGGTGGTGCCCGCCGGGCCCGGCACGTTCCCCACGACCGGGGTCACCTTCACGGTGCTGCTCGTCGCGGTGATCCTCATCGTCGGCGCGCTGACCTTCTTCCCGGCCCTCTCGCTCGGCCCGGTGCTCGAGCACTTCGCGGCGCTGCACGGAAAGGTGTTCTAGCGATGCCGACCCCCAAGGCGAAGCAGCTCGCGCTCCTCGATCCGGCCATCGTCCGCCAGGCCGCGATCGACAGCTTCCGCAAGCTCGACCCGCGGCACGTCGCGAAGAACCCGGTGATGTTCGTCGTCGAGGTGGGCAGCGTCCTCACCACGATCCTCTGGCTGCGCGATCGTTTCCTCCACCCGGCCGGCGCGGCGCCCGGCTGGTTCACGCTGAGCGTCAGTCTCTGGCTCTCGTTCACGGTCGTCTTCGCCAACTTCGCCGAGGCGGTCGCGGAGGGGCGCGGCAAGGCCCAGGCGGACTCGCTCCGCCGCATGCGCCGCGAGATCAAGGCCCGCAAGCTCGTGGGCGGGCGCGAGGTGAGCGTGGACGCGTCGGCCCTGCGCAAGGGCGACATGGTCGTCGTCGAGGCGGGGCAGTTCATCCCCGGCGACGGCGAGATCGTCGAGGGGATCGCCTCGGTGGACGAGTCCGCCATCACCGGCGAGTCGGCCCCGGTGATCCGCGAGTCGGGCGGGGACCGCTCGGCGGTCACCGGCGGCACGCGCGTCCTCTCCGACCGGCTCGTGATCCGGATCGGCGTCGATCCCGGCGAGTCCTTCCTCGACCGCATGATCGCGCTCGTCGAGGGGGCGGCCCGGCAGAAGACGCCGAACGAGATCGCGCTCCACATCCTGCTCGTCGGGCTCACGATCATCTTCCTCTTCGCCTGCGTGACGCTCGTACCGATCGCGCGGTACTCGTCGATCGCCCTCTCCTCGACCGCGATCGTCGCGATCCTCGTGTGCCTCATCCCGACGACCATCGGCGGCCTCCTCTCCGCCATCGGGATCGCCGGCATGGACCGCCTTCTCCGCAAGAACGTGCTCGCGATGAGCGGACGCGCGGTCGAGGCTGCAGGCGACGTGGACACGCTGCTCCTCGACAAGACCGGTACCATCACCCTCGGTAACCGCATGGCCACCGAGCTCATCCCCGCGCCGGGGGTGAAGGTGGAGGACCTCGCCGACGCGGCGCAGCTCGCGAGCCTCGCCGACGAGACGCCGGAGGGGCGCTCCATCGTGGTGCTCGCGAAGGAGCGCTACGGGCTGCGCGGTCGCGAGGTGAACCACGGCGAGCACCAGTTCATCCCGTTCACCGCGCAGACCCGCATGAGCGGCTGCGAGGTCGCCGGTCGCGTCATCCGCAAGGGCGCGGTCGACGCCATCGCGAAGCACGTGCAGGTGGCGCGCGGGACGCTCCCCTCCGCCGTCGAGTCGGCCGCCGCCCTCATCGGCGACAGCGGCGGCACGCCGCTCGCCGTGTGCGAGGGAGCGCGGGTGCTCGGGATCGTCCACCTCAAGGACGTGGTGAAGGGTGGGATCAAGGAGCGGTTCGATCGCTTCCGCGCGATGGGGATCCGCACCGTCATGATCACCGGCGACAACCCGCGCACCGCCGCGGCGATCGCGCGCGAGGCGGGGGTGGACGACTTCCTCGCCGAGGCGACCCCCGAGGCCAAGATGCGCCTCATCAAGGACGAGCAGGCGAAGGGGAAGCTCGTCGCCATGACGGGCGACGGCACGAACGACGCCCCCGCCCTCGCGCAGGCCGACGTCGGCGTCGCGATGAACACGGGCACGCAGGCCGCGAAGGAGGCCGGCAACATGGTCGACCTCGACTCGAATCCGACGAAGCTCCTCGAGGTCGTCGAGGTCGGCAAGCAGCTCCTCATGACCCGCGGCACCCTCACGACGTTCTCGATCGCGAACGACGTGGCCAAGTACTTCGCGATCCTCCCCGCTCTGTTCGTGGCGGCGCACCCGGAGCTCGCCCCCCTCGACGTGATGCACCTCGCGTCCCCGTTCAGCGCGATCCTCTCGGCAGTCATCTTCAACGCGATCGTCATCGTGGCGCTCATCCCGCTCGCGCTGCGGGGCGTGAAGTATCGCCCCCTCGGCGCCGCTGCGGTGCTGCGCCGGTCGCTGCTCGTCTACGGCGTCGGCGGCGTCGTCGCCCCGTTCGTCGGCATCAAGCTCATCGACGTGGCGCTCGCCGCCGCGGGCCTGGTCTAGGGGGACGCCATGAGAGACAGCGCCGCCGCAGCCCCCCGCCTCACGTCTCCGTCGCGCGCGATGACGCCGCGCGAGGACCGGATGATCGATCACCTGCTGCCCGCCATCCGCGCGACCGTCGTGACGCTCGTCCTGACGGGGCTCGTGTATCCGCTGGTCGTGACGGGCGTCGCGAAGGTGCTGTTCCCGCGCCAGGCCGAGGGCAGCTTCGTCAGCGACGACGCCGGGAAGGTGGTCGGCTCGGAGCTCCTCGCGCAGGGGTTCTCGAACCCGGCCTACTTCCAGCCGCGGCCGTCGGCGGCCGGCGAGAAGGGCTACGACCCGCTCGCCTCGGGCGGCTCGAATCTCGGCTCGACCTCGAAGAAGCTCCACGACCACGCCGCCGCGCTCGCGGACCAGCTCGCGAAGGACAATCCGGATGCCTCCGGCCCGGTGCCGGTGGAGCTCGTGACCGCGTCCGGCAGCGGGCTCGATCCCCATCTTTCGCCCGCCGCGGCGCTCTGGCAGGTACCGCGCGTCGCGAAGGCGCGCGGCGTCGCGCCGGAGCGCATCCGGAGCCTCGTCGAGGAGTTGCTCGAGGGGCGAGATCTCGGGGTGCTCGGCGAGCCGCGCGTGAACGTGCTCCTCCTCGACCTCGCGCTCGACCGGCGGCTCGGCGCGCCGGCGGGGGCAGCCGCGGCCAGGCGGTGATCCCTGCCGCCGTAGACCCGCCGGGAAGGACGCGTGAAGCTCCTCGGCCTGGGAGGCGTGCGCGTCCAGCCGGCGTGAAGATGGGGGCGCGGCGTCTTGGCGGATCGCGGCCCCCGCGAGTCGCCGGCTGAGACGTATAGAAGGACACCATTCACCATGGGTGCGTGACCGTCCTCCCCCAACCGCACGCTCGACCGGCACCTCGGCCCGCCACGCTTGACCGAACGGACCGGTGGTGCATGAGTCTGGTCCATGAGCGATTACCTGCGCGCCGCGGCGATCATCGCCGCCGCCACCGCGCTCGCGCTCGCGACGAAGGCGCTCCTCGACGTTCCCGACGTCGAGATGCTGTTCCTCCTCGGAGTCATGATCGCCGCGGCGACCACGCGGCGCCGCGCGGCGCTCCTCGCGGCGGCGCTCGCCGTCGCGGCGTACGACTTCTTCTTCGTCCCGCCCCGGTACACGCTCGACGTCGCGGACGCGCGGTACGTCCTCACCTTCATCATGATGTTCGGCGTGAGCGTCGTCATCTCCACCCTCACCCTGAAGCTCCGGGAGGAGCGACAGGACGCGGTAGCGCGCGAGCGCCGGACCGCCGCGCTCCTCGCGGTGAGCCGCGACCTCGGGGCCGCCCTCGACGCGCAGGGCGTGGCGGCGGTCTGCGTCCGGAGGGTCTCGGAGGCGTTCGGGATGCCCGCGGTCTTCCTGCGCGCAGCCGGGGTGAACGAGCTCGTTGCGCTCGCGGCGCACCCCGACGACGCGGTCCTCGGTCCGTCCGAGCTCGCCGTCGCCCGCTGGGCGCACGATCACGCCCAGGTGGCCGGCCGGGGCACCGATACGAACGCGGGCGAGGCGGTCCTCTGCGTGCCGCTCCGCACCTGGGCGGAGGTGGTGGCGGTGCTCGCGCTGCGGTCCCCCGGCGAGCGCCGGCTCGGCTCGGAGCAGCGGACGCTCCTCGACGCCTTCGCGAGGCAGGCGGCGCTCGCGCTCGACCGCGTCCGGCTCGCGGAGGAGGCCCGCCAGGCGGCGCTCCGGGTGAAGACCGAGGAGCTTCGGAGCGGCCTCCTCTCCGCCGTCTCCCACGATCTGCGGACACCGCTCGCCGCGATCACCGGCGCCGGGACGATGCTCCGCGACGAGGCGGCGCTCGACCCTGCCCTGCGCCGCGATCTCGTCGAGACGGTCTGCGAAGAGGCGGAGCGGCTCGAGCGGCTCGTCTCGAACCTGCTCGACATGACGCGGCTCGACTCCGGGGCGGTCGAGCCGAAGCGTGAGTGGGTCCCGCTCGTCGAGGTGATCGGCGGGGCGCTCACCCGACTCGAGCGGCGGCTGGCGGCGCGCAAGATCACGACGGCCATCGCCGACGACGTGCCGCTCCTCTCGATCGACCCGGTGCTCGTCGAGCAGCTCTTCCTCAACCTGCTCGAGAACGCGGCCAAGTACACGCCGCCCAGCTCGGACATCGACATCCGCGCCGCGCGGGAAGGAGGAACCCTCGTCGTGGACGTCGCGGATCGCGGACCTGGGCTCGCGGCCGGCGAGGAGGAGAGCGTGTTCGAGCGATTTCAGCGCGGCGATCACGGCGGCGTCCGAGGCGTCGGGCTCGGCCTCCCGATCGCCCGGGCCATCGCCGAGGCGCACGGCGGCCGCCTCTCCGCCGCGAATCGCCCGGGGGGCGGCGCGGTGTTTCGGCTCACGCTCCCGCTCCCGGCCGAGCCGCCACCGCGGTCGGCCGAGGCGGGAGGAGGGGCGGCGGCATGACGGGAACGGAGCCGCTCGTGCTCGTCGTCGAAGACGAGCCGCAGATGCGCCGCTTCCTCCGCGCCGCGCTCACCTCGCACGGCTACCGCCTCGTGGAGGCGGGCGGGGTCCGCGAGGGAGAGCAGCTCGCCACGAGCTACAACCCGGACGTCTTCCTCCTCGACCTCGGGCTCCCCGACGGCGACGGGATCGACCTCGCCCGCCGCCTGCGCGAGTGGACCCGCGCGCCGATCATCGTGCTCTCCGCGCGCGGGCGCGAGGAGGACAAGGTGAACGCGCTCGATGCGGGGGCGGACGACTACCTCACGAAGCCCTTCGGCGTGAACGAGCTGCTCGCGCGCCTGCGCGTCGCGCTCCGCCATGCCCGCGCCGCGCCGGAGCAGGAGCCCGTCATCGACGTCGGGCCGCTCCGGATCGACCTCGCTCGCCGCGAGGTGAACGTGGACGGGCGCGAGGTCCGGCTCACCCCGACCGAGTTCCGCCTCCTCGCGCTCCTCGCCCGCCACGCCGGCAAGGTGCTGACCCACCGGCAGATCCTGAAGGAGGTGTGGGGGCCGAACGCCACCGAGGTTCACTACGTCCGGGTCCACATGGCCGAGCTGCGGAAGAAGATCGAGGCGGATGCGGCGCGGCCGCGCCTCCTCGTCACCGAGCCCGGAGTGGGCTACCGGCTGCGCGACCGGCTCGAGCCGTAGCGGACCGACGGACGGCCGGCCCCTCCTCGGTCGGGCCGCGCGCCCCTGCCGGCGCTACACCCGCCGCACCCAGTCGCGGCGCTGCCGCCGCGCCCGCAGGAGGGACCATGGGAACCCCGCGAAACGTCGCCGTCCTCGTCGGCAGCCTGCGCAAGGAGTCGTACAGCCGGAAGATCGCGAAGGCGATCGCGGCGCTCGCCCCGACCTCGCTCACCCTGGACATCCTCGAGATCCGGCAGCTCTCGCTCTACGACCAGGACCTCGACGCGAACCCGCCCGCCGAGTGGACCGAGTTCCGCAAACGCGTGAGGGCCGTCGACGCGGTGCTGTTCGTCACGCCCGAGTACAACCGCTCCGTCCCGGGCGTCCTCAAGAATGCGATCGACGTCGCGTCGCGCCCGCACGGCCACAGCGCCTGGGCCGGCAAGCCTGCCGCGATCGTGAGCGTCTCGCCCGGCGCGGTCGGCGCGTTCGGGGCGAACCACCACCTGCGCCAGTCGCTCGTGTTCCTCGACATGCCCGCCATGCAGCAGCCGGAGGCGTACATCGGCGGCGTCGCGGCGCTCCTCGACGGCAACGGCAACCTGACGAACGACGGCACGCGCGAGCTCCTCCACAAATTCGTCGAGGCGTTCGCCGCATGGATCGAGAAGATCGCGCGAGCCCGAAAGGACGCGCCAGCGTAGCGCGGCGCGGCGCGGCGCGGCGCGACGGATTCAGGCGCGCGCGGCTTGGTCGAGTCGGAACTACGTGGGTACCTTGGGCGGAAGGAGGCCGCCGATGAGCCGATTCATGGACGTGCACAGCGGATTCAAGGGCGTGACCCACGAGCAGCTGGCCAAGGCGCATGCGCAAGACCAGGCGGTCGAGCGGGAGGAGGGCGTCCACTTCATCAAGGCGTGGGCAGATCCGGAGAGCGGGAAGGCGTTCTGCCTGTCGGAGGGGCCGAGCAAGGATGCGGTGCTGAAGGTGCACGAGCGGGCTGGCCACCCGACGGCCGAGATCTACGAGGTGCCGGTCGAAGCCGAGTGACGCGCCGCTCCCGGCGCAACGGCGCCTCCACCCGGAGACCCATCCACCGGCTTCGGGCCCGCAACCCGACGGGCCGCCTCACCGCTGGAACTCGTACACCGATCCCAGCCTCAGCATCGCGGTGAGCTCGTCGAGCGCGGTGAACCCCTCGCGCGCGAGCGCCGGATCCGCCAGATCCGCGGGGACGAGGCGGTCGCGGTAGTGGCGCTCGACCCAGGCGACGAGGCGCGCGTGGAGCTCCGGCGAGAAGAACACGTCGGCCGACGCCGCGCGGACCTCCTCCTCCGTCAGGGGGACGCGGAGACGGAGACAGGCGGGGCCGCCGCCGTTGTTCATCGACTGGTTCAGGTCGAGGTAGTGGATGCCCGTGACCGCGTCGTCCTCGGCGACGACCCGCTCGAGGAACGCCCGCGCGCGCGCGTTCTCCCGGCTCTCCTCGGGGGCGAGCAGGACGAGGGAACCGTCCGGCAGCTCGAGGAGCTGGGAGTTGAACGGATAGGCCGCGACGGCGTCCGCGAGCGGCAGCTCGCCCTCGGTCGCGACGAGGACCCGGAGCTCGTCGCCCATGAGCGCGCGGAGCTCGGCGACGAGCCGTTCGCGCTCGGCGAACGCGAGCTCGTGCATGATCAGGAACCGTCCGTGGCCGACCGCCAGCACGTCGGTGTGGAACGCCCCCGCGTCGATGCCGGCGGGATGCTGGCGCGGGAACAGCGTGCGCTCGGGCGCGAGCTGGTGCAGCCGCGCGATCGCGTGGCTCGCCTCGCGAGTCTGGCGCGCCGGGAACCGCGCCGGACCGTCGACCGACTCCCACGCGCTCCGGCCCCAGGCGAGGAGGTGGACCGCGCCGTTTCGCCCGGCGAGCCGAATGTGGTTCGCCGCCCCCTCGTCCGACAGGTGCGCCGCGGACGGCAAGGGCGCGTGGACGACGAACCGCCCCTCGTCGGCGAAGATGGCGCGCAGGACCGCGCACGTCGTGTCGGCCTCGATCGCGCGATGGAACATCGCCGCCAGGTTCGCCGCGGTGAGGTGCACCCGGCCGTCCGCGCTGTCCGCCGACGGCGCGATGGTCGCCGCGTTCGCGGCCCACATCGACGACGCGCTCGAGCAGAGCCGGAGCAGGTGATCCCCCTCGCGGGCGGCGCGCGCGATCACCTCCTCGTCGAGCCCGGTGAACCCGAGCCGCCGGAGTGTGTGGAGGCTCGGTCGCGGTTGAGGCGGCAGCACCGCCTGGCCCGCGCCGAGGTCGTAGACGAACCGCATCTTCGCGAGCCCCTGCAGCGCGGCCGCGCGCGGGTTCGACACCCGGCCACCGTGCGCCGTCGACGCGACGTTGCCTCGCGACAGCCCGCCGTAGTTGTGCGTCGGGCCGACGAGGCCGTCGAAGTTGTACTCGCGCATGGCGTCGTCCCGGCCTTGCCGCTCGCAGACGTTCGAATAGCGCAGCGTCGGCGCCGCATCCACTCCCTGATGCGGTCCGGCCCGGTCGGGCGAGCGGGTCAGGCCGCGACGGCCCGCCGCGCGTTCCCGACCGCCTCCGACGTGTAGATCGCGAGCGCCGCCCAGATGCAGGCGAAGGCCAGGCGGTGCGCCGCGGTGAGCGGCTCGCCGAAGGCGACGACCGCGATCGCGAACTGCATCGTCGGGTTCAGGTACTGGAGGAGCCCGATCGTGGCGAGGCGGAGCCGCCGCACGCCCACCGCGAACCAGATGAGCGGGACGGCGGTGAGGACGCCGCTCGAGACGAGGAGCCCGGCGCGGAGCGGCCCTCCGGCGAAGTGTCCGCGGCCCGACGCGGTCACCCACGCGAGCCAGCCGAGCGCGAGCGGCGCGAGCACCGCCACCTCGGCGAGGAGCCCCGCCGTCGCGTCCACCGCCACGCGCTTCCGGATGAGCCCGTACAGCCCGAACGTCACGGCGAGCGAGAGCGCGATCCACGGCACGCGCCCGGCGCGCAGGACGAGCGACAGGACGCCCGCGGTGGCGAGCAGCACCGCGACGAGCTGCCGGCGCGAGAGCGGCTCGCGCAGGAACACCACGCCGAGCAGCACCGAGACGAGCGGGTTCACGAAGTACCCGAGGCTCGCGTCGAGCACGTGCTGCGCGTTCACCGCCCAGATGTAGATGAGCCAGTTGACGGAGATGAGCGTCGCGCTCACCGCGAGCCGGACGACGACGGCGGGGGTGAGCTGCTGGAGGACCTCGGGCCAGCGTCGCCGGACGGAGACGAGCAGGACGAGGAACGCGGCGGACCAGGAGATCCGGTGGGCGAGGATCTCCGGCGCTGGAACGCCGGCGAGCGATCGGAAGTACAGGGGGAAGAGCCCCCACACGACGTATGCGGCCGCAGCGTACGCGGCGCCCCCCGCCGCCGACCCCGTCCCGTCGCGCCCCGACACGTTCCCCTTCCCCGCCGCGCCCGCTGGGGCGCGGCTCAGCGGCTCCAGCCGCCGGGGCGACGCCGCGGCCCGCGCCCGTCGTCGCTGCGGCCGTGCGGGCCGGGCTGCGCGCCGTGCGCCGTCGCCCCGGACGAGCCGGGGGGGGCGTGCTTCACGGTGGACGCGGATGCGCCGGGCGCGCCCGCCTTCGGGAGCGGCGGCCTCACGACGCGGACCACCTCGGGCGTGGGCGCAGCGCGCCGGCGTTCCGCCCCGCCGCGCTGCTGCTGAGGGCCGCGCTGCGGCTGCTGCTGAGGGGCGCGCTGCGGTCCGGCGCGCTGCTGCTGCTGTGCGCCGCGCTGCGGCTGCGGTGCGCCGCGCTGCTGCTGTGCGCCGCGCTGCTGCTGCGGTGCGCCGCGCTGCTGCTGCGGTGCGCCGCGCTGCTGCGGTCCGCCGCGCTGCTGTTGCTCGGCTGGCGCGCGCTGCTCGCCGCGGTGGCGCTGCTCCGCGCGCGGGTGCGGCTCGGGGCGGGCGTGCTGCTCGCCGCGCGGTCCGCGCCGCTCCTGCGCCCCGCGCTCGCGCGGGTGACCGCCTCCGCTCGGCTGCGCGTGTTGCCCACCGCCCTTCGCGTGCGGGGCGCGCTCCCCCCCGCCCGTCCGCTGCGGCGCAGGCGGCTCGCGGCCGGTCGGAACGAAGTCGGCCGTCAGGTCGCGGCGGACGTACGCGCGCCAGATCTCCCGCGCGTCGCCCGCAGCTGCGCCGAGCGCGGGGTCGATGGCCGCGAAGAAGCGGCGCAGGTTCTCGAGGTCGCGGTGGAAGAACGACTCGGCCTGGCTGTTGTGCGCGGCTCCGACGACCTGCGGGAAGTCGATCACGACGGGCCCGTGCGCACCGACGAGCACGTTGTAGGGCGAGAGGTCGCCGTGGATGAGGTCGCAGCCGAGCATCCGCACGGCTTGCGCGCGGAGGTCCGCGTACATCGCCGCGGCGTCCTCGCGCGCGATGCGCGCGTCGATGAGCCGCGACGCCGGATGGCCGTGGGCGTCGAGGACGAGCTCCATGAGGAGGACGCCCTCGTAGAACATCACCGGGCGCGGGACGCGCACGCCCGCCGCGTGCAGCGCGTGAAGCGCGTCGGCCTCCTTCGTCTTCCACGCCTCCTCCGCGGCGGCCTGGCCGAACCGGCTGCCGCGGTCCATCGCGCGCTGCGTGCGCGTGTCGCGGACCTGGCGCCCCTCGCGGTAGACGGCGTCGTTGCGGAACGACCGCGTCTGGCGCGACTTGTAGACCTTCGCCGCGATCGCCTCGCCTGCGTGGCGCACGATCCAGAGGTCGGCCTCCTTGCCGCTCTTGAGACGCGCGACGACCTCGTCGATGACGCCGTCGACGAGGAGCGGTGCGAGCGGGTCGTGCATGCCGGGGACGCGTGCCGAAGCGCGCGCCTACTTCTTCGGCTCACCGCGCGGAGGTCCACCCGTGCCGCCGCCCGGCGAGCGACCGGCCCCGGGACCCCGAGGGCCGCCGCCGGGGCGCCCGCGCGCGCCCTTCCGATCCTCGCGGAGCGAGTCCATCGAGAAGCCGCCGGACGTCGGGGCGCCCTTGCCGCCTCCGCCGCCCCGGCCGCCCCCGCCGCCCCCACCGCCGCGCCCGCCCTTGCCGCCCTTGCCGCCGCGGTCGTCGCGACCGCCGCCGGTCACCTGGCGCATGCTCTGCGGGAAGTGGTCCACGACGTACTGGTGGTCGCCCGACGTGATCGCGCCGGAGACCTTCTCCTCGACGCCGAACACGCGGACGAGCCGGACGTCGGCGGCGCGTTTCCCGACCACCTCGACGGCGGCGCGCAGCATCGCGAGCCGATCGCCGGAGAGCCCGGTCGCCTTCGCGACCGCCTCGTCGAGCGCCGCCTTCACCTGCGGGCTGTCCGCCGCAGGGGCCGGTTTCGCGGCGCGCGCGGGCGCGGGCGCGGGCGCTGCCGCGACGGCGTCGCCTGTCGCCTCGCCAACCACCGCATCGCCGCCGGCGTCTGCCGACGTCGCCGCCTCGGCGGGCGCTTCGGCCGCCGCCGCCTCGGCGGGCGGCTCGGGCTGTGCCTCGGGCTGCGCGGGCGCTTCGGGCGCCGGGGTCTTCTCCGCGGGGAGAGAGCCCCGCGCCTCGGCCACCGCGGCCGCCGCCATCCGGATCAAGGTACCGCTCAGCTCGGTCAAGGTCTTCATCGGGCGTAGTGAATACACCTTCCTGCGGCGCCCGGGAAAGCCCCGCCGACCGGCCGTTCGCGCGCCGGGCGGTCGCCGGGACGCCCCCACCTTCCGGGACGGTTCGCGAGGAGGCGCCGCGCACCGGTGCTAACCTCGGGATCGCGCCGGCCCGACGGCCCGCGCAGCGAGGTGCGCTCGTGGCGAACGTGAAGACGAAGAAGGGCGTGATCGGCATCCTCACCGGAGGCGGCGACGTCCCCGGTCTGAACCCCGCGATCCGCGCAGTCACCATCGCGGCCCGCCGCGAGGGGTACGAGGTGATCGGGATCCGCAAGGGCTGGTCGGGTCTCGTCGAGATGATCGCCGACCGGCAGGCGGACAACAGCGAGCACTACCAGGTCCTCACGCCTGAGGTCGTGAACCGCGCCGGCCGCACCGGCGGCACGTTCCTGCACACCTCCCGGACGCGGCCGAGCCACATGAAGAAGGCCGCGGTACCGGTGCACCTGCGCGAGAGCTACGGCGCCGAGGAGAACGACCTTACGCCGGAGGTCCTGAAGAACCTCGACTTCCTCGGCATCGACTACCTCATCCCGATCGGCGGCGACGACACGCTGTCGTACGGCGTCGAGCTGTTCCGCAAGGGCGTGAAGGTGATCGCGATCCCGAAGACGATGGACAACGACGTCCCCGGGACCGACTACTGCATCGGCTTCAGCACGTGCGTCACGCGGACCATCGAGATGACGAACCGGCTCCGCACCAGCGCCGGCTCGCACGAGCGGTTCCTCGTCATGGAGGTCTTCGGGCGGTACGCGGGCTTCACCGCGCTCCTGCCGACGATGGCCGGCGCGGCGAACCGCTGCGTCATCCCCGAGGCGCGGTTCGACATGGAGAAGCTCACGGAGGTGATGGTCGAGGACCGCAACCGGAACCCGAGCAAGTACTCGGTCCTCATCGTCTCCGAGGGGGCAATGTTCAAGGGCGGCGAGATGGTGTTCCAGAGCGACGTGAAGGATGCCTACGGGCACGCGAAGCTCGGGGGCATCGGCGACGTCGTCTCCGCCCACCTGCAGGACCTCTCCGCGAAGTACAACGGCGGGCGGACGATCGAGACCATCAACCAGAAGCTCGGCTATCTCGTCCGCGGCGGCGATCCGGACGCCATCGACTCGATCGTGCCGATGGCCTACGGCAACCTCGCCCTCGATCTCATCCTGAAGGGCTTCCACGGGCGGCTCGTCGTCCTCAAGAACGGCCGCTACGACAACGTCCCGCTCGACGTCGTCACCTCCTCGAAGAAGGTCGTGAACGTGAAGGAGCATTACGACGTGGAGCGGTTCCGCCCGCACTACCGCTCGTTCGAGATGAAGCCGCTGTTCCTCGTCACGAGCGAGGGGTAGGGGACCGCGGCGGCGGCGGGGCGGGCGAGCGCCACGGGAGGCTGGAACCCGACGCCCTCTTCTGCTACTTCGCGGGAATGAGCCGAATCTACAAGTCGCTTCCGCCCAAGGGCACCCCGATCGGCATCGCGTTCAGCGGCGGCCTCGACACCCGCTGCGCGGTCGCCTGGATGGCCGAGCAGGGCATGGCCGTCCACGCGTACACCGCCGACCTCGCGCAGCCGGACGAGGCGAACCCGGCCGACATCCCGCCCATCGCGATGTCGCACGGCGCGAAGAAGGCGAAGCTCATCGACTGCCGCGAGTCGATGGTCCGCGAGGGGCTCGCCGCCATCCAGTGCGGCGCGTTCCACCTCTCCTCGGGCGGCAAGAAGTACTTCAACACGACGCCGCTCGGCCGCGCGGTCACGACGACCGCGATCGTCCACGCGATGCGCGAGGACGGCGTGCACGTGTTCGGCGACGGCTCGACGCACAAGGGCAACGACATCCAGCGTTTTTACCGGTACGGCATCCTCGTCGACCCGGACCTGCGGATCTACAAGCCGTGGCTCGACCAGGCCTTCGTCACCGCGTTCGGCGGCCGCAAGGAGATGAGCGAGTACCTCGAGCGCCGGAAGCTGCCCTACAAGATGGGGACGGAGAAGGCGTACTCGACCGACGCGAACGTGCTCGGCGCGACGCACGAGGCGAAGGACCTCGAGCGGCTCGACACGGGCATGCGGATCGTGAACCCGATCATGGGCGTCGCGCACTGGAAGCCCGAGGTCGCGATCCACGCAGAGGAGATCGCGGTCGTCTTCGAGCAGGGGCTCCCGGTCGAGCTGAACGGCAAGCGCTTCGGCTCCGCGTACGAGCTGTTCCTCGAGGCGAACCGGATCGGGGGCCGGCACGGCCTCGGGATGAGCGACCAGATCGAGAACCGCGTCATCGACGCGAAGAGCCGCGGCGTCTACGAGGCGCCGGGCATGGCGCTCCTCCACCTCGTCTACGAGCGGCTCCTCTCCGCCATCCACAACGAGAACACGCTCGACCTGTACTTCTCGCTCGGCCGGCGCCTGGGCCGCCTCCTCTACGAGGGGAAGTGGTTCGATCCCGAGGCGATGATGCTCCGGGACGCGCTCACGCGGTGGATCGCGCCGGCGGTCACCGGCCGGGTCGCGGTCGAGCTGCGGCGCGGCGATGACTGGACCATCCTCGACACGAAGGCGCAGTACATGAGCTACGCGCCGGAGAAGCTCTCGATGGAGCGCGTCGCGGACCCGGCCTTCACGCCGGAGGACCGGATCGGCGCCCTCGAGCTGCAGAACCTCATCGTGAGCGACAACCGGTCGCTGCTCCTGCACCACCTCGACGCGGTCCGGAAGCTCGGTGCCGCGAAGAGCGGGCCCGGCCTCGCGGCGCTCCTCGGCGCGGGCGAGGACGACGGCGAGTAGGCGCCCCTGTCGGCGAGCGCGCCGCACATGCGGCGCCTCGTCGCACCCCCGCGCAACTCCTCGAACCGTCCTGCCCCCGCGCGGCTCGGAACGGGCGACGCCCGGACACCCGAGAAGCGGCGCGAGGGGCACCTTGAAAATCATCTGCATCCCGATCGACGAGAACCGCGGCCTGCTGAGCCGCGTCGCGGCCCGGTTCTGCGACGCGCCGAACTTCCTGCTCGTCGAGACGGACGCGCTCACCTTTCGAGCGATCCCGAACCCGCGCGGCGCCAGCTGCGACCCGCGCGTCCTGCTCCGGGGCGCCACGGTGGACGTCTTCATCGTGAGCGACGCGGCCGCGGACGCGCTCCGCGACCCGCCGCCGCTCGACGTTCCCGTCTACCGCGCGCCAGCCGGCAGCGTGGCGGACGCCATCGCCGCCCTCATCGCGGGGCGGCTTCGAGTGGCGACGCCGGGCGGCGCCGCGGAGCCCGGCTGACGAGGGACGCCGTCACTCCAGGCCGAGCGCGCGCATCCGGCGCCACAGCGTGGAGCGGCTGATCCCGAGCGCTCCGGCCGCGTCCACCCGACTCCAGGCGTGCGCCTCGAGCACGCCGAGGATGGTTGCGCGGTCGCCGGGGGACGCGCCCCGCAGCCTGATCCGGCGCGCCGGGGCCGAGGGCGAAGCCGCCGGCGGAGCCTCGCTCCCGGGCGAGCGCTCGCCGAGGTCCGGACCGTCCGCGGCCTTCCCGTCCACGACGACCTCGTTTGGCAGGTCCTCGGGCTGGATCGTCTGCCCCTTCGCGACCGTCGCCGCGAACTCGAGCGCGTTCTCGAGCTCGCGCACGTTGCCCGGCCACCCGTACGAGAGCAGGACGCGCACCGCCTCAGGAGACAGTCGCAGCTCCCGACCCGTCCGAGTGCAGGCCCGCGACAGGAGGAGCCGCGCGATCGGCTCGACGTCCTCTCGACGCGCGCGGAGCGGCGGCACCTCCACCGGGATGACACGCAGCCGGTAATAGAGGTCCTCCCGGAACTGACCTTCCGCGACGGAGCGGCGGAGGTTCCGGTTCGTGGCAGCGATGATGCGGGCGGTGGTCGGACGGGAGAGGCTGTCGCCGACGCGCTCGTAGGTGTGCTCCTGCAGGACGCGAAGCAGCTTCACCTGGAGGTGCAGGGGCACGTCCCCGACCTCGTCGAGGAACAGCGTCCCGTCGTTCGCCGCCTCGAAGCGACCGACGCGGTCGCGGACCGCGCCGGTGAACGCGCCGCGGACGTGGCCGAACAGCTCGCTCTCGAGCAGCTCGCCGGGGAGGGCCGCGGCGTTCACGGCGACGAACGGGCCCGCGCGGCGCGGCGAGTGGGCATGGATGATCCGCGCGACCACCTCCTTGCCCGTGCCGCTCTCGCCGGTGATGAGGACCGTCGACTCGCTGTGCTGGAGCGTGTCGATGAGCCCGAACACGCGCGCCATCGCCTGCGAGCGGCCGATGAGGCCGAAGCCCGCCACCGGGCCGCTCGCGTCCGCCATCGCCTCGTCCGCGGGCCTCACGACGATGAGGTAACGGGCCTGCGGATCGCAGACGCCGAAGCGGTCGCGCTGGAGCGGCGCCGCCGAGACCGACATCAGCCGCGCTTCGGCGCCACGGGCCTGGAGGACGGCGCGCCAGCCCTCGCGGATCTCGCCGGCGAGCAGCGACCGCCGGAGCGGGCCCTCCGGCCCGAACATCTCCGAACCGAGGATCGCCTCCACCGGGCTGCCGCGCAGCCGCGTCGCGGTGCCGGGGCCGAGGAGCGCGTCGAACAGGCCGGACGCGTACCGGACGCGGAAGTCGCTGTCGAGCGCCATACAGGCGCGGCCCAGGGAGCCGAACGCGGCGTTCACCGCGGCGAACGCGCGCTCCTCCTCCGAGCTGGGTGCTGGGCACGAAGCCGCGGGTACCGGGGACTCGACCGCCATGTTTCACCTCCTGATACGTCGTGAGACCCGCTGAGACGTGAAACGGTGCGACGTCGCGACGCATCCGCGTAAGCCCCTGGAATCACAGGGCGCCGTCGCAGGCACGACCCCCGCAATAGCGGAGGGCGCCGCGCATGAAGCGAGAGCGCGCGGCAGGAGCCGACATGGAGAAGGACCCCGACAAGTTCTGGAACCCGTACCTCGCCGGGCTCGCGCTCGGCGCGGTGCTCCTCGCGACCTACCTGGTCATGGGGAGAGGCCTCGGCGCCTCGGGCGCGAGCTTCCGCCTGGGCGTGTGGGCGACGAGTCTCGTGGCGCCCGCCCACGCGAGCGCGATCCCCGCGATGGCCGGAACGATGGAGGATCACCACCCGCTGAACGACTGGCTCGTCTTCGAGGTGGCCGGCATGGTCGTCGGCGGCGTCCTCGCCTCCTGGACCTCGGGCCGGCTCCGGCGGGAGGTGCTGAAGGGGCCGACGTTCGGTTCCGGCGCGCGCCTCGCGCTCGCGGTCGCGGGCGGGATCCTGATGGGCTTCGCCGCGAAGCTCACGCGCGGCTGCACCTCCGGCCAGGCGCTCTCGGGTGGCGCGGTCCAGTCGGTGGGCTCGTGGGCCTTCATGCTGTCGGTCTTCGCCGGCGGCTACGCGGTCGCGTACTTCGTGAGGAGACAGTGGCGATGACCTTCCCCCTCTCGTACCTGGCCGACTTCGACTCGCTCGCGGGGAACCCGCGCGCCGTCGGGCTCGTGGCAGCCGTCGTCCTCGGGATCGCCTTCGGGTTCGTGCTCGAGCGCGGCGGGTTCGGGCGCGCCCAGAAGCTCGTCGGACAGTTCTACGGCCACGACATGACCGTGCTGAAGGTCATGTTCACCGGCATCGCGAGCGCGGGGCTCGGGGTCGTCGTCCTCGCGGGCGTCGGCGTGCTCGACCTCCAGGCCGTCCAGTTCAACTACCCGACCTTCCTCTGGCCGATGATCGTTGGCGGACTCGTCCTGGGCGCCGGCTTCGTGATCTCCGGATACTGCCCCGGGACGTCGTTCGTCGCGACCGCCTCCGGGAAGCTCGACGGCCTCGCGACGGTGCTCGGCGTCATCGCGGGCACGGTCGTCTACGCCGAGCTGGAGCCGCACCTCGGCGGCTTCCAGAACTCGGGCAAGCTCGGCGTGTTCACGCTCTCGACCTGGCTGCACCTCCCGGCGGGCGCGATCGCCGTCCTCGTCGCCGTGCTCGCGGTCGTCGCGTTCGTCGGGGCCGAGAAGCTCGAGCGGCGGCTCGCCCGGGTTCCGCCTCCGCCTCAGTCCACGGCGACGTCCCCGTCTCCCCGCTCCGCGGTCGCGTGATCCGGCCGCGGTCCTCCGACCGACCCACTCCAGGAGAACGAACATGAAGAAGCTCGCTGCCGCGCTGTCCCTCGCCGTCGCCTTCACCCTCACCACCGGCACGGTCGTCCGCGCCGAGGAGAAGCTCCTCGGCGTCGTCGCGAAGATCGACGTGTCGACGGACGGCAACTCCGCCGTCGCCACGCTCAAGGACGCGAAGAGCGGCCAGACCGTCGACCTCGCGGTCGAGGACAAGGTGACGCTCGACAAGTTCAAGGACCACCGCATCAGCGCCGGCGACGAGATCAAGGCCAAGTACGAGAAGCAGGGCGCGAAGAACGTCGCGACCTACTTCAAGAAGGCCGCCGGCTGCTGACCGCGTTCCCGGCCCAATCCGGGAGCCGACACCCGCGCCGCGGCGCCCCTCGGGCGCGCCGCGGCGTTTCCTTCGACCCATATCGACCAGAGGTGAATCCCATGAGGACGTACGTTCGTTGCGCCGCGCTCGTCGCGGCGCTCGCCGCCGCGCCCGCGCTCGTGCGCGCCGCGGATGCGGAGAAGGCCACCCCCGAGAAGAAGAACCCGCACGAGGTCCTGAAGGCCGGGTACCAGGGCCCCGCGACGTGCCAGCAGTGCCACGAGGGCGTCGCGAAGGCCTTCCTCGACACCGTCCACTGGAAGCACGCCTCGAAGGTCACGAACGTGGACGGCCTCGACCCGAAGCTCGAGTACGGGATGAAGAACCGCATCTACACGTTCTGCAACGGCAACGACATCGTCAACGACCTGAAGCAGATCCCTCCGAACGAGCTCGGGAAGACGAAGATCACGGGCTGCAACAGCTGCCACCCGGGCGACCACCTCTCCGGCGTCGGCTCGGCGGGCCCCGGAGCGGAGGCCGCGGTCGACTGCCTCATCTGCCACTCGGCGAAGTACGACTTCTCGAAGCGCAAGCCGTTCAAGACGGCGGACGGGAAGTTCGCCATGGGGCAGGACCGGAGCGCCGACGCCGCGGCCGCGGTCGGCAAGCCCGGCGTGAAGAACTGCATGGCCTGCCACGAGAACGCGGGCGGCGGCCAGCTCATCAAGCGCGGCTTCGCGTTCGACGCGGAGCATGACGTCCACGCGAAGAAGGGCATGGTCTGCGTGGACTGCCACGCCGCGAAGCAGCACAAGATCCCGACCGGCTTCGACCCGAACAACTGGGCGAACGACGGCGTCCGGGTGAGCTGTGACGGGTGCCACGGCGAGAAGCCGCACGGGGATCCCGACTACGACGCGCACACCGCGAAGCTCGCTTGCCAGACCTGCCACATCCCGTTCGCGGGCGGTGCGGTCGCGAAGGACTTCACGAAGTGGACGAAGGACTCCGCGACGGGCTTCTGGGAGCCGACCACGATCCGCCGCGACCCGAGCTCCACCCGCCCCGTCTACGCCTGGTTCGACGGCAGGGTCGAGAACACGCCGCACCGCATCGGGCCGAAGGGCGACCGCCGCGACGGCAAGAGCAAGATAACCCCTTTCAAGCTCTACGAGGGGCGCGCGTACTACGACAGGAAGACCGGGAAGCTGCTCTCCATGGACTTCGCCCAGCCGACCGCGACGGGCGACACGCTCGCCGGCGTCGCGTCCGCCGCGAAGACCCTCGGCATCGAAGGGTACGAGCCCGCTCCCGGCTGGCAGACCATCTACTTCGCGAACAGCCACCTCGTCACGAAGGCGAAGGCGCTCTCCTGCGAGCGCTGTCACGTCGCGGAGGGCGTGATGCCGTTCGAGGAGCTCGGCTACGGAAAGGCCGAGATCGTGAAGCGCAAGCTGAGGAGCGCCGAGCTGTGGTTCGACAAGCTCAGCGCCAAGGAGCGCAAGCGGGACGACTTCTAGCGTCCGGCGGACCTTTCCGGCGCCGTCGGGCTCTCACCCGACATGTCCAGGCGCGCACTCGTGCTGGGTGGCGGCTTCGCAGGGCTGGAGGCCGCCATCCACCTTCGCAGGGCGGGGCTCGACGTCACCCTCGTGTCGAATCGGCCGTACCTGTTCGTCTATCCCACGTCGATCTGGATCGTGACGGGCGAGAGGGCGCTCGGGCAGGTCTGCCTGGACCTCGCCGACCTGGCGCGGCGGCACGGGTTCCGCTTCGTGGAAGGCGAGGTCGAGGCGATCTCCGGCGCCCGCCGCGCCGCGACGGTGAACGGCGTGGAGCTCGCGGCGGACCACCTCGTGGTCGCGATGGGCGCCGATCGGCTCCGGCCGAAGGGCGTCGAGCACACCCTCTCGATCGGCGGCGACCCGCGGAGCGCCGTCCGGACGAAGGCCGCCCTCGACGCGCTCCTCGCGAAGGGCAGCGGCCGGATCGCGATGGGCTTCGGTGGGAACCCGAAGGACGGCTCGGCGGTGCGCGGCGGGCCCGTCTTCGAGCTCATGTTCAACGTGGACACGCTCCTCAGGCGCCGCGGCGTGCGCGGCGGGTTCGAGCTCACCCTGTTCGCCCCGATGCCGAGCCCCGGCGAGCGAATGGGGACGCGTGCGGTCGCGGCGATCCGAACGATGCTCGACCGCCTCGGGGTCGCGATGCGGTTCGGGAAGAAGATCTCGGAGTTCGACCTGGGGGGCGTCGTCTTCGAGGACGGCGCGCGGCTCGACGCGGACCTCGTCGTGTTCCTCCCGGCCGGCGACGGCCACCCGGTCGTCAATGCCTCGGACCTGCCAGCGAACGAGGCCGGCTTCGTCCGGATCGACGGCGGGTGCGCCGTGTCGGGCCTCGCCGGCGTCTGGGCGATCGGCGACGCGGCCGCCCTCGAGGGCCCCGAGTGGCGCGCGAAGCAGGGGCACCTCGCCGAGGTGATGGCCCGCGTCGCGGCCGCGAACGCGGCGGCGGCCTCGGCGGGCCGCATCGAGCGGAAGAGCTACCTCCGGCACGTCGGGATCACGTGCTTGCTCGACATGGGCAACGGCGCCGCCTACGTGCACCGCGACATCACGTCGGAGCGGATGATCCCGCTCCCGGTCGTCGGGCACTGGCTGAAGAAGGGCTGGGGCGCGTACTTCGCGCTCTCCAAGAAGAAGCTCGTCCCCCGGCTGCCGGGGATGTGAGGACACCGATGAAGCTCTCCTGGCGCTCGATGCGTCACCTCCTCGTCGCGGTCGCGCTCGCCGCGGCCGCCTGCTCGAGCGCGACCGGGCCGCAGCCCGCCGCGAGGACGGGCGCGCTCCCGCGCCTGGTGTTCTTCATGAACCCGAACGGCCTCCCCTGCCAGATGCAGGACCGCATCCTCCGCGAAGTTTCGAGCGAGCTGAGCGGCCGCGCCGAGCTCGTCTACTACCGGACCACTGAGCCCGCGGACATCCCGCAGTTCGGGCGCTACGGTGTCCGCTCGCTCCCGCTGCTCCTCGTCACCGACGCGAGCGGAGCGGAGCTCCGGCGCGCGACCCCGGGCATCCAGTCCCCCGACCAGGTCCGGGACCTCCTCGGACCGTGACCGCGATGGACCTCGGACCTTCGACGCTCGCGCTCACCTTCGGCGCTGGGCTCGCGAGCGTCGCGAGCCCGTGCGTGCTGCCGGTCCTCCCGCTCATCGTGACCGGCACGGCGGACGAGCACCGCGCGCGACCGGCCCTCGTCGTGGCCGGCATCGCGACGAGCTTCGTCGCGATGGGCGTCGCGACGAGCCTGTTCGGCGCCGCGATCGGCCCCGCCCTCCCCTCGCTCGAGAAGGCCGTCGGCGCCCTCGTCGTGCTCTTCGGCCTGCTGCTCCTCGCCGACGTGAACGTCTTCAAGCGGCTCACCTGGCTCCAGGGGATCGAGACCCGCGGCCGCGGGCACTGGTCCGGCCTCCTGCTCGGGGCGAGCCTCGGGCTCGTGTGGATCCCGTGCGTCGGCCCCATGCTGTCGAGCGTGCTCGCCACCGTCGCCGCGGACGGCAGGCTCGCGGCTGGCGTGATCCTGCTGCTCGTCTACTCGCTCGGCTTCGCGGTCCCGATGCTCGCGGTGGGCTACGGATCGCGGGCGCTGCGCCAGCGCATCCGCGCGGTCGCCGCGCACCCGGCAGCGGTCCGGTGGGCTTCGGGCCTCCTCCTCGTCGCGTTCGGCGCCGTCATCCTCGACAAGGGGATGCTCTTCGCCGGCATGTAGCGCGCGCGCCGCGGAGCGCCACGCCGCCCGGCGGCTCCACGCACCGGCCCTCGTCCGGGTGCGCCCGCGCGCCTCGATGCGCATCTCAGCGGCGCGTCGAGGTCCCCCGCCGCTCGCCGCCGCCGTGGCTCGGCTCGTCGCGCCGCACGCCGCGCGGCTCGCCGGCCTCGTCGCGACGGGCGGCGACATCGCCCGGGCGATCCTCGGCGCGCTCGGCGCGACCGGGCTCCACCTCGACGGCGAGGTCGAGCCCGGCGTCCCGCTCGGCGTCGCGAACTCGACGCCCCCGCTGGCGGTCGTCACGAAGGCCGGCGCCTTCGGGTCGCCGGGGACGCTCGCCCGCTGCCGCGCGGCCCTGCGGCAGCGCGCGAGTGCGGGGGCGAGATAGGAGACTGCCATGGCACGTCCGATCGTCGCGATCACGATGGGCGATCCCGCCGGCGTCGGGCCGGAGATCGTCATGAAGGCGCTCGCCCGGGTGGAGCCGTACGAGCTGTGCCGCCCGCTCGTCATCGGGGACGCGAGCCGGCTGCGGGCGGCCGGAACGATCGTCGGGGCGAGCGTCGCGGTCGCGGTGGTGGCGGATCCGTCGGCCGCCGCCTTCCGGCGAGGCACGGTCGACTGCGTCGACGTCGGCCTCGTCCCCGCCGACCTGCCGTGGGGGAAGCTCTCGCCCGCCGCCGGGAACGCCGCGTACCACTACATCGCGAAGGCGGTCGAGCTCGCCACCGCGGGGAAGATCCAGGCGGTCTGTACGGCGCCGCTCAACAAGGAGGCGCTGCACGCCGCGGGGCACGTCTACCCGGGGCACACGGAGCTCCTCGCGAAGCTCTCCGGGACGAAGGAGGTCTCGATGATGCTCTCGACGCCGAAGATGAGGGTCATCCACGTCACGACCCACGTCGGCCTGCTCGACGCGGTCGAGCGGATCGAGCCGGGGCTCGTCGAGCGAACGATCCTCCGCGGCCACCAGGCTCTCGTGCGGGCGGGGATCTCGCGGCCGCGCATCGCGGTGTGCGGGATCAACCCGCACGCCGGCGAGCACGGGCTCTTCGGGCGAGGCGAGGAGGAGGAGAAGGTCGCGCCGGGGATCGAGGCGGCGCGCGCGCGGGGGGTCGCGGCGGAGGGGCCGCTGCCCGCGGATACGGTCTTCTTCCGCGCCGGGCGCGGCGACTTCGATCTCGTCGTCGCGATGTACCACGACCAGGGGCACGGGCCGGTGAAGGTGCTCGGCCTCGAGGCCGGGGTGAACATCACCGTCGGCCTGCCGTTCGTTCGCACCTCGGTCGATCACGGGACGGCGTTCGACATCGCCGGCACCGGCAAGGCCGACGAGCGCAGCCTCGTCGAGGCGCTCCGGCAGGCGGTGGCGCTCGCGCCGAGGTGACGGGGTTCAGCGCGGCGCGGACGGCGGGAACGCCGACGCGACGAGCTCCGCCGCGTCGGCGAGCCAGCCGCGCCGCAGCTCGGCGGTGCTCGTGACGACGACGGCGTAGGTCCGCCGCCGCACGTCCTTCACGCCGCACAGGTCGAATACGCAGCGCCTCCAGATCGACTCGAGCGGATCGCCGAACACCGCGCGCTCGCGCTCGGGCGGCGTGTTCGAGGTGTTGAGCACGACGGCGGCCCGGGCGCGTAGCAGCCCGAGCGGCACGCCTTCGCCGCCATCGGCCTCCTCGAACGCGTACGCGACGCCGGGGCGCACCACGCGATCGATCCACCCCGTGAGGATCGCCGGCGGCTGTCCCCACCAGTTCGGGTGAACGACGACGATCCCGTCCGCGGTCGCGAGCTCCTCGCAATGACGGCGGAGCCAGGGCTCGAGCGGCGCCTCCTTCGCGAGCTCGGCGCGCGGCAGGATCGGGTCGAATCGCTCGGCGTGGAGGTCGTGCAGGACCACGGCGTGGCCGTTCCGCCTCGCCGCGTCCGCGGCTGCGTGGGCGAGCGCGTGGTTGAAGCTCGCCGGGTCGGGGTGGGCGAGGACGACGAGGACGTTCACGCGGAGGCTCCTCTCGCAGGTGCGGAGCCGTCGCGGCCGAATGCTCCGGCCACCGCGGCGACGGCGCACGCCAGGTACAGAGTGAACTTCGCGACGGTCAGGACGCTCGCGAGGACCGCGAGCGCATCGTGCCGCGCCGGGTACGCGAGGACGAGCGCGGTGATCGCCCCGTTCTCGAGGTAGTCCACCGTCCCCGCCGCGAGCGCCGCCCAGCTCCACCGGCGGAGCGCGCCCGCCGCGATGGCGCCCCAGAGCGCCAGCGCGAACAGGGCGGGGAGGACGAGGTCCACCGTCCACAGCATCTCGATATAGGTGCCGCGGCCCCGCGTGCCGAGCGCGTCGAGGAACCGGTACGCGGCCGGAGCGGCGTAGCCGAGGCGCAGGTCAAGCACGGGCTCGCCGGCGGCGATTGCGCGCATCCCCCTCACTGTGAGCGGCAGATCTACGACGTTCACCGCCACCAGCGCCCCGACCGCCGCGGCGAGGAGGGCACCGACCCACGCGCGCCGCGGTCCACGCGCCCGGGCCTGCGTCCGCCGCGCGGGGTACCCGAGCGCGCTCAGCGTTGGGCGGAGACCGTCCCGCATCGTCGGGTGGACGAAGCGGAACCCGGTCGCGAGGAGGTCGGTCGGCTCAGCGCGCAGGTCGCGGGTGAGCGTCTCGAGGAGGATCCTCCCCGCGAGCGCCGAGAAGAGCCACGGCGGGACGCGCCTCGCGGGCGCGACGCCCATGAGCGCGGCCGCCTCGTCGAAGAACTCTCCGAGCGGCGCGCCGCCCGCCTCGTCCACGACGAGCCAGGTGCGGCCGGCGAGGCGCGCCCTTCCCAGACCCGCGAGGTGCACGATCGCACGCGCCGCGTCGCGGACGTGGACGAGCGGGAGGCGGTTCCGGGCGGGGCGAGGCAGCACCATCCGCCCGCGCGCGAGCCTCGGGAAGATCGACTTCGCGAAGCTCTTCCCCGGGCCGTACACCGTGCCGAGGTGGACGAACGTCGCCGCCGCGCCGTCGGCGTCCACGAGCCTGCGCACCGGCACGCCGACGTGGCCGAAACCGGTGGGCGGGTCGCGCAGCGGCGACGACGCGCCGATCCGGCCGTCCGCGTCCGGGGCGAGGTCGTCCGTGCCGCTCACCGATAGGAGGAGCGGCCGCTCCGCCGCGGGCAGCGCCCGGAGTCCGGCGAGCAGCGCGCGCGTCATCTCCTCGCGCGCCCGCGAGACCGCCGCGATGTCGCGGGGCCGGATGCGCGGCGGCAGCTCCGGCTGGACGAGGTCCACGATCGCGTCGGCGCCTCGGGCGGCCTCGATCCACGCCTCCGGCGCGCGCGCGTCCCCCAGCACTGCGTCCGCGCCGAGGGCGCGCAGCCGCGCCGCCGTCTCCGCGCCGCGCGCGAGCGCGGTCACCTTCCAGCCCTGCGCCACCGCCTCCCGGACCGCCTCCCGGCCCACGAAGCCGCTGCCGCCCAGCACGAATAGCCTCCCCCGCTCCATCGCCTTCCTCCCTTCGCTCGCGCGTGCTCACCGTCGCGACGCCGCGACACCCTCCGGGGTCGCGCCGCCGAGCTCCGCGCTCAGCCCTTCAGCATTCGACCGATCGCGAGCTCCAGGCTCGCCCCCTGCGCGCGCGCCGATCCCTCTACCTCGCCGAAGTAGAGCATCCGCCCGAGCTGGGCCATGAGGCCCACCAGCGCCGCGACGGGCACGTCCGTCGACGGGAACCCGGTCACGGCCCCCTCGCGGATCCCGCGCTCGAACATTTCCCTGAGGGCGCGCAGGATCGAGCGCTTTCGTGCCCGGGCGGGCAGGCGCGGCCACAGCTCGCGCAGCGAGTCTTGGACGAACAGCACCGCCTCGAGGTCGTCGTCCATCTGCGAGACGAACGCGTCCACCACGCCCGCGAGCGCCTCGCGGAACGCGCCTCGTCCCGCGGCGTCCTCGACCGCACGGTGGAGCTGCCCGTAACATCGCTCGAACAGGAACAGGGCGAGCGCGTCCTTCGACGCGAAGAACTTGAACATCGCCGGATTCGTGTACCCCGCCGCCTTCGCGATCATCCGGACGTTCGTCGCGTGAACGCCGTGCTCCACGAACAGCTCGAGCGCGGCGCGGAGGACGCTCTGCTTCGAGGGCGGATCCCCCTCCGAGACGAAGCACCGCGGCCGGTGGATGGGAGCGCTCACTTCCACGAGGTTAGCAATCGCTCACCGCGGTGTCCATCGTGGCCGACCCCGGCGCGCGGCGCGTCGCGCGCGACTGTTGCGCCATTGGAACGCAGAAGTGCTCCTCCGCGGTCTTTGCTTCCCCGCGGAACGGTGGCATCACTCCGGCGCATCGCAGCTCCCGCACGAACGCAGCACGCTCGAAAGGAACAGCCCATGAAGAAGCTCCTCGTCTCGCTGCTCGCCACCGCGCCCCTTCTCGCCTCCGCCGCGCCCGCGGCGTGGAGCGTCGACGCGTCCCACTCCCAGGTCGGCTTCGCGGTGAAGCACCTCGTCATCTCGACCGTCCGCGGTGAGTTCACGAAGTACGCGGGCATCGCGCAGCTCGACGACGCCGACCCCGCGAAGTCCACGGTCGAGGTCACGATCGACGTGAACAGCCTCGACACCCGAGTCGCCGACCGCGACGGCCACCTCAAGTCGCCGGACTTCTTCGACACGGCGAAGTACCCGACCATCACCTTCAAGTCGACGAAGGTTGCGACGGCCGGCAAGGGCGCGTTGAAGGTCACGGGCGATCTGATGCTCCACGGCGTGACGAAGCCGATCACGCTCGAGCTGAAGGCCTCACCGGAGGTGAAGGGGATGTTCGGCGAGACGCGCCGCGCGTTCGCTGGCCAGGCGCGGATCAGCCGCAAGGAGTTCGGGCTCACCTGGAACAAGCTCGTCGAGGCGGGCCCCGCCGTCGGCGACGAGGTCACGCTCCAGCTCGACGTCGAGCTCGTGAAGGACGCGCCGAAGACGGCGGCGAAGTAGTCGAGACCCGTCCGCCAGACGTGAGACTCGGCCCCGGGCCGGCTCCGCGGCGCGGGGTCGGCCCCGTTCTCGTGGTGCGGAGCGCCTCCTCGTCCGCCCGCCCCCCGCCATTGTCGGCGTCCCCGCGCGGTCCAACCTTGGGAGCGAGACGGAGACGAGGGGGAAGACATGCGAGCGGTCGTCCGGCGCGCGACGAGCGATGGGGCGCGCGTCCCGCGCGTGATCGTCGTCGGCGGAGGCGCGGCGGGCCTCGCGGCGGCCGCGGAGCTGTGCCGCCTCCGGTGCGCCGTGGTGCTCGTCGAGGCCCGCGACCGGCTCGGCGGGCGCGTCGATACCCGGTCGGACCCGGTGCTCGGGATGGCGGTCGAGCGCGGCGCCGAGTTCGTCCACGGCCACCCGCAGGCGACGCTCGCGCTCGCCCAGCGCTCCGGCGCGCGGCTCCGCCGGATCCCCGACCGCCACGCGCGCCGGCGCGCCGGACGGCTCGTGGACTCCGCGGGGGAGCTCGCGCGCGCGCAGGCGCTGCTCCGGCTCGGACGGAGCGACGACGAGCCGTTCACGGCGGTCCTCCGCCGCGCCGGGGCGCGCGCGAGGGCCCGCCGGCGGCCGGCTCGAGCTCCGCGGCGACCGCGCCGTCGTGACGGTGCCTACGTCCATCCTGCGCGACGGGGGCCTCGGGTTCGTCCCGCCCCTGCCCGAGAAGCGCAGGGCGGCCGCGGCGCTCCCGATGGGACCGCTCGTGAAGGTGCTGCTGCGCTTCCGGCGGGCGCCGTGGGCGGGCTCCGGTCGGCGCCGGCTGGTCTTCCTGCACGTCCCCGGCGCCCCCGTGCCCGTGTTCTGGACGCTCGCGCCGCTCGAGGCACCGCTCCTCGTCGGGTGGGCGGGGGGACCCGACGCCGCCCGGCTCGCCGGCCGCCGCGAGGCCGACGTCGTGCGGGCCGCGCTCGCTTCCGTCGGGCGCGGCCTCGGGACGCCCCGCGCCGCGCTCGAGGATCGCCTCGACGGCGCCGCGGTGGTCGACTGGACCGCCGACCCCTTCGCGCGCGGCGGTTACGCCGTCTTCCCGGTCGGGTCCGCCGGCGCACAGGAGGCCCTGGCGCGGAGCGTCGAGGGCACGCTCTTCTTCGCGGGCGAGGCGACCGCCGGCGGCCACGCGGGGACCGTGGACGGCGCGCTCCGGAGCGGCGAGCGCGCAGCGAGGGAGGTCGCCGCGAGCCTCCGGCGCTACCCGTCCGGCGCCCGGAGCCGGAGGTAGGCGACGAGCATCGCCGCGCGCCACCGCACGATCATCCCGAACGCGAGGATGAAGAAGAGCGCCCCTGTCTGGACGGGCGTGACGACCCGCTCGATGTAGACGCGCAGGACGAGCCTCACGGCGACGAGCCCGAGCAGGATCCACAGGAACGCGCGGGAGCGCTGCATCACGACGACGTCCCCGCTGCGCACGAGCCGCGAGGTGCGCGCGAGCGGGAACGAGAGGACGAGGGCGCCGAGGGCGAACGCCGCGCTCGCCCACGTCCAGGGCACGCGCGCCGCCGGCGCGAGGAACATGAGGAGCCCGGTGCTCATCCCGAGCGGCGGGGCGATGATCTTCCCGGTCGACACGGGGCTCGCCGTCTCGCGGACGCGCCATCCGATCATGACGGCGGCGCCGGCGAGCGTCGCGAAGAGGACGATGGCGGGATGGACGTGGAACGGCATCGGGCGCCACACCGTCGCACGGCGCGGGGACGAGCGCCACGCCGCGCGAGGGGCGCGGCGAACGGCCGGCGCGCCGTCATCCGCGGCAGGCGTCGCGCGCCGCTCTCAGCTCGTCGAAGAACTCAGCCGAAACCACCTCGCCGCGGATGACGGCCCAGGTCTTCTCGAGGGCGGGGAGCCACTGTTCCCGGTCCACCGGGACGACGTCGAGCCCCTGTCCCTCCATGGCGTGCACCGCGTCGGCGTTCAGGCGCCGGACCTCGGCGTCAATCCGCGCCCCGATCTCGCGCGAGATCTCGAGCAGCCGCTGCTGGACCTGCTGCGGGATCCGGTCCCAGACGTCCTTCCTCACGACCGTGGCGCCCAGCACCGGCCCGAGGGGCAGATCGACGAGGTGGCGCGCCCGCTCGAACGCGCGGGACGTCAGCATGTAGAGCGGCACGTTCGCGGCGCAGTCGACCATGCCGGTCGTGAGCGCGGGGAGGAGCTCGCTCGTGGAGAGGACCACCGGCTTCAGCCCGGCTGCGCGCCACGCCTTCACCGTCGCCGGGTCGCCCTCCCAGGCGAACATCTTCGCGCGGGCGAGCTCGGCCGGCGTCCGGAACGGCGCGTTGCAGAAGAAGACCGCGGTCCCGAGCCGGCTCCACTGCAGGGGGACGAGACCCCGCCGCCGCAGCGCCGCGTCGAGCCGCTCCTTCACCCGCGAGAGGGCGCACTCCATCTCGGCGTCGTTCCCGAAGAGCAGCGGGGTCGAGAAGGCCTGCGGCTCGGTGACGACGTCGTGCAGCCCGATGTTCGAGACGGCGACCGCCTGGAGCTGGCCGACGGACAGCTTTCGGATCATGTCGCCCTCGTCGCCCTGGACGCCGCCGGCATAGACGCGCAGCCGGACCTGGCCGCCCGAAGCCTCCTCCCATCGCCGCGCCATGTCCTTCAAAGCCTCATGCCAGGCGGACCCGGCGGGCGCGAGCGTCCCGAGCTTGACCGTCACCGGCTCCCCGCGCGCCGGCGTGAGCGGGGCCGCGAGCAACGCGGCGAAGAGCAGCATCCTCAAGGCGATCCCCCTCTCCTCGCTTCTCCGCACGGGCGGCCTTCCGCCCGTCTCGCGAGCGGCCGGGCCGGCGCGCCAGGCGGATGCGTCAAGTAACAACCTGGTCAGGGTCCCGGGCTGCGGCCGCCGGCGTCCGGCCTCTCGCGCCCTGCCTCACCCGGCCGTCTTCATGAGGGAGCGCAGGAGCTCTGCGACGCCCCACGCCTGCGCGATGCACCCTCGCGCGGTGAATGGGGCCTCGGCGTCGAACACCTCGGAGATGGAGCCGATGCAGGCGTCCCCGATGTGCGCGACGAGCCCGGAGAGCAGCGCCCGCGCGCCCGCGCGGTCGTCCGGGTGCACCGCGAGCCACGCATCCACGAACGGACCGATGAGCCAGCTCCAGACCGTTCCCTGGTGATACGCCGCATCCCGGGTGCGCAGGTCCCCGTGGTAGTTCGGCTTGTACTCCGGGTGGTCGCGGGAGAGCGACCGCAGCCCGACGGGCGTGAGGAGCCGCTCGTGGACCGCGTCCAGCACCGGCTCCCACCGCTCGCGGTCGAGCACCGGGTTCGGCAGCGACAGCGCGAAGATCTGGTTCGGCCGGAACGCCGTGTCGTCGCCGTGCTCGCCGTCGACCACGTCGAAGAGGTACCGCCCGCGCGCGTACCAGAACCGTGCGTTGAAGGCGGTCCGCGCCCGGGCGGCGGCCGACGCGATGGGCCGCGCGGCCACCTCGCCGCGCTCCTCGCGCACCCAGCCCTCGAGCACCCGCAGCGCGTTGAACCAGAGCGCGTTCAGCTCCACTGCCTTGCCACGGCGCGGCGTCACGACCCACCCGTCGCACTTCGCGTCCATCCACGTGAGCTGGTACCCCTCCTCCCCCTGGGTGAGCAGCCCATCCTCGTCGATGCGGATCCCGAACCGCGTCCCCCGCTGGTGCTCGCGGACGACCTCCTCGAGCTGCGGCAGGAGTCGGCGCAGCGTCTGACGATCGCCGGTCGCGCGCAGATAACGGTCCACCGCGTGGAACATCCAGAGCGTCGCGTCGGCCGTGTGGTAGAGGCCCGCGGCGTTCCCCTCCGGGAAGAGGTTCGGGATGAGCCCGTCCTTCACGTGCCGCGCGAAGGTCCGCAGGATCGAGCCGGCGTCGGCGCGGCGCCCGGTCGTGAGCGTGAGCCCCTCGAGGCTGATCATCGTGTCGCGGCCCCAGTCGGTGAACCAGTGGTAGCCCGCGATGACGGTGCGCGGCTCGTCGCCCTCGGCGCGCGAGCGCGCCTGGTCCTCGATCCGGCCGGTCGGCGTGATCACGAACGCGTCGGCGGCGAGGACGAGCTCCGCGGCGGGTCCGCTCCGCGCCGGGGCGGGCGCCCGCTCGAGGAGGCGTCGCCTCCGCTCGCTCTCCGCGGCGAGCGCGGCCTGCGGCGGGAGCGCGGCCGCGAGGCTCCAGGGCTCGGTGGAGGCGACGAGCACGACCGGCCGGCCGGCCACGAGCTCGACGTGGAACTCGCCCGGGCTCCAGAGATCTCCCTGCGCGTCGTAGCCCCGGCTGCGCTCGACGCGGTACACGACCTCGGGCACGCGCTCGCGCTCGAGCACGAAGCTCGCGTGGGCACCGTCGAGGAACATCCGGAGCGGCGGCAGGTCGGACCCGACCGCGACGACCTCGTAGCGGCCCTCCTCGGCGCTGAACCGGTAGCGCTGCAGCGACGCGCTCACCGGCGCGTCGTGCGGGCGGAAGTGCACGCCCGGGCGCAGCTCCAGCGCGCACGGCCCGGGGCCGGAGAGCAGCCGGTACACCACATGGACCGTGTTCTGCCGGTGCGTCATGACAACCCGCTTCTCGATGGAGTAGCCCTCCACCCGGTACGTCCAGACCGGCAGGCCGAGCTCGAGCCGGAACTCGACGAGGTGGGACGATCCGTGGAGCTCGAGCCCCACCGCGCTCTCCTCGCCCCCGAGGCGGTGCGAGGCGCCGTTCGCCAGCCGCACGGCGTCGCGCACGTGCGACAGCATCACGGTGCGCCCGACGCCGGGGACCGCCGCGATGAGCACCCCGTGGTACCGCCGCGTGCAGACGCCCCCGAGCGTCCCGGTCGCGTACCCCCCGAGGCCGTTGCCGACGAGCCACTCCCGGTCGAGCAGCGCGTCGGCGTCGTCGCCCTGGCGCCAGCCGACGCGCGTGAGGACGTCAGGCACCGCCCGCCTCCTCGGGAACGAGGAGCATCGCCGTATGTCCGGCGATCCGCACGCCGGCGTCGTGGAGCGGGACCGGCGACCCGCGCCCGCCGTAGCGCGGGTGCTCGCTCGACCACGCGAGCGCCCAGCGCTTGCCCGCGGGCGGCGCCACGAGCGGATCGGCGATCGAATCCCGGGTGAGGTCGGGGCCGAGGTTCACGAGCAGCAGTCGGTCGGCGCCGTCCGGCGCGAGCCACCGCAGCGCGAGCGCCTCGGGGGCGATCACCGACCCATCGAGACCGTCCGCCCCCTGCGCGCGAACGACGGGATCGGTCCGGCGGAGCTCGAGCAGATCGCGGTGGAGCGCGAGGAGCTCGCCGCTCGCCTCCGACCGGTCGAGCTTGCAGCGCTCGAACGTGCGGCTGTCCGCCGGATCGTCGAGGCGGTCCCGGAGGTCCGGCGCCGCGATGCTCGGAAACTGGCGCAGGAACTCGGCGCGGCCGCAGCGCACGCGGGGCGCGAGCGTGCGGTGGTGGTCCGCGAAGTAGAGGAACGCTCGGGTCGAGCCGTACTCGTCCCCCTGGAAGAGCATCGGCGTCCACGGGCCGAGCAGGAGCAGGGCGGTCATCGCGCGCCATCTCCCGGGAGTCGTGAGCGCTCGCACGCGCTCGCCGCCCGCGGAGTTCGCCACCTGGTCGTGGTTCTCGAGGAAGCAGACGAACGCGGCGTGCGGGACGCCGCGCGCCGGGGTGCCGCGGGGCTTCCCCTGCCAGGCGTAGCGCTGGCCCTGGAAGAGGAAGCCGTGCTTCGCGGCGGAGACGAGCTCCTGCGGGCTTCCAGCGTGATCCGAGTAATACGCCTCCCTCCTGCCGGTGAGGGCGACCACAGCGCTGTGGTGGAAGTCGTCGTTCCAGACGGCGTCGAGCCCGTACCCGCCCTCGTCGCGCCGCCGCACGAGCCGGACGTCCTGCGGCTCGTTCTCGGCGACGAGGATGATGGCCCGCGGGCCGGCCGCCTCGCGCGCCCGCCGTGAGATCGCGCAAAGCACGTGCTCTCGCGACCCGTCGAACATCGCCTGCGTCGCGTCGAAGCGCAGACCGTCGAGGTGAAACTCGGAGATCCAGTAGCCGGCGTTCTCGACGAGCAGCTCCCGGACCGGCCCGGAGCGCTCCCCCTCGACGTCGAGCGGTACACCCCACTCCGTCTCGTGACGTTCCGTGAAGTACTGCGGCGCGAAGTCCGGCAGGTAGTTCCCGTCCGGCCCGAGGTGGTTGTAGACGACGTCGAGGATCACGCCGAGCCCGAGCGCGTGCGCGCGGTCCACGAAGGCGCGCATCTCGTCCGGCTCGCCGTAGAGCCGGGTGGGCGCGAAGAGGTCCACGCCGTCGTAGCCCCAGCCGAAGCGGCCCGGGAAGTCCGCCACCGGCATGAGCTCGAGGCAGGTCACCCCGAGGTCCGCGAGGCTCGACAGCTCGCACGCCGCCGCGGCCCAGGTGCCGTCCGGCGTGAACGTCCCGACGTGAAGCTCGTAGAGGACCTGCCCACCGAGACGGATGCCGGGCCAGGACGCGTCCGTCCAACCGAACCGCGACGGGTCGATGACCTGCGAGGGACCGTGCGGCCCCTCCGGCTGGAACCGCGAGACCGGGTCGGGCCGGAGGAGCTCGCCGTCGAGCCGGAACCGGTAGCGCGCCCCGGGCCCGAGGCCAGCGAGCTCGCCCGCGAAGTACCCGCCCGGCTCCGGTCGGAGCGCTACGGGCTCCCCGACCTCCGGGACAACCGCCACCTCGCGCCGCGCGGGCGCCCAAACGCGGAAGTGGACTCCGCGCGCCGTCGGCTCAGCGCCGATGGGCAGGCGACGGCCGTCCGCCAGCCTGCCGGCCACCCGACCGCTCGCGGTCTCCGCGCGGGCGCTCACCCCCCGAGCCCCCGGATCGCCCGCGGCTCGCCGCGCTCCCGGTCCCTCATCGGCATGACCTCCGCGCACGTCGTAACGTGAGCGCGCCGACATCATTCGTCGAGGGCACCGAGGCCTACGGCGGCGGCCTGCGTCACGGGCGCGGACGGGGAGGCGCCACCCGGCTGGTATGTCGAGCGGAACGCACGGAAGGGCTAGTCTCCGTGCGTGCGGCTCGGCGAGCTCCTCGATCTGTCCACCCTCGCGAACCTCGCGGACGCGAACTTCCGCGCGAGCGGGATGCCCATCGGGATCGTGGACGCGATCGACGGGTCGGTGCTGGTCGGCGCCGGGTGGCAGGACATCTGCACCCGCTTCCATCGCGCGAACCCGCAGACGCTCGAGCGGTGCCGCCAGAGCGATCAGTACATCGCGAGCCACCTCGCGGCGGGCGAATCCTGCGAGTACACGTGCAAGAACGGCCTTCGCGACATCGGCTTGCGCATCACGGCCGGTGGCACTCACCTCGCGACGCTCTTCCTCGGGCAGTTCTTCTACGAGCGGGAGGCGCCGGATCGCGACTTCTTCGCGCGCCAGGCGCGGGAGATCGGCTTCGACGAGACGTCGTATCTCGCCGCGCTCGATCGGGTGCCGGTGTTCAGCCGGGCAGCGGTCGAGAACATCCTCGCGTACGACTCCGCGCTCGCTCGCTTCATCTCGGACCTCGCGGAGAGCGCCATCCGCCGCCGGCGCGCCGAGGACCGGGCCGAGTCGCTCGCGCGCTTCCCGGAGGAGAACCCAGACCCCATCCTCCGGATCTCGGACGATCTCGAGGTCGTGTACGCGAACGACGCGGCACGCGAGAGCCTGCGCTCGCTCGGCCTCGCGGCGGGGGCGGCGCTCCCGCCCGCCATCTCGGCGGTGGTGGACCGCGCCCAGGCTCGAGGCCAGCGGACGAGGGGCGAGATCTCGGCCGGCGACCGGGTCTTCTCGCTGAGCGTCGTGCCCGTCCGGGACGGGTTCAACGTCTACGCCCACGACATCACCGCGCGCGAGCGCGCCGAGCAGGCCCTCGTCGAAGGGGAGGAGCGCCTGCGCGGCGCGATGCAGCGGCTCGAGTCGCTGCTCGAGAACTCGCCGCTCGCGGTCGTCGAGTGGTCGGTCGACTTCCACATCACGCGCTGGTCGCGGGGCGCCACGCGGATGTTCGGGTGGAGCGCGGAGGAGACCTACGGCAGGCGCATCGACGAGCTCACGCTCGTGTATCCGGAGGACTGGCCGCTCGTCCAGCAGGTGATGGGCGACATGCTGAACGGCAACCGTCCGCGCAACGTGAGCAAGAACCGGAACGTCCGGAAGGACGGCTCGACCATTCACTGCGAGTGGTACAACTCGATCGTCACCGACTCCGCCGGCAAACTGACCTCCGTCCTGTCCCTCGTGCTCGACGTGACCGAGCGGAAGCACGTGGAGCAGGAGCTGCGCGAGGCGAACCGCCGCAAGGACGAGTTCCTCGGCATGCTCTCCCACGAGCTGCGCAACCCCCTCGCGCCCATCCGCAACGCGCTCTTCATCCTCGAACGCGCCGAGCCATCCGGGCCGCAGGCGCGGCGGGCTAGGGAGGTGGCTGGCCGGCAGGTCTCGCACCTCACGCGGCTCGTCGACGACCTGCTCGACGTGACTCGGATCGTGCGCGGGAAGATCGAGCTGCGAAGGCTCCCGCTCGACCTCGCGGGCGTCGCGAGGCGCGCCGGCGAGGATTACGCGGCTCTCTTGAGCGAGCGCGGGGTCGACCTCGTCAGCGCGGTACCGCCCGAGCCGGTCTGGATCGACGGGGACGAGACCCGGCTCGCCCAGGCGATCGGCAACCTGCTCCAGAACGCGGCGAAGTTCACCCCCTCGGGCGGGCGCGTGACGCTGTCGGTCACCACCGGAGACACGGCCGAGGTCCACGTGCGGGACACGGGGCGCGGCATCACGCGGGAGCTGATGAGCCACATCTTCGACCCGTTCGTGCAGGCGGATCAGACGCTCGACCGGACGGATGGGGGCCTCGGGCTCGGCCTCGCGCTCGTGAAGGGTCTCGTCCAGCTTCACGGCGGGACGGTCGCCGCAACGAGCGACGGCCCCGGGACCGGCGCCGACTTCACGATCCGCCTCCCGCTGCTCCGGAGAGCGACTCGCGCGGCGCGCGTCGCCGATGGGGAGACCGCAACCGTCGGGCGCTCGCGCATCCTCGTCGTCGACGACAACCCCGACGCCGCCGAGTCCCTCGCGGACCTCGTGCGGTTGTTCGGCCACGACGCCGAGGTCGCGTTCGACGGCGCGAGCGCCGTCGCCAAGGCTCGCGCGGGTGGCTTCGACGTGGTGCTCTGCGACATCGGGCTCCCGGGGATGAGCGGGTACGAGGTGGCGAAGGCGCTGCGAGCGGACGCCGGGAAGCCGGTGCGGCTCATCGCGGTGAGCGGCTACGCCCAGCCCGAGGACGTCCAGCGGTCCATGGAGGCCGGGTTCGACGCCCACGTCGCGAAGCCTCCCGATCCTGCGAGGCTCGAGGCGCTCCTCGCCTCGTAGCGCCGCGCGACGCGCGCGCTCGGGCGCCGCGTCACCGCGCCTTCGCCGCCACGAAACCGCCGACGCGCCCGTTCGCCTCGCCGGGGCGGGCGGCCCCCGACGGCGCGCTCGACAGGAGGTGGCCCGCGGGGCACCCCGATCAGCGGTTAACCGTTCGCTCACTGGTCGCTGTGGCTCAGCGTGAAAAGATTGCCCGGGCCCGCCCGCCCGGGAGGCGCGAGCGAGTCTCGACTTGGAGATGGCAACGTGCAGCCGATCGTCCTGCTCTACCACCGGATCTGCGCGGACGACGCGTGGAGCCCGAGCGATTTCCTCGTGACCACCTCGGTCTTCCGCGCGCAGATGAGGTACCTCGCGAGCTGCAACTACTACACGCCCCGAATGTCCGAGGTGCTCGACTGGAACGGCCGCGTACCGCGGACGGGTCGCACGCCCGTGCTCCTCACCTTCGACGACGGCTACGTGGACACGTTCGCGCTCGCGCTCCCCATCCTGCGTGAGCTCGGGTTCGGAGCGACGGTGTTTCCGGTCCTCGACCTCTCGTGCAGGTTCAACACCTGGGACAGCACTCCTGCGCTGCGCGCGCCCCTGCTCTCCCCCGGCGACATGCGCGCGATGGAGAAGGTCGGGGTCGAGTTCGGCTCGCACACCGTCACCCACCCGCGCCTGACGCGCTCGAGCGACGCCGAGCTCACCGACGAGCTCGACCGGTCGCGGGTGATCCTCGGCTCGATCGTCGCGCGACCGCTCCCGGTGCTCGCCTACCCGTACGGAGAGGTCGACGAGCGCGTGAAGCGCGCCGTGCGCGGGGCCGGGTACTCCGCTGCCATGGCGGTGAGCTCGGGGCCGCTCGACCTGCACGGCGACCCGTTCGAGGTTCGCAGGCAGTGCGTCACGAACTCCGCGAGCGAGGCGTACATGCGGCTCACGCTGTCGGGCGCACGGAAGCTCTACTCCTGGTCCAAGTGGAAGTTCCGGGCTGGCCTCGACGCGATGAAGGGGCCCCGGCCGGATCGGCGGGTTGGCGCGCGGGCCGGGTGACGGAGGCGACGCATGTCGAGCCCTTGGCAGCAGGGCGGGAGCGGCGTGCGTGGAGCTGACGTGCGCCGTCACGCGGCGACGTCGCGCGGCAGCGTGACCTCGAAGCGCGAGCCTCTCCCCGGCTCGCTCGAGACGCTGATCTCCCCGCCATGCGCCTCGACGATGTTCCGGACGGTCCAGAGCCCGAGCCCGAATCCGCCGTAGTGCTTCGCCGGCACCGCCCGCTCGAAGCGCTCGAAGATCCGCCGCTGGTCCTCGGGCGTGATCCCGATGCCGTGATCGGACACGACGAGGTGGGCGCTCGCTCCGTCCGCCTCGAGCGTCACCTCGACCGGCTTCCCGGCCCCGAACTTCATGGCGTTCGCGACGAGGTTGTCGATGATCTGCTCGATCCGCTGCCGGTCCCAGCGCCCCGGGATGCTCTCCCCGATCCGGAGCTCGAGCGCGCAGTGCGCGCGGGAGAGGTCCTCCTGCCAGCGGGCCATCGCCTCCCGGACGACCGCGGCGAGGTCGAGCGGCTCGGGGTGGAGGGCGAGGCGGCCGGCGGTGATGTGCGTGATGTCGAGGAGCGCCCGGACGAGGTGAGCGAGTCGCACCGTCTGGCGATGGATCGCGCGGAAGCGCGCCTGCGCGTTCGAGACGAGCACGTCGCCCAACGACCGCTCGCCCATCTTGAGCAGCAGCTCGGCCTGGAGCCCGAGCGAGGTGATCGGCGTCCTGAGCTCGTGCGAGACGATCGCGAGGAACTCGTCGCGCGCCTTCGTCGCCTCCTGCGCCCGGGCGAGCCGCACGCGCTCGTCGTCCGCGCGCCGGCGCTCGGTCACGTCCCGCGTCACTTTTGCGAAACCGCGGAGCTCTCCGGCCGGATCCCTCAGCGCGGTGATGCTGACGCTCGCCCGGAACCTGGAGCCGTCCTTGCGAACGCGGATCCCCTCGTCCTCGTAGCGCCCCTCCACCGCAGCGAGCTCGAGCTCGCGCTCCGGCTTTCCCGCGCGGACGTCCTCCTCCGGGTAGAAGCGCGAGAAGTGGCTGCCCAGGATCTCCTCGGCCCGGTAACCCTTGATCCGCTCGGCGCCGTGATTCCAGGTCCGCACGTTTCCGTGCGGGTCCAGCATGAAGATCGCGTAGTCCTTCACCTGGCTCACGAGCAGCCGGAACTGATCGAAATCCTGAAGGAGGGACGCCGTCTCCTCGGCGTGCGTCAGGAGCTGGCGCTCGGACTCGAAGAGCTGCGCGCGCTCGAGCGCGAGCGCGCACGCGTCCGCGAGGGCGATCGCGAGGGTGCGGTCCGCGGGCGCGCACCGCCGCGGCGCACGGAAGACGAGCGACAGCGCGCCGATGGGCCGGCCGCGGACGATGAGGGCGATCGCGGCGAGCGCGCCGACCTTCGCGGCGCTGGCGCGCGCCTCGAGGTGGGGATACCGCTCGTACAGCCGCTCGGGCGACTCGAGCCAGATCGCCTGTCCGGTCCTCACGACCTCGGCGCTCGGGACGTCCGCCGCGAGCGGGAGGCTCTCGTCGCCCCGGAGGAGCTCGTCGGGAACGCCGCGCGCCTCGAGACGCTCGAGCCGGTCCTCGCCGGCGAGGAGCGAGATCGACCCCGCACGCGCGCCCAGCAGGGCGATCCCGCGATCGAGCACCACCGCCGCGACGTCAGAGGACGTCGTCGCGCCGGACAGCGAGGCGGTGACGGCCTGAAGACCGGCGAGCCGGCGAAGATCCGGGCTGGCCTTCGATCGAGCGGGCGTGCTCCCCTGGCGCCGAGCCATCGGCGGCGACCCTCCCTGGCGGGTAACCTAACCCTCTCCCTCGACGGCGCGCTGGCCTCCCTCGACCGCGCGCTCGCGAACCTCTCTCCCGCCGGCCTTCTCACGGCGGCGTCCGCGAGCTCGCGAACGCGGGGGTCCCCGCCTCCCGCTCGTCCGCGAGCGCAGACTGAAGCTGACCGAGCGCGACGACCGGGTCGTCGGCGTACTCGAACAGGCCGAGATCCTCCCGGCTGATCATGCCGTGACGGGCGAGGGCGTCGAAGTCGACGATCTCGTCCCAGTAGCTCGAGCCGTAGAGGAGGACCGGGATCCGGCGCTCGAGCTTGCCGGTCTGCGCCAGCGTCAGGATCTCGGTGAGCTCGTCGAGCGTGCCGAAGCCGCCCGGAAAGACCACGAGCGCACGCGCCATGTGCGCGAACCACAGCTTTCGCATGAAGAAGTAGTGGAACTCGAAGGACAGCTCGCGGGTCACGAACGGGTTCGGCCGCTGCTCGTGCGGCAAGCCGATGTTGAGCCCGACGGTCTTCCCCCCGGCCTCGGAGGCGCCTCGGTTTGCCGCCTCCATGATGCCGCCTCCTCCGCCGGAACAGACGATGTACCGGATGCCGGGTTGCGGGAGGCTCTTCGACCAGGCGGTCACGAGCCGCGCGAGCTCGCGCGCGGCCGCGTAGTAGTGCCCGAGCGGCCCGTCGGGCGTGAGCCTCGCCGACCCGAAGAACACGATCGTGTCGCGGACGTGCTCGCGGCGAAACCGACGCAGCGGCTCGAGGTACTCCGCGAGGATGCGGAGCGGGCGCCCCTCGTCGCTGTCGAGGAAGTCCGGGTCCCGGTACGCGAGCGGAGGGTTGCGCGGTTCGGAGGAGCTCATCTCGCCTCCCCCGACCGTACGAAGTCGATGAAGCCGCGCTCCACGTCGGTGTGGACGAGCTCGACGCGGACGCGGTCGCCGACGTCGAGGCCCTCGCCGCCGCGTACCACCTTCCCCTCCACCGGGGGACGGAAGACCCGCGCCCACGTCCCCTTCTCCGACGCGCCGGTCACGATGGCGTCGAAGCGCTCGCCGATCCGGGGCGCGAGGAGGAGCGCCGCGGCGGACTTGCGCACCTGCCGCTCCACCTTGGCCGCGTTGTCCTCCTGCTCCGTGCAGTGTCGCCCCAGCGCGGCGAGCTCCTCGCTCGCGTACGGGACGCTCCCTCCGCCGAGCGCCGCCTTCAGCAGCCGCTGCGTCACGAGATCCGGGAAGCGCCGGTTCGGAGCGGTCGAGTGTGTGTAGTCCCGGACCGCGAGGCCGAAGTGTCCCTCGGCGCGCGCGCCGGGGAGCTCGAGCACGTACTCCCCCTTGCCGAGGAGCTTGACCACCGCGAGCGAGAGGTCGGGGAACCCGTCGGGATCCGCCTCGCGGCGCCTCGCGAGGCACGCCTCGAGCGCGGAGGCGCTCGGCTCCGGCGGCAACCGCTCGCCCACCGCCGCGGCGAGCGCCACGATCCGCTCCCAGCGCTCGGGGCTGCGCAGGACGCGCCGCAGCGATGGGAAGCCGCTCCGCGCGAGGAAGCTCGCGGTCGCGCCGTTCGCGGCGATCATGAAGTCCTCGATGAGCTCCTTGGCCCTGTTCTTCCGCTCCGGCCGGAGGTCCGACAGCACCTCGCCCTCGAACACGGCGCGGGGCTCGGGGGTCTCGAGGAACAGCGCGCCGTGCCGGTGCCGCAGCCGCCGCATCGCCTGCGCGACCCGGTCCTGGACGCGAAGCTGCTCGGCGAGCTCCGGCAGCGCCGCGACGCGCGGCGGAGCGGGCGCCGCGCCCTCGAGCCAAGCGGCGACGCCGTCGTAGGTCAGCTTGGCTTGGTTCACGACGGCCGCGCGGTACAGCTCGGAGCGCGCCACCGAGCCGTCGAGCGCGACGACGAGCTCGACGACGAGCGCGAGGCGCTCCTCGCCCTCGCCGAGCGAGGTGAGATCGGTCGAGAGCTTCTCGGGGAGCATCGGGAACGTCTGGGCGGCCGTGTAGACGGACGTCGTGTTCGTCCGCGCGTGCCCGTCGATCGCCGAGCCCCTTGCGACCGAGGCGTCGACGTCCGCGACGGCGACGAGGATCCGTGCTGCGCCGTCCGCGGACGATTCGGACACGCTGAGCTGGTCGAGATCGCGGGAGTCGTCGTTGTCGATCGAAGCCCAGGGCAGCCCGCGAAGATCGCGCATGGACGGCCCCGCCGCGGCGGCCCCTCCGATCGCCGCCGTCTCCGCCAGCACGGCCGGGGAGAAGTCCGGCAGCAGGCCGCGCTGGATCATCGCCCGGCGCGCGAGGCGCCTCAGCTCGCTCGTGCTCGGCATGGTCTTCCTTCCAGTCGGGATCACCGCACCGCCCGCTTCACGGCCTCGACGATCGCGCTCGCGCCGATGCCGGCGGCGTCGAGAAGCTCGTGCGGCGTGCCCGATCCGGGCAGCGTGCGCACCGCGAGCCGGGTCATCGCCGGCGCGGGGCGACCGGCGAACACCTCGGCGACCGCGTCGGCGAGCCCGCCCTCCGGCCGATGGTCCTCCACGACGAGGAGCCTCCCGCCGCACTCGCGCGCGCACGCCTCCACCGTCGCCGCGTCGACGGGCTTCACCGAGTAGAGGTCCACCACGCGGATCGGGATGCCGGTCGCCTGGAGCAGGTGGTGCGCCCGGAGCGCCTCGTGGAGGGTGATGCCGGCGGCGAGGACCGCCGCGGCATCGGCCTCCGACCGCCGCACGACCTTGCTCCCGCCGATGGGGAAGGTCTCGCCCGCGGCGTACAGGACCGGCGTCTTCTCGCGCGTCGTCCGCAGATACGCGACGCCGTCGAGGTCCGCCATCCGGCGCGTCAGGTCCGCCGCCGTCGAGGCGCAGGACGGATAGAGGACTGTGCTCCCCGCGACGGCCCGCATCATCGCGAGGTCCTCGAGCCCCATCTGCGAGGGCCCGTCCTCGCCGATCGAGACGCCGGCGTGCGACCCGACGAGCGCGAGCCGCCCGCGCGAGACCGCCGCCATCCGGATCTGGTCGTGGCAGCGCGTGAGGAACGCCGCGAAGGTCGAGGCGAACGGCACGAGCCCCAGGACCTGCATCCCGAGCGCCGCGGACACGAGCTGCTGCTCCGCGATGTACACCTCGAAGAACCGCTCCGGATGGGCCTTCCCGAACCTCTCCGTGAACGTCGAGTTGCTCACCTCGCCGTCGAGCGCGACGACGTCCTCGCGCGCGTCGCCGAGCGCACGGAGCGCGTCTCCGAACGCCTCGCGCGTGGCGACGCTCGAGCCGACCTCGTAGCGCGGCGCCTCGTACGATCCGCGGCGCAGCTCGCGCCGCTTCCGCGGCGGCCGCGGCGCCGGCGTCCTCACGACGAGATCGCAAGGCGGGTGGCCGAGCTCCGCGAGCGCACGCGCGGCCTCGTCCTTCGAGAGCGCCTTCCCGTGCCAGCCCTCCTGGTCCTCTAGGAACGAGACCCCCGCGCCCTTCTTCGTGCGGGCGACGATGCACACCGGCCGCTCGGAGCGCTCCGCCTCGGCGTACGCGCGGTCGATCTCGCCGCGGTGGTGGCCGTCCACGACGAGCGCTCTCCAGCCGAACGCCCGCGCACGTTCCGCGTGACGCTCACCATCCCACTGCAGCATCGTCGGTCCGCGCTGCCCGAGGCGGTTCATGTCGACGATCGCGACGATCGACGCGAGGGCGTGGTGGCCGGCGAGCTCGAGGGCCTCGTACACGCTGCCCTCCGCCATCTCGCTGTCGCCGAGGAGCACCCACGAGCGCACCTCGCGGCCGAGCAGGCGCGCGCCGAGCGCGATGCCCACCGCGGCGGGGAGCCCTTGCCCGAGCGAGCCCGTCGCGACCTCCACGTGCGGCAGGCGCGGCGTCGGGTGGCCCTCGAGGCGACTTCCGAGCTTGCGCAGCGACAGGAGCTCCTCGTCGGAGATCGCGCCCGCAGCCTTGAGCATCGCGTAGAGGAGCGGCGAGGCGTGCCCCTTCGAGAAGACGAGCCGGTCGTCGTCCGGGCTCGCCGGCCGGCGCCAGTCGACGCGCAGGTGGTCCTCGAGCAGCACGGCCATGAGGTCCGCCGCGGACAGGCTCGAGGTGGGATGGCCGGAGCCCGCCGCCGTCGTCGCTCGGATGGAGTCGGCGCGGAGCTGCGCCGCGAGTGGCGCCCATCGGTCGTTCGAGGTGGTCATCGCTCCCGCCTCTCTCCCGCCTCTAGCGTGGATACGCGCCTGTCGCCGCGCTGTGCGGGTACGCGTTCCGGAGCGCCTCTCCCGGGCGTGGCCCACCCGCGCGCCCCCGATTAGGAGGGCGGGAGAGGCGGAGATGAGGGTCGCGCTGGCCGCGGATCACGCGGGTTACGCGCTGAAGGAGCGCCTCCGGGCGCACCTCGGCTCGCGAGGTCACGAGGTGCTCGATCTCGGGGCGCACGACGCGTCGCCGAGCGACTATCCGGACCACGCCCTGGCGGCCGGACTGGCGATCGTCGATGGGCGCGCCGAGCGGGCGATCCTCGTCTGCGGCAGCGGCGTCGGCGCCGCGGTCGCCGCGAACAAGATCTCCGGCGTCCGCGCGGGCATCTGCCACGACCACTACTCGGCGCACCAGGGGGTCGAGCACGACGACATGAACGTGCTCGCGCTCGGGGCGCTCGTCGTCGCCGAGGCCCTCGCGCTGGAGCTCGCGGAGACGTTCCTCGCCGCTCGGTTCGACGGCGAGGAGCGGCACGCGCGTCGCCTCGCGAAGGTCCGCGCGCTCGAGGCGCGCTCCACCGGCGGGAGGGCACGTGGCGAATCCACTTCGTGAGCTGGAAGCGGTCGGGCAGAGCGTCTGGTACGACGGCTTCGCGCGCGGCCTCGTCGCGTCCGGGGCGCTGGCCCGCTTCATCGCGGACGACGGGCTTCGGGGGCTCACCACGAACCCCGCGATCTACGAGAAGTCGATCCTCGAGACACGGGACTACGACGCGGCGCTCGCGCGGCTCCTGCCTCGATCCGACCTCGACGCCCAGGACGTCTACGAGGAGCTCGCCATCGAGGACATCCGGGCCGCCGCCGACCTCCTGCGGCCCGTCTACGATCGCGCGAGCCGGCGGGACGGGTACGTGAGCCTCGAGGTGTCGCCCGTCGCCGCGCGAGACGAGGCCGCGTCGTTTGCCGAGGCGCGCCGGCTGTGGCGCGCGGTCGGCCGCGAGAACGCGATGATCAAGGTGCCGGGGACGCGCGAGGGGATCCCTGCCATCCGCGGCCTCCTCGCGGAGGGCGTGAACGTCAACGTGACGCTCCTCTTCTCGCGCGTGGCGTACCGCGTGGTCGCCGAGGCGCACGTCGCCGCGCTCGAGGACCGGCTCGGCCGCGGCGAGGACGTCTCCCGGATCGCGAGCGTGGCGAGCTTCTTCGTCTCCCGCATCGACGCCGCGGTGGATCGCCGGCTCGACGCCATCGCAGCGGGAGGCGCGCCCGAGGAGACCCGCCGGCGCGCGCTCGCCCTCCGGGGCCGGATCGCCGTCGCGAACGCGAAGCTCGCCTACCAGGACTGGCGCGCCCTCGTCGCGACGCCGCGCTGGCAGCGGGTCCGCGCGGCGGGGGCGATGCCGCAGCGGCTCCTCTGGGCGAGCACGAGCACGAAGGACCCGCGCTACCGCGACGTCATGTACGTCGAGGCGCTGATCGGCCCCGAGACGGTCGACACCCTCCCTCCCGCGACCTTCGACGCGTTCCGCGATCACGGCCGCGTCGCGGCGACCCTCGAGGACGGCCTCGACGAGGCCCGCGCCGCCGTCACGGAGCTGGCCTCGCTCGGCGTGTCGCTCGACGAGGTGACCGCGCAGCTGCTCGAGGACGGGGTGAGGCTCTTCGCGGAACCGTTCGCGCGGCTGCTCGCCACGATCGACGCGCGGCGCGGGGCGGAACCCGGCGCGCACGCCTGAGAGGAGCGTCACGGATGCAGGTCGGCATGATCGGACTCGGCAGGATGGGCGGCAACATGGCGCTGCGGGTCCTGCGCGGCGGGCACCACATCGTGGGCTGGGACCGCGGCCCGGCGGCGCTGCGCCCCGTCGAGGACGCCGGCGGCAGCATCGCCGCCTCGCTCGACGACCTCGTCGGGCGACTCGCGGCCCCGCGCGTCGTGTGGATGATGCTGCCGGCCGGCGCGGCGACCGAGGAGACGACGCTGGCGCTTCGCGATCGGCTCGCGGCGGGGGACGTCGTCGTCGACGGCGGAAACTCCTTCTTCGAGGACGACGTCCGCCGCGCCCGGATCCTCGCCGAGCGGGGGATCCGCCACCTCGACGTCGGGACGAGCGGCGGGATCTTCGGGCTCGCGCGCGGCTACTGCCTGATGGTCGGCGGCGATCGCGACGCCTTCGAGCGGCTCGAGCCGTTTTTCCGGACGCTCGCCCCCGGCCGCGACGCCGCGCCGCCAACCGCCGGCCGCTCGCGCGCCGGGAGCGCCGAGGACGGCTACCTCCACTGCGGCCCGCACGGCGCGGGCCACTTCGTGAAGATGATCCACAACGGCGTCGAGTATGGGCTCATGCAGGCCTACGCGGAGGGGTTCGATCTCCTGCGCGGAGCGGGCGGGGAAGGCGTCCGCAAGGAGCTCCGCTACGACCTCGATCTCGCGGAGATCGCGGAGCTGTGGCGGCGGGGCAGCGTCGTCGTCTCGTGGCTCCTCGACCTCTCCGCCGCGGCGCTCGCCGCCGACCCGCGCCTCGAGGGCTTCACGGGCGCGGTGGACGACTCCGGCGAGGGGCGCTGGACGGTGAATGCGGCGGTCGCAGAGGCCGTGCCGGCCCCCGTGCTGACCGCGGCGCTCTACGCGCGCTTCCGCTCTCGCCAGGCGAGCACGTTCGGCGAGAAGCTCCTCTCCGCGATGCGCCGGCAGTTCGGCGGCCACGCCGAGGCGGACCGCGACGGGGGTGGGAGGTGACCTCCGACGCGGCGAGGCTGCGGCCCGGGGACGCCTGCGCCTTCGTCGTCTTCGGCGCGATGGGGGACCTCACGAAGCGCAAGCTCCTGCCGTCGCTCTACAACCTGCGCGCGAACGGGCTCTTGCCAGCGGACTTCGCCTTCGTCGGCGTCGCCCGGCGGCCGCTCGACGACGCGGGCTTCCGCGAGTACGCGACCGCGGCGGTGCGCGAGTTCGCGACGGGCCCGATCGAGGACGCGCTCTGGGCGGAGTTCGTGCGGCGCCTCCACTACGTCAGGGGAGACTTCGAGGAGCCCGGCACCTACGCGGCGGTCTCGACGGCGCTCGAGCGCGTCGCGCGGGACCACGGCACGTCGGGGAACGCGCTCTTCTACCTCGCGACGCCGCCCGAGGAGTTCGAGATCATCGTGCGCGGGCTCGGCGCGGCAGGGCTCAATCGCCAGGACGCCGGCTGGCGGCGCGTCGTCATCGAGAAGCCGTTCGGCCGCGACCTCGACTCCGCGAGGACGCTCAACCGCGAGCTCACCAGCGTGCTCGAGGAGGAGCAGATCTTCCGGATCGATCACTACCTCGGGAAAGAGACGGTCCAGAACCTGATGGTGTTCCGGTTCGCGAACGGGATCTTCGAGCCCATCTGGAATCGGCGCTACGTCGATCACGTCCAGATCACCGTCGCCGAGGAGCTCGGCGTCGAGGGGCGCGGCGACTACTACGATCGCACGGGCGTCCTCAGGGACATCATCCAGAACCACATCTGCCAGCTCGTCGCGCTCGTCGCGATGGAGCCCTCTTCGACGCTCGCGCCGGAGGCGGTGCGGAACGAGAAGGTGAAGGTACTGGACGCCATCCGCCCCATGGCACCGGAGCAGGTGCTGCGCGATACCGTCCGGGGGCAGTACCGCGCCGGGATCGTGAGCGGGCGCAGGGTGCCCGCCTACCGCGCGGAGCCGAAGGTCTCGACCGCGTCGCAGACGGAGACCTTCGCGGCTCTGAAGCTCCAGGTCGAGAACTGGCGCTGGGCGGGCGTGCCCTTCTACGTCCGCTCCGGTAAGCGGCTCGCGAGGCGCGACACGCAGATCTCCATCCAGTTCCGGCGACCGCCGCTGCTCCTCTTCCAGGAGGCCGGGGTGGAGCACATCGATCCCAACCGCCTCGACATCCTGATCCAGCCCGAGGAGGCGATCTGCGTCTCGATGAAGGCGAAGCGGCCCGGGCCGGCGATCGCCCTCGAGCAGGTGAAGCTCTCCTTCAGCTACTCCCGCTTCGGCGCCATCCCGCCCGCGACGGGGTACGAGCGGCTCCTCCACGACGTCATGATCGGCGACGCGTCGCTCTTCCACCGCGCGGACCTCGTCGAGGCGAGCTGGCGGATCATGACGCCGATCCTCGACGTCTGGGCGAGCCTGCCCGCGCGAGACTTCCCGAACTACGAGGCGGGAACGTGGGGCCCCCCGGCGGCGTCCGAGCTGCTCGCCCGCGACGGGCGGCGCTGGGTGAACCCGGAATGACGCGGCCGCGCGGAACGGTGGCGCCGTGATCCTGGCCGACGCCGAGGCGGTCGCGCGCGCCGCCGCCGAGGAGATCGTCGGCGCCGCCGCGCGCGCGATCGAGGAGCGGGGGAGGTTCACGGTGGCGCTCACCGGCGGCTCGACCCCGCGGCGGACGTACGCGCTCCTCGCCGACCCGCGCGCCCCGTACCGCGACCGCCTGGCCTGGGACGCGACCGACGTGTTCTTCGGCGACGAGCGGCACGTGCCCCCGGACCATCCGGACAGCAACTTCCGCATTGCGCACGAGGCGCTCCTCGCGCGCGTCGCCGCCGGGAGCGTGCACCGGATGCGGGGCGAGGAGTCGCGTGCGGAGGAAGCGGCCGCGAGCTACGAGGCGGAGCTCCGGCGCTTCTTCGGCCTCCTCGCCCCCGACGACCCGCCGCCGCGGCTCGACCTCGTGCTGCTCGGCCTCGGCCCGGACGGGCACGCGGCGTCGCTCTTCCCCGGCAGCGCCGCGCTCGACGAGCGCCGCCGCTGGGTCGTGGCGCCCTTCGTCGAGCGGCTCGGGGTTCACCGGATCACGCTGACCCTCCCGGTGCTCGACGCCGCCCGCGAGGTGCTCTTCATCGTGTCAGGGGCCGCGAAGGCGGACGCGCTCGCGCAGGTGCTCGCGCCGGCGCCGCGCTCCACGCCGCCACCCGCGGCGCGCGTCCGGCCCGAGCAGGGCGAGCTCAGGTGGATCGTGGATCGCGCCGCCGCCTCCCGCCTTCCGTCCGATCGCGCGCCGTGAAGGCCCCGCCGATCGCGCGCGGACACGCCGAGGGCGTCGAGCAATCGAGCGGCTCCGCGCTAGCGCGCCTCGCTCGGCGAGGCGTAGTGCTCCGGCGGAGACTCGACACGGAAGGTGGGGATGGATTCGAGGATGGCTTCGTCCAGGTAGCACCACGCCCAGTCCTCCCCGGGCTCGAAGGACTTGACGACCGGGTGCTTCGTTCCGTGAAAGTGCCGGGTCGCGTGGCGGTTCTGCGAATCGTCGCAGCAGCCGACGTGGCCGCAGGTCATGCAGAGCCGCAGGTGCACCCACGAGTCTCCCCGCTCGAGGCACTCCTGGCAGCCGTGCGAGCTCGGGATCACGGGGTCGTGCCTGGGGCGCGCGAGCTTGGCGAGATGTCTGCACATCGTCTCCTCCGGCGTGCGCGCCCACGACGAGAGGTCGTCTCCCTGTCCTCCAGCGGCGGAGCGCCACCCTGATCTGGTCCTCACGGGCAGGAAGTCAACGGGGCGTTGCGGGGCCGCGCGGGCGGCGCTAGGTGCCGCAGGCCGGCTCGCGCCGAGCGCTGCATCGGCCGCTCCGGTCGCCCGCGGTCCGTGGTGTGGTTCGACACCCAAGGGTGGGGTGCGATGCCGGACGTCCGCTTCATCTATCTCACGGGCCTCGTGATGCCCCGGTTCTCGAACGCGCGGCTTCGCGGGAGCTGGAACGAGGAGGGGCGGACGGCCGCGGCGTGGAGCGAGCGGCCGATGGCTCCCGTCACCTGCGACGACGGCTGCCCGGGCTTCGAGGCCGTCGTCTCTTTCGCCGCCTCCGAGATCGGGAAGCGGTTCGAATGGAACGTCGTCGGCGACGGGCCAGGGGGCGCCGACCGGCAGCTCGTCACGGTCGAGGAGGACGACGCGCTCTCGCGCCGCACGGTCCTCGCGTTCGTGCTCGGCCCGGCGGGACAGGTGGAGCGCTACCACCTCGTGCTCGCGCGGCGCCTCGGCGCAAACGCCGTCCAGCGGTCCGGGGCGCCGCCGGCCCTCCGCTTCGCCGTCTGGGCACCGAACGCGCGGGCGGTCGAGGTCGTCTTCGGCGACGGCAGGAACGGCTACATCTCCGACGAAGGCGCGGGGATCGACGCCTCGCGACCGCCCGTGCGCCTCGCGCGCGCGGAGCGCGGTGTGTGGGAGACGAGCGCCGATGAGCCTGCCCTCGAATCGTACGCGCGCGCCGAGTTCACGCCCTACGGCTTCCGCGTGACGCGAGACGACGGGTCGATCTCGTACCGCACCGACCTGTACTCGCGCTGGCAGGTGGGGCAAGGAAGCTTCGACCCGCAGGGGCGCATCTACGGCGGCACGTCCGCGGGGCTCGACGGAGCGGTGAGCTGCTCCTCTGTCGTCGATCCGGGGACCCTGCTCGCCTCGGTGCCCCGCGAGGCCGCGACCCCGTTCGCACCGTGCGCCGACTTCTGGCGCGACGAGCACGACCTCTCGCGACCCGTCCCGGACCGGGTCGAGGACCTCGTCATCTACGAGCTGCACGTCGGTGCGCTCGGCGTGGGCCGGCCGGACTCCGGCACCTTCGAGGACGCGCTCGCGCTGCTCGACGATCACCTCGTGCCCCTCGGGGTGAACGCGATCGAGCTCCTGCCGATGGCTCAGTTCAGCGGGAACGCAGCCTGGGGCTACGGCAACTCGCACCACCTCGCCATCGAGATGGCGGCCGGCGGGCGCGAGGCGCTGATGCGGTTCGTGCGCGCCTGCCACCGGCGCGGGATCGCCGTCCTCATGGACGTCGTCTACAACCACTGGGACCTGCACGCCGCGCGCGCCCTGTGGCAGCTCGACTCGGTCGCGCCCGAGCGCAACGTCTACTACTGGTACGAGGGGACCGCCGCGGACCACGCCACGCCGGAGGGCGGGTACGTGAACAACGGCTCGTCGGGGTGGGCGCCGCGCTACTCCGAGGAGCAGGTGCGCCGGCTCTTCGCGGCGAGCGCCGCCGTCCTGCTCGACGAGCTCCACCTCGACGGCTTTCGCGTGGACCTGCTCGACGCGATCCACCGGGACAACCGCCTGAACGATCGCGGCGGGCCGGCGGTTCCCCGCGCGAACCTCTACGGCGCGAAGATGCTCCGCGAGTGGGCGCGCACGCTCCGGCTGCTCCGCCCGTCGGTGATGCTCATCGCGGAGGACCACACTGGCTGGGCGGACGTGACCCGGCCCGTAGAGGAGGGCGGGCTCGGGTTCGACGCCGCGTGGTACGTCGACTTCTACCACCACCTCGTCGGGCCGCGATCGGCCGGGTCCGGATGGGCGGCACTCCTCGGGGAGTCCGCCTGGGGCGATGATCGCCCGCTCGGGCTCGACCGCTTCGATGCCGCCCTGAACGGCGCCGCCGAACGGAAGGTCGTTTACCACGAGTCGCATGACGAGGCCGGGAACGCGGCGGGATCCGCGCGCACCATCGTGGACGCCGTGAACGGCGCGCCGCTCGTCGGCGAGACCCGCGACTTCGCGGAGGCGCGCTGCCGGCTCGCGTTCGGCCTCGCCATGCTGTCGCCCGGGACGCCCATGTTCCTCATGGGCGAGGAGGTCGGAGCGGCGAACCTCTACCGTTACGAGGGGTTCCTCGAGAACCGCGAGGACCTCGTCGGCCTGCGGCTCGGGCTCGGGCGCAGGCTCTTCCGCTTCTACCAGGACCTGATCCGGTTCCGCCTCGCCAGGGCGCCGGTCCGCGCGCGCCGGGTCGCGACGGTCCACCGGCACGAGGCGAACCGCGTCATCGCGTTCCTCCGCGGCGACGCCGAGCTGCTCGTGGTCGCGAGCTTCGCGAATCGACCCTACGCGGCGGGATACGTCGTGGCATCGGAGGCGATCCCGGATCGCGAGTGGCGCGAGGTCTTCAACAGCGACGCGGTCGACTACGGCGGCGCGGGTGTCGGAAATGGTGAGGGGCCCCGGCGCACCTCCTCCGGACGGATCGAGGTGGTCGTCCCCGCGAACGGGTTCGTCGTCCTCGAGGCGCGTTGAGCGCCCCGCACACCGCGCAAGTCCCTTTCGATCGTCAGGGACCGCGCCGAGCGCGCCCCGCGGGCGTGCGCGCGGACGGCGTCGCCCGCGCCGCGCCGCGCGGGATGACGTCCACCACGACGACCGGATCGTCCTTCGCCGCGAGGTTCTGCTCGGCGCGGACGAGCGCCGGGGGCGTCGAGTGCGTGAACCAGAGGTGGGCGTCCTTCGCGCCGGCGAAGAGCGACACCGGGAACGGGATCTTCGGATGGAGCGTGAACCGATCGCAGAGGATGGCTCGCCCGCCGGCCGCCACCCGCTCCTCTCCGTCCCGCCGGACCCCGAGCGTCACGGTCCGCGGCTTCGGCGTGAACGCCACGAACGTGAGCTCCGCCTCCGCTCCCTTGGCGACGCCGAGCTGCTCGATCGCGAGGGCGGTGCCGTAGCCGGCGAAGGCGCGGCCGGCGGGCAGGTCGAGCCGCTCCTCATCGCGCGCGAGCTTCCCGTCCTCGTGCCGCCTCACCGCCAGCGCGCGCCCCGTCGAGAAGTCCACCTCGAAGCGCCGCAGCTCCTCCCCTCCCCGCGTCTCGACCCACGAGAAGCGCTTCTGGCCGAGCTCTGCCGCGACCCGGAACTCGTCGCGCTCGTCGGCGCGGCGGCCGTCGGCGAACCTCCACTCGATGTGGACGAGGAGAACCTCGCCGTGCAGCTCCTGGGTCAGCTCGCCGTCCGCGATGACCCGACCGGCCTCGTCGCTCAGGGACGGGAAGCCGTGGAGGGTGCCCGGCATCCAGCGGACCGCCACCGGCCCGGACGACGCCAGGAGGATGGAGAGCGCGAGCGCGGCGGACGGCACGATCGGAAGGTGCCCACCGGCTGATCGAGCGACAGCACCGACCGGCAGACGGCGGTCCGACCGGGATGACCGCTCCTCCTGCACGCTGCCGGCTTGGCGGCGGGAGGGCGGCAGGCGATCCGGCCCACCGCCTGCCAGGCGCTCGCCGCTCGCGGCCAGGCCCTACACCGTCGCGGTGGTGTGCCTCGCGATCGCACTGTTCGGCGCGCTCTCGCTCGCGCGCACGCGGGTCGACGTCCTGCCGTCGGTCGACATCCCGGTCGTCGTGGTGGTCTGGAACTACCCCGGCCTCGTCGCGGAGGAGGTCGAGAAGCGGGTCATCTACCTGACCGAGCGCGCCCTCTCCACGACCATCAGCGACATCGAGCGGCTCGACTCCCAGTCGATCGACTCCATCGGCCTCGTGAAGATCTACTTCCACCCCGAGACGGAGATCGCCGCCGCGATCGCGCAGGTGACCTCGATCTGCAACGCGATCCTGCGCCTCATGCCGCCGGGCATCACGCCGCCGGCCATCCTCCAGTTCAACGCCAGCAACGTCCCGGTCGCCCAGCTCACGCTCTCCGGGAAGGGGGTGGGCGAGCAGGACCTCTTCGACTACGGGCTGAACGTCCTCCGGCTCCGGCTCTTCACCGTGCCCGGGCTCGCGACGCCTGCGCCGTTCGGCGGCCGCCAGAAGCAGGTGATGGTGGACATCGACCCGGCCCGGCTCGCCGCCATGGGCCTCTCCCCGCAGGACGTCGTCGGCGCGGTCACGAGCCAGAACGTGATCCTCCCCGCGGGCAGCGCGCGGATGGGCGAGCACGAGTACGACGTGCAGCTGAACGGCAGCCCGCTCGAGATCCCGCAGTTCGACCAGCTGCCGGTCCGCGAGGTGGACGGGCGCATGATCCGCCTCGGCGACGTCGCCCACGCCCACGAGGGCTACGGCGTCCAGACGAACGTGGCGGAGGTGGAGCGCGCGGTCCGCGAGCTCGCCGGGGGCGACGTCGCGAGCGTCGTCGACAACCTCGGGATCCCGGTCTCGTACAACCTCGGGTTCGTCCAGACGAGCAACGCGGGGGGCGAGGACGCGGAGATCCGGATCTCGCTCCGGCAGGGCCATCAGCCCTCGGCCCGGCTCGCGGAGCGGCTGCGGCGCGAGCTCCCCACCCGCTTCCCCGGCGCGGCGGTGTGGTTCGAGCCGGCGGACGTCGTGAGCCAGGTGCTCTCGTTCGGGCTCCCCGCGCAGCTCGAGGCCGAGGTGATCGGCCGCGACGTCGCTGGCGCGTTCGCCACCGCCCAGAAGGTCATCGCCGCGGTGCGGCTCGTCCCGGGCGCGGTGGACGCGCACATCGCGCAGGTGTTCGACCGGCCCGGCGCTGGCGGTGGACGTCGACCGTCGTCGAGGTGCAGCTCGCCGTCAGCGGGCGCGATCTCGGTGCGGTGGCGCGAGACGTCGAGGCTGCGGTCCGGCGCGTACCGCTCCCGAAGGGCATCACCGTGCGGCTGCGCGGGCAGAGCGAGAGCATGTTCACGGCCTTCGGCCGGCTCGGCCTCGGGCTCGTCCTCGCGGTCGCGCTCGTGTACCTGCTCCTCGTCGTCCTGTTCCAGTCGTGGTCGGACCCGCTCATCATCATCGTGGCGGTGCCCGGAGCGATGGTCGGCATCCTCTGGATGCTCGCCGTCACAGGGACGACCCTCAACGTCGAGTCGTTCATGGGCGCGATCATGGCGGTGGGGATCGCGACCTCGAACAGCATCCTGCTCGTCTCGTTCGCGAACGATCACCGCGCCGCGGCGGAGCGGGATCCGGGGGCGATCGCGGCGATCCGCGAGGCGGCGCACACGCGGCTGCGGCCGGTCATGATGACCGCCCTCGCGATGATCCTCGGCATGCTGCCGATGGCGATCGGGTTCGGGGAGGGGGCCGAGCAGAACGCACCGCTCGGCCGGGCGGTGATCGGAGGCCTGCTCGCCGCCACCTTCACGACGCTGTTCCTCGTTCCGCTCGCGTACACCTGGCTTCGCCGCGGCGTCCCGCGGAAGCACACGCTCGACGCGGTGTTCGCCGCGGAGGCGGGGGCCGAGGCGAACGCGAGCGGGCCGTCGCCGGCGCGGGGCACGTGATGGCGCGGCCGGGGACGAGATGGCTGACCCTCGCGATCGTGGTCGCGGTGATCGTCTCGATCGTCGGCGCGGCGCTGCTCGCCGTGGGGCGGGGGCGGCGCGAGGGGGCGGAGCGGGAGCGGCTCGCGCGCGCGGCCGCCGCCGGTCCTGAGGTCAGGGTGGCGCAGGCGCAGCCCGGCTCGGGCGAGCGGACCGTGAACCTCCCGGGCGACGTGCGCGCCTTCTGGCAGACGACGCTGTTCGCGAAGGTGAGCGGTTACGTGCGCGAGCTGCGCGTCGACAAGGGCGGCCGGGTGCGGAAGGGCGACATCGTGGCGCGGATCGCCTCACCCGAGACGGACCATCAGGTTGGCCAGGCCCGCGCGACGCTCCTCGTGCGCCGCCGGCTCGCGCTCCGCGTCCGGACGCTCGCGCCGAAGGGGTTCGTCTCCCAGCAGGACCTCGACAACGCCAACGCCGACCTGGCGGTGGCGGAGGCCGACTACCGGCGCGTGCGGGCGCTCCAGGACTACGAGGTGCTGCGCGCGCCCTTCGACGGCGTCGTCACCGCGCGCTACGTGGACCCGGGGGCGCTCGTCACGGGGTCGCCGGGCCAGCCCGTCGTGGACCTCGCCGACCCTGAGCGCGCCCGCGTCCAGGTCTACCTCGGCCAGGACGTCGCCCCGTTCGTCCAGGTGGGCGACGCGGGCGAGATCACCGCGGACCAGCTGCCGGGCCTTCGGATCCGCGCGACGGTTCGGCGGGTCGCGGACGCACTCGATCCGCGCACGCGCACGATGCTCGTCGAGCTGTGGCCCGAGGGGTCCGCCTCGCCGCGCCTCGTCCCCGGCCTGTTCGTCCACGTCGCGCTGCGGCTGCGCGTGCCGACCCTGCCCTCCGTCCCCGCGGAGGCGCTCGCCGCGCGGGGCGACCGGCTCCAGGTCGCGCTCGTCCGGGACGGGAAGCTCCACGTCGTGGACGTCGAACCCGGCCAGAACGACGGCAAGACGCTGCAGATCCGGCGTGGCCTCGAGGGGGGCGAGACGGTGGCCCTCTCCCCTCCCTCCGACCTGGGGGACGGCGCACCGGTGCGGCCGCTCACGAACGAGAAGGCGCGCGCGCCCGGCGGACCGCGGCAGGCGCGGACACCGCCGCGCGGCGGCGAGCAGGCCCGCGACGGCGGGGGGCGTGCAGAGGCGGCCGCGGAGTGATCGCCCCCGCGACCAGCGCGACGGCGCGCGGACGTCCTGCGATCAGGAGTTGGCCGCGGGGAGCCGGATCCGGAAGACGCTTCCGACGCCGGGGGTGCTCTCGACCGTGATCGTCCCGCCGTGCGCGTCCACGAGCCCCCGCGTGATGTACAGCCCGAGTCCCAGCCCGCGCATGGCGCTGCGGGGCCTGCGCGTCTGGAAGTAGCGGTCGAAGAGGTGCGGGATCTCCTCGGGCGCGATGCCCGGCCCGCGATCCTCGATCGAGAGCACCACTGCATCGCGCTCCGCAGTGACGACGAGCCGGATGGGCGCGCCGTCGGCGGAGTACTTGCTCGAGTTCTCGAGCAGGTTCGTGACGATCTGCTCGACCCGCACCGGGTCGGCCGACACGAGCGGTGGCTCTCCGGCGACCTCGACGGAGACCGGGTGCGTCCCGAGCGTGCCCTGGATCTG
>DASWEI010000143.1:0-3446 GCA_036394835.1 Anaeromyxobacter sp. | reverse complement strand
CATCAGCCGGTCCGTGGTGCTGGCCCGGCGGTTAGAGGCGGAACCCCATCGCCTTGAAGCGAGCGGCACCGTAGAAGATCGGCGGTCAGCGCGTCAAGAGCGCGCAGAGCTGAAGAGAGGTGCCCACTCACCTGCCCCGCGAATCTGACGGCGCTTTGCGCGTTCAATCGGTCCACGTCTCTCGGGCGACCCGCGAACGGGCGCATTCGGACGCGGACGGAAACGGACGAGGATCCGATCACGGGAACGAGCAAGTGCAGCGGAGCGCCCCCGCGTCGATCCCGGCGCCGGCGTGCACGGGGAGGCCGCCCTGCTCCCACTCGGCCCACCCGGTGTTCAGCTCCTTCACGAAGAATCCGTGCTCCGCCAACTGCAGAGCGGCCTTTGCGCCGAGGTGTCAGTAGTCGTTCCAGCAGTACGTCACGAGTTCCCGATCGAGCGGGAGCCGCGGCAGGAGCGACGCGAGCTCCTCGTTGGGAACGCACCAGGCGCCCTGGATGTGCGCCTTGCGGAACGCCGCGCGCGACCGGACGTCGAGCAGCACGAAGTCCGGGCCGAGGCCGTCCTTGGCCTTCTTCAGCACCTCGACCTTTTGCTTCTCGGCGCGGAGCTTCGCGGCGAAGAACTCGCGGTTCGCGCGCACGTCCTCGGGGGTGAACGCCATGGCGCCTCGTCGATCGCGGGAGGTCCTCGCGCCGCCCGCCGGCGTGTTCGTAGCCGGGACGGTATCCGCGCGCCCGGAAACGCATTGCGAGCACCCCCCGGCGCGAAGCGGTCGCCGACGGCAAGCGTATCCGGGCGGGCTCACCGCGCCGTGACGGCACGCTCCTAATATTTCCGACGCGGAGGACGAACGATGGCGAGCCTCGACACGGGTAGAGCGGCGGGCGCCTGGCCGGCGCTCCGGTTCGCGGACTGGAAGCCGACGCTCGAGACGCTGCACCGGTACACGCAGGTCGTGGGTAAGATCCGGCTCGCGCTCGCGCCGCCGCTCAACCACTGGTGGCACGTGACGATGTACGTCTGCCCGCTGGGGCTCACGACGAGCGCCATCCCATACGGCGAGGGGTCGTTCGAGATCCTGTTCGACCTCGTCGACCACGACGTCGTCGTCACCACGAGCGACGGGCGCCGGAAGAAGCTCACCCTCCTCGTGCGACGATCGGTTGCGGACTTCTACTCGGAGACGATGGCGCTCCTGCACGCCCTGGGGATCGACGTCCACATCTGGCCTACGCCGGTCGAAATCCCGAACGACGCGCTCCCGCTCGACGCGGACGAGCTCCACGCCACCTACGAGCCGGAGCCAGTGGGGCGGTTCTTCCGCGTGCTCGGCCACGCCGATCGGATCCTGAAGACCTTCGCGAGCAGGTTCCAGGGGAAGCAGAGCCCGGTTCACTTCTTCTGGGGAGGCTTCGATCTCGCGTCGACGCGGTTCTCCGGGCGGCGCGCTCCGCCGCGGCCGGACGCCGACAAGATCACGCGCGAGGGTTACTCCCACGAGGTGGCGAGCTTCGGGTTCTGGCCGGGGTGGGACGGCGTCACGGACGCGGCGTTCTATTCGTACGCAGCGCCGGAGCCGCCCGGGTTCGATCGGGCGGCGATACCCGCGCCCGCGCGCTACGAGCCGACCCTCAAGAACTTCCTCCTGCCGTACGAGGAGATCCGCGCCAACGACGATCCCGCGGACGCGATCCTGGGCTTCTACCAGGCGGTGTACGAGGCCGCCGCCACGCTGGGCGGCTGGGATCGGGCGGCGCTCGAGCGGAAGCCCGTGCCGGTCGCCGTGCCGGACGCGGACCTCTCGAAGGGCGCGCGGGAGCACCGGCCCGAGCAGCCGTCGCCGTAGCGAGCGTTAGGCAGGTCGTGGGCAGAGATGACGCGCATGGATCGGCGCGGGGCACGGCTTCCGCATGACCACGCTCTCCAAGGTGATCTCCGGTGGACAGACGGGCGTCGACCAGGCCGCGCTTCGAGCGGCGCGCGCGTGCGGCTTGGCGCGGGGAGGGTGGTGTCCTCCGGGTCGGGAATCCGAGACGGGTCCGATCCCAGCGGATCTGCCGCTGACGGAGACCGAGCTGGACCGAAGCCTCGACGCGCCCGAGGTGCCGCGCTCTCTCCGGACAGAGTGGAACGTACGGGACTCCGATGCGACGCTGGTGATCCGCCCACCAGTGGCGCGGGCGGATCCCGGGACGGAGTGGGCGCTGCGGTGCGCCGCCCGGTTCGGCCGCGCGATCCTCCTGTGCAATCCCGAGGACCCGGACGCCGCCATGTGCGTCAACGACTGGATCCGCGCGGTCGGCATCCGGACGCTCAACGTTGCGGGACCGGCCGAGAGCGCCCGCCCCGGCATCGGGGCGATGACGGAGCGAGTCCTGGCGCGGGCGTTCGCGTTGGCCCTCGACGATCACGACGGAGAACACGGGCGGTGACTCGTGACGATATGCGCCGATTCAAGTTCTGCACGGAAGGCGCGCGTACCCCACACAACTCTGAAGCTGGAGGGCGGAAGCAGGGGTCAGAACATCGCTCGATCCGCTCTCAGTCGAGTGATACGGATCCCCCAGCCCTCGGTGACCACTTCGGCTTGAGGGCTTTCGGGGTCAATCTCACACGGTTGGCCGCGGGAGATGTTTCGGCGCTCCACCACGGCCACAGCGTGCAGGACGAGTTCGTCTACGTCCTCGAGGGCCACCCGACACTCGTCACCGAGGGCGGCGAGGTGAAGCTCTCCCCCGGCATGTGCGCCGGCTTTCCGGCAAACGGACCGGCTCACCACCTCGAGAACCGCACCGAGCACGAGGTGCTCGTCCTGGAGGTCGGTGATCGTGCCCCCGGAGACCAGGTGGTCTACCCGGCCGACGACCTCATGCTGATCGTTCGCCCCGACGGGAAGCGACACTTCGCTCACAAGGACGGAACGCCGTACTGAGACCGCGCTCGCGAGTAGAGTCGTCCGCGAGACGACGGGCCGCTGGCACGACCTCGTCGGAGCGGCGTAAGACGCCGGGGAGCCGAGTCAAGCAGCGCGACCTCACACCGCGTGTAGGTCGCCGCTTGCGGCTGCTTTCGCAAGTGTCCGACGACGCGTTCGGAGAAGAGGCCGCTCGGTCGCTTGCTGTGCTCCGGTGAAGTTGCGTTCAGGACGTCGGGACTGCAGGCGTAAGGGATGCTGCGACCGCTCGCCGTCGCGATAGCCGTGCTCCCGATGCTCGCCCGAGGCGCTCCCCCGAGCGGCAGGTCGGCGGGCGCCGACCTGAACGTCATCATTCGAGAGTGGGATCTCCCCACGCCAGACTCGGGGCCGCATGACCCTGCGGTCGGTGCAGACGGGTCGCTGTGGTACACGGCGCAGAAGGTGAACAGGCTCGGGAGACTCGACCCAGTCACCGGGCGTATCCGGGAGTACCCCCTGAAGACCCGGGGCTCGGGCCCGCACGGCC
>DASWEI010000142.1:0-5831 GCA_036394835.1 Anaeromyxobacter sp. | reverse complement strand
CCGCCGCGAAGGCCTGAGAGGAACGACATGGAGAAGCTCATCCTCCGCCGCGTGGACCGTGACAACGAGGAGATGGTCCTCAACTTCGGTCCGCAGCACCCGTCCACCCACGGCGTCATCAACTTCATCGTCGAGACCGACGGCGAGGTCCTGAAGAAGGCGATCCCCGACGTCGGGTACCTGCACCGCTCGATCGAGAAGATCGGCGAGATCGTCGGCTACCCCGGCTTCATGCCGTACACCGACCGCGTCGACTACGTCGCGGCGATGTTCGCGAACGAGGGGTACGCGATCGCGGTCGAGAAGCTGCTCAAGGTCGAGGTCCCGGCCCGCGCGCAGTGGCTCCGCGCCATCAGCTGCGAGCTCTGCCGCATCGCCTCGCACCTCGTCTCGGTCGGCACGATGACGATGGACATCGGCGCCTTCACGCCGATGGTCCACGGCCTCCGCGAGCGCGAGACGATCAACGACCTCATCGAGGCGCTCTGCGGCGCGCGGCTCACCTACAACTACCACCGCATCGGCGGCGTGGCGTTCGACATGCCGGAGGGCTGGCGCGACCGAACGCTCGCGTTCCTCGACCACTTCGACAAGTTCCTCGTCGAGTTCGACCGGCTCATCACCTTCAACCACCTCTACATCAAGCGCCTCGCGAACGTGGCGGTCATCCCCGGCCCGCTCGCGATCGACTACGGGCTCGTCGGCCCGAACCTGCGCGGCTCGGGCGTCGACTGGGACCTCCGCCGCGACATGCCGTACGGCGCGTACCCGAGCTTCAAGTTCGGCGTACCGGTCGGCAAGGGCTGGTACGGGACGGTCGGCGACTCGTTCGACCGCTACTACGTGCGCTGCCTCGAGATGGCGGAGTCGTCGAAGATCTGCCGGCAGGCGCTCGAGACCATCCCCGACGGCGACATCATGGCGAAGGTCCCCCGCATCATGAAGCCGGAGGCGGGAGAGGTGCTCTCGCGGGTCGAGTCGGCTCGCGGCGAGATGGCCTACTACGTCGTGTCCGACGGGACCGCGAAGGCCTATCGCGTCCGCGCCCGGACCGGCTCCTTCACCGCGATGGGCATCATCGAGGACATCTCGTCGGGCCTCATGATCGCGGACCTCGTCGCCCTCATCGCCAGCCTGGACGTCGTCGCCCCGGAGATCGATCGATGACCGTGCCCACCACCCCGTACGTGCAGAAGCGCAGCCCGAAGTCGGTCGTGCTGATCACGCTCGCGGTCGGCGCCGTCCTGCCGGTCGTGCTCTTCGGCGCGATCCTCGTGCTGTCGCCGCTCACGAAGCCGGCGATGCTCGGCGCGACCCTCACCGCGCTCGGCTTCGACTACGCCTCCTGGAGCGAGACCCAGCGGCTGCTCGCCTATGGCGTCGGCGCCGCGCTGCTCGGGTTCATGCTCCTCAACTTCGGGGCGATCATCTCCGGCACCACCGTCTGGTGGGAGATGCGGGTCAGCTCCCGCATGCAGAGCCGCATCGGCTACAACCGCGTCGGCGCCGGCGGCTTCTTCCAGTGGATCGCGGACGCGGTGAAGCTCCTCCTCAAGGAGGACCTCGTCCCCGCCGACGCGGACTCGCTCCTGTTCCGCGCCGCGCCCTACTTCGTCCTCACCGGGTTCGCGCTCACCTTCATCGCGCTGCCGTTCGGCGAGAGCCTCATCGCGGCCGACCTCAACGTCGGCATCTTCTACATGATCGCGGTGACCGCCATCGTGGTCGTCGGGATCCTGCTCGCCGGGTGGTCGTCGAACTCCAAGTGGGCGCTCTTCGGCGGGATGCGGTCGGCGGCGCAGGTGGTCTCCTACGAGATCCCGGCCGGCATCGCGATCATGGTCCCCGTCCTCATGGCGGGCACTCTCTCGATGCAGGGGATCATCCGCGCGCAGGGCGCCTGGCCGTGGCAGTGGTTCATCTTCACGAACCCGTTCGCGCTCGTCGCCTTCGTCATCTTCTTCATCGCGCAGCTCGCCGAGGGCAACCGGACGCCGTTCGACCTGCCCGAGGCGGACTCGGAGCTCGTCGCCGGGTACCTCTCCGAGTACTCGTCGTTCCGGTTCGCGCTCTACTTCCTCGTCGAGTTCGGGAACCTCTGGATCATGGCGGCCGTCGCCGTGACGCTCTTCTTCGGAGGGTGGCAGGTCCCGTTCGCGGGGCCCGCGGTCTTCGAGGCGGCGCGCGGTACGGGCGCGCTCCCCGGCGCCGCCTGGTGGGGGCTGCAGGTCGCCTCGCTCGTCGTCTTCGTGGTGAAGACGCTCCTCATGCTGAACGTCATCGTCTGGATCCGCTGGACGCTCCCGCGCATCCGCGTCGACCAGATGATGACGCTCTGCTGGAAGTACCTCGTCCCGTTCGCGTTCGTCTCGTTCGTCGCGACGCTCCTCTGGGTCATCCTCGTCGCGCGCGTCCCGCAGCTCGGCCCGGCGACCGGCGGCGTCCTCACGGTGGTCGCGGCGGTCGTGATCGCGCTCTTCCTGCGTCAGACGAAGGCCAACATCACGGCCATCGGCGATCGCGTCGACCTCACCAACTGGTAACGGGAGCCGCACCGACATGGTCACGACGAACGTTCGCGAGTACACCGGCGCCATCAGGGACACCGTCGTGTCCTTCTGGCACGGGCTGTCGATCACGCTCTCGCACCTCGTGCGCCGCCCGATGACGGTCCAGTACCCGGACCGGACGCCGATGGCGGTCCGCGACATGCTGCCCCCGCGCTACCGCGGCTTCCTCGAGGTCGACACGGCGATCTGCACGGGTTGCCAGGCGTGCGAGAGGGCCTGCCCCATCGGCTGCATCCAGATCACGCTCGAGAAGGACGCCGCGAACCCGAAGCAGCGCGTCGTCACGCAGTTCGACATCGACGAGGCGAAGTGCATGTTCTGCGGACTCTGCGTCGAGCCCTGCCCGACCGGCTCGATCCAGCACACCCGCGAGTTCGAGGGATCGCGGCGCGACATCCGCACCCTCGTCTTCCGCTGGGCCGACCCGCAGAGCCCATTCCCCGTCTACAAGGTGGACAAGACCGCGGAGTACTACCCGCGCGTGGAGCTCGGCTCGCTCGTCCGCGTGAAGCTCGAGACGACCGTCTGGAACGCGAAGGGTCCGACGTTCCTGCCGCCCGCGCCGCCGAAGCCCCCCGAGGAGAAGGCGAAGGCCGCGCCCGCGGCGAAGCCTGCCGCCGCCGCGCCTGCGGCTCCCGTCGTGGAGCCTGCCGCTCCGGCCGCGAAGCCGCCGGAGGCCGCCGCTGCTCCCGCGGTCGCTCCGGCGCCCGCGACGGACAAGCCCCAGACCCCCGAGACGAAGTGAGGTCGCGAACGATGAAGCTGAACTCAAGCAAGATCGCCCTCTGGTTCATCGCGACGCTGCTCGTCGTCGTCTTCCTCGGCTACATGACGACACAGGTCATCCAGCCGGCGGCGGCCGTCGCGAACGTCCCCGCGCCACAGCCGGTGGGGCTCACCGACGTCCTCTTCTACGTGCTCGCCGCGCTCACCATCGCGGGCGCGGCGGGCGTCGCCCTCTCCCGGAACATCCTCTATTCCTCGCTGGGGCTCCTCATGGCGCTCCTCGGCGCCGGGTCGCTCTACGTCTTCCTCTCCGCCGACTTCGTCGCCGTGACCCAGCTCCTCATCTACATCGGCGGCGTCCTCGTCCTGATCCTGTTCGCGGTCATGCTGACGAACCGGATCACCGAGGTGAACGTCTCGAACACGAGCTTCGGCCTGTTCGGCGGCGCCCTCCTCTTCATCTCGGTCGCGCCGGTGCTCCTCGCGGTCGTGACGCTCACGCCCTGGCCGCAGCAGGTGCCCGCGGCGCTCGGGCCCACCACCGCCGCGATCGGCCACGGCTTCCTGACGAAGTGGCTCCTGCCCTTCGAGGTCGCGTCCCTCGTCCTCCTCGCCACGCTCGTCGGCGCGGTCGTCATCGCCCGCAAGGAGATCAAGGCCGACTGACGGCCGGAGACCCCATGGTCACCCTCACCCACTTCCTCGTCGTCGGCGCGCTGCTCTTCACGCTCGGCCTCGTCACCGTCGCGACCCGGCGGAACGCGGTCGGCGTCCTGATGGGCGTCGAGCTCATCCTCAACGGTGCGAACGTGAACTTCGTCGCGTTCAACCACTACGTGACGGGCGGCGTCTCGGGGCAGATCTTCGCCCTGTTCGTCATCGTCCTCGCCGCGGCCGAGGCCGCGGTGGGCCTCGCCATCGTCCTTTCCATCTTCCAGACGTTCAAGACCATCGACGTCCGCTTCGCGGACCTCATGCGAGAGTAGCGATGGAAAACGCCCATATCGAAGCGGTCGGCCACGCGGCCGAGACGATCGGACGGCTGGCCGTCCACCACGTCTCGTATCTCTGGCTCATCCCGCTGTTCCCGATCGTCGGCGCGGCGATCAACGCGACGATCGGCTGGAAGCTGCAGCGGATCTTCGGCAAGAAGATCGTCCACCGCATCGCCGTCACCGCGATGCTGCTCGCGTTCGGCACCGCGCTCTACGCCTTCGCGCAGATGCTCGCGCTGCCGGCCGAGGAGCGGTTCCTCCAGAACACCCTCTGGAACATGCTCACCGCCGGGCGGCTCACGGTGGACCTCGGGTTCGCCCTCGACCAGCTCTCGATGATGATGGTGCTCGTCATCACCGGGATCGGCTCGCTCATCCACGTGTTCTCGATCGGCTACATGGCCGACGAGCCCGCGTACTGGCGGTTCTTCTCGTACCTGAACCTCTTCGTGTTCGCGATGCTGCTCCTCGTCATGGGGGACAGCTTCGCGGTGATGTTCTTCGGCTGGGAGGGCGTCGGCCTCGCCTCCTACCTCCTCATCGCCTTCTGGTACACGGATCCGGAGAAGGCCGCGGCGGGCATGAAGGCCTTCGTCGTGAACCGCTTCGGCGACTTCGGCTTCCTCGCCGGCCTGCTCCTGCTGTTCTGGGGGCTCGGCGGCGGTTGGCAGCCGCGGGACCAGGGGCTGCGCAACCTCGACTACCTGCCGAAGGCCGAGCTGAACGCGACGGCGGCCGCCTCCACCGCGGCGCAGGCGGACGCGCTCGCGCCCCGGATCGAGGGCGTGAAGGTCGGCCCCACCATGAACTTCCGCGAGCTCCGCGACCAGGTCGTGGTCGAGGGGACCGGCGTGAAGGAGGGGCTCCTCCACAAGACGGTCTGGGGGATCCCGCTCCTCATGCTCGTCGGGATGCTCCTCTTCATCGGCGCGATGGGGAAGAGCGCTCAGCTCCCCCTCTACGTCTGGCTCCCCGATGCGATGGCGGGCCCGACCCCCGTCTCGGCCCTCATCCACGCGGCGACGATGGTCACGGCGGGCGTGTACATGGTCGCCCGGCTCAGCTTCATCTACGCCCTCGACCCGTCGGCGATGGGCTGGGTCGCGCTCATCGGCGCGCTCACCGCGATCTTCGCCGCGTCGATCGGCTTCTTCCAGTACGACATCAAGAAGGTCCTCGCCTACTCGACGGTGTCGCAGCTCGGCTTCATGTTCATCGGCGTCGGCGTCGGCGCGTACTGGGCGGGCGCCTACCACCTCCTCACGCACGCCTTCTTCAAGGCGACGCTCTTCCTCGGGTCGGGCTCTGTCATCCTGGGCTGCCACCACGAGCAGGACATGCGGAAGATGGGCGGCCTGAAGAAGCACATGCCCATCACCCGGATCACGTACCTCGCGGCGTGCTGGGCGATCGCCGGCTTCCCGTGGATGAACGGCTTCTACTCGAAGGACGAGATCCTCTGGAAGGCGTTCACCTCCGAGCACCTCGCGCTCTTCGGCCACCCGACGCCGTGGCTCGGCGGGCTCATCTACCTCATCGG
>DASWEI010000141.1:0-15350 GCA_036394835.1 Anaeromyxobacter sp. | reverse complement strand
CGAGCCGGTCTACTGCTGCGTCCGCCCCGAGAACGTGCTCATCGACACCGCGAACCCGGGCGCGTCCACGAGCGCCCGCAACGCCTTCCCCGCGCGGATCACGGGCGTGTCCTCGGTCGGGCCCTACCTGAAGCTCAGGCTCGACTGCGGCTTCCCGCTCGTCGCGCATGTGACGGGCGAGTCGTTCGCGAGCCTCGGCCTCGCCGAGGGTACGCGGGTGTTCGCGTCGTTCAAGGCGACCGCGATCCACGTGATCCGCAGGGCGGCGTCCGGGCTGGAGAGCGCCCCGGCGGCCCCGGCGCGCGCCCTTCGGGGTATCGCGGCGCGGGACGGATCTCCGAGCGTCGCGCACGCGCCCCGCTAGACGGAGCGCCCATGCCCCTCGCCGTTGAGATCGTGTCCACCGGCGATGAGCTCCTCACCGGCCAGCTCGTCGACGGGAACGGCCCCTGGCTCATGGATCGCCTGTGGGAGCTCGGCGTCCAGGTCCGGCGCACGACCCTCGTCGGCGACGACCGCGCCGAGCTCCTCGCCGTTCTCGCCGAGACCACCGCGCGCGCCGACCTCGTCGTCACGAGCGGCGGGCTCGGCGCGACCGAGGACGACCTCACGCGGGAGTGCGTCGCCGCGGCCATGGGGGTCCCGCTCGTGGAGGACCCCGGCGCGCTCGCCGCCGTGCGCGCGTGCTACGCCACGCTCGGGCGCGTCATGACCCCCAACAACGAGAAGCTCGCGCGCTTCCCGCGCGGCGCGACGATCCTGCCCAACCGGCTCGGCACGGCCCCCGCCTTCCGCGTCCCGCTCGGCCGCGCCGAGGTGGTCTGCCTGCCCGGGCCGAGGCAGGAGTTCCGCGCCCTGTGCGACGAGGCGGTGCTGCCGCGGGTCGCGGCGCGGACCGGGGCCGAGCCGCCGGCGGTGCGGCTCGTGAAGCTGTTCGGGGTCTGGGAGGCGCACGCGGACGAGGCGATGCGTCCCGTCATGGACGCGCCGGAGCACCGCGACGTGCGCTTCGGCTACCGCGCACACTGGCCCGAGATCCACGTGAAGTGGAGCGTCCCCGGACCCGGCGCCGCCGCGCGCGCGGACCGGATCCTCGCCGCGGTCCGGCGCATCTTCGGGGAGGCGCTCTTCGCCGAGGGCCGGGAGGATCTCGCGGGGGTGGTGGTCGAGCGCCTGCGGGCGCGCGGGGAGCGGCTCGCCGTCGCGCAACGCGGGACCGGAGCGGTGCTGGTCGACCTCGTCTCCCCCGCGCCCGGAGCCGGCGCCGTGTTCGCGCTCGGCGCCGTGTTCGCGCTCGGCACCGTGGAGGGCGCGGGCGAGGCGGGCGCGCTCGCCGAGGCGGTCCGGCTGGAAGGCGGCGCGGCGTGGGGCCTCGCGGTGGTGGGGGACCTCGCGGACGATGCGGCGGCGCCGGATCGCGCGGTCCAGCTCGCGCTCGCGGGCGACAGGGGGACCCGGACCTGGACGCGGTCCTTCCGCGGAGACGGCGCGCTCGTCCGCAAGCTCGCGGCGTACGACGCGCTGAACGAGCTCCGCCTCACGTTGCGTTGACGTCACTCGAGCCGGAATCGCAGCTCGAGCGGATCGCCGGCCGGCAGCCGCGCCGGCGGGACGACGCCGGAGAGCAGGTCCTCGGCCTCCCTGCGCCCGACGACCACGCCGTGCGCGAGGAGCACCGGCCCGAGCTCCGCGATGAGCAGGTTGAACAGCTTCACCCGCACGAGCTCCCGCCCGGCGGCGACGCCCGGCGCCGCTGCGGGCCGGTGGGTGATCGCGCTTCGCATCGCGGCGTAGTACCCCGCGCGGCGCAGGGTCGCTCCGACGAGGCCCGGCATCGCCGCGGAGAGGGCGAGCAGCGCCCCCTCGCGCAGCACCGCCTCGTCGAGGCGGTCCACCACCCGGCCGTCGAGGAAGACCGTGGTGATGCGCTCCCGCACGTAGACGGCGTCGAGCCCGAGCCGGTCCCGGAGGAAGCACTCGACCGAGGCGCCCGCGGCACCGCGGAGCGCGACGCCGCGCTGGAGGAGCGCGCTGAAGCGCCCGAGCTCCGCGAACGGGAGCGCGGCTGTGGGTGGCGGAGCGCCGGTCACGGTCGCACCTTGATCCCGCCGTGGCTCCACGGCCGGCGATCGATCCGGCGGGGGGACGTGGCCCCCGCGTAGAAGCCCCGGACGAGCTGCTCCACGACCGCGCTCAGCTCCTCGACGTTCTTCACCACCTCGACCCGGTCGCAGTGCGGCCCGTAGGCGCTCATGAGACAGTCGCCGAGGTCCCAGCTCGACCGGTCCTCCGGCGTGAGCCACATCACGTGGCCGGCCCGCTCCCGGATCTCCGCCAGGGCATCCTCGCTCGGCTCGTTGTAGTTGTTGCGCGCGTCCCCGAGGACGATGACGGCCGGCCGGCCGCGCAGCGACGCGAGGTGCTCCCGCTGGAAGCTGCGGAAGACGTGGCCGAAGTCGCTGTGGTCGTCGAGGCTCACGAGCTCGCCGCGGTCGATGGCCTCGAGCGTCGCGTTCACCGGCATGGACTCGAGGAGCGCCGTGATTTCGGCCAGCTGCTTGTTGAAGATGAAGCTCCGCACGTCGAGGACCCCCTGCTGCAGCGTGTGCAGGAGGAGGAGCATGAAGCGCGACGCGTGGCTCACCGAGTAGCTCACGTCGCACAGCACCACCAGCCGCGGCAGCTCCTTGCGGCGGCGGCGGAGCACGCGGGTGAAGGGGACGAGGCCGTGTCGGTAGTTCTTCTGGAGCGTCTTCACGACGTGGAGACGGCCACGGCGCTCCTTCGACCTCGGCTGCCGGACGTCCTTCTTGAGCCGCCGGACCATCCGCCCGACCACCTCCTGCATGGCCGCCTCCTCCTCGGGCGAGAACGGCTTCACCCCGTCGTTCCTCCACCTCGAGAGGAACTCCTCGTCGAGACGGTAGTAGATCGGGCCGCCCGTGTACTGGTGCGGCCGCGGCGCCCGGGCCTTCTCGCCGCGGTGGCGCCGCTCGACCGTGATCTGGGCCGCGCCGCCCGCGTCGCCCTCGAGCTCGATGAGGGACTCGAGGTCGAGCTCGTCGGCCGCGCCGTCCTCGGCGAGGAGCGTCAGCCCCGACCGCTCGCCCTCCTCCGGGCTCACCTCGCGGACCTGCCGCGTCTGCAGCTCCAGCACCGCGGCCTCGACCACCTCCCCCGCCACGGCGCGCGGTCGGACGGGCGCGCCGTCCCGGAAGAAGAGCTCGAACTCCTCCTCGAAGGCCGGCAGGTCCTTCATCGTCTTCACGAGCGTGAGCTGCAGGGCCGCCCTCGCCCGCGCGCGGTCGAGGACGCCGCTCGCGCCGAGCGCGCGGACGGCGTCCACGCTCTCGCCCGGAGACACGCGGAGGCCCCGCTCGCGCAGGCGCGCGACGAAGCGGGCGACGACGCGCTCCACGGCGCTATCCCAGCTCCGCCGCCGCCAGCTCCTGCACGCGGGCGACGTCGGCGTGGTGCTTCGCGATGGTCCCGGCCGTGCTCGCGACGGTCGCCGCCGAGAGCCTCCCCACCCCGAGCGTCGTGAGCACCCTCGCCCAGTCGAGGCTCTCCGAAACGCTCGGAGGCTTGCGGAGGCCGAGCGTCCTCACCTTCCCGAGGAACTCGACGAGCTCGCGGGCCAGCCCCTCGCAGATCGCCGGGACGTGCTCCCGCACGATCGCGACCTCGCGCTCGGGCTCGGGATAGCCGATGTACAGGTAGAGGCAGCGGCGGCGCAGCGCGTCGGAGATGAGCCGCGTGCCGTTGCTCGTGAGGATGACGACCGGCCGCTGCCGCGCCTCCACGAGCCCCAGCTCGGGGATGGAGATCTGGAAGTCGGAGAGGGCCTCGAGCAGGAGCGCCTCGAACTCGTCGTCGGCACGGTCGATCTCGTCGATGAGCAGGACCGCCCGCGTCTCGGAGCGGAACGCCTTCAGCACCGGCCGCTGGACCAGGAAGTGCTCGGAGAAGAAGAGGCTCTCCTCGGCGCTCATCCGCCGCACCGCCTCGCCGACCGACCCGGCGCCCTTCATGTAGGTGTCGAGCTGGGTGCGGAGCAGCTGCGTGTAGAGGAGCTGCTTCCCGTACTCCCAGTCATAGAGGGCCTTCGCCTCGTCGATGCCCTCGTAGCACTGGAGCCGCACGAGCGGGTAGCCGAGGATGGCCGAGAGCGCCTTCGCGAGCGCGGTCTTGCCGACACCGGGCGGTCCCTCGATGAGGATCGGCTTCTCCAGCGAGGTGGCGAGGAAGACGGAGGTCGCGATGACCTCGTCGCCGACGTAGCCTCCGGCGCGCAGGGTCCTGCTGACCTGTTCCACGGAGCTGAGCGGCACGGCTTCACCTCGTTGAAAGCGGGGGACGGCTCGGCGCGCGGGCCGGTCCCGCGTGCCACTGGTACACGGCCTTCCGGATCGCGCAGCGGTCCTCGACGGCGAGGAACGAGCCGCTGGCGGCGTGCGCCCGCCCCATGCAGCCTCCGCCGCAGTGGCGCAGGCCGGGGCAGCGTTGGCAGGACGGCAGCGAGCCGCGGCGGCGGCGCCTCAGCGCGAGGAGCCGGGACCACGTCGGGATCCGCGCGGCGAGCGCTTCGGCGAGAGGCCGGTCGTGGACGCCGGGCGCGCGCGCGTCGTCGACGCGGCACAGCGCGCACGGCATGAGGCGGCCTTGCGCGGTGACGTAGGGGTGCGCGGCGAGCGTGCAGCAGTCCTCGCCCGGGCCGTCGCGCCCCCTCCACCACTCGAGGGCCGCGATCGTGCCGTGCGCCTCGTACCGCGCCCGGAACCGCGCGTCCTCGTGGTAGCGGGAGAGGAGCGCCTCGTAGTCCGCCGGCGACGGCGACGCCGCGCCGGTCGCGGCGGCGCGGCCGTCCGCCACGAGCGTGCCGGACGCGAGCCCGCCGAGCCCGAGCCGCTCGACGAGCTCGAGCAGCGCCGGCAGATCGGCGAGGTTGTGGCTCAGCTCGGTGAAGGCGATCGAGACGCAGGGCCCGAGCCCCGCCGCGTGCAGGCGCGACAGCCCGTCCATGACGCGCCCGAAGGCCCCCGCCCCGCGCACCGCGTCGTGGACCGCCGCCGACGCGCCATCGAGGCTCACCTGGATCGTGAGGCCGGACGGGGAGCGGCGCCGGAGCGCGCGCATCTGCCGGTCTCCGAGCAGGGTCCCGTTCGTCTGGAGGACGACCCGCTCGAGCGGCTCCGCGGCGCAGCAGGCGAGGACGTCCTCGAACCGTGGATGGAGGAGCGGCTCGCCGCCGGTGAGCCACAGCTCGCGGCCGCCGAGGGCGGCGAACTCCGCCACGAGGCGCATCAGCGTCGCCGCGGGCACGTCCGGCGCGCACGCAGGTCGCCCCGCCTCCACGAGGCAGTGGGTGCAGGAGAGGTTGCACCGGCCGGTGACCGCCACCGTCAACGCCCGCGGCGCCGCGAGGCCCGCCCTCGCCATCGCGGCCTCGAGCCCCTCCCCGGCCATGTGACCGCGCGTCGGCACCGCGTCCTCCGGGTCAGCCCTTCGCGAGCGAAGGGCGATAGCTCGCGAACGTCCGCAGGCGCAGGCAGCCGCAGAACACGCCCGCGCCGTAGGCGAGGTGCTCCGTCAGATAGAGCCCGAGGAAGCGCGGGAACGAGAGCGCCGGCCGCCGCACGGCGTGGTCCACCGCGCCGGCGTAGACGACCATCCCCGCGCAGAGCAGGCCGAGCCGCGGCCACGCGACTCCCACGGCGACGAGCACGGGCGCGTAGTAGCGGGTGAGGTGGAACGAGACGTAGTAGGCGAGGCTCGCCCACGCGCGGAGGCGCGCGCCGAGGATCCACCTCGCCGGCAGCCGCACCTCCTCCCGGCGCAGCCGGGCGGAGAGCCGGCCGGCGTCGGCGAGGACGACGGCCGCCGCGGCGGCGCACGGCCAGACCGCGCCCGCGAGGAACGCGAGGGCGGCGAGCGCCGTCGCGGCACCGAGGGCGAGCGGCAGCACGAGCTTCTTGCGGCGCCGCGGGTGCAGCCGCTGGAGGAGCCCCTCCGAGGTGCCGTACTGGAACCGGCGCCGCACGAAGTTCCCGAGCCGGTTGCGGTGCTCGTGCGCGATCCGGCCGGCGGGCGTGTACACGATCCGCCCGCCGCGGTCCCGGAGCCTCCAGGTGAGGTCCACGTCCTCGCCGACGTGGAGCTCCTCGCGGAAGCCGCCCGCCGCCGCGAAGTCGCGCCGACGGACGAGCAGGTTGCAGCTCGGCAGGTAGAAGGTGTCGTCGCCGGATTGCCCGGACCGGCCGCGCCGGCCGAGGCAGAGGCTCGACATCTCCGCCTCGTACCGGTCGAGCGCCGACGAGCCGTGCATGCCGTCCACCCGGCCGCCGACCGCGACGACCTGGGGGTCCTCGAAGTGCTCGGTGAGCTCGAGCAGCCAGCGCTCGCTGGCGGCGCAGTCCGAGTCGAGGAAGGCGAGGACGTCCCCGTCGGCGGCCGCGGCCCCACGGTTGCGCGCGGCGGCCGGCCCCCGTCCGCGGCCCCCCGAGGCGACGACCGCCGCGCCGAGCGCGAGCGCAACCTCGGCCGACCCATCCTCGCTCCCGTCGTCCACCACCACGAGCTCGAGCTTCTCCGTCGGGTACCGGACGCGCCGGAGCGACTCGAGGCAGCGGCGCAGCTCGCCGGCGCGGTCCTTCACCGGGATCACCACCGTGACGCGGGGCAGCCTTTCGTCCGCGAGGCCGCGCTCCGCGCCGCGGACGAGGAGCCCCCGCTCGAAGAGCGCCTCGAGCGCGCGCGCCTCGGCCGGCGAGCGCGGCGCGAGGTCGCCGCCGCCAGCGAGCAGCGACGCGAGCGGGGCGTTCAGCCGCGCGAGGCGGAGCGGCGTGCGCGAGAGCAGGGCGCGCCCGCCGCGCGCGGGCACCACCGCCACCCCTGGCGCGAGCTGGTACCTCACGCCCGGCTCCGGGGCGCGAGCCCTTCCTCGGCGAAGATCTGGAGGAGCCGTTCGACCGCCTCGTCCGCGTCGCCGAACCGCATCGTGCCGCCGCGGGGCCGGATCCCTCCCGAGAAGAGCGCCTTCACCCGCTCCGGACCGGACAGGGTAGGGTCGGGCGTGGCGACGCGCAGCGGGTCCGTCCTCGGGAACGCGAGGCCGGCAGGGCGCAGCACCGCGCCGTCGAACCCCAGCGCGCGCGCGGGGAGGCCCAGGTCCGGGATTCCCCACCGCTCGAGCTCGGCCTCCGTCGCGGCGAGCACGGCGGGGAGGTCCGGGTAGCGGGGCTCGGCGGCGGAGGCGTCGAAGAGCACGGCGCAGGGCAGCGGCGCGCGGAGGCGCTCGCGCCCGCCCTTGTCTGCCTTGCGGAGGATCTCGACCTCGTCGCCGCGGAGCGCGCACGACAGCGCCGCGCCGACGCAGGGCATTCCGAAGCGCGCCGCGGCGAGCGCCGCCGCCGGATCGTCGCCGCGGTCGAGGAGGCGGTGCCCCGAGACGAACAGGGCGGGGCGGACGATCTCGAGGACGCGTTGCAGCACGGTCGCGTCGGCGGCCGCGTCCCCGTCGCGCATCGCGTCGTCCCACACGCGGACGGCGCGCCCGGCGCCCACGGCGAGCGCGAGGCGGAGGGCGTCGTCGAGCCGCTCGTCCCCGATCGCGACCGCGGTGACGGCGCCGCCGCCGTGCTCGGCGAGCCGGAGCGCCACCTCGAGCGCCGTCAGGTCGGCGGGGTTCACGAGTCGGCGGAGCCCGTTCTCCCGGACCCCCGCGCCGCCCACCTCGAGGCGGACGGGCGGCCGCGGATCGCGGACCTCGCGGAGGAGCACCAGGACCTCGGAGCGTCGGTCGATCATGCGTCCTCCCTCGTCAGGTCATCCGGTACGACACGCCGAAGCCGCCGCGCGGGTATCTCCAGCGCGTGAAGGCCTGCCGGTCGCAGACGGCGAAGCAGGTGCCGCACTCCAGGCAGCCCGCGAAGACGAAGGTGATCTTCCGGTCCTTCTCCGACCACGCGTAGCAGCGCGCCGGGCACGCGGTCGTGCAGTACCTGGCCTCGCACGAGGCGCAGCGCTCCGCGTCTAGGACGATGTGCGCGTCGCGATCGACGTCGAAGCTGGTGTGATCGAACAGGTCGTCCACGTTGATCATCTAGATGGACCTCCAGGTGGTCCAGGCGTCCTTCAGCAGCGCGCCGGTCCCGACCTTCTGCCGGGCCATCTGGATCGCCAGGTCGACGAGCCCCTGCTTCGGCTGCCCGTCGATCCGGTACATGCGATCCATGAAGTCGCAGATGAGCTCGGGGTAGTCCTGATACAGGCGATCGATCTCGAGGAGCCGCGGCGCGCGGCGGAACTTCTCGAGGTCCTGCAGGACGAAGCTCTCCTCGAGCTTGCGCCGGTAGCCCTGGAGCGCGCCCGCGGACGGGTCCTTGGCCAGGACCGCCTCCGCGACCGCCTCCCCGGCGAGCGTGCCCGAGTGCGCCGCGAGGTTGATGCCCTCGAGGTTCGGCCCCTTCGCGTAGCAGAACCCGGCCGCGTCGCCGGCCACGACGATGCCGTCCCCGACGAGCTCGGGCATCATGTCCCAGCCGCCCTCCGGGATGAGGTGGGCGGAGTACTCGAGCAGCCGCGCCCCGCGCACCAGCTTCGCCACCTGGGGCTGGCCGAGGAAGCCGTTCAGCAGGTCGTACGGCGTCTTGCCGCTCTCGCGCAGGCTCCCGAGGTGCACGACCACGCCGACCGAGATCGAGTCGTAGTTCGTGTAGACGAACCCGCCGCCGTGGACGGCGCCGGTGCAGCCCAGGAACTCCCGCGACGCGCCCTGGTCTCGGACGAGCCCGAACCGGTCGTCGATGACCTCCTTCGGCAGCTCGAGGAGCGCCTTCACGCCGAGGGCGAGGTGGCTCGGGTCGTGGCGCGGCCGGCGCAGGCCCGCGCGCGCGGCGGTGAAGGAGAGGACGCCGTCGGCGGCGACGACGACCGGCGCGCGGAGCTCGCCCTGCCCGCGGAGGACGCGGATGCCGGCCACCTTCCCGCCCTCGAGGAGCACGTCATCCACGGTGGTGCGGGTGATGAGGGTCGCCCCGGCCGCCACCGCCTCGCCGGCGAGCCAGGCATCGAAGCTCGGCCGATGGATCGTGTACCCGTTGTAGGGCGTCCGGTCGAAGCTCTCCGTCTCGTACTCGACGTTCAGGCTGCGCCCCGGCGTCATGAAGGTGACGACCTTCTTGACGATGTGGCGCTGCAGCGGCGCGCGGTCCCAGAAGTCCGGGAACACGCGCTCGAGCGCCGGCATCCGGTGGAGGATGCCGCCGAACATGTTCTTCTCGCCCGGGCGGGCGCCGCGCTCGACGAGCGCGACGTCGACGCCGGCGCGGGCGAGGGCGAGCGCCGCGCTCGACCCCGCCGGCCCCGCGCCGACCACGATGGCCTGGAAGCTCCGCGCCGTCATCGCCGCTCCCCCCGCACGCGCTCGAGCAGGCGCGGCAGCACCTCACGGACGTCGGCCACGAACCCCTCGTCCGCGTTGGGGAAGATGGGCGCCTTGGGATCGACGTTGATGCAGACGATCCGCTTCGACTCGCTGATGCCGCCGACGTGGTGCATGGAGCCCGAGATCCCGAAGGTGAGGTACAGGCGCGGCACGACCGTCTTCCCGGTCTGCCCGACCATGCGGTCGAACCCGCGCCACCCGAGGTCGTAGACGGGGCGCGTGACGCCGACCGACGCGCCCACGAGCGCCGCGAGCTCGCACAGCCGATCGAAGCTCTCGCGATCGCAGCCCAGGCCCGCGGTGAAGATCACCGGCGCCTCGGTGAGGTCCATCGTCTCGGGATCGGGTGGGATCCGCTCGGTCACGCACGCGCGGGCGCCGCTCGCCGGGACCGCCGCGTCGAGGACCACGCGGCGGGCGGCGCCGGGCTGCATGGTGGAGAGCACCACGGCCGAGAGGGCGCGCGGGAGCATGGTCAGCACGAGCGGGGTGACGGCGCCGTGCGCGCCGTAGGCGGAGTCGCCGTTCCCGGAGGCGGCCTCGGTCCAGAGGCGCTGGTCGACGACCTGCGCGCCGATGGCCTGCCGGCGCACGGTGAGGCCGGCCCAGTCGCGGCTGAAGGAGATCGCCTCGGTGAACAGGGCGGCGCCGAGGCGCGCCGCGACCACCGGGGCGAGCGTCGCGCCGAGATCCGAGTGGGCGAGCAGCACCGCGGTCGCGCCGGCGTGCCGGGCGGCGGCGGCGAGCGCCTCGGCCTGGAGAGAGGGCGCGTCCGCGGCGCCGGCGGGGGCGCGGAGCTCGAGCACCTCCGGGACGCCGTACGGCTTCATCGCCTCGTACGCCGCCTCCGGCGCGCCGGCGAGGCACGCCGCGGCCCAGGGCGTGCCGAGGGTGGCGGCGAGTCGCCGCGCCTCCGCGAGGATCCCCTTGCCGGGATCGTCGAGCCCGCCGGACGGGAGATCGACGAAGACGAGGACCATCTAGATCTCCCTCCCGACCTTGTGACCCTCCCAGATCGCCATGTCGACCTTGCGCGGCGCGACCGCGTCGCCGATGCGGTACAGCTCCTTCACCTCGCCCTTGAGCGCCTTGTAGAGGCGGTCCTCCGCGACCTGCTGGGTGGCGAGCACCACCGAGTCGAACGGCCCGAAGTCGGTCATCGCCTGCGAGTAGACGTTCACGGCCTTCAGGGTCTTCGCGCCCCGGTCCCCGGAGATCTCGATGACGACCGTGTCGGGGGTGAACACGCAGCCCTTCGTGAGGAGGCGCTGGCGCGTGAGGTACAGATCCTGGAGCGGGCCCAGCTCTGCGCCGACGAACAGGCTCGAGCACAGGATGTGGACCTTCTTGCCCTGGCTCGCCATGAGCTCGGCGGTGGCGGTGGCGCGGTGGTGCCCGTCGGTGTCGACGAGGCAGACCTTCTCGCCCAGATCGGCCTCGCCCCGGAGGACCTGCCACACGTTGTAGATGGCGGGCCCATCGCCTCCGCCGATCGGCGGGTGCGCCGGCGGGGCGCTGCCGGTGGCGCAGATGACGACGTCGGGGCGCTCCCGCGTGACGAGCTCCTTCGTCACCTCGACGCCGAGGTGGACCGCGACGCCGGCCCGGTCGACCTCGTCCTTCTCGTTGCGGACGAGGACGCCGAACTCCTCGCGCCCGGCACCCTTCATCGCGATGAGCACCTGGCCGCCCACGCGGTCGTTCCGGTCGTAGAGGTGGACCTCGTGGCCGCGGCGGCCCGCCATCTTGGCGGCCCACATGCCGCCCGGCCCGGCGCCGACGACCATCACCTTCTTCTTCACCGGCGCGGGCCGGAGCGTCCCCTCGCCCCACTGCGCCTCGAGCCCCACGGCGGGGTTCTGGACGCAGCCGAGCGTCTTGTTCATGCCGATGCGGCCGATGCAGTTCTGGTTGCAGGCGATGCAGTAGCGGATCTCGCCGAGCCGGCCCTCCTGCGCCTTCTTCGGCAGGAACGGGTCGGCGATCAGGGCGCGGCACATGCCGATGACGTCGGCCTGCCCGTTCGCGAGCACCTTCTCGGCCATCATCGGGTCGTTGATGCGGCCGGTGCAGAAGACCGGGAGCTTGATCTTCGAGCGGATCCCCGCCGCGAGCGGCACGGTGTAGCCGAGCGGCGTGTGCATCGAACCCTCGACCAGGTAGAGGTTGAAGAAGGTCCCGATCGACAGGTCCATGAAGTCGATCAGCCCCGAGGCCTCGAACTGGACGCAGAGGTCCTGCACGTCGGCGAGGTTGAGCCCGCCCCACGGGATCATCTCGTCCGCGCACATCCGGATGCCGACGGTGAAGTCGCGGCCCACGGCCTTGCGCACCGCGGCGATGAACATGAGCGGGGCGCGCATGCGGTTCTCGACGCTGCCGCCGAACGCGTCCTGCCGCTGGTTCGAGAGAGGCGAGAGGAACTGGCGCGCCAGGCTGGAGTGGCCGAGCTGGAGCTCGATCCCGTCGAAGCCGCCCTCGCGGACGTGCACCGCGCTCCTCGCGAAGTAGCGCGCGACCTCCTCGATGTCCTCCGGCTCCATCTCCTTCGGGATCTCCCGGAAGAGCGGGTCGGGGACGGGGCTCGGCGCGAACACCGGCAGGCGCGACATCGTGCCGTCGCACTGCTGACCGTTGTGGTTGAGCTGCGCGAAGATCTTCGTCCCGTACTGGTGGACGTGGTCGGTGATCTTGCGGAACCCGGGCACCACCTCCCGGTGGAAGACGTCGATGAGCTTCTCGTACGCCCGGTCGGTCGGGTGGACGCTCATCTCCTCGGTGATGATGAGCCCCGCCCCGCCCTTCGCGCGCTCGCCCCAGTAGCGCATCTGGCGCTCGCTCGGGAGCGGGTGGTCGGCGAGGTTCGTGAGGTGCGGCTGGAACGAGATGCGGTTCTTCAGCTCGACCTGGCCGAGCTTGATGGGGGAAAAGAGGTACTGGAACATCATGGCGCGGACTCCTCGGGGGTGGCGCCGGCGGGCCGGGCGGGCGGGACGGGGGGCGGGACGAGGTCGCCCCGGGCGCGCACCTCGCTCACGCAGCTCATGAGGCACTCCGGGTCGGCGCCTTCGATGCCGCGCCCGAGGTGATAGGCCACCGCGGGGCAGCCGCCGTGGCACTGGTCGTAGCGCTGGCAGTCCTCGCACGAGTGGATGCGCAGTCCGCGGAAGCTCCGGTAGACGGGGGAGCCGTCCCAGATCTCCTGGAACGTCTGGTCGCGCAGCGATCCCGCGACGAACTCGGGTCGCTGCAGGAACGCGCAGGGGTAGAGGTTCCCCTGCGGCCCGAGGCAGGCGGTGAGCTTGGCCGCGCCGCACAGGTTGAGGCCGAGCCCCTGGCGCTCCTGCGCGGTGAGCGAGAAGAAGCTGTCCCCGGTCCGGACCCGGCCGTGCTGCGAGAGCCAGGCCGAGAAGTCCAGGAGCTGGGCCGGCGAGGGGCGCAGCGCGCGCCAGGCGTCGGCGCCGCGGCCGGACGGGCGGAACCGGCTCACCCGCAGCGCGACCTTCAGCTCGCCGGCGAGCTCCGCGAGGGCCGGGATCTCCGCCGCGTTCTGGGCGGTGAGGACCGCGTTGAGGCTCGTGGGGATCGGGCTCTCCCCGAGCAGCCGGAGCGCCCGCGTCGCGCGCTCGAAGGTGCCCTCGCCGCGCAGCCCATCGTTGGTCTCGCGCGACGCGCCGTCGACGCTCACCTGGATGGCGACCAGCCCGGAGCGCGCGAGCCGCTCGACCCGCGCCGCGTCGATGAGCGTGCCGTTCGTTGAGATGCAGGTGACGACGCCGCGCGCGTGACAGGCCTCGAGGATGGTCTCGAAGTCGGGGCGGAGGAACGGCTCGCCGCCACCGAAGTTGAGCTGGAAGACGCCGGCCCGGTGGATCTGGTCCACCGCGTCGAGCGCCTCCGCCGTGGTGAGCTCGCCCGGCGCGGCCCGGCCGGACGAGGACAGGCAGTGCCGGCATCGCAGGTTGCAGGCGAGCGACACCTCCCAGGTGAGGTTCACCGGGGACGAGAGACCCTGCTCAACAAAGCGATTGCTCACGGAGGAAGCCCTTGACGACGAGGGATTGCAGGAGCCGCTCGATCGAGGCGCGCTCGAACGGCGGACGGCCGGCGAGCGCCCGCTCGACGACGACGCCGTCGCGGAGCGCCTCGGGGCGGAGCAGCCCGCCCGTCTGCGCGAACAGGAGCCGCGGGCCGCGGAGGTCGTAGAACAGCAGCCCAAACCGCTCGACGCGGACCTGGCAGTGGGGGTCGAGGACGTAGCTGCGCATGGGGGCCTCTCCGCGCCCGGGCTCGGCGCCTGACCGAGCCCGGGGCCACCGGTTCACCGTCAGTACACGCCGCAGATTCCGTCGATGGCGAGCTCTTCGACGCAGATCTCGTCCACGATGCGGGGCTCCTCCGCCGGCCGCTGCTCCACCGTCTCGCGGGTGTCCTCGCCCGCGCTCGCCCGCTGCGCCTTCACCACGTCCGTCTCTTCACGCAGGACCTTCGACACCTTCGTTCTCCTTTCGGGGTTGAACTGCACGAGCCCCCGCGGCCCTCCGACGAGGACCGCGGGGCCGACTACCAGAGGAAGAACCCGCCCACCGCGACGACGTCGGCCGACTGGCTCGGACCCGCCCCCCAGCTCGCCGTCGCGTGCGTGTACTCGGCGACGAGCTTCAGGTGGGCGCGGAGGTCGTGCTGGACGCCCGCGGTGACCGAGCGGCGCGCGCGGAGCCCCCGCGCGCCGCCCGCCTCGCGCTCCTCCCGCTCGGCCGCGGTCTCGTCCATCGTGTTCTCGCCGTAGCTCGCGCCGACCTTGGTCGCGCCGATCGTGTAGGCGGCCTGGGCGAGGAAGCCCCTCGTGGTGCGCGGCTTCCCGGCGGCGTCGAGCGAGTCGACGTCGAGCAGGAGGAAGCTGCCCAGCCCCTCGCCGTAGAACCCGGAGGCGAGGAGGTGAAGGCCGGCGAGCTCGACGCCGGCGCCGGCGGCGCCGCCCGTCGCGGTCACCGTCTCGCCGGCGCGTACGACCGACCCGGCCGCGAACGAGGCACGCTGCGTGAGGCCGCTCACCCAGGCCTGGACCTTGGCGGGCCCGGCCTTCCCGGAGAAGGAGAGCTCCGCCTCGAAGCCGGGCGCCTTCGTGTCCGAGGCGACGACGCCCGCGGTGGCGTCCGGATCCGCGGCGGTCGGCGCCGCCACCGTCGGGCCCACGACGTGGCTCGGGTCCACCACCGCGACGGCGAGCTTGAGGCCGGCGATCGCCGGGGTGGTGTAGCGGAGCTGCGCGCCGAACTGCGCGTAGAGGTAGCCGTAGCCGATCCGCCCGAGCGTGGTCCCGCCGGAGGAGACGGCGCCCTGCACGCCGACGCCGAACAGCGACAGGTCGGTGAGGATGTTCTTGCCCTGGTAGAGGTTGAGGGCGCGGCCGAGTAGCACCTCGCCGAAGGCGCCCTCCGCCGTGAAGTAGACCTCCCGCAGGTCGATCTGCGAGCCGAAGGCGCTCCGGGTGTTCGCGTTGTTGATCTGAGGGTAGAGACCGATGCGGGCCTTGAGCTCGAGCCCGTCTGTCCTGGGGGCGGTCACGCCGAAGGCGAACAGCCCGGGGAGGAGGCCGGTGCGGACGCGGAACGCGTTGTGGTCCTCCGCCCCGCTGAGGAGCGGATCGGCGGCGACGCCGTCGGGCGGCTTCGAGGCGAGCTGGTTCACCCCGAACGCGTTGACGAAGCCGTCGAAGGAGACGGTCCAGCCGTTGTCGGCTTTGAAGCCGACGGCTGCCGAGGCGGGCGCGGCGGCGAGGACGAGGGCGGCGAGGCAGGCCGCGCGCATCGAGAGGAGTCGAGTCGAGGTCATGTGATGGGTTCCGTCGGGAGGGGAGTGGGTCAGAACGGCAGCCGACCGGCGGCGAGGAGCCAGAACGCCG
>DASWEI010000140.1:0-5879 GCA_036394835.1 Anaeromyxobacter sp. | reverse complement strand
GGGGTGACGGGCGAGGCGGTGATGGGCTCGATGCCGCCGAGGTTCGGCACCGACGGAGCGGCGGCCTCCTCGACCTTGGGCTTCGCCGGCTCCTTCGCCGGCTCCTTCGTCTGCTTCTCGTCGGCCACTCGTGCGTCTCCGGTGTTCGGGTGCGTGTCGGGTTACGCCTTCGGCGCGGGCGCGGCGGCGGCGGGCTTGCGGACGAGCCCCTTCTTCGGCCCCTTCCGCGTGCGCGCGTTCGTGTGCGTGCGCTGACCGCGCGCCGGCAGCCCCTTGCGGTGGCGCAGGCCACGATAGCAGCCGAGGTCCATCAGCCGCTTGATGTTCATCGAGATCTCGCGGCGGAGGTCGCCTTCGACCTTGCAGGCCTGCTCGATCGTCTCGCGGATGCGCCGGACCTCGTCGTCCGTGAGGTCCTTCGTGCGCGTCTCGACCTTGACCTCCGCCTTGTGGCAGATGGCCTGCGCGGTGGTCTTGCCGATGCCGTAGATGTACTGGAGGGCGACCTCGATCCGCTTCTCACGGGGAAGGTCGACGCCTGCGATACGAGCCATTCTTCTCTCCGGACGCGAAGGGCGCTAGCCCTGGCGCTGCTTGTGGCGGGGGTTCGCCGGGCAGATGATCCGCACGGTGCCCTTGCGCTTGATGACCTTGCACTTGTCGCAAATCTTCTTGACCGACGCGCGGACCTTCATGGCGCCTCCATGCTGCTTCTAAAGACGAAAATCCCCGCCTGACCTGCCGGCGGGATGGCGGCTGGAACGCGTGCTGCGACTTCGTGTTCAGCCGCCCGAAATTCCGGGCTTTCCCCGAGGTGGCCGCCCCCTACCGAGCGGCTTGCGAAGCGGGCCCTATAACACACGGTATTTTCCCGTGCAACCGGGAACCTTTGCGCAAAACGCGGGCGGGCGACCGAGCGCCAGTCTCATCGCGCTGCCGCCGCGCCGGTCGCCTGCAACCCCAGGATCTCGGGGCCGTTTTCCGTGATGGCGACCGTGTGCTCGAAATGCGCCGACAGGCTCCCATCCGCGGTCACCGCCGTCCACCCGTCGTCGAGCTGCTCGACCTCGGGGGCGCCCGCGTTCACCATCGGCTCGATCGCGAGCACGATCCCGGGGAGCAGCCGCTCGCCCGCTCCGGGCGTCCCGACGTTCGGGACCTGCGGCGGCTCGTGCAACCTGCGGCCGATGCCGTGGCCGACGAAGTCCCGGACGACCGAGAACCCCTCCCCCTCCACGTAGCGCTGGACCGCCGCGCCCACATCGCCGAGGGTGCCGCCGGGCCGCGCCGCGGCGATGGCGCGAGCGAGCGCCTCGCGGCCGACGTCGATGAGCCGGAGCGCCTCGGGCGCGACGCGGCCGACCGGGACCGTGCGCGCGGCGTCGCCGTACCAGCCGTCGACGACGACGCCGTAGTCGAGGCCGACGACGTCGCCCTCCTCGAGCCGGCGCGCGGCGGACGGGATCCCGTGGACGACCTCGTCGTTCACCGAGATGCACAGACCGGCCGGGTAGCCGCAGTAGCCGAGGAACGCCGGGGCGGCGCCCCGCGCGCGGGTGCGCTCGACCGCCAGGCGGTCGAGCTCGGAGGTCGTGACGCCCGGGACGGCGGCGGCGACGAGGAGGTCGAGGACCTCGTGCACGAGCGCGCACGCAGCGCCGATGCGCTCGATCTCGTCCGGCGACCTGAGGACGATCCGCTCGCGTGCGCTCGCGTCCAGGGGGGTCCGTTCTCCCCGCCGCGGCTGCGGTCGGGGACGAGCGCTAGCGCCCGAGGGCCTTCTTCGTCGCGGCGAGGATCCCCTCGGGCGTGCCGATGCCCTCGATGTCCGTGAGGAGTTTCCGGTCGCGGTAGAAGCGGCGGAGCGGCTCGGTCTTCGTGGCGTACTCCTGGAGCCGCCTGCGCACCGTCTCGGGCTTGTCGTCCTCGCGCTGCACGAGCCCCGCATCGTCGCGGTCGCAGAAGCCGTCGCGTTTCGGGGGGTTCTGCGAGACGTGGTAGATGGCGCCGCACTTCGGGCACGAGCGGCGGCCGCTCATGCGCTCGACGAGCATCTCCTCCGGCACGTTGTACGAGATGCAGCGCGTGATGGAGCGCCCGAGCGAGTGGAGGAGCAGATCGAGGTACTGCGCCTGCGCGGTCGTTCGCGGGTAGCCGTCGAGGATGAAGCCCGCCGCGACGTCGGGGCGGCCGAGCCGCTCCTTCACCATCTCGTTCGTGACGTCGTCGGTGACGAGCCCGCCGACGTCCATGATGGCCTGGACCTTCTTGCCGATGGGGGTGCCGCGCGCCTTGTGGTCGCGGAACATGTCGCCCGTCGAGACGTGCTGGATGCGGAGCTCGGCCGCGAGCAGCTTCGCCTGCGTGCCCTTGCCGGCACCCGGCGGCCCGAGAAGGATGAGGATCACGTCCGACCTCCGAAGCGCGAGGGGGCCCGCCTGACGGCGCGCCCCGCCGCGTCACGCGTTGGCGACCTGGCCCGTCGCGAGGCGGCGACCGCGGATGCGGGGGCCGCGGGGGCCGGTGAAGCCCTCGTAGTGGCGGGTGATGAGATGCCCCTCGATCTGCTGCACGGTGTCGAGCGCCACGCCGACCACGATGAGGAGCGACGTCCCGCCGAAGTAGAACTGGACGTTGAACTCGTTCGTGATGATCGTCGGCAGCACGCAGATCGCGGAGAGATAGATGGCGCCGCCGAACGTGATGCGCGACAGCACGTGATCGATGTAGTCGGCCGTCTTCTTGCCGGGGCGGATGCCCGGGATGTAGCCGCCGTACTTCTTGAGGTTGTCGGCGACGTCCACCGGGTTGAAGGTCACCGCCGTATAGAAGTAGGCGAAGAAGACGATGAGGACGACGTAGAGCACGTTGTAGATCCACGAGCCCGGCCGGATGGCGTTGTTCACCCGGTCGAGGAACGGGAACCACCCCGCGAGCGTCGCAGGGATGAGGAGCATCGAGGACGCGAAGATGGGCGGGATCACGCCCGAGGTGTTGACCTTGAGCGGCAGGTGCGTGGACTGGCCGCCGTAGAGCTTCCGGCCGACCACCCGCTTCGCGTACTGGATCGGGATCCGGCGCTGCCCGCGCTCGACGAAGACGATGAGCGCGACCACCACGACCATGATCGCGGCGAGGACCACGAGCCCGATGGGCTCGAGGTTCGAGCCGGGCGCCCGGAACGTGAGCCAGGTGTTGTAGGCGGCGGCGGGCGCGCGGGCGACGATGCCCGCGAAGATGACGAGCGAGATGCCGTTGCCGACGCCGCGCTCGGTGATCTGCTCGCCCATCCACATGATGAAGGCGGTGCCGGCCGCGAGCGAGAGCATCGTGATGAGCCGGAACCCCCAGCCCGGATCGGCCACCACCGAGAGGCCGCCGGGCGTCCGGAGCGACTCGAGGTAGGTCGCGATGCCGTAGCCCTGGAGCGCCGAGAGGACGATCGTGCCGTAGCGCGTGTACTGCGTGATCTTTCGCCGGCCGATCTCCCCCTCCTTGTTCATCTTCTCCAACGCCGGGACGACGACGGTGAGGAGCTGGAGGATGATCGAGGAAGAGACGTACGGCATGATCCCGAGCGCGAAGATCGAGAGCTGCTCGAACGCGCCGCCCGAGAAGAAGTTGAGCAGGCCGAGGAGGTTTCCGGACTGCACGACCTGCTTCATGGCGAAGCGGTCGACCCCCGGGGTCGTGACGTAGATCCCGAGCCGATAGACGGCGAGCATCCCCAGCGAGAAGAGGAGCCGCTTGCGCAGCTCCGGGATCTTGAAGATGTTGAATGCCCCGCTCGCTGCCATCGCTCGCCTTTCCGCCGGGCACGTCCGTCCCGAGGGACGGGCCGCGAGCCGACCCCGCCTACTTCGCCGCGGCCGCGCGCTTCGCGGCCTTCGCCTTCTCGTGCACCGTCAGGGGCTCGGGGAGGAGCTCCACCTTCCCGCCCGCCTTCTCGATCGCGGCGCGCGCGCCGGCCGTGATGCGGTGCACCTTCACGGTGACGGCGCCCTTCAGCGCGCCGTTGCCGAGCACCACGACGCCGTCGCGGTTGCCGCGGACGAGGCCCGCCTGCTTCAGCGCGGCCGGGTCGACCACCCCGGACAGCCCCTCGAGATCGGTCACCTGGACCTCCTCGAGCTCGCGCCGGTGGATGTTGTTGAAACCGAACTTCGGCAGGCGCCTCTGGAGCGGCATCTGCCCGCCCTCGAAGCCCTCGAAGTGCATGTTGCCAGAGCGGGCCTTCTGGCCCTTACCGCCGCGGCCGGCGGTCTTGCCGAGGCCGGACGCCTGGCCACGACCGACCCGCTTCTTGACGCGGTTCGCGCCCTTGGGCGCCTTCAGGTTCGACAGGGACATGAGGGGTCTCCTTTTATCACGCAGCGCGCGACTGTCACGCCTGGCCGGCGCCGGCCTTGGCCTTCTTGCGCGCCTTCCGCCCGACGGGCGGGGGGGCGTCCACCCGCTTCCACTCGACGAGGTGGGAGACCTTGGCGATCATCCCCATCGTCTGCGGCGTGTCGGGCAGGATCTTCGTGGAATCGTGCTTCTTGAGTCCGAGCCCCGTGACGACGGCCCGGTGGTTCGCCGGAACGCCCGCGAGCCCGCTGACGAGCTTCACCTGAATGGCAGCCACTGTTCTCTCCTTTAGGCGCCGGTGAGGTCGGCGGCCTGCTTGCCGCGCAGCCGGGCCGCGTCCTCGACGGAGCGCAGACGCTTGAGGCCCGCGACGGTCGCCTTGAGGACGTTGTGAGGGTTGCGCGAGCCCTGGCACTTCGTGAGCACGTTGCGGATGCCGGCGGCCTCGAGGACCGCGCGCACGGGGCCGCCCGCGATGACGCCGGTGCCCTCGCCGGCCGGCTTGAGGAGCACCCTCCCCGCGCCGAAGTGCCCGAGCACCTCGTGCGGGATCGTGGTACCGACGAGCGGGACCCTGAAGAGCGCCTTCTTCGCCTGATCGCCGCCCTTGCGGATCGCCTCGGGCACCTCGTTCGCCTTGCCGAGGCCGACGCCGACATGACCGGCGCCGTCTCCGACGACGACGAGCGCCGAGAAGCTGAATCGGCGGCCGCCCTTCACGACCTTGGCGACGCGGTTGATGTGGACGACCTTGTCCTGAAGGTCGAGATCGTTCGCGTTGATGGGGGTAGCCATTCGAGTCTGTCTCCGTCGCCTAGAACTTGAGCCCGGCCGCGCGCGCCGCGGCGGCAACCGCCTCGACGCGCCCGTGGTAGTCGAAGCCGTTGCGGTCGAACACGACCGCCTCGATGCCCTTCGCGAGCGCGGCCTTCGCGAGCGCGGTGCCGACCTTCTTCGCGGCGGCGGTCTTGTCGTCCTCGCCGACCTCGCCCTTGAGGGTCTTCGAGGTCGTGCCCACCGAGAGGAGGGTCGTGCCCGCCGTGTCGTCGACGAGCTGGGCGTACATGTGCTTGAGGCTCTTGTAGACGGTGAGCCGGGGGCGCGCCGACGTGCCGGAAAGCTTCCTACGGATGCGGGCCTTGCGCTTCTCGCGCGCGGTCGTGTGCTTCGCCATGGTGTTCCTCCTTGCGGCGGCGGCGGGTCAGCCGCCACATGAGCGGGGAGCTTCCGGGCCTTAGGCGGCGCCGGTCTTGCCTTCCTTGCGACGGACGATCTCCTCCGCGTACTTGATCCCCTTGCCCTTGTAGGGCTCGGGGGGGCGCAGCGCGCGGATCTTCGCGGCGGTGAGGCCGAGGAGGTGCTTGTCGACGCCCCTCACCGTCAGCTTGGTCTGCTTCGCGTCCACCTCGGCGGTGATGCCGTCGGGCAGCCTGAAGACGACCGGGTGCGAGAAGCCGAGGGTGAAGTGGATGTCCTTCCCCTTCACCTCCGCCTTGAAGCCGACGCCGCTGATCTCGAGGCCGCGGTCG
>DASWEI010000139.1:0-63358 GCA_036394835.1 Anaeromyxobacter sp. | reverse complement strand
CGCGACGGCTTCAGTGCGGGCTCTTGATGTGGAACCACAGCTCCGGTCGGTCGAGCGGCACCCACGCCGGGAGGAACGGGTTGTCCAGGTCGATGACTACCCTCTGGTCGAGCCTGAGCTCGCGCAACGACTTGGCGAAGTACTTGTCGAACAGGGCGTCGAAGCTGCCGTCCTTGGCCATACGTGTGAGCCCCGCCGCCAGGCGCGCCGCCAATTGCGGCTCGGACTTGCTGACGTAGAAGCACTGGGCGTAGGGGTATCGGATCAGCAGGTGTTGATCGAGCGCGAGGTTCGGAAAGAGGGGACCGTACTCCGCCAGCTCGAGCGCCACCTCGATTGCGCTGCGGGGAAAGAGGTCGAAGCGGCCGGTCAACAACATCGGGAACAAGGATTCGTAGGTGTTCGCCGTCTGGACCGGCACGCGGTTGTGCTCGAGGATCCGAACGTCTCCCCAGTGGCTTCCCTGACCGACCCGCAGTGAGCGGAGCTGCTCGATGTTGGCCACCGCGGCGATCTTCTGCTGGTTCCGCGCATCGATCAGCGCCACGCGATAGCCGAGGAGCCCCTTGTCGATGGGGAACGGCACGGGGATCATGCCTTCGTCGAGGATCTTCTGGCCGACGTCGCTGACGAGGATGTTGACCACGTCGCCCTTCAGCGCCTCCTGGTGGGCGCGGGCGACGGAGATGGGCTCCGTGAAAGGTTCCTCGACGTAAGGACCCCATTCGGGGGCGGTTCGCTTCAGGACTTCGTCCAGGAGCTCGAACGGATACCTGTTGCGGACGATGTAATCCTTGGCCTTCAGTGGCTTGACGCGGTCCACCGCCAAGGCGGAACCCGTCATGGCGGCCCACATCAGCAGTCCGATCAGCAGCTGCGTCATCATCACCTCCGTGCGCCATTTCCCTTACGTAGAGTTCGGCTCGGGCTCACCCCGCGCGCAAGACTCCACCTCCCTGGACCCATCGGGGTCGTGACGTGCAGCCCCACCCCGGTGCATTGCGTAGCGGCACGCGAGAGTTGTGATGCCGCGGCCGGCGGGTGGCTTGCCGCATGCGGCGGAACGGGAGCCTGACCGATCGGCTGGCAGCATTCGGGAGCAAGTTCCCGACCGCAACGCTATGTGATCGATCCCCCGAAGGGTGAACCCCCTCGCCCGAAGGAGAGGCACACGCCACCAGCGACGCGATGGTGAGGCGAGTTCAGATGCTTCTGGCGAGGTTCGGCGCATCGCAGGCTTTCTTTGCGCGCCTCCGCAGCAGCATTTCCCTCCGGCTCCTCGCGGTCATCTTCGTATTCAGCGGGATCCTGACGGTGGGCCTGACGGCGCTCCAGCTCGTGCTCGAGTACGAGCGGGGCGTCGGGGCCATCGAGGGCCGGCTCGAAGACATCAGGAACAGCTATCTCGCCAGCCTCAGCGAGGGTCTGTGGCGACTGGATGAGCAGCAGCTGCAGTTGCAGCTCGACGGCATATTGCGTCTCTCCGACATCCGCGCCGCCGAGGTCCGCGAGACCTCGTCCGGCTCCGCCGTCGTGGCCGCCGCGGGGCGCCGCGCGAGCAAGGCGGTGATCAGCCGGGAATACCCCATCTTCTACCGCGTCCGCGAGGCCGACCGGCAGATTGGCGTCTTCTATATCGAGGCGACCCTCGCCGAGCTCCACCGCAAGCTCACGCATATTGCCCTGCTCATCCTGATCGGTCAGGGCGCGAAGACCTTCTTCGTCTCGTTCTTCAGCATCTACATCTTCTTCCGCCTCCTCACCCGGCACCTGAGTGCCCTCGCCAAGTTCGTGGGCAGCTACGACGTTCGCAAGCCGCCGCCGGCGCTGCAATTGGACCGCCGCCCACCGCGAGAGCCGGACGAGCTCGACAAGGTCGTCGATGCGTTCAACGAAATGTGTGCGGGCCTGCAGGGCGCCTACCGCAACGCGCAGGGCGCGATCCAGGCGCTGAGCAGGAGCGAGGAGCGGCTGCGGCTGGCGCTGGACGCGGCCAAGGCCGGCACCTGGGAATGGGATCTGCGAAGCGACGAGAACTTCTGGTCCGAGGGGCTGTGGGAGCTCTACGGTCTGGAGCCGCACAGCCGTGAACCCTCCTACGCGGCCTGGCGAGAGACTGTTCATCCGGAGGACCGGCCCAGGGCAGAGCAGATCGTGAACGAGGCCGCGAGGAGCGGGACGGAGCTGAACACGGAGTGGCGGGTGTGGCGCCGCGACGGCGCCGACGCCGACCGCTGGCTCATGGCCCGCGGGCGGCCGGTGCGGGACGTCCGCGGGCAGGTGGTGCGCTACATCGGGATCTGCGTGGACATCACCGAACGCAAGCGCACCGAGGAGGCGCTCCGGCAAGAGGACCGGCGCAAGAGCGAGTTCCTCGCCGTCCTCTCCCACGAGCTCCGGAACCCGCTCGCGCCGATCCGCAACAGCATCTACATCTTGGATCGCGCTCCGCCCGGCAGCGGGCCCGCCGCGCGCGCCAGGGAAATCATCCGGAACCAGACCAACCACCTCGCGCGTCTCGTCGACGATCTTCTCGACGTGACCCGCATCTCGCGCGGGAAGATCGAGCTCCGCCGCGAGCGCCTCGACGCACGTGACGTCGTGCAACGGACGACCGAGGATCACCGCACGCTGTTCGAGCAGCGCGAGATCCGGCTGACCATCGTCCTCCCTCCCGGGCCGGTCTGGATCGACGCTGACGCGACGCGCATCGCCCAGGCGCTCGGGAACCTGCTCCAGAACGCGGTCAAGTTTACGCCGCCGGGAGGCGTCGTGAGCGTCGCGCTCGAGGCGGAAGGCGCTGGAGCGGTCGTCCGCGTCCAGGACAGCGGGCTCGGAATGGAGCAAGCGCTGGTGGAGCAGCTCTTCGAGCCGTTCGTTCAGGCGAAGCAGGGCCTCGCGAGGACACCGGGAGGGCTGGGCCTGGGGCTCGCCATCGCGAAGCGGCTGATCGAGCTGCACGGTGGGACCGTATCGGCCACGAGCGAGGGGATCGGTCGCGGATCAGAGTTCACGATCAGGGTGCCGTTGGCGCACCAGCCGGCGTCACTCAGGGTGGCCGAGTGCATCCCGGAGGGGTCTCATCCATAGCGCCACATCGGCGCTGCTGTCCGCTGCGCATAGACTGTGCGCGTGATCCTCGCCGGAAACGCAGGGCGCGCGATCGTCATCCCGGCGGTGGCCTTGATCGCGTCGAGCGCCTCGGCGCTCGAGCTTCACGGCTACTTCCGCGATTCGGACGGCTTCAATTCCCGCGGGGGCGGTCAGGCCTGTTTCCAGTTGCCCGGCTCCGACTTCAAGGCCCGTCTCGGCAACGAGTGCGAGCGCTATCTGGAGATGACGCTGAGTGAGGACGGCAATGTGGGCGGAGACGCAGAATGGCGCGTCGAGTTCACTCCGGCCTCATCCCTGCCCACGACGAACGGCACCGCGGTCAATGTTCTCTTCCTGCAGCAGATGTGGGCCCAGATCAAGCTCGACGGCTGGGGCGGCAGCTCGCTCTGGGCAGGCCGGCGCTTCTACCGTCGCCACGACGTCCACAGCCTCGACTGGTTCTACTGGAACCCGGCGCAAGGCAACGCGGCCGTCGGGCTCGAGGACGTCAACGTGCGCCTGGGTAAGGCGGCCCTCGCGCTCATCCGGATCGACGCCACGCCGAGCGGCGACACGGTCAAGAACCTCGCTCGCGGCACCTACGCGGTCCTCGACCTTCGCCTGTACGGCATCGCCGTGGACCCGAACGGCACCCTCGAGATCGGCGTCGACCTCGGCCTCGCGTTCGACCAGCAGCGAGCCCTGGGGGCGAACCGCGCCGGAGTGAGCCCGCTGTTCACGATCGAGCACAAAAAGGACAAGGTCCTCGGCGGCTCGAACACGATCACCGTTCAGTACGGATCTGGCGCGTTCGCCCACGAGAGCGGGGACGGCCCCAGCCAGCTCCTCGCGGGCGGGACAACCGCCGACAAGCAGTGGCGCGTCATCGAGCAGCTCGTGGCGAACCCCATCCCGCAATTGTCCGGCGCGATCGCGCTCGTGTACCAGAACAAATCGACCTCCGGGACCACCCGCAACGGCTCGAGCCTCTTCTCGGCCGAGGTTCGCCCGGCTTACCAGTTCGCCGAGCACTTCAAGCTCGCAGTGGACGCGTTCTTCCAGACGATATGGCTCGAGAATCCCGCTCCCGCGGACGGTACCCCGAGCCTGCTCAAGCTCACCGTCGCCCCGACGGTCGTGCTGGGCCCCGGTTACTTTGCGCGCCCCGAGCTCCGCTTCTTCGTGACGTACGCGAGCTGGAACGACGCGGCCGCGGAGACGGGCACGATCGGCAATGGCGCCTTCCCCTCCAGCTACCGGAGTGGACTCTCGGCGGGCGGTCAGATCGAGATATGGTTCTAATCGCGCCGCGCACGTAGGGTTGATCCCAACAGCGCTAGAGCTGCACCTCTCGCCGCACCCGCTCTACGAGCGGCGGGACGAGCCGGAGCGCGCCGTCCACGTCGGCGGCGGTGGAGGTCCAGCCGAGCGAGAAGCGGATCGTCGCGCGCGCCTCTGTGTCGGAGAGCCCCATCGCGAGGAGCACGCCCGACGGCCGGGTCGACCCGGAGTGACAGGCCGACCCCGCGCTCGCGCACAGGCCGTCGAGATCGAGCGCCATGAGGAGCGCCTCGGCGTCGCAGCCCTCGAAGACGATCGACGAGGTGCCGGGGAGCCGCGCCGCGCCGGCGCCGTTCACGCGCGCGCGCGGCACCGCGGCGAGGAGCCCCGCCTCGAGCCGGTCGCGGAGGGCGCCCACCCGCGCCGCCTCGTCGCCGCGACGGGCCACGGCGACCTCGATGGCGGCCCCGAGCCCCGCGATGCCGGGCAGGTTCTCGGTCCCGGCCCGGCGTCCGCGCTCCTGCTCTCCGCCGAGGAGCGGCGCGAGCCGGAGCCCCGAGGCGACGAACAGGACCCCGGCGCCGCGCGGGCCGCCGAGCTTCTGTCCGGTGGCGAGGACGAGGTCCGCCCCGAGGGTCTTCACGTCGACCTCGATCTTCCCGACCGCCTGCACGGCGTCGCACAGGAAGGGCGCCCCTGCCTCGCGCGCCGCCGCCGCGAGCGCGGGCACGTCGAGGAGGACGCCCGTCTCGTTGTTCGCGCGCATCGCTGCGGCGAGCGCGACGTCGGGCCCGAGCGCGGCCCGGAACGCCGCGGGATCGACCTCGCCGCGCCGGTCGACCGGCACGACCGTGAGCGGCGTGCCCGAGGCGGCGAGCGCGCGGGAGAGGGCGAGCACGCAGGGGTGCTCGACCGCGGTCACGACGAGCCGGCGCCGCCCGGCCGGCGCGGCCCCGAGCACGCCGCGGATCGCGAGCGCCGCCCCTTCGGTGGCGCCGGAGGTGAACACCACCTCGGCAGGGCGCGCGCCGAGCGCGTGCGCAACCCGATCCCGCGCGAGATCGAGCACGTCGCGCGCGTCGCGCCCGGCGCGGTGGACCGAGGAGGGGTTCCCGAACGACTCGAGCGCGAGGAGCACGGCGTCCCGCGCCTCGGGGCGCACCGGGGTGATCGCGTTGTGGTCGAGGTAGATCACGGCGCGTTCCCGCGCCCGGTCACACGAGCGAGCGCGCGCGCCGCGTCTTGATGCCGAACGCATCGAGGAACGCGCGCACGACCTCCTCGCGGAGCCGACGGCGGGCGGCGACGGAGAGGCCCTTCATCGGCAGGCGCGCGCCGGCCATGGTTCCGTGACCGCCCGCGGAGCCGCCCCTCTCCTCGATGACGTCGCGGATGAGCCGCCCCGCGTTCATGCGCCGGTCGCTCGTGCGGACCGAGAAGAAGAGCGCGTCCTCGTAATCGGCGAAGGAGAGCGACCAGCGCATGCCCTCGAGGTACATGAAGCGCTCCGCCACCTCGGCGACCATGTCCGGCGCGTAGATCTCGCCGAGGTCGCAGACGACTGCGTCGTCGTACACCTGCGCCCGCTCGATCGCCGTGTGGTAGAGGACGAAGTACTCCCCCGGCAGCTTCGGGTGCTCAATCTCCGAGAGCGCGTCTTTGTCGACGAGCGGGAAGAGCCAGAGGTAGGCGTCCACGTCCTGCTTCGTCGTCTGGCGCCCGAGATCGCGGGTGTCGGCCTTGATCCCGTAGAACAGCGCGGTCGCGACGTCCGCGGACAGCTTGAGGCCGCTCGCGCGGAAGTACTCGGCGACGAGGGTCGAGGTGGCGCCGATGGGCCCCCCGACGTCGGCGATGGGCGCGAGGTGCGAGTCGGGCCGCTCGGGGTGATGGTCGATGACCACGTCCGGGAAGTGGCGCGCCGGGAGCGAGTGGTTCCCCTGCTCCGGCTGCGTGTCGACCATGCAGATGAGGTCGTAGTCGTCGAACACGACGCGCGCGACCGGCACGACTGGCAGCTTCAGCACCTTGATGAGCGCCCGGTTCTCGGAGCGCCCGACGATGCCACCGTACGCCACGCTCGCCTTGACGCCGGCGAGCTTCTCGAGCAGGTGCGCGAGCGCGACGCCCGCCGCGATCGAGTCGGGGTCCGGGTTGTCGTGGGTGAGGATGAGCGCGCGCTCGTGCGACTTCGCGTAGTGGACGAGCCGGTCGAGCTTCGAGCGGACCCCGTCGCTCGAGCGCGGGTAGAGCGACATCCGCGCGGCGCGGACGAGCCGGCGCGCCCGCGACTTCGGCGCGTCCTCGGCAGGCTGGCGCATGGGGGCAGGGGACTTCATCGGTGGACGAGCCCGCGGAGGACCTCGATGTTTTCCTTCCAGCGCGACTCGGTCTCCACGAAGCCCGGGGTCTCCGCGAACCGGGCGTCGTTCACGATGCGGCGGAACGGCTCGAGCCCGAGCGTCCCCTCGCCGATGTGCTCGTGGCGGTCCACGCGGCACCCCCGCGGCTTCTTCGAGTCGTTGAGGTGGAACGCGCGGACGTTCGAGAGGCCGACCGTCCGCTCGAGCTCCCCGACCATGCCCTCGTACCCCGCGTCCGAGCCGAGATCGTAGCCGGCCGAGTGCACGTGACAGGTGTCCACGCAGATGCCGACGCGGCGGCGCGCCGCGCCCGGGACCGCCTCGCGGATCGCCTGCAGGTGCTCGAATCGCCACCCGAGGCAAGCGCCCTGGCCGGCGGTCGTCTCGACGAGCAGCCGGGCCTTCCCCGGAACCTTCGCGATCGCGCGCGTCATCGCCTCGCCCACGAGGCGAATACCCTCGGCCTCCACCGCATGGCTCCCCGGGTGGAAGATGAGTGCGAGGAGGCCGAGCCGCTCGCAGCGGTCGAGCTCATCGACGAGCGCCTGCCAGCTCTTCTTCCGGATCTCACGATCGTCCGAGGCGCAGTTGATGAGGTAGGAGGAGTGGGCGGCGACCGGCTTGCCCGTCCGGCGGGCCTCACCGCGGAACGCCTCGACCTCGGCGTCCTCGAGCGGCTTCGCCACCCAGCCTCGGGCGTTGCGCGTGAAGATCTGCAGACAATCCGCCCCGTCGGCCTCGGCGCGGGCGAACGCTTTCGAGACCCCGCCGGCGATACCTTCGTGAGCTCCGAGCAGCATGGGGGGCAGGACCTATACAATAGCCGGCCACCATGCCGCCACGCCCAGGGAAACGAGACAGCACGCCGGGTGAATAGCGAGCGATTCCGAACGGTTCCGCGCCACCAGGACGGGGCGGCCGCCGGGCAGCAGGCCGCGCGGACGCAGACCGGCCCCCCCGACGGGGATGACCGGCGTGGTCCAAGGGACGGGTCTGAGCGCTTGCCGCGACGCGGCGGCGGGCGTCCGCGACGGTGCTAGCGCGCCGCCTTGCGCGACTTCGAGGGCGTCTCGCGGAAGAACTTCTCGCCCTGGTTGAGGGCGTTGTCGAGCGCCTCGATGGTGAGGTCGCGCAGCGTCGCCTCGGGCAGCCGGAGGGACTCGTAGTACCGCTGGCGGTCGGTCGCGTGGATGATGCACGGCAGCCGGTACCCGGCCTGGAGCAGGACGAGGTTCGCGAGGAGCCGGGCCACCCGTCCCGAGTTCTCGGTGAACGGGTACACCTGCATGAAGCCGTGGTGCAGCTTCGCCGCCCGCTGGACCGGGTGCGCGTTGCGGAAGTCCGCGGAGTCGCAGGCCTCGAGCACCTTCTGGAGCAGCGCCGGGATCTTCGCCGGCTGCGCGATCTCGTGGAAGTACGCGCGGTGGAGCGGCATGTCCTTCCGGAACTCGGTGACGGCCCGGTCGGTGCCCGCGCCCAGCGTCTCGTAGAGCTTCTTCACGAGCGTGAGGTTGACGCGGAGCTTCTTCGCCTTCGACTCGTCGCGGACGAGGTCGATCGCGATCTTGTGGTTGCGGATGTCGTGGAGCGCGCCGACGAAGGTCGCGTCGGCGAGCGGCAGGTTCGCGAGCGCGGTCGCGAGCTCGAGGCCGGTGTAGACGACGCCCTCGAGCGCGTTCTCGTGGTAGAGCCAGGACAGCTCGTACCGAGAGTAGAACTCCTCGCCCAGCTCCGGATCGGCACGCATCCGGTCCGCGAGATCTTCCATGCGGTCGTCGATGTCGACGAAACGGGTCCTCATCTTCGCAACTCCTCTACGTCGAACGGCCGGTCCCCGTGATTTGTGGACCCGGTCGGGAGTGCAAATCCGCGCGATTTCTTGGGAATTTCAGAAGTGCGCGAAAAAGCGGGGGGAATCTAGCTGAACGGGACGCGAAAGGTCAACGAAATTGCCTTCTGAGCGGGGAACGGCCAGGCAGGGCCTCTTGTTCCCGGCTGTTGCCCAACCGCTCGCAATCTAAACGAAAAGGTCAGGGCCCGAAGCGCGGTAGGCTCGCGTGCGGTCCGCAGGGCCGCGCCGCGCGGGCGGCGCGTCGGCGGACGGAGGAAGCGTGCAGTCCCGAGACACGACCGCCCCGAACACGACCTCCGTCGCGGCGCGCCGGCTGCGCCTCGCGCTCTCCGTCGGTGCGATCGCGGCCGCGGCGCTCCTCGCGGCGGCGACCGACGTCCAGATCTCGGGGCACTGGCAGGGGGTGTTCCTGCTGCGCGGCAAGGCGAGCTGGCCGCTCGTCCTCCAGGACGATCTCTTCCTTGGCGACGGCTCCCGGCTCGTCGCCGGCGTCTCCTTCTCGCGGTTCCGGCGCCTCCTCGCGCGCGATGCGTCCGCGTCCGGCCGGGCCTGGCTCGAGCTCGAGTGGGATGACGCCGACGGGAGCGGGGTCGTCCGCAATCACCTCGCCGACAAGACCGAGCTCGTCACGGTCTTCTCGCGCTACGACGACAGCGAGGACAAGAACCCGCAGGGCCTGTTCGTCGGCGGCGCGCTCCCCGACATCGCGGCGGGCATGGTGCAGGACGAGAGCGGGATGAGCTTTCACGACGCGCGCGGGTGGCACCACGTCTGGTGCAACGTGAACGAGATGCTCGTCGACATGGTCGCGATGAAGAAGTGGTACCCCGGGTCGTGGACGTTTCTCGGCTCGCGCGTCGTCATCCGCGATCCCGAGCGCGTCGTCATAGAGAGCTCGCACGCGATCCCCGTCCTCGGCGGCACGCTCCGGGTGGACCGGTTCGCCTATTTCGTCGCCGGGAAGCCCTGGTTCAAGCTCGGGATCCGCGTCGTGAACGCCGGCGACCGGCCCGTCCGCTACGCCTACGCGTACGGTGACGAGCCGTGGGTCGGCCACTTCGGCTCGTCCGAGGGGAACGTCGGCTGGGTCCGCGACGCGATCGTCCGCGTCGAGGGGCCGGTCGATCCCGGCGCGAACCGCTGGGCCGGGATCCTGGACGAGACCTCCGGGATCGCCGATTTCATCGCGTGGGAGAGCGACCTCCGGCCGAGCCGCGTCTACTTCGCAAACGAGCCCGGCTCGCGGTTCGAGCGGCTCGGGCAGCCGCTCGACTCGAACGAGGTCTTCGTCGGGCTCGAGTGGCTCGACCAAGTGCTCCAGCCCGGCAAGCAACGGTCATATCTCCTGTCGCTCGGCCTCGCGCGCCTCGGCGCGGGCGGCATCCCGGTGCTGCCCGAAGGCGCGGGACCTCCGTAGAACAGCTCAGATGGCCGGGAACGGCCGGCACATCCGCGCGACGAACGGCATGTCGGGTTGGAGCTCCGCCTTGCCGGACTGGATCGCGCGCTGCAGGTCCGCCTCGTCCGGCACGACGTCGAGCGGCGAGAGGACGCGCTGGAACGAGCGGTGGTGATGGATGAAGGGTCGGTTCCAGGCGACGTTCTGCGCGGCGAGCTGCTCGAGCCCGAACCAGAGCGGCTGGGTGAGCTTCGGGCCGAACCCCTCGAGCGCGAGGACGAACGCGTTCCGGGTCCCGATCGCCCCGCGCTGGACGGCGCCCCAGGCGGCCCGAGCGGGCAGGTTGTCCACGAGCCCCCCGTCCACGAGCCGGAACAGGTCGTGCCGATCGAGGAGGGCCCGGAGCAGCGCGTGCATCCGCTCGTCGTCGCGCACGACGTCGTAGTGGATGACGCCGGGTAGCGCGGAGGAGAAGCCGACCGCGTCGATGGCGTCGAACTCGCGGGTCTCGTCGTCGGCGCCGAGGTAGACGCGGGCGAACCGGTCGCGCTGCACGATGAGCTCGCCGATCGCCTGGAACACCTCGGACACGACGCGGGAGAGGACGTTCGGGCGCGGCGCCTCGCCACCGAGGTCGAGGAGGTGCTCGTAGTAGCTCGGGTCGCGGGGGAGGGCGCCATTGCGGATGCCGGTGACCGCGACGACGAGCGGCACCGCGAGCTGGCCGAGCGTGAGCGGGTGGCCGTCGGGACCCTTGAGGAACTCGCCGATGCCGGCGCGCAGGTAGAGCCGCATCGCCGCGGGGAGGCCGTAGCGCGACTCGCCGTGAAGGAAGCGAAAGAGCGTCCGGAAGGAGAGGCCGCGCATCGCCTCGGACACGTCGTCCGGATGCCAGCGGATCCGCCGCGCGCGGAACAGGAGCAGCACCGCGCCCATGCTCGTGCCGGCGAGGAAGCGCGGGACGAGCCCGTACTGCTCGAGCAGCGCGAACGCGCCGAGGTACGACCAGGCGACGCCACCTCCGCCGCCGCAGACGAGGACGAGCGCCTTCTCGCACACCTCGCGGTCGAGCGCGCTCGCGCCGAGCCTTCCACCGAACGCGGCGAGGACCCGCGCGCGCCAGGCGCGCGCATGGGCGACGGCGTTCGGGACGAGCCGCGCCGCGTCCGCCGGCGCGAAGCCGCGCGGGGCAGCGAGGCTCGCCGCCGCCGGGAGCAGCTCGTCGCGGTACGGCGCGAGGAACTCCGCGACATCGAGATCCGTCCCGTCCGGCGTCCGGATCCGGGACGTCCGCGCGAGGTTCAGCGCGTAACGGAGCGCCGCCTCGTCGGCGTCTGACAGGAACGCTGGCGAGGAGACGATCGCCCGCACGAGCGCCGCCTCGGCGTCCTCGAAGGGCCGGACGAGCGCGCGGAGCACGTCGAGGGAGTCGTCGGGCGGCACGGCGGGATTCTAGCGCGGCGCGTCGCCGGTCGTGCCCGCCGCGTGGGCGCCCGCGCCCGGGTCACGGTCACTGCACCACGGCGTCGAAGGCCTGCCGCACGGCGCGGGTGACGCGCGTGTACTCCGCGAGGAAGCGGCTCCCCGGATCGGGGCCCGCGTAGCCGAGGCGCCGCGAGAGCTGGCGGAGCGCGGACCCCTCCTCCGGGAGGTGGTCGATCGCGAAGTCGTGGACGATGCGGAGGCGCAGCTCGACGCGGCGGAGGAAGTCGTAGCCCTCGGCGAGCGCCTCGAACTCCGGCTCGCGCAGGAGCCCAGCCTGGCGGAGGTTGCGAAGCGCAACCGGCGTAGAGCCGGTGCGGACCGCCGGGTGCTCGTGCCCGTGCGCGAGCTGGAGGAACTGCGCCGCGAACTCGACGTCTACGAGGCCGCCGTGGCCAGTCTTGGGGTTCTTCCCCCGCGACGCCTCCCTCCCGACCTCCGCCTCCATCCGCTCACGCATGCGCCGGATCTCGGCGGCGAGCGCGGCGCGATCCTCGCGGCGGCCGTAGACGACCGGGACGAGGACGTTCTCGTGGATCTCGGCAAAGATCGCGGGGTCGCCCGCGACGTGCCGCGCGCGGAGGAGCGCCTGCCGCTCCCAGAGCTGGCTGCGCACGGCACCGCCCGGCGCGCCCGGGGCGCCGCCGCCCGTGTGGTAGCGCGTGAACGCCTCGGCGCCGATGACGAGCGCGCCCTGGTTGCCGGAGGGGCGCAGGCGCGTGTCGATCTGGTACAGGCGCCCCTCGCGCAGCGGCATCTGCAGGAAGGACATGAAACGCTGAGCGAGGCGCGGATAGCGCTCCTGGCCAGCGGTCGCACCGGAGCCCGGGTAGAGGAAGATGAGGTCGAGGTCCGAGTGGTAGCCGAGCTCGCGGCCCCCGAGCTTGCCCATCCCGATGATGCACAGCCGCCCCGGCGGCGCGAGCCCCTTCGCGGCCGCCTCGACCTCGGCGAGCGCGAGGCACCACTCGAGCGAGGCCTCTGCGAGCTCGGTGAGCTGCCCGGAGACGCTCGCGAGATCGATCGTTCCGGCGATGTCGTGGATCGCGATTCGCAGCACCTCCTCGTTCTTGTACCGGCGCAGCTCCCCGAGCTGCCGTTCGAGGAGGTCGTCCGGCGCGAGCGAGGGATCGAGCTGCCCGAGCCGCTCGTCGAGCTCGCGCCGGAACCCGTCGCGGTCCTTCTCGAGCAGGGACTGGTCCTCCCGGAGCAGCATGTCAATGAGCTCCGGGTGGCGCAGGAACCGCTTCGAGAGGAAGTCGGAGGTGCCGAAGAGCGAAAGGAGGAGCCGCGCCACGCGCCGGTGCTCGGCGAGTATCCGGAAGTACGGCTCGGGATTCGTGAGCGCCGCCGCGAAGTCGGAGAGGTGCGCGAGCGCCTGGTCCGGATCGGGCGTGCCGAGCGCATCCGAGAGGAGCGCGACGGCGGACGCGGGGTCGCCGAGCGTCGAGAATGGCGTGCGGCGGCGCGCCATCGCGTCGATGGACGCGAGCACGCGGTCCGGATCGACGAGGCCGCGGCGCGAGGCGATCGCGACGCGCCGCTCGCGCTCGACCTGCGGGTCGGCGAGGAGCGCGAGATCGGGGTCGAGCGGCACCGCCCCCGCGCCCGTCCCGAGGAGCCCGGCGAAGAGCCGGGCGACCCGCTCGCGGTGCGCCGCGAGCGCCTCCTCGAACGCCTCGGCGGTCGCGTAGCCCATCGAGCGCGCGAGCCAGCGCCGCTCACCCGCGGGAGGGAGCCGGTGGGTCTGCGCGCCCTCGAGCATCTGGACGCGGTGCTCGGCGCGGCGCAGGAACAGGTAAGCGTCGGCGAGCTCGTCGCGGTCCTTCGCGGGGACGATCCCCGCGAACAGGAGCCGGTCGAGCGCCGGCAGCACGGCGCGCTCGCGCAGCGCGCGCTCCTCCTCGCGCCCGCCGTGGAGGAGCTGCAGTGCGGCGACGAAGAACTCGGCCTCGCGGATGCCGCCCTTGCCGAGCTTGAGATCGTCCTTGCCCTCGGCGCCGGCGCGCGCGTCGATGCGCGCCTTCATCGCCTGGATCTCGGCCACGACGGTGAGGTCGAGGCTGCGCCGCCAGATGAACGGATCGAGCTGCCGCAGGAGCTCGTCGCCCACCACGAGGTCCCCTGCGCCGGGCCGGGCCTTCACGAGCGCATTGCGCTCCCAGCTGCGCCCGAAGGTCTGGTAGTAGAGCTCGGCCGCGTGGAGGCTGTTCACGATCGGCCCGTTCTGGCCATCGGGCCGCAGGTTCAGGTCCACGCGGAACACGAACCCGTCCTCCGTCGGCTTCGCGATCGACTCGGTCACGAGCTCGGCGAGCTTCGCGTAGTAGGCGAAGTGGGTGATCGCGCGCTCGCCCTCGGTCTCGCCGTCCCGGTCGTAGACGTAGACGAGGTCGACGTCCGACGAGAAGTTGAGCTCGCGCGCGCCGAGCTTCCCCATCGCGAGGGCGCAGAATCCGGTACCGGGCTCGCGCGCGGCGAGCCCCGCCGGCGGGCCGTGCCGCGCCCGGAGTCGCCGATCGTGGAACCGGATCGCCGCGTCGAGGCAGGCGGTCGCGAGCGCGGAGAGCTCGCCCGTCACCTCCTTCACGCGCGCGCGGCGCAGGTCGCGTAGCGAGATCCGCACCACCTCGCGCGCCCGCACCTGGCGCAGCAGCCGGTTGAACCCGTCGACGTCGTCGGGCGCGACGCGGCGGACGGCGCGCTCGATGATCCGCCGCAGGTCGGCCTCCGCCCGCGGGCGGTCGAGCAGCGGCGAGCGCGCCGCGCGGCGCAGGAGCCGCGGCTCGCGCACGAGCAGCCCCGGGATCATCCGCGAGGAGCCGGCGAGGAGCGCGAGCGCGTCGAGGAGGTCCTGCTCCGCCGGCGGCGCGCCGGCGACGTCGGCGTAGCGCTCGATTCCGGCGAGCGCGAGGTCGGGGTCGGGCGCGGCACGCGCCGCGGCGAGGAGCGTCTCGAGTCGATCGGGGAAGCGCTTCTCGAGCCGGGCGAGGCGCTCGGTGGAGGCGGCGGTGGGCTCGGCGGGGGCGAGGCCCGGGATCGCGTGCGAGGCGCGCATCGGCGCCCGGCATCATAACCGCGGCGACCCGGCCGCGGGCCCGGCGGTCGTCGATCAGCGGCGGGGCGCCCGCGGGAGGAGCCGCCGCAGCGGCTGCGGGAGGAGAGCCGGGAGGGCGTTCTCGAGCGACGGCGCGAGCCGCGCGTACCCGACCGCCGCGGCGGCGAGCCCGAGCCCGATCGCTCCGACCGCGAACGGCAGGAGCGCGTCCGCGAGGGTCGCCTCGGCGAGGTGGCCGAGCACGTCAGCGAGCCCGATCGCGCCGAAGACGGCGAAGACGCGCCGCCGGAGCGCGACGGCGGCGCCGACGAGCGCGACGTTCACGCCCCCTGCGAAGAGTACCGAGAGCAACGACTCCGCGTGGAAGGTGATGAGGCCGCCCGAGAATGCGACGAGCCCGGAGAGGTAGAGCCAGCAGGCGTGGTCGCGCCGGGTGTGGCCGTCGAGCGCCACGCCGGCGCCGAGCACGACGGCGCCGAGGAGCGAGGAGAGGAGGGCGCGCTGGCTCCAGGTCGGCGAGGGGCCGAACACGAGCGGCGCCGCGAGCATGACGGCGAACCAGCCCGCGCCGACGAGCACGGCGGAGAGCACCGGAGCGCCGAAGGCGCGCAGCGCGAGAAGGGCTGCGACGATCGCGGTGGTGGCGCACACGAAGGCCGGGCTCACGGCGAGCGCGGAGAGCGTTTGCGGCGGCTCACCCTCCGGGAAGAAGCCGAGCCACCGCGCGAGCCCGCTCACTGCGGCAGGTGCCATGACCACCGCGACCGCGGCGAGGACGCCGCTCGCGGCGAGGGCGCGGCGCTCGAGCGCGCGCGCGGCGACCGCGGCCGCGATGCCGCAGGCGAGAGCGACGGCGAGGGAGCCCGGACCGCCGAGCAGCTCGCCCGCCACGACGAGGAGCCAGGCCGCGCCGCCCGCGACGGCGAGCGCCCCGACGAGCGCCGCCGTGGCGCGCGACCCGGCGAGGGCCGGCGGGGGCGCAGGCGCGAAGGTGCCGGTCGCCCGCGCTTTGCCGGCGCCCCGCGTCCAGAGCGCGTCCGCCTGCTCGCGGGAGAGGATTCCGTCCTCGACGGCGCGATCGAGATCGTCCCGCCCGAGCACGGGTCAGTCCTCCGCGTCCTCGGCCGCGACGCCGCGCCCCGCGCGTGAGAGGCCGTGCTGCTTGATCTTCTTGTGGAGGTTCGTCCGCTCGACCCCGAGCGCCTGCGCGGCCTGCGTGATGTTCCAGTCGTGCTCCTCGAGCTTCTTCAGGATGTAGTCGCGCTCGACGAGATCGCGCAGGTCCTTGAGCGGCACCTCGCCGTACTGCGACAGATCCGCGACGCCCGGCGCGGGAGCCGGCGCGGCGCGCGGCGCGACGCCCTCCGGCACGTCGCCCGGCCCGATCCGGTCGCCGCTCATGATCACCATCCGCTCGCAGACGTTCCGCAGCTCGCGTACGTTCCCGGGCCAGCGGTAGGCGCGCAGCCGCTCGTAGACGGCGGGATCGACCGGCTTCGGACGCAGCCCGTTCTCGCGCACCGCGAGCTGGAGGAACCGCTCGGCGAGGAGCGGGACGTCCTCGAGCCGGTCGCGCAGCGCTGGGGCGCGCAGCGGGACCACCGCGAGCCGGAAGTAGAGGTCCTCGCGGAAGTTCCCCTCCCGCACCTCCGTCTCGAGGTCCTTGTTCGTCGCCGCGACGACGCGCACGTCCACCTGGATCGCCTTCTCGCTGCCGACGCGCGTGATCTCCCCGGTCTGCAGCGCGCGCAGCACCTTCGCCTGCGCCGAGAGGCTCATGTCGCCGATCTCGTCGAGGAAGAGGGTCCCGCCGTGCGCCACCTCGAACTGACCGCGCCGCCGCGACGCCGCCCTGGAGAAGCTCCCTTTCTCGTGGCCGAAGAGCTCGGACTCGATGAGCTCGGAGGGGATCGCCGCGCAGTTCACCTTCACGAACGGGCCGGCGGCCCGCCGCGAGAGCCGGTGGATCTCGGCGGCGATGAGCTCCTTGCCCGTCCCGGACTCGCCGAGGACGAGCACCCGGCCAGTGGTCGGCGCGACCTTCGCGATGTCCTCGCGGAGCCGGCCCATCGTCGCGCTCTCGCCGAGCATCTCGTCCGCGAACCGCCGCTCGCGCGACGCGAGCGACTGGACCTTCTCCTCGAGCGTCCTGCGCGAGAGGGCGTTCTGCACGGAGACGAGGACCCGCTCGCGGTCCACGGGCTTCGGGATGAAGTCCGTGGCGCCCCGCTTCATCGCGTCCACGATGTCGCTCGTGTCGGCGTGCCCGCTCATCACGACGACGGGGAGGTCGCGCCACAGCTCGCGCGCCTTCCCGAGCAGCGTGAGGCCGTCCATGCCCGGCAGCCGGATGTCGAACATGGCGAGGTCGACCGGCTCCGCCTGGAGGATCTCGAGCCCCTTCTCGGCGCTCTCGGCCTCGAGGAGCGCGAACCCCTCGGGCTCGAGCACCATGCGGAGCGCGCGACGGATGTTGGGCTCGTCGTCCACGACGAGGATCGACTGCTTCGTCCCGTCCATCCCGGCAGCATAGCCGGCGTGACTCCGGCGGGGCTACCGGTCCGCGGGTCGCGACAGGAGGACGAGCGAGCGGGCCTCGACCGGCACCGAGCCGCCGCCGGCGACGAGGTCGCGCTTCGCGTCGGTCGCGCCGGCGGTGTCGAGGAGGATCTCCCACTCGCGCCCCCAGCTGACGTCCGGAACCCGGTAGGTGACGGGCTCGTGCCACGCGTTCATGAGGACGAGGAGCGTGTCCCCGACGATCCGCTCGCCGCGCTCGTCGGGGGTCGCGATGGCGTCGCCGCCGAGCAGGAAGGCGACCGAGCGGGCGAACGGCTTCTTCCAGTCGTCCTCCGTCATCTCCGCCCCGTCGGGCCGGAACCAGGCGAGGTCCTTGAGCGACGAGTCCCAGAGCGTCGCGCCGCGGAAGAAGCGGCGCCGCTGCAGCACCGGCTGCGAGAGCCGCATGCGGACGAGCCGGCGCGTGAACCCGAGCAGCGCGCGGCGGCGGTCGTCGAGGTCCCAGTCGAGCCAGGAGAGCTCGTTGTCCTGGCAGTAGGCGTTGTTGTTGCCGCCCTGCGTGCGGCCGAGCTCGTCGCCGGCCGCGATCATCGGCACACCCTGCGAGACGAGGAGGGTCGAGAGGAGGTTGCGGGCCTGTCGATCGCGGAGCGCGAGAACGGCGGGATCGTCGGTCTCCCCCTCGACGCCGCAGTTCCAGGAGTGATTCTCGTCCGTCCCGTCCCGGTTCTCCTCCCCGTTGGCCTCGTTGTGCTTGCGGTCGTAGGAGACGAGGTCGCGCAGCGTGAAGCCGTCGTGCGCGGTGACGAAGTTCACCGACGCGTAGATCTTCCGCCCCGCCGCCTCGTACAGGTCCGGGGAGCCGGTGAGCCGATAGCCCATCTCCCCCGCGAGCTCCGCGTCCCCCTTCCAGAAGCGGCGGACGACGTCGCGGTACTTGCCGTTCCACTCCGACCAGCGGACGGGGAAGCCGCCGATCTGGTAGCCGTCGGGGCCGAGGTCCCACGGCTCGGCGATGAGCTTCATCCGGTCGAGCAGCGGGTCCTGGTGGACGGCGGTGAGAAAGCGCGAGCGGACGTCGAAGGTGCCGGAGTCGCGCGCGAGGGTCACCGCGAGGTCGAAGCGGAAGCCGTCGACGTGCATCTCGTCCACCCAGTAGCGGAGCGAGTCCATGACGAGCTTCAGCGCCTGCGGGTCGGTCGTGTCGAGGGAGTTCCCGCAGCCGGTCGTGTCCCAGTAGTAGCGGGGTGCGTCATCGACGAGGCGGTAGTAGCTCGGGTTGTCGAGCCCCTTCAGCGAGAGGGTCGGGCCGAGGTGGTTCCCCTCCGCGGTGTGGTTGAAGACGACGTCGAGGATCACCTCGATGCCGGCGGCGTGGAGCGCCTTCACCATCTGCCGGAACTCGGTCACCTGCTCGCCGCGGCTCCCGCGGGCGTAGCGCTGCTCGGGCGCGAAGAAGCCGAGGGTCGAGTAGCCCCAGTAATTCGTGAGGCCACGCGAGCGCAGGAACGGGTCGTCCACGAACTCGTGGACCGGGAGGAGCTCGACCGCCGTGACGCCGAGCCGCACGAGGTGGTCCACCGCGGCGGGCGAGGCGAGGCCGAGGTAGGTGCCGCGCAGCTCGGGCGGGACCTCCGGGTGACGCGCAGTGAAGCCCTTCACGTGCAGCTCGTAGATCACCGAGCGGTGCCACGGCGTCTCGGGCCGGCGGTCGCCGCTCCAGTCGAACTCGTTTGCGACGACGACCCCCTTCGGCATCGCCGCGGCGCTGTCCCGGTCGTCCCGCGCGAGGTCCTCCTCCGCGGCGCCGCGCGGGTACCCGAACACCGGTCCGTCGAAGTCCACCTCGCCCGAGATCGCCTGCGCGTACGGGTCGACGAGCAGCTTAGCGGGGTTGAAGCGGAAGCCGGCCTCCGGCTCGTAGGGGCCGTGGGCCCTGAAGCCGTAGAGCGTGCCCGGGCGGATGCCGGGCAGGTAGGCGTGGAAGACGTGTCCGGTCTTCTCCCGCAGCGGCGTTCGCCGCACCTCGCGCGACGGATCGGCCGCGTCGAAGAGGCAGAGGTCGACCTGCTCCGCGTGGCGGGCGTAGACCGCGAAGTTCGTCCCCTCGCCGTCGAAGCGCGCGCCGAGCGGGTACGGGCGTCCCGGCCAGATGAGCTCGCCGTCCATGTGTCTCCCCGCGGGCTGAAAGATGCGGATGGAGACGCGGCCCGGCAGCGCGCCGCTCGCGCAGCGGCGCGAGCGGATCATTCACCTCGGCGGCCGGCCGATGCCGTGCCACGTGAAGCCGAGCTCGCGCATCTCCTCGGGGTCGAAGACGTTCCGACCGTCGAACACCACCGGCTCCTTCATGAGCGCGCGCATCCGCTCGAAGTCGGGGTTGCGGAACTCGCTCCACTCCGTGACGACGAAGAGCCCTTCGGCACCCTCGAGGGCCTCGTACGGCCCCGGGGCGAGGAGCAGGCGATCCCCGAAATGGCGCCGGGCGCGCTCGGTGGCGACCGGATCATACGCCTGGACCTTCGCGCCCTTCCCGAGCAGCCCCTCGATGACGTCGATCGAGGGCGCCTCGCGCATGTCGTCCGTCCTCGGCTTGAACGCGAGCCCCCACACCGCGAACGTCCGCCCGGCGAGGTGGTGCCCGAAATGAGTGAGCGCGAGCCGCAGGAGCCGCCGCTTCTGGCGGTCGTTCGTCTTCTCGACCGCGCGCAGGAGATCGAGATCGATCCCGTGGCACCGCCCGGTGGCGAGGAGCGCCTTCACGTCCTTCGGGAAGCAGGAGCCGCCGTAGCCGATGCCGGGGAAGAGGAACGGGTAGCCGATGCGGGAGTCCGCGCCCATCCCGCGCCGCACGTGCTCGGAGTCGGCGCCGACCCGCTCGCACAGGAGCGCGATGTCGTTCATGAAGGAGATGCGCGTCGCGAGCATCGCGTTCGACGCGTACTTCACGAGCTCCGCAGAGCGCGGATCCATGAAGAGGATCGGCCGCTCGGTCCGGACGAACGGCGCATAGAGCTCCTTCAGGACGCGCCGCGCCCGGTCGCTGCGCGCGCCCACCACCACGCGGTCTGGCCGCTGGAAGTCCTCGAGCGCCGCCCCCTCCTTGAGGAACTCGGGGTTCGAGACGACGTCCACCTCGAAGCGGGCGCGGCGGTCCACGAGCTCCTGCAGCCGGTCGGCGGTCCCGACCGGCACGGTGCTCTTCGTCGCGACCACGGTGTAGTGGCGCACCGCCCGCGCGATCTCCTCCGCCGCCTCGAGGACGTGGCGAAGCTCCGCGTCGCCGTCGTCCCGCTCCGGCGTGCCGACCGCAATGAAGACGACGCGCGCGCGGCCGACGGCCGCGGCGAGATCGGTCGTGAACCGGAGGCGGCCCTCCTTCGCGTTGCGCTGGATGAGCTCCTCGAGCCCGGGCTCGTAGATGGGGCTCCGCCCGGCCTGCAGGAGCTCCATCTTCCCCTCGTCGACATCGACGCAGGCGACCTCGTTCCCCGACTCCGCGAGGCACGTCCCGGTGACGAGCCCCACGTATCCCGCGCCGATCACCGCGATCTTCATCCGCCCGCGCCCCCCTCAGAGCGACTCACGGCGCCGTCAGGACGCCGCCGGCCTTGCCTTCTCCTTCGGGGCGCGCCGCCTCGCCCGCCGCTCCCTCGCCTCCAGCAGGAATCCCTCGAGCTCGCGCGCGCGGTGCGCCGCCGTGTGCCCCGAGAGCACCCGCCGCCGCGCTCGGGCGCCGAGGACGCGCCGCTCGTCGTCGCCCATCCGCGTGAGCACGCGCAGGGCATCCTCGGTCGTGCGTGCGATCAGGATCTCCCGCCCGGGCTCGAAGAACGTCTCGAGGCCGGGCCAGGGGTCGCTCAGGATCGGGGTGCCGCAGGCGGCGGCCTCGAAGAGCCGCACGGATGGAGACCAGCCCGCCCGGACCATGTCCGCCCGGGTCACGTTGAGCGTGAACCGCTGCGCCGCGTAGAAGTCGGCGTGGGCGCCGGGCGGGAGGTGCTCGAGCCGCTCGACGTTCTCGGGCCAGCGGAGCTCCGCCGGGTACTGCGGACCCGCCACCGCGAACCGCAGGCGCGGGCTCCGCCGCGCCGGCTCGACGAGGAGCCGCTCGAGCGCGGGCTGGCGGTCGGCGCTGTAGGTCCCGACGTAGCCGAGGTCGAGGCGCGGCGCGGCGCAGGACGGCCGGTGCACCTCCGGGTCGGCGCTGCAGTAGAGCGCGCGCGCGAACGGCGCGCCGAGCTCGCGCTCGATCCGGTGCAGCGTCGGGCCGCCGGTGAAGGAGAGGTAGAGGTCGAGCCGGGGGACGAGCTCCGTCCGGAGGTACTCGCACTCGCCGCGCCGCAGCCGCTCGAGCGTCACGGGGGTGTCGATGTCGTAGAAGGCGACCATTCCGCACGCGAGGTCCTGCACGAGGCGCAGCACCTCGGCGCCGTCCGGGACGTACGAGCCGACGAGGACGAGGTCGGCGCCGCGGATCGCCGCGCCGTGCGCCTCGCGCAGCTCGGCGAGGCTGCCGTACAGCGCGGTCCGGCCGTAGGGCGGCGCCGGCAGATCGCGGTTCGCCGCGTACCACGGCACGTCGCGCTCGAGGAAGAGCACCCGGTGGCCGCGCTCGTGGAGCGCCCGCATGAGGGCGCGGTAGGTGGTCGCGTGCCCGTTGCCCCAGGAGGAGGTGATGGAGAGGCCGAGGACGACGACGTCGAGCCGTTCGGCCGTCACGCGGCTCCTCCGGGGGCGCCGGCCGGCTCGAGCCGCGGGCCGGGCGTGGGGATCGGGAGGAGCCCGAGCGCCGCCTCCACCGCCTCGGCGCGCCGCGCGTAGGTGTGCTCGGCGAGAACGCGGCGGCGCGCGGCGAGGCCGACGCGGCGCGCGCGCGCGGGCGTGAGCCCGGCGAGCACCTCCGCCACCTCCACGCCGTCGCGGACCGGGAGCACCTCCGCGCCAGGCTCGAGGAACGCGTCGAGACCGTCCCAGTCGTCTGTCACGATGCAGGCGGCCGCGCCGGCCGCCTCGAACACGCGGGTCGCGGGGGAGAACCCGTTCCGGGCCATCGAATCGCGCGACACGTTCAGCACCGCGAGCGGCGTGCAGTTGAACGCGTTGTGATCAGCGGTGCCGACGTGACCGAGCCGGCGGACGTTCGCGGGAAGCGTCTTGTCGTCCCAGCCCGCGCCCCCGAGCAGGAAGCGGCGGGCCGGCAGGATCGCCGCGGTGCGCAGCAGGAACTCCTCGACGCGCGCCTCGCGGTCGGGCAGCCGGTTCCCGAGGAAGGCGAGGTGGGCGTCGAAGCGCGGATCCGGGGCGACCGGATGGTGCGTGTCCGGGTCGAGCCCGTTGTAGATCGGCACGCAGGCGCGGGCGCCGAGGGCCCGGTAGGCGCGGACGACGGGATCGCCGCCGCCGTAGGTGAGGACGAGGTCGAAGCGCGGTACGAGCGCCCGGAACGGGTCAGCCGGGTCGCGGACGAGCCGCTCGAGCGTCGCGGGCGCGTCCACGTCCCAGAAGGCGATGCGATTCCCCGGCCGCCGCAGCTCGAGGACGCGGGCCTCGAGCAGCGCGTCCTGGACGCCGACGCCGCTCGCCTTCACGACGAGGTCCGCGCCGCGCGCCTCCTCGAGGCAGCGGTCGAGGTCGCCGGGCGACGCGGGATCCCACACGACCGATCGCGCCCAGGCCGGGTCCGGCAGATCGCGGTGTGCCTGTCGGTCGAACGCGTCCGGCTCGTAGAACGTGAGGGCGTGCCCCCGCCCGTGGAGGGCGCGGGCGAGCCCGCGGTAATAGGTCGCCGCCCCGTTCCAGTAGGACGAGACGAGGCTCGACGCGAAGAACGCGATCTGCAGCCGCTCGGGCATGGCGACGGGCGAAATGTATGCCCTCGTCCCCCTGCCCGCAGGAGGCAGACAGGGCACGTCGGCCGCACCACGCACCGGGAGTGGGCCGGGGGTGGCCCGGCCACACACGGCGGCGCACGTTTGGGAGTAGGTGGGCGCCCGGCGTCCGCGGTTTCTATTCACTGCTGGTTGCACGACCCCGGGGAGGGCGCGATGGGCGGACGCAGGATCCTCATCACGGGCGGGGCGGGGTTCATCGGATCCCATCTCGCCGACCATCTCCTCGCCCGCGGGGACGAGGTGCGAGCGCTAGACCTGCTCTCGCCGCAGGTGCACGGCGACGGCGCGCGCCGCCCCGACTATCTCGACCCGGCCGTCGAGCTCGTCGTCGGCGACTGCCGCGACGCGGAGTCGGTCCGGCGCGCGCTGCGCGGGGTCGACGCGGTCGTCCACCTCGCCGCCGCCGTCGGCGTCGGGCAGAGCATGTACGAGGTCGACCGCTACGTGTCGGTGAACGACCTCGGGACGGCGGTCCTCCTCCAGGCGCTCATCGCGACCCCGGTCGAGCGGCTCGTCGTCGCCTCCTCGATGAGCCTGTACGGGGAGGGGCTCTACCGCGACGGCGCCGGGCGGCTCGTCACGGCCGAGCGGACGCGCGACCAGCTCGTGCAGCGGCGCTGGGAACCGCTCGGGTCGCGCGGCGAGCCGCTCACTCCGGTGCCGACCCCCGAGACGAAGCCACCCGCGCTCGCGTCGATCTATGCGCTCTCCAAGTTCGACCAGGAGCGGATGAGCCTGCTCGTCGGCGAGGCCTACGGCATCGCGACGACCGCGCTCCGCTTCTTCAACGTCTACGGGACGCGCCAGGCGCTCTCGAACCCGTACACCGGGGTGCTCGCGATCTTCGCGGCCCGCTACCTGAACGGGCGGCCGCCGCTCGTGAACGAGGACGGAGGCCAGCGCCGCGACTTCGTGTCGGTGAAGGACGTCGCGAGCGCCTGCCGGCTCGCGCTCGAGGTGCCCGGTGCGGCTGGGCAGGTGCTGAACGTGGGGAGCGGGCGGAGCTTCAGCGTGCTCGAGGTCGCGGGCCGGCTCGCCGAGGCGCTCGGGCGCGAGGACGTCGCGCCGGAGGTGACGCAGCGCTACCGCGTAGGCGACATCCGCCACTGCTTCGCCGACATCTCGCGCGCGCGCCGGATCCTCGGCTACGAGCCGCAGGTCTCCTTCGAGGAAGGGATCGCGGAGCTCGGAGGCTGGCTCGAGGGGCGGGTCGCGCACGACCGCGTCCTCGAGGCGAGCGCGGAGCTGGCCGCGCGGGGGCTCTCGCTGTGACCGGCGAGGTGGTCCTCGTCGCGGGCGGCGCGGGCTTCGTCGGGGCGAACCTCGCGCACCGGCTCCTCTCGTCCGGAACCCGCGTCCGGATCCTCGACAACCTCTCGCGGCCGGGTGTCGAGCGGAACCTCGCCTGGCTCGCCGCGACGCACGGCGGGCTGCTCGAGCCAGTCCTCGGCGACGTCCGCGATCCCGCCGCGGTTGGGCGCGCGGTGAAGGGCGCCTCAGCGATCTTCCACTGCGCCGCGCAGGTGGCGGTCACGACCTCGCTCGTCGACCCCGTGCTCGACTTCGAGGTGAACGCCCGCGGCACGCTGAACCTCCTCGAGGCGGCGCGCCGCGAGGACCCGCCGCCCTTCGTCCTCTTCACCTCGACGAACAAGGTGTACGGCGCGCTCGACGACGTGGCGCTCGTCGACGTGGGCGCGCGATACGTGCCGATCGACCCCGCGCTGCGCCGCGGCGTCTCCGAGGCGCGCGGGCTCGCGTTCCATTCGCCCTACGGCTGCTCGAAGGGCGCCGCCGAGCAGTACGTGCTCGACTGGGCCCACACGTACCGCGTCCCCGCGACCGTCTTCCGGATGAGCTGCATCTACGGGCCGCGGCAGTTCGGCACCGAGGACCAGGGCTGGGTCGCCCACTTCATCATCCAGGCGATCCAGGGGCGGTCGCTCACGCTGTACGGCGACGGCAAGCAGGTCCGCGACGTGCTCTTCGTGGACGACCTCGTGGACGCGTTCCTGCTCGCGCGCGAGCGCGGACGGGAGGTCGCCGGGCGCGCGTTCAACCTCGGCGGCGGCGCTGCGAACACGACGAGCCTGCTCGAGCTCATCGATCTCCTCGCGGAGCTGCGCGGCGTCCGCCCGCGCGTGGTCTTCGACGACTGGCGCGTCGCGGACCAGCGCTGGTACGTTTCCGACCCGTCCGCCTTCTCGCGCCTCACCGGCTGGTCGGCGCGCACGTCCGTCCGCGAGGGAGTGACGCGGCTCCACGCGTGGCTCGCCGAGCAGCAGCCGGGCGCACCGCGGCCCGAGCCCGTGAGCGAGGTGACCTCGTGACGACGATGCGCGCCGCCGTGCTCGCCGCGCCGCGGTGGATCGAGTTGAGGGACGTGCCGCGCCCGTCGGCCGGGCGGGGCGAGGTGCTCGTCCGGCTCGAGGGGTGCGGGGTGTGCGGCTCGAACCTCGTGCCGTGGCAGGGGCGCGAGTGGTTCGGCTACCCGTTCCCGCCCGGAGCGCCCGGGCACGAGGGGTGGGGGCGGGTGGCGGAGGTCGGCCCCGGTGTCGCGGGGCTCGCGCCCGGCGACCGGGTGGCGCTCCTCTCCGGCGCGGCCTTCGCCGAGTACGACGTGGCTCCGGCGGAACGCGCCGTCCGGATCCCCGACGCGATCGCGGGGCCGTTCCCCGGCGAGGCGCTCGGGTGCGCCGTGAACGTCTTTCGCAGGGCAGCGATCCGCGCGGGCGACGTCGTCGCGGTGGTCGGGGCAGGGTTCCTCGGGCTGCTGGCGCTCCGGCTCGCCGCGCTCGCCGGCGCGCGCGTCGTCGCGCTCTCGCGCCGCGAGACCTCCCTGCGCCGCGCGCGGGAGATGGGCGCGGCGGAGGTCGTGTCCCTCGGGGAGCGCGGCGAGGCGGTCGCGGCGGCGCGTCGGAGCGCCGGCGACCGGCTCTTCGACGTCGTCGTCGAGGCGGTCGGGAACCAGGCGGCGCTCGACGTCGCGAGCGAGCTCGTGCGCGAGGGCGGCCGGCTCGTCGTCGCCGGCTACCACCAGGATGGCCCCCGCACGGTGAACCTCGGCCTGTGGAACTGGCGCGGCATCGACGTCGTGAACGCCCACGAGCGCGACCCGCGCGTGCAGCGCGAGGGGGTGCTCGCCGCCGCGGGCGCCGTAGCGGAGGGGAAGCTCGACGCCGCGCCGCTCTACGCCACCTTCCCGCTCGACCGGCTCGCCGCCGCTTTCCAGGCGATGGAGGAGCGCCCCGAAGGCTTCGTGAAGGCGCTCGTGATCCCGTGATCGCGATCCCCAGCGCCGCGCGCGTGCGGCCGCGGCTCGGCTTCCTCGGCGTCGGCTGGATCGGCCGCCACCGCATGCGCGCCATGGTGGAGGCGGGCGCCGCCGACGTGTCCGCGATCGCCGACGCCCTCCCGGCGGCCGCGGCGGCCGCGGCGGCCGACGCGCCCGGCTGCGCGGTCGTCCCCTCGCTCGACGCGCTCCTCGAGCTCGGGCTCGACGGGATCGTCATCGCGACACCGTCGGCGCTCCACGCGCACCAGGCGGTCCGCGCGCTCGAGCGCGGCGTCGCGGTGTTCTGCCAGAAGCCTCTCGCCCGGACCGCGCCGGAGGCGCGGCGCGTCGTGGACGCGGCGCGCGCCGCGGACCGGCTGCTCGGGGTGGACCTCTCGTACCGCCACGTCGCGGGCGTGCCGGAGCTGCGCCGGCTCGTCCGGGAGGGCGCGCTCGGGCGCGTGTACGCGGCCGATCTCGTGTTCCACAACGCGTACGGGCCGGACAAGGCGTGGTTCCAGGACGCGCGCCTCTCCGGTGGCGGCTGCGTCATGGATCTCGGAATCCACCTCGTGGACCTGGCCCTGTGGGTCCTCGGGTTCCCGGAGGTGAACGATCTCGCCGCGACCCTGCGCGCCGGCGGCGTGCCGATCCGCGGGCGGTCCGCTTCACGCGTGGAAGACTATGGGGCGGCGCAGCTCGAGCTCGCGGACGGCACCTCCGTGCGGCTCGCCTGCTCGTGGTGCCTCTCCGCCGGACAGGACTGCGTCATCGAGGCGTCCTTCTACGGGACGGCCGGCGGCGTCTCGCTCCGGAACGTGGGCGGCTCGTTCTACGACTTCGTCGTCGAGCGCTTCGAGGGGACGCGGCGCGAGCGGATCGCCGGCCCGCCGGACGCGTGGGGCGGCCGCGCCGCCGTCGCGTGGGCGGAGGCGCTCGCGCGCGGCGCGCGCTTCGATCCGGAGATCTCCTCGATCGTCGAGGTCCAGGCGACGCTCGACCGGATCTACGAGCTGTGAGCGCGCGCCGCGCCGCGGTGAAGGTCCTCCTCGTCGCGGACGCGGTCGGAGGCGTCTTCACGCACGCGCTCGAGCTCTCTCGCGCGCTCGTCGCGGCGGGCGCCGGGGTCGTGCTCGCGACCGAGGGGGCGGAGCTCACGCCCGACCGGCGGCGCGCGGTGGAAGGCCTCACGGGCGTCGTCCACGAGGGGCGGCCCTACCGGCTCGAGTGGATGCCGGATCCCTGGGACGACGTCGCCGAGGCGGGGCGCTGGCTCCTCGACCTCGAGGCGCGCGTCCGGCCCGACGTCGTGCACACCTGCGAGCTCGGGCACGGCGCGCTCCCGTTCCGCGCGCCGAAGCTCGTCGCCGGCCACTCCTGCGTCACCTCGTGGTTCGACGCGGTCCGCGGCCTGCCCGCGCCGCCGGACTGGGATCGCTACCGCGCGGTCGTCCGTGCGGGGCTGCGCGGCGCGGGTGCCGTGGTCGCGCCGAGCACGTGGATGGCGCGCGCGCTCGTGCGGCACCACGCGCCCATCCCGGCGCCGCACGTCATCCCGAACGGTCGCGACGCGGCGCGGTTCTGGCCCGGGCCGAAGGAGGAGCTGGTCTTCGCGGCCGGCCGGCTCTGGGACGACGCGAAGAACGCGGGGGCGCTCGCGCGGATCGCCCCGCGCCTGGCGTGGCCGGTCTACGTGGCGGGCGACACCCAGGGGCCGGCCACCTCCGCGAGCCCGATCCGGACGCCGGCCTCGGGCCGCGCCGCGACGTTCCTCGGCCGGCTCTCCGAGGAGGAGCTCGCGCGCTGGCTCTCGCGCGCCGCGATCTTCGCGCACCCCGCGCGATACGAGCCCTTCGGCCTCGCGGTGCTCGAGGCGGCGCTCTCCGGCTGCGCGCTCGTCCTCGGTGACGTGGAGAGCCTCCGCGAGCTCTGGGACGGCGCCGCGGAGTTCGCGCCGCCCTGGGACGACGACGCCGTCCTCGAACGGATCGCCGGCCTCGCGCGCGACGGGCGCCGCCGCGCGACGCTCGCCCAGCGTGCCCGCGCCCGCGCCCTCGCCCTCACTCCCGCGCGGATGGCGCAGGGCTACCTCGCGCTCTACCGTACGCTCACTGGCGGGACGGCCGGAGGATCGCCGTGAAGGTCGTGCTCTTCGTCCACTCAATCCGCTCCGACTGGAACCACGGCAACGCGCACTTCGTGCGCGGCGTCGCCTCGGAGCTCGTCCACCGCGGCCACGAGGTGGTCGCCTGGGAGCCGGCGGGCGCCTGGAGCGCCGCGAACCTCGCGCACGATCACGGCGAAGCGGCGCTCGACACGTGGCGCTGCGCGTACCCGGAGCTCGCCGGGGTGGTGCGCGTCTACGACCCCGCGGCGCTCGATCTCGCCGAGGCGCTCGACGGCGCCGACGTCGCCCTCGTGCACGAGTGGAACGAGCCCGCGCTCGTCGCGCGGCTCGGCGCGGAGCGCGCGCGCCGGCCCGGGCTCCGGCTCCTCTTCCACGACACGCACCACCGCGCCGCGACGCGGCCCGACGAGATGGCGCGCTTCGACCTGTCGCGCTACGACGGCGTGCTCGCGTTCGGGCGCGTCATCCGCGACCTCTACCTCGCGCGCCGCTGGGCGCGGCGCGCGTTCACCTGGCACGAGGCCGCCGACGTGCGCCGCTTCAGGCCGCTCGCGGCGACGCCGATCGCCGACGTCGTCTTCGTCGGAAACTGGGGCGACGAGGAGCGGACGGACGAGCTGCGCGTGTTCCTGCTCGGCCCGGTGCGGGACCTCGGCCTCTCGGCGCGGGTGTTCGGCGTCCGGTACCCGCCGCACGCGCGCGCCGCGCTCGCCGCGGCGGGGGTGAGCTACGGCGGGTGGCTCCCGAACCACGAGGCGCCCCGCGCGCTCGCGAGCCACCGCGTGACCGTCCACGTGCCGCGGCGTCCGTACGCCGAGGCGCTCCCGGGCATCCCGACGATCCGGCCGTTCGAGGCGCTCGCCTGCGGGACGCCGCTCGTCTGCGCCCCGTGGGACGATGCCGACGGGCTCTTCCGGCGCGGCAGGGACCACCTCGTCGCGCGCGATGGCGCCGAGATGCGCCGGCACCTGCGGGCCGTGCTCGACGAGCCGGCGCTCGCGCGCTCGCTCGCGCAGGAGGGGCAGGCCACGATCCGCGCGCGCCACACCTGCGGCCACCGGGTCGACGAGCTCCTCGGGATCCTGCGGGAGCTCGGCTGACGACACTCGCTCCCGCGGCCGCGCTCGCGACCGCGGCGTGAGGCCGCCGGGTACCTCGAGCGGGACCCCGGCGGCCGAGCGGGCGCACGTCGGCCGCCGCTCGCCACCTCGCGATCGCCGCCGGTCGGGCGGGTCGCCGGGGAATGGCGGTCGCCGGGCGGGGCGTTTCCCCGCGCGTGACCCGAACCCACCCTCCAGACCGCCGTGCGGGCCTCCTGCGCGCGGTCGAGTTCCTGCACCCGGCGAAGGGCGCGATCGCCGCGATCCTCGGCCTCGCACTCGCCCTCGCGGCGGTGAACACGGCCGAGCCCCTCGCGCTGCGCAGCCTCTTCGACGGCCTCGCCGGCGGGCGGGCCGGCGGCGCCGCGGCGAAGGGGCTCCTCGCGCTCGTCGTGCTGGGGCTCTCGCGCGAGGCGCTCGCGGCGCTCTCGAGCTGGCTCACCTGGCGGACGCGGATCGGCATCCAGTTCCGGCTGACCGAGGCGACGGTGGGGCGCCTCCACCGGCTCCCGATCTCGTTCCACCGCGCCGAGGGCGTCGGCGCGGTGATGACCCGGCTCGACCGCTCGATCCAGGGGCTCGTCGGCGCGCTCGCCGAGATCTCGTTCAACGTGATCCCGGCCGCGGCCTACCTCGCGTTGTCGGTGCTCGTCATGTTCCGGCTCGAGCCGCGGCTCGCGGTCGTGGTCCTCGTCTTCGCGCCGGTCCCGGCGCTCATCGCGCGGTTCGCGGCGCCGATGCAGACGCGGCGCGAGCGGCGGCTCCTCGAGCGCTGGGTCCACATCTACTCCCGCTTCAACGAGGTCCTCTCCGGCATCGTGACGGTGAAGAGCTTCGCGATGGAGGACGCCGAGAAGAAGCGCTTCCTCGACGAGGTGAACTCCGCGAACGAGGTCGTCATTCGCGGCGTGGGGGTGGACTCCGGGGTCGGCGCCGCCCAGAACCTCGTCCAGATCGGCGCGCGCGTCGCGGCGCTCGCCGTCGGTGGCGCGCTCGTCGTCCGCGGCGAGGTGACCATCGGGACGCTCGTCGCCTTCCTCGGCTACGTCGGAGGGCTCTTCGGGCCAGTGCTCGGGCTGTCCGGCGTCTACAAGACGCTCCGGACGGCGCGCGTGTCCGTCGAGGAGGTGTACGGGATCCTCGACGCGCAGGATCACCTCGGAGACGCGCCGGACGCGCGCGAGGTCCACGGGCTTCGCGGCGAGATCGAGTGGCGCGGGGTGTGCTTCGCGTACGACGCCGGCGCGCCGCCGCTGCTCGACGGGGTGGACCTCCACATCCGCGCGGGCGAGCGGGTCGCCATCGTCGGGCCGTCCGGCTCGGGGAAGTCCACCCTCGTCTCGCTCGTGCAGCGCTTCTACGACCCGACCGACGGCGTCGTCTGCGTGGACGGCATCGACGTGAAGCGCCTGAAGCAGGTGTCGCTCCGCCGCCAGATCGGGGTCGTGTTCCAGGACTCGCTCCTCTTCAACGAGTCGGTGCTCGCGAACATCGCGTACGGCCGGCCGAATGCCTCCCGTTCGGAGATCGAGGCCGCCGCGCACGCGGCGAACGCGCACGAGTTCGTCACGCGGCTGCCGGACGGCTACGACACCGTCGTCGGCGAGCGGGGCAGCCGCCTCTCCGTCGGTGAGCGGCAGCGCATCGCGATCGCGCGGACGCTCCTCAAGCGCCCGGCGATCCTGGTGCTCGACGAGCCGACCTCCGCGCTCGACGCCGAGACCGAGCACCTCGTGCAGCAGGCGCTCGATCGCGTGACGCGCGGCCGCACGTCGCTCGTCATCGCGCACCGGCTCTCGACGGTCGTGGACGCGGACCGGATCGTCGTCCTGAAGCAGGGGCGGATCGTCGAGGAGGGTCGCCACGTCGACCTCGTCCGGCGCGGCGGCTACTACGCGTCGCTCGTCGAGAAGCAGACGCGCGGCCTGCTCCCGATGGCGGCCTGAGGTGACGGCCCTGTCCTACAGGCACGCCGCCGCGGCGGCCGCGCTCGCCGCGTCGCTCGCGCTCGCGGCGTGCCGGGCGGAGGTCCGCACCGCGCCCGCGTCCCCTGCCGCGGTCGTGAACCGCGTGCACGAGGTGCGCGTTCACCCGGGGACACCGGGCACGGGCGAGGCGGCGCTCCGCGGGGAGATCACGGCGCCGTCCGGCGCGCGAGCCTCGATCCCCGCGTTCGCCAGGGGCGACGCCGTCGCGCTCCGTTTCCGGCCGCTCGAGCCGGGCGTGCACGTTTGGCGGATCCTCGCGCGCGACGGGGCAGCGGACCGCGAGGTCGCGCGCGGCGAGGTCCGCGCCGAGGATCTCGGCGCGCCCGGCGCGGTCCGGGTGCGGGGCGGCGCGCTCGTCGCCGACGGCGGGCGGACGTTCCGCCCGCTCGGCGAGAACCGGTTCAACGTGTACGACGCCGCCTGGTCCGACGGGCTCTCCATCGAGGCGTACGTCGGGCGGATGGCGAACGACGGGATGAACACGTTGCGCGTGTTCGTCGTGTCCGCGTGCGGCCGCGCCGGTACGGCCCCGAGCCCCGGCTGCCTCGAGCCGGAGCTCGGACGGTTCGACGAGGCGGTCGCGGCGCGCTACGACGCGGTGCTCGAGGCGGCGGAGCGCCACGGCGTGAAGGTGATCCTCACCGTTTTCGCGATCGGCTTCACGCCCGGCGACGCGTGGAAGGGCTGGGAGGAGAACCCGTACGCCGCGGCACGTGGCGGGCCCGCCCGGAGCAACCGCGACTTCTTCACCGATCCCACCGCGCGCGACGCCGCGCGCCGGCGGCTCCGCTACGTGCTCGCGCGGTGGGGCGCGTCGCCCGCGCTCCTCGCGGTGGACCTCCTGAACGAGCCGGAGTGGGACGGCGCGATCCCCGAGTCCGCCTGGATCCCATGGGCGGAGGACCTCGCGCGCACCTGGCGCGCGGAGGATCCCTACGGCCACCCGGTGACCGCCGGGCCGGTCGGGCTCCACTGGAACGTCGAGCGCGACGAGCGCCGGTGGTGGGCGAGCGGGGCGTGCGACGTCGTCCAGTGGCACCGCTACGGGCCGGACGTCTACGACGTGCACGCGCTCGCCGCCGCGCTCGTCGCCACGATCCGGGACACCGCCCGATACGGCAAGCCCGTGCTCCTCGGCGAGTTCGGCTGGGGCGGAGACCCGGCGCCGCTCCACGACCACACGCACGTGGGGATCTGGGCGGCGACCTTCGCGGGCGCGGGCGTGCTCGCGCACTCGGCGCCTCCATTCACGATCGACTCGGACGCGCCGATGACGCCCGCGCGCGGGCGACACTTTCGCGCGCTCGCCGGGTTCCTCCGCCGCGCCGAGGCGAAGGGCCCGCTCGCGCCCGCGCCCGATCCGCCGGTGTCGCTCGCCGGCGCACGCGCCCTCGCGCTGAGCGGCGAGCGGGCGGTAGCGGTCTGGCTCCACGCTCCCGCGGCGGGCTATGGCACGAGCGTCGTGGGGGCGCGGATCGCGCTCCGCGGGCTCGCGCGGGGTCGCTGGCGCGTGACGTGGGTGGACGACTCGAGTGGGCTCGACGAGGCGAGGGCGGAGCTCGATGCGCACGGCGAGGATGTCCTGCTCGAGGCGCCGCCGTTCGCGAGGCACGTCGCGGCGCTCGTCGAGAGGGTGGACGGGGCCGAGCCCGCGGTCCGGGCGCGACTCGGGCGGTGAGCGGGGCGGACGCGGACGCGGTCGTGGTCGTGGACGTGGACGTGGTCGTGGAGTTCGACTTCGACCTCGACCTCGACCTCGACTGGTCCAAGTCCACGTCCAGGTGCGACCCGTCTACCTCGCCACCGCGGCGAGGAACACCCGGCGGAACCGCACGTCGAGCTTCCCATCCGCGCCGGCGCGCCGCGCGAGGTGGTCGCGCACGAGCGCGCGGACTCGCTCGGCGTACCCCGCAGGCAGCGGGGCCGGGTAGCAGGCCGCGCCGAGGTAACCCGCCTCGGCGCCCGAGCCGTAGATGCGCAGCGCGCCGTCAGGCGTCTCGCGCGACGCCAGCTCGTCGATGCGGGCGAGCCGCACGTCGAAGCCGGCCGCCGCGAGGAGGGCGGCGTACGCCTCCGCGGTCTCGAGCCAGAGCCAGGGGCTCCGCCACGTCGCGAAGACGTCGCGCGTCGCCGCGTCGCGCGCGACGTCCTCCATCGCGTCGACGAACTCGGGGGCGTAGCGCGCCGTCGCGGGCGCCTGGATGACCGTCCGACCGCCGGGGCGGAGCGCGCGCCGGAAGCGCGCGAGCGCGCCCGCCGGGTCCCCGAACCACTGGAGCGCGGAGTTCGACACGACGAGGTCGAACTCGGAGTCGTACGGCAGCTCCTCCGCGGCCATCCGGGCGAGCTCCACGCGTGCGGGCGCGGCCTTCCGCGCCTCGTCGATCATCCGCGGCGAGGGGTCTACCCCGACGACGCGACCGCCGGTCGCCGCGCGCAGCCGCGCGAGGAACGCCCCGGTGCCGCAGCCGACATCCAGCACGTCGTCCGAGGGCGCGACCTCCGCGAGCGCGAGGAGCAGCTCCGCGGCGCTCCGCTGCGCGGTCGAGTCGCGGGCGTAGCGGCCGGCGATGTCGTCGAAGCTCATGGGGCGCGCATCCTACCGGCCACGAGACCGGGGGACACTCGTTCCGCGCAGCTTCGCGCGCGGAGCCTCATCCGGCTCCGCCTGCGCTCGCCGTCGGCGATCGCGTACACTCGCGAGAACCGCCGTCCGGAGGAGCGCCCGCCATGACGCCTCGCCCCCGCCGCCCGTTCGCCCTAGCGCGCGCCGCCGCGCTCGCCGTCGCCCTCACGCCGGCGCTCGCACGTGCGCAGCAGGGGCTGCCGCCGCCGCCTCCGCCCGACCCGATCCAGTACGAGGCGCAGCAGGCGAAGCTCGCCGCGCAGCAGGCGCTCGCGGAGGTCCGCGCCGCCCGCGCCGACGTCGTCGCCGCGCGCGCGGACGCCCAGGCGGCGCGAGGGGAGGCGCAGCGCGCCCGTGAGGAGGCGCAGCGCGCGAAAGACGAGGCGTCTCGCGCCCGCGACGAAGCGAACGCCGCGCGCAAGAACGCCGACGGCGCGAAGGACGCTGCGCAGGAAGCGAAGGACGCCGCAAATGGCGCGCAGAAGGCCGCGATCCAGGCGCGCGACGCCTCGAACGACGCGCGCCAGGGGATCGAGGGGCTCCGCCGCGAGATCCGCGACCTGTCGGATCGGGTGAAGGACCTGAAGCGGTAGATCGGGGGCGGGGTCCGCTCCTCAGAACGTCATCGGCTTCCCCGGCTCGAGCACGAGCACCTTCGCGGCGCCCCCGAGCGCCGCCTCGAGCTCCTTCGGCGTCCCCGGGATCGCCGGGATCGTCTGGAAGTGCATCGGCACGACCGTCTTCGCCTTCACGTACTTCGCCGCGAGCGCGGCGCCGGCCGGGTCCATCGTGAAGTGGCCGCCGATGCACGCCATCATCACGTCCACCGGTCCGTAGCGCTCCGGGATCTGCTTCATGTCCATCGTCACGTCGGTGTCGCCCGTGTGGTACAGCGTCGGCCCGCCCTTCACCCGGATCACGAAGCCCATGGGGTTGCCGCCGCCCTGGTGCCCCTTGTCGTCATTGAGGTCGGAGGAGTGGACCGCGGGCACCATGATCACCGTCGCGTCGCCGGCGGCGATCGCTCCGCCGATGTTTCCGGTCGTCTCGACCGTCGCCTGCTTCTCCGGGAAGCCGCCGCGCACGAGCCCCCTGGCGAGGTCCCCGCTGGCGACGAGCTTCGCCCCGGTCCGCTGCGAGAGCGCGATCACCTCGCCGACGTGATCGGCGTGACCGTGCGTCACGAGGACGTAGTCGACCTTCTCGAGCTTCGCGCCCGCCTCCTTGTCCGGCGACCTGGGGTTCGCGAACCACGGGTCGATCGCGAGCACCGTCCCGCCCGGCGTCCTCACGATGAACGCGGAGTGGCCGTACCAGGTGACCTCGGTCTTCCCGGCGGCGACCGCCGGCTTGCCCTGCTGCTGCGCCCCCGCTGCCAGCGGGAGCGCGACGAGCGCGGCGGCGGCCAGCCGCATGACGGAACGTGAAGCCATGCTCAATCTCCTTCGGTAGGAATTGCCGTCGCGCCTCGACCGGGCGGGTGCGGGCGGCAATCTAGCGTGCGCTCTTCGGCGCGTTCACTCCCTGGCGGGGCGTCGAGGGCCCGTGCGCGCGCGCTTGCGCCGCCCGGAGCGGCGAGCGCCCCCGTAGCAGTTACCGGAGACGCGCCCACGAAGTTACAGGTGAGTCGGCGCCAGAACCCCGAAATCTCGCATTTTCGGCCCCGACGACGGGGGGTCCACGCGCGGCACGCCCATTGCTGGGCCGGAGGCGGGTCGCAGGTTTCACTCCAACCCGGAGGAACGATGAATCGCACGACCGGCGCGAGCAGCACCCTCGATCAGTACCTCAGGGAGATCAACCGCGTCGCGCTCCTCACCGTGGAGGAGGAGCGGCGTCTCGCGCGAGAGTTCAGGGATCAGGGAAACAAGCGCTCGGGTCACCGGCTCGTCGAGGCGAACCTCCGCTTCGTCGTGAAGGTGGCGTTCGAGTACCGCTCGTACGGGCTTCGAATGGCCGACCTCATCCAGGAGGGGAACATCGGCCTCATGAAGGCGGTGCAGAAGTTCGACCCGGGCAAGGAGATCCGGCTCATCTCCTACGCGGTCTGGTGGATCCGCGCGTACATCCAGAACCACATCCTCAAGTCCTGGTCGCTCGTGAAGATCGGGACCACGCAGGCGCAGCGGAAGCTGTTCTTCTCGCTTGCCCGCACCCGCCACGAGATCGAGCGGCTCACGCCGGGCGCCGGCCTCGACAAGGAGGGGATCGACGTGAACCTCGTCGCGAAGAAGCTCCGCGTCCGCCCCTCGGACGTCATCGAGATGCAGCAGCGGATGGAGGGGCGGGACCTGTCGCTCGACGCCCCGGTCGCCGACGGCACCTCCACTCACCTCGAGTTCACCGCGTCGGACGGCGAGCCGCAGGACGAGGAGCTCGCGCAGGCGGAGGAGGACGCGCTCGTCGCGCGCCGCGTCGCCGAGGCCATGGCGCGGCTCGACCCGCGCGAACGGCACATCGTCGAGGCGCGCATCATGGGCGACGGGAAGGAGACCCTGCGCGACCTCGGCCAGCACTTCGGCTTCTCGCGCGAGCGCGCACGGCAGCTCGAGATCCGCGCGCTCGAGAAGCTCCGCCGCGAGCTGCAGCCGCTCGCGGACGAGGTCGGCTGGCCCGAGATCGCGATGGGCGACCTCTAGGCAGGGGCGCGCGCTCGCCGGGCTAGGCCTTGTCCCGGTGAATGGCGAACGGCGAGAACGCCTGCTGCACGGGCATCAGCTCGATCGCGTTCACGTTGACGTGCGGCGGGAGCGAGACGATCCACAGGATCGTCTCGGCGATGTCCGCTGCGGTGAGCGGCTTCACGCCCTCGTACACCTTGGCGGCCCGCGCGCTGTCGCCGAGCCGGACGAGCGAGAACTCCGTCTCGGCCATGCCCGGCTCGACGCAGCTCGCGCGCACCGCCGTGCCGAGCAGGTCGGAGCGCAGGTTCAACGTGAACTGGTGCACGAAGGCCTTCGTCGCGCCGTACACGTTGCCGCCCGGGTAGGGGTACGCGCCGGCGACCGAGCCGACGTTCACCACGTGGCCGCGGTTGCGCTCGACCATGCCCGGGAGCACCGCGCGCGTCATCGTGACGAGCCCGCGGCAGTTCGTGTCGATCATGGTGTCCCACTCGTCGAGCGACGCGCGCTGTGCAGGCTCGAGCCCGAGCGCGAGCCCCGCGTTGTTCACGAGCACGTCGATGGCGGCGAGCGCCGGGGGCAGATCGTTCATGGCGCGCTCCACCGCGCCGCGGTCGCGCACGTCGAGGACGAGCGGGTGGACCTTGTCCTTGCCGAGCCGGGCGACGAGCGCGCCGAGCCGCTCCTTGCGGCGGCCCGCGGCGATGACGCGGGCGCCTGCGCGCGCGAGGGCCTCGGCGCACGCCTCGCCGAACCCGGAGGTGGCGCCCGTGATGAGCGCGATCTTGCCTGCGAGATGGGTGTGCATGCCGGGATGCTAGCGCGCGAGCCCCGCCGCGGCGAGCGCCGCAGCGACTCACGCCCCGCGCAAGGGCAGCACCACGAGGAACGACGCGCCGCCGCCGGGACGTTCGCCGACCTGGATCTCGCCGCCGTGCTGCAGCACGATCTTCTTCACGATCGCGAGGCCGAGGCCGGTGCCGGTCCCCTTGGTGGTGAAGTAGGGATCGAAGATCCGGTCCTTCACCGTGCGGTCGATCCCGGGGCCCTCGTCCGACACGGTCAGGACCGCGCGGTCGCGCGTCCGCGCGACGCCGAGGTGGATCCGCGCGCGGCCGGGGAGGGCCGCCTCGATCGCGTTCGCGCAGAGGTTCGCGAGCACGCGCCGCATGAGCGCCCGGTCGAGCGCGACCGGGGCGGCCCCCGCCGCCCTCACGACCTCGACGTTGGCGCGCTCGGCCACCTGGGGGCTCGTCCTCACGAAGTCGTCCACGAATGCGCCGAGATCCGCCGCCTCCGCCCGCACCTCCGGAAGCTTCGCGAACGCCGAGAACTCCTCGACGAGCCGCTGCAGCGTCCCGATCTCGTCGCGAACGATCTCGCCCGCGTCCTTCACCACCTTCCCGAGCTCCGGGTCGGCTTCGCGCGCGGGCGACTTCTTCCAGCGCGCCTCGAGCTGCTGGAACGCGAGCTTCATCGGGGTGAGCGGGTTCTTGATCTCGTGCGCGAGCCGGCGCGCGACGTCCTGCCAGCCGGAGATCTTCTCGAGATAGACGATCCGGTCGCGCGCCTCCCGCACCTCGCGCACCATCGCGTTGAAGGCGCGCGCGAGGCCGGCCACCTCGTCCGAGGAGCGGCCGGGGTTCACCTGCACGGAGAGATCACCCGCCGCGAGCCGGCGCGTGGCGAGCACGAGGTCCGACACCCGGCTCGTCGTCCGCCGCGCGATGAGGATGCCGAGCGCCGCGGCGACGAGCGCCGCGAGGACGACGAGCGCGCCGAACGAGCGGAGCAGCGTCCGCCGGATCTCGCCCCCGAGCTTCTCGAAGTCCCGCGAGCGCTCGGCGATCGCGCGGGCCTCGTCGAGCTCCGCGAAGAACCGCGCCTCGATGGCGAAGGTGCACTCGAGCTGGCCGCCGTCCGGGAGCGCGACCCGCGCCGGCGCGTCGCGCCACTCGCCGTCGGGCGCCGCCACCGCGCTCTCCGCCTCGGCGATCGTCGCGCCGTCCGGCGAGAGCCACGTGGCCCGCTCGAGTCGCGGCGTCCGCTGGACCGCCGCGGCAAGGTAGCGCGTCGCGCGCGAGCGGTCGGAGGGGAGCCCGCGCGCGATCTCCCGCGCCTGCTCCGCGTAGAGCTGCTTCCGCGACCGGAAGATCTCGAGGTACAGCCCTGGGATCGACTCGAGCCGGTCGACGACGCGCGGGTCGAGCCCGAACGCCAGCGCGTGCTCGGTGAGGCGCCCGGCCTGGTAGACCGCGAAGGCGAGGGGTGCGGTCGCGGCGAGGACCAGCGCGAGCGCGATCGTGAGCTCGAAGCGCGAGACGCTGAGGCGCGCGAGGATCCGCCGCAGCGGACCGGGGGCAGCGGCGCTCACCGGGCTCCCACCTCGCCGAGCCCGAGCGGGCGCGAGCGGAGCAGGTGGACGTCCGAGCCGGGATCCGGCTCGCGCAGGAGAAAGCTCGCCATCGCGCCGAGCACCGAGCGCGAGCCCCCGCCCGGGCGCGACCCGGCGGCCGGGTTCGCGATGAACTCGCGGGTGCGGTGGAGCTGCTCCTTCGACACCGGGTTCACCTCGACGCGCGCCTCGACGACGAACGGCCCAGCCGGCAGGAGCGAGGCCGGCCCGAGATCGAGGTCCCGCTCGTCCGCGAGCAGCGCGTGCAGCGCGCGGAACTCGCGCAGGACGTGCCGGGTCCCCTGCGGCGCGCGCGGGTCCTTCACCGTGACGAGGTAGGCCTCCTCCCAGACGTCGAAGAGGATCTCGATGACGCGCCCGTAGACGAGCACCGGCCCGCCGCCGCCTGCCGGCAGCACGGAGACGTAGATCGCAACGACGTTCGTGAGGCCGTTGCCGAGCTCGCGCTCTACGGCAGGGGCGAACGCACCGCCGAGGTCCACGCTCGCAAGGAGGCGGCCCTGCCTCACCTCGAGCCGCACCGCCAGCGGACCGGTCGTCGCGGCGGTGGCGCGACCGGCCGTCAGGAGGGCGAGCACCGCGAGCGCGGCGAGGAGCGTGGCGCGCGCGCGGATCACAGGACGTTGTCGAGCAGGTAGCCCGCCGAGAGGTTGAACACGCCTACTGGCGTGTCGAACCGGAGCGCGACGTCGCCGGAGACGGGCGAGCGCGAGACGCGGGTGCGGGCGCCGCCGAGGGTGGCGGTCGAGTGGACGACGCGGACGCCGAGCGCGAGGTAGCCGCGGCGGAAGAAGGCGCGGCTCGTCCAGAGCGGGATGCCGTACTCGACGCCCCCCATCGCGAGGAAGGCGTCGTAGCGCGAGTCGGTCGAGAAGTTGAGCTCGAGCGCCCTCCCGAGCGCGGGGCCGATCGCGAAGTACGAGAAGTCCGCCGCGTAGAAGCGATCGAAGAACGGCGCGCTCCCCTGGGCCGCGCCGACCGCCGCCTGCAGGCGGAGCGGCCGGCCGAAGAGGCTGTACGCCGTCTCGAGCTGGAGCAGGTAGCGGCTGTACTCGTAGTCGCCGCCGAGCAGGCGGGAGCCGAAGGTGACCTGGAAGAGCCCGCGCATCCCCTCGCGGGGAAAGAAGAAGTCGTCGCGCGTGTCCAGCTCGTAGGTGCCGGTGAGCGCGGAGACGCGCGAGCGCCCGGCGAGGATCGCGGGCTCCATGCCGCCGACGGACGCGGCGGCGCCGATCTCGTTCGCCTGCACCGCCTCGTACCGGTAGCTCGCGAGGAGCCGCTCGAACGGTCCGGGCCGGATCCCGACGGTCCCCTCGCCCATGAGGCGCCGGTAGCGCACCCGCGGCGCCGAGCCGAAGTCGCTCCGATAGAGCGTGCACTCCGCGTCGGCACACGCGAACTCCTCGCCGTGCAAGACGAGGAAGGACGCGCCGAGGACGAGCCCGCGCCGGATCCCGGGCACCTCGAGGCTCGGGGCGAAGAACGAGCCGCGCACCGCGAACCGGTCCGGGTCCTGCGGGCGCCCGGTCGGCGACCCGCCGTAGGCGAACGCTCCGGAGAGGCCGAAGCCGCGGCCGAGGAAGTTCTGCTGGGAGAGGCCGAGCGCGCCATAGAGCGGCTCGGGGTCGGTCGAGCCGAGGACGAAGTCGGTGACGATGAGCGTGTTCCGCTCGGAGACGTCCACGACGAGGACGACGAGCCCGCGCTCGGAGCCGCGCTCGACCCGCGTCTCGACCCGAGAGAACCAGCCGAGCTGAAGGAGGCGCAGCCGCGAGAGCAGGACCTGCTCCTCGTCGAGCAGCTCGCCCTCGGCGAAGAGGAGGTGGCGCCGCACCTCGGACTCGCGCGCCCGCGCGAGCCCGACGATCCGGATCCGCTCGATCTGGTAGCGCCGCGACTGCGGCGACGGGGTCGTCGTGAGCGGCGCCGCGCCGGGGGTCGCCCGCGGCGGCGGGGCGGGGATCGCCCCCGGGGGGACTGGCGCGACCTGCACCGGTGACACGGGGGAGCGCCCGGCCGCGCCGGCCGGCGGGGGCGATCCCTCGCCTGCGGCGAGCGAGAGCGCGAGGATGACGGGCAGGAGCGCGGGCATCGCGGGGCGATTCTACAGCCCGATCGACGCACCGGGGTCGCTCGCGATTCAGGGAGCGGACGGCGCGCCCGTCCGCGCGCTCGTCCGAGGGCAGCGCCCGCCTACGGGGCGTGCGAGCGCGGTTCCTGCACGCCGTCCGCGGCGTGGCGAGCGTGAGTCGTGCTCACCCCTCAAATCCCTTGACGCTCGAGCGCCATCGCTGTTCTTAGATCCCAGAGCCATGCCTGATTTCAAGAAGATGACCGTCGAGAACCTCCGGGAGCTTGCGCGCAAGCTGCTCGGGCCGGGGCACTCGAAGAAGTCGAAGAGCGAGCTCATCGCGGCGCTGGAGGGGGCGCCAGGCAAGGCGGCGCCGGCCCCTGCCCGGGTGTCGGGCGCGCGTGCCCGCGGAGCGGGCGGCCGGAGCGAGGCGCCGCCCGCGAAGGGCACGAAACCGGCGCCCCGCGCGACGACGAAGGGCGCGGTCCAGAAGGCGGGGGAGGCGGCCCGAAACGGCGCGAAGGCGATGGCCCGCGCAGGCAAGGCGGCTGCCGTGGGCGCCGCCGAGGGCGCCAAGGCGGCGGTGAAGGGTACCCGGGCGCGTAAGCACGGCAAGGCCGCTTCGGCGCTCGCAGCGGTCGCGGGCGCGGCGGCCGGCGCGGCGGCTGGAGTCGCGGCCGCGCGCAAGGCTTCGAAGGCGCGGCGCGCGCCGTTGGAGGGGCCGGATCCCGAGGGTTACTTCGTCGCGCGCGTGCGCGGCGAGGACGCCGTCCGCGAGGCCCCGCACCAGATGACCGAGACCGCCGGCGACTCCTGGGCGGACGCCGGGGAGCTGGAGGGCGCGCCGGTCTACGACGAGCAGCTCGGCGAGCTGCCGTGGGGCTACGGCGACGACGCGTTCGTCGCGCTGCCCCGCGACCCCCGGACGGTGTTCCTCTACTGGGATCACGCGCAGCAGACGCTCGCGCGCGCGTTCGAGGGGCTCGATCACCCGCGCACGCAGCTCTGGGTCTTCGTGCGCGCCGGCGCCGGCTGGGACCGCTTGCGCGTCACCGAGTTCGCGCTCGAGGCGCACGGCTTCTACGTGCACGACCTCGAGCCCGGACGCGTCTACCGCGCGGAGATCCACGTCGTGGACCGCGCCGGCCGCGAGAAGCTGCTCGCCTCCTCCTCGAACGAGGTCGCGCTGCCGCCGGTCGGCCCGTCACCGACCGTGGACGACCGGTTCATCCGGATCCCTTGGGATCTCCCGCTCGGGAGGCTGCTCGGCCCGGGCCACCCGGGCTCCGCGTTCTCGGAGGAGGCGCGCGCGCTGCTCGCGCGGCTCTCCGACTGGTCGCGCTTCTCCGGAGGGACCTGGGGCGGGAGCGCCGGTGGGATGGGCGGGCGTCCGTCCTCGCCGTCGTCGCCCTTCGGCGGAGGGGAGCGGTAGATGAGCCACGACGTCCTTGGCTACGTCTCGCTCCACCTCCACGCGCACCTGCCGTTCGTCCGGCACCCTGAGTACCAGGACTTCCTCGAAGAGGACTGGCTCTACGAGGCGATCAGCGAGACGTACCTCCCGCTCCTCAAGATCTTCGACCAGCTCACCGACGAGGGGATCCCGTTCCGGATCTCCATGACGATGACGCCGCCGCTCGTCGCGATGCTGCGAGACGAGCTGCTCATGGCGCGGTACGCGCGCCGGCTCGACGCGCTGTGCGAGCTCGCCGACAAGGAGGTCCACCGGACGCGTCACGACGGCACGTTCCACGGCCTCGCGCTCCACTACCAGCACGAGTTCAGGGACCTCCGGCAGCTGTTCAACGACCGCTACCGGCGCGACCTCGTCGCGGCGTTCCGGCGCCTGGAGGACGCGGGGCGGCTCGAGATCGTGACCTGCGGCGCGACGCATGGGTTCCTGCCGCTCATGCAGCAGTACCCCGAGGCGGTCCGCGCGCAGATCGCGGTCGCCGCGACGAGCCACCGCCGCCACTTCGGAAAGGACCCCGTCGGCATCTGGCTGCCCGAGTGCGGCTACTACCCGGGCCTCGACTCCTTCCTCGCCGAGCAGAACATCCGCTACTTCTTCGTCGACACGCACGGCATCACCGACGCGACGCCCCGGCCGCGCTACGGCGTGTACGCGCCCATCTACACCGGGACCGGCCCGGCCGCGTTCGCCCGCGACCCCGAGTCGTCGATGCAGGTCTGGAGCGCCGAGTCCGGCTACCCGGGCGATCCCGACTACCGCGAGTTCTACCGGGACGTCGGCTGGGACCTCGACTACGACTACGTGAAGCCGTACATCCAGCCGACCGGGCAGCGGAAGAACGTCGGCATCAAATACTTCCGCATCACCGGCAAGACCGCGCACAAGGAGCCCTACGATCCGGGCCGCGCGCGCGAGCGGGCGGCGAGCCACGCGGGGAACTTCATGTTCAACCGCGAGCGCCAGATCGAGCACCTCGCCTCGCGGATGGGCGGCGTGCGGCCGATCGTGATCTCGCCGTACGACGCCGAGCTCTATGGTCACTGGTGGTACGAGGGGCCGATGTTCATTGACTTCCTCGTCCGCAAGGTCGCCTTCGACCAGCGTGTCTTCCGGCTCGCGACACCGGGCGACTACCTGAAGGAGAACCCCGAGCAGCAGCTCGCGACGCCGCCGCTCAGCTCGTGGGGCGCGGGCGGCTACGCGGGCGTCTGGCTCGACGGCTCGAACGACTGGATCTACCGCCACCTCCACAAGGCGGCGGAGCGGATGATCGCGCTCGCGCGCGACTACCGCGAGCCGACCCCGCTCGAGCGGCGCGCGCTCGACCAGGCCGCGCGAGAGCTGCTCCTCGCGCAGTCCTCCGATTGGGCCTTCATCATGAAGACCGGGACGATGGTGGACTATGCGATCCGGCGCACGAAGGAGCACGTGCTCCGGTTCACGCGCCTCCACGATCAGATCCGCGCGGGGCGCGTCGACGAGGGCTGGCTCGCCCACGTCGAGCAGAAGGCCACCGTGTTCCCGGAGATCGACTACCGGATGTACGCGCCGAGATAAGCCCGTCCGCCGGTAACCTGGTCCCGGGTCCTGGTCGTCGACCTGGACGTCGACTTGGACCTGGACCTGGACCAGGACCTGGACCTAGACCCGATCCTGGTCCTGGGACTCGACCTGGACCTGGACGCGGCGTTCGGCCCGAAGCGACCCGCCGGAGAGTAGCCGCCTCGCGTAGCGAGTGAGCGCCCCATCGCCCGCCCCATGCCCCTTCGTCGCCACGCCGTGGGCGCTGGCCCACCGGCGAGCGTCTCCCCACCGTGCGGGCGTCCGGGCCCTCCTCCCCGGCGTCGGAGGCTACATGGCGGGTGCATGGCTGGCGGCGTTCCTCGCGGTCTCGGCGGCGGCGGGCGCATACACGGAGCCGCCGCCGTCCGCGCGTGCCGCGTCCGCGGCGCCGACCGCTGCCGAGCCTCCGCCGTCACCGGCACGGGGTGCGACCCCGGTCGTGACGGCGGCCGCGGCGCCGATTCCGGCCGCGACCCCGACCGCGACGCCGACTGCGGCCGCGACCGCGAACCCGAACCCGCCCCCGACCCCGACCGCGACGCCGACCCCGACGCCGACTGCGACCGCGACCCCGACCGCTCCCCCGGCCCCGACCCCTCGCGCCCTCGATCCCGCGCCGGCCGGGGCGCTCCTCTCCGACAGCGCGCCGATCCTCCTCGCCCGCCGGGAGTGGACGGACGGGGGGGCGATCGAGCGCCTCCTCGAGCCCTCGGGGAACATCGTCCTCCACGCGGTGAACCGCGCCGGGACCGTCGAGTCCTGCACGAAGATCGGCTCGCTCTTCGCCCTCAAGATCCTCGAGCAGCACGAGGCCGCCGGCGGCGAGGTGGTCCACCTCGTCCGGGACGACTCGGGAGCGGTCCTGCGCTACGTCGTGGCGCCCGACGGCGAGGCGCGCGCAGTGGAGCTCGTCGCCCCGTCGCCGGTCGCGAACCGCTGACGCTGCGGCGCCCGGCGGGCGCGGTCTCACCTCCAGTGCAGGATCATCGCGAGCACGCCCGCTCCGAGCAGGAGCGCGACGACCGCGTCGGGCCGCCGGCGGAGCGCGGACCAGGCGCCGCGCGTCCGCTCGCTCGCGCCGAGCGCGCGCAGGGCCGCGACGATCTTCGCGCGCCGGAGCGCGGCCATGATCGCGTCACGGCGCATGGATCGTCCGCTCCGGCGGCGAGAAGCGGACCGCCGCGATTCGCACGGCGCCCATGACGAGCAGCATCCCGGCGAGCGCCGCGATCTCCGCCGCGTGCATCTCGTGCTTGTAGAGGCCGATCATCACCTCGCGCAGCACGAAGACGAGCGCCGCGTCGAGGATGAAGGTGATCTTGAGCCGGTGGATCTCGAAGTACTCCACGATGCTCTTCAGGAGCTCGATCACGACGAACATCGAGAGGATGTCGGTGACGAGCACGTCGAACGCGGCCGCGATGGACGGCCCGCGCCACACCTGCCACACGTCGAGGAAGACGCGGGCGATCCCGAGCATCAGCGCGATGATCGCGAGGGGCATGAGCAGCTTCACGATCCAGTCCACCGCGCGGCGGAACGTCCGGCTCGCCGCGCCCTCCAGCGCCAGACCCGCATCCCTCACGCCCTCGAGCATGTCTGCCTCCTGTTCTGTGCGGGGGTGATCGCCGCCCGGTCGGGCGGCGGGGTGGGGAACGGGCGACCGCTCCCCTGAATTCCCGGCGCGCGGGACGATGGCGGGGCGCCGTGGCGACGCGCGGGCGGCGCGGTGAACCGTTCGTGAACAGACGCGCGCGGCCCGCGCGGGGGCGGCGCTTCGCGTTGACGGCCCGCCCCCGCCCGACTAGCCTCGCCCGGCGGTTTTCCCCCGAGAGACCCGACGGATGCGAGACGAGAAGAGCCCTGCCGCCCCGCCTGCTGCTGCAGCCGCGGACGACCTAGGCGCCACCGAGCGCGAGATCATCGCGCAGCGCGCGAAGAAGGCCGAGGCGCTGCGCGCGCTCGGCGTCGACCCGTTCGGGAACGGCTTCGCGCCCCGCCACCTCGCGGCGGACCTCGTCGCCCGCTACGGTGACGCGCCAGTCGAGGAGATCCAGAAGGATCCGGGCGCGTGGTCGCTGGCGGGGCGCGTGCTCGCGGTCCGCTCCTTCGGCAAGGCGGCGTTCCTCCGCCTCCGCGATCGCTCCGGCGAACTTCAGATATGGGTGAAGAAGGACAAGGTCGGCGAGCGCGGGTTCGAGATCTTCAAGCTCCTCGACATCGGCGACATCGTCGCGGCGGAGGGGCCCGCCACCCGCACGAAGACGGGCGAGCTCACGCTCGAAGCGGCCTCCTTCACGATCCTCACGAAGGCGATGCGCCCGCTCCCGGAGAAGTGGCACGGGCTCACCGACGTCGAGCAGCGCTACCGGCAGCGCTACGTGGACCTCGTCGTGACGCCCGGCGTCCGCGAGGTCTTCCAGAAGCGCACGAAGATCGTCTCGACCATCCGGCGCTTCCTCGACACGCGCGGGTTCATCGAGGTGGAGACGCCGACCCTCCACAAGCCGGAGGAGGCGGGCGGCGCCGCGGCGCGCCCGTTCGAGACGCACCACAACGCGCTCGAGATGCCGCTCAAGCTCCGCATCGCGACCGAGCTGCACCTCAAGCGGCTCGTGGTGGGCGGGTTCGATCGCGTCTACGAGATCGGCCGGATCTTCCGGAACGAGGGGATCTCGCGACGCCACAACCCCGAGTTCACCTCGATCGAGTTCTACCAGGCGTACGCCACGCACGAGGACCTGATCCGGCTCACCGAGGAGCTGTTCCACGCGCTCGCCGTCCAGGTCACCGGTGCGCCGATCGTCACGTTCCAGGGGCAGGCCATCGACCTCACGCCGCCGTTCCCGCGCGTGTCGCTCGTCGGCGAGGGGGCGAAGGCGCTCGGCCTCTCGATCGAGGACGCCCTCGCGGGACGGGGCCTAGCGGAGGCGCTCGCGCGCGCCGCCGCGCGCGAGAACGAGTCCGAGGACGCCTGGAAGCTCGAGCAGGCCGCGACGAAGACGCCGGGCGAGGCGATCGCCGCCGCGTTCGAGGTCTTCTGCGAGCACGCACTCCCGAAGGATCGGCCCGCGTTCGTCGTCGACTGGCCGTTCGAGACCTCGCCGCTGTCCCGCCGCCGCGACGCGGACCCGCGGCTCGTCGATCGCTTCGAGCTCTTCGTCGCCGGCATGGAGGTCGCGAACGCGTTCTCCGAGCTGAACGACCCCGCCGACCAGCGGGCCCGGTTCGAGGCGCAGATGAAGGCCAAGGCGGCGGGCGATGAGGAGGCGATGCCGTTCGACGAGGACTTCGTCCGCGCGCTCGAGCACGGCATGCCGCCGACCGCCGGCGAGGGGATCGGGATCGACCGGGTCACGATGCTCCTCACCGACTCACCGTCGATCCGGGACGTGATCCTGTTCCCGCTCCTGAAGACGAGGGGTTAGAGAAGCACCCGATGAGCGAGCGGCAGCCCGAGCCGTCGACCTCGATCCCGACGCCGACCCCGACCGCACCGAGCGCCGCGGCGCCCGGCGCAGGCGCCGGTCACCCCGCGCCGCCCGTGTTCTCGCCGGCGGCGTTCGTGCTCGTCGCGGTCGGCGTGCTCGGCGCGATCGCGGTCGCGCCGCTCGCCGCGGCGTTCTTCGGCGACCGGCTCGCGCTCGGCCCGGGCCTCTCGGCCGGGCTCGCCGCGGTCGCCGCGGCCGCGTTCGCGGGCGGACTCGGGGCGACCGCCGCGCTCGTGTCGCGCCGGCTCGCCTTCTACGAGGTCGCGGCCGCGACGCTCCTGTGGGCCGCCCTCGTCGCGCTGGTCGCGGCGACGCCCGGGCTCCGCTCCGCGCACGCCCTCGCGCCGCTCGAGGCGCAGGGGACGCTCGTCGTCGTGCTCGGCCTGCTCGGCGGGGGGATCCTCGCCGCAACGGCGGTCTTCGCCGGCTCGACGCTCGCCTACCTCGTGACGGGCACCGGGCGGTTCGACCCCTCCATCTCGTACGAGCTGTTCGTAGCGCGCAGCCACCTGCGGCTCAGCCTGCGCACGGTCGCGGCGCTTTTCGGGATCGTCGTGACCGGGCTCGTGCCCGGCCTGCTCGTCGCGCTCGGCTGGTCGCTCGTGCGCGACGCGCGCGAGCGCCGCGCCTACCGCCGCGGCGAGCTGTTCCGGCGTGGCCGCATGCCGGCGACGCTCCTCATGACGCTCATCTCGATCGGCGGCGTTGCCATCGGGGTCTGGGCGCTCACCGTCGTGCTCTCGGTGATGAGCGGGTTCGAGGCCGACCTCAAGCACAAGATCCTCGGCCACAACGCGCACGGGATGGTGCTCACCTACGGCCAGGACGGGTTCGACGACTGGCGCGGCGCGCGGCAGAAGGTGCTCGGGGTGAAGGGCGTCGCCGGCGCGACCCCGTTCCTCTACAACGAGGTGATGCTCTCCGCCGGGCAGAACCTCACCGGCGCGATCCTGAAGGGCATCGACCTCGACACCGTCGGCACGGTCACCGACCTGCCGCGGAACGTCGAGGACGGGCAGCTCGATTGGCTCCGCGCGCCGGAGAAGATCCCGCGCTCCGCCCGCGATCCGGACGTCTCCTCGACGCCCGCGCCGCAACCGCGCACGGACCGCACCCTCCCGGCGATCGTCGTCGGGCGCGAGCTCGCCCGCTCGCTGCGCGTGTTCGTCGGCGATCAGGTGAACGTCGTCTCGCCCTTCGGAGACCTCGGGCCCGCCGGACCCCAGCCGAAGAGCCGCCCGTTCCGCATCGCCGCGATCTTCTACAGCGGCATGTACGAGTACGACTCGAAGTTCGCGTACATGGATCTCGGCGAGGGGCAGCGCTTCTTCGGTACCGGCGACACCATCACCGGGCTCGAGCTGCGCGTCGGCGACGTGGACACGGCGCGCGCGGTGATGGGGCGCGTGGTGTTCGCGCTCGGCGGCTGGCCTTACCGCGCGAAGGACTGGGGTGAGCTCAACCGGTCCCTCTTCTCCGCGCTGCAGATGGAGAAGGTCGTCATGGCGGTGATCCTGGGGTTCATCGTGCTCGTCGCGAGCTTCATCATCGTCGCGACGCTCATCATGCTCGTGCTCGAGAAGACCCGCGAGATCGCCGTGCTGAAGTCGATGGGGGCCGGAGTACCTTCCGTGATGAAGATCTTCGTCGCCGAGGGGGTGGTCATCGGCGCGGTGGGGACCGCGTTCGGCCTCATCCTCGGCTACGGGAGCTGCTTGCTCATCGACCGCGTCGGGATCCCGCTCGATCCGGAGGTCTACTACATCTCGAACCTGCCGGTGCTCATAGAGCCGGCGCAGTTCGCGCTCGCGGCGCTCGGCGCGCTGCTCCTGTCGTACCTCGCGACGATCTACCCCGCCACGAAGGCGGCGCGGCTCCGCCCCGTCGACGGCCTGAGGGCCGACTGATGTCCGTGCCGTTCGTCCAGATCGAGGGGCTCGCGAAGACCTACCTCATGGCGGACCGCCGCCTCGAGGTGCTCCGCGGCCTCGATCTCGAGATCGGAGAGGGCGAGCTCGTCGCGCTCACCGGTCCGTCCGGCGCCGGCAAGAGCACCTTCCTCCACCTGCTCGGGACGCTCGATGTCCCGACGCGCGGGCGCGTCCGGTTCGACGGCGAGGACGTGTTCGAGCGGACCGAGGAGGAGCTCGCAGCCTTCCGGAACGGGACGGTCGGCTTCGTGTTCCAGAGTCACCACCTCCTTCCGGAGTTCACCGCGCTCGAGAACGCGATGATGCCCGGCCTCATCCGCCGCATCCCGCGCGCGGAGGCGCGCCGGCGCGCGGCGGAGATGCTCGAGCGCGTGGGGCTCGGCGATCGGATCGAGCACCGCCCCGGCGAGCTCTCCGGCGGCGAGCAGCAGCGCGTCGCGCTCGCGCGCGCCCTCTCGCTCTCGCCGCGGCTCCTCCTCGCCGACGAGCCCACCGGCAACCTCGACCCGCAGACGGCCGACGGGATCCACGCGCTGCTCGTGGACCTCAACCGATCGCTCGGGATCACCGCGGTCGTCGTGACGCACAACGAGCGGCTCGCGCAGGCGCTGCCGCGCAGGCTCCGGCTGCTCGCGGGCCGTCTCGCGTGACGGCCGGAACCGTTTGAGCTTTTCCGCCCCCCGGTCTAGATTCCCCGGCTCCGTGACGCGCCTCCCGCATAGCGCCCTGGGTCTCCTCGCGGCGCTCGCTCTCGCGCTCGCCCCCGTTCCCGCCCTCGCTCAACCGACCGTCGGCGACGTGCGGATCGAGGGGAACCGGCGCGTCGAGCCCGAAGCGATCCGCAACGCGATCACCGAGCGCAAGGGCGCCGCCTACGATCCGAAGAAGGTCCAGGCGGACGTCCGCGCACTCATGAAGCTCGGCTTCTTCTCCGACGTCACCGTCGAGCGGGAGGGGCCGAGCGACGCGCCGGTGCTCGTGTACCGCGTCGTCGAGCGCCCCGCCCTGCGCGAGTGGCGGGCCGAAGGGAACACCGAGCTCTCGAAGAAGGACCTCGAGGAGACCGTCACGATCAAGGCGGGGCAGCTGCTCGACCCCGCCGCCGTCCAGAAGGACGTGAAGAAGATCCAGGAGAAGTACGTCGAGAAGGGGTACTTCCTCGCGGAGGTCTCCTCGCGCACCGAGGAGCGCCCCGACAACCAGGTCGACGTCGTGTTCGTCGTGAACGAGCAGGCGAAGGTCCAGGTGAAGGAGGTCCGCTTCATCGGGAACGCCCACGTCCCGGCCGACGACCTCCACAAGGTGATGCAGACGCACGAGGGCAGCTTGCTCTCGTTCCTCTCCGACGCGGGCACCTACCGCGAGGAGGCGCTGCAGCGAGACCTGCAGGCGGTCCAGGCGCTCTACCTCGACCGCGGCTACGTGACGGTGAAGGTCGGGACGCCCGCGGTCGCGCTCTCGCCGGATCGGCGGCTCATCTACGTCACCATCCCGGTCGAGGAAGGCGAGCAGTACACGATCGGCAAGGTCAGCTTCGACGGGCAGCTCCTCGATCAGGAGCCGAAGCTCCGGCGGATCCTGCGGACGAAGAGCGGCGCCACCTTCTCCCGCGCCGACGTCGCGGCGGACCTGTTCGCGGTGGGCGACGTCTACAAGGACCTCGGCCACGCCTACGCGAACGTGTCGCCGCTCACCGCCACGGACGCGGAGAAGCGGATCGTCGACCTCACCTTCGACGTGCAGCCGGGCAAGGTGGTGAGCTTCGAGCGGATCGAGATCGTCGGGAACGAGAAGACCCGCGACAAGGTGATCCGGCGCGAGCTGCGCATCTTCGAGGGCGAGCGGTTCAACGGCTCGGCGATGCGGACCTCGCGCCAGCGAGTCAACGCGCTCGGGTTCTTCGAGACCGCCGAGATCACGACGAAGCCGGGGACCACCGACGACAAGATCGTCGCCACGGTCCAGGTGAAGGAGCGGCCGACCGGCACGTTCCAGCTCGGGATGGGGTTCTCCTCGTACGAGAACTTCATCCTCACCGGCCAGATCTCCCAGCAGAACTTCTTCGGCTGGGGCCAGACCCTCTCCCTGCAGATCCAGTGGTCCAAGATCCGCCAGCTCGGGCAGATCCAGTTCGTCGAGCCCGCCTTCCTCGACACGCGCTGGACGTTCGCGTTCGACCTCTACATGACGGAGGGCATCTACACGACGTTCACCCGCCGCTCGGTCGGTGGCTCCCTCACGTGGGGGTACGAGCTCTCCGGCCTCGCGCGGTGGTGGTCGTTCGCGAAGCGCCTCGAGGACATGCGGCTGTTCGCCACCTACACGAACGAGCGCGTCGACGTGACTGCGTCGCAGCTCGAGACCACGGCGCGCAGCCAGTTCAACTCGGGCACCACGAGCTCGGTGCGCCTCTCCTTGCAGTGGGACAAGCGCGACAACCGGCTCTTCCCGTCGAACGGGTTCTTCCTCGCCCTCTCCGGCGAGGCCGCGCCGCCGGAGCTCGCGCCGCGCGAGCTCTTCGGAAACCGGGTGAACCTCTTCACCCGCTACTCCTTCGACGGGCGCTACTACCACCCGATCTGGCGAGGGCTCGTCGCGCGCGCCAAGCTGACGCTCGGCCTCATCCGCGACTGGGACGCCGACCACCCGGTGCCGATCTCGGAGCTCTTCTACGTCGGCGGCATCAACTCGGTCCGCGGCTACCGGTACCTCTCGATCTCGCCGCTCCGGCCGAACGCCTCGTCCTCCGCGCCGGACTCCCCGACGCGCGAGGTCGCGACCGGCGGTGACAAGCAGGCGATCGTCAACTTCGAGCTCGAGTTCCCGGTCTTCGGCGAGGCGGGGATCAAGGGCGTCTTCTTCTCCGATCTCGGCAACTCGTTCGCGAAGGGGCAGTACTCCGACCCCGCGGTCACGCTCTCGCTCTACAAGTCGGTGGGCTTCGGGCTCCGCTGGTTCAGCCCCATCGGCCCGCTCCGCTTCGAGTGGGGCTTCCCGCTGAACCGCCGCAGGGATCGCATCACCGGCAACTACATCGACGAGCCGTTCGATTTCCAGTTCACGATCGGGAACTTCTTCTAGTCCAGCACGGGAAGGAAGGAACGCATGTCGACCTCGCTCACGAAGGCCCTCGTCCTCGCGCTCGCGCTCGCCCCGGCGCTCGCGCGCGCCGAGACGAAGCTCGGCACCGTGGACCTCCAGCGCGCCCTCAACGAGGTGGAAGAGGGCAAGGCCGCGAAGGCCCTGCTCAAGAGGGACTTCGACGAGAAGCAGAAGCAGCTCGACCTCAAGAAGGCGGAGTTCGACAAGCTCCAGGCCGATCTCGAGAAGCAGGCGGTCGTCATGTCCGACACCGCGAAGAAGGATCGGGCGGCGGACCTCGACCGGCGCGCCCGCGAGCTGCAGGGGCTGTTCGTCCAGCTCCAGAAGGACCTCTCGGAGCGCGAGCGCGACGCGACGAAGGGCATCTTCGACCGGATGGCGAACATCGTCCGCGAGATCGCCGAGGCCGACGGGGTCACGATGGTGTTCGAGAAGGGCGCGGGCGTCGTCTACGCGCCGCCGTCCCTCGACCTCACGAACGAGCTCATCCGGAAGTACAACGCGCGTCACCCGGCGGGCGGCGGCGCCGGCGCGGCGAAGAAGGCCGAGCCGAAGCCGGCCGCGGCCCCCAAGAAGTGAGGAGCGGCGCGGTGGCCTCTTTCACGCTCGCGGAGCTCGCCGCCAAGGTGGGCGGCGAGGTGCAGGGCGACGGCGCGCTGCGCCTCGACGGCGTCGCGCCGCTCGAGGACGCGGGCCCCTCGCACGTGTCCTTCTTCTCGAACCGGAAGTACCGGAAGGCCTTCGAGGCGAGCCGCGCCGGCGCGGTGATCGTCGAGCCGGACGAGGACGTCCCCCCCGGACGCACGGTGCTGCGCTCGAAGAACGCCTACCTCGCGTTCGCGAAGGTCTCGACCGCCTTCCACCCGCCGCGCGAGCCGATGCCGGAGGTCGCGCCCGAGGCGGTCATCCACCCGAGCGCGCGGGTCCACCCGAGCGCGCAGGTGATGCCGCTCGCGAGCGTCGGCCCGCGCGCCGAGATCGGGCCGCGCACCATCGTCTACCCGGGCGTGCAGCTCGGCGAGGACGTCCGCGTCGGCGCGGACTGCCTGCTCTACGCGAACGTGGTCGTGCGCGAGCGCTGCGTCCTCGGTGACCGCGTGATCCTCCAGCCCGGCTGCGTCATCGGGGCCGACGGCTTCGGCTTCGCGCTCGACGTCGACGGCGAGGGGCGCGGGCCGCGTCACTACAAGGTGCCGCAGGCGGGCATCGTGATCGTCGAGGACGACGTGGAGATCGGCGCGAACAGCTGCGTCGATCGCGCCACGCTCGGCGTCACCCGCATCGGGCGCGGCGCGAAGATCGACGACCTCGTGATGATCGCGCACAACGTCGAGATCGGCCCGCTCTCGATCCTCGCCTCGCAGGTGGGCATCGCCGGGTCGACCAAGCTCGGGATGGGCGTCGTCGCGTGGGGGCAGGCCGGCGTCGTCGGCCACGTCACGATCGGCGACCGCGCCACCATCGCCGCGCAGGCGGGCGTCGGTGGCGACGTCGAGGCGGGCGGGCGCGTGGCCGGATCACCGGCGACGCCCGACGTCCAGTGGGCGAGGAACTCCGCCGTGTTCAACCGCCTCACCGACATGCGCCGCGAGCTCCGCGAGCTCCGCGCAGAGCTCGCGCGCCTCAAGGGCGACCAGGAGAAGAAGTGATGACCGCCGAACGTCCGGCCGAGCCGAAGAAGCCCATCCTCGACGTCGAGGGGATCCAGAAGCTCCTCCCCCACCGCGCGCCCTTCCTGCTCGTCGACCGGGTCGTCGCGTTCGAGCCGGGCAAGAAGATCATCGCCTGGAAGAGCGTCACGATGAACGAGCCGTTCTTCCCCGGGCACTTCCCGGCGAAGCCGGTCATGCCGGGCGTCCTCATCCTGGAGGCGCTCGCGCAGGCGGCGGCGCTCCTCGCGATGATGTCGCTCGGCCCGGAGGAGGCGGGGAAGCTCACCTACCTCATGGGCATCGACGGGGCGCGGTTCCGCAAGCCCGTCGTCCCGGGCGACCGGCTCGAGCTGCACGTCGAGGTGACGAAGCAGAAGGGCCCGGTCTGGAAGGAGAAGGGGACCGCCGTGGTGGACGGCCAGGCCGTCGCGGAGGCCGAGTTCATGGCGATGCTCGCCGATCCCCCGAAGGAAGCCTGAGGGAGCGCGATGGCCATCCACCCCACCGCCCTCGTCGAGCCGGGCGCGCAGGTCGATCCGACCTGCGAGATCGGCCCCTACGCCGTCGTCGGCCCGCACGTGAAGCTCGGGGCCCGCACCGTCGTCGCCGCGCACGCGATCGTCACCGGCCACACGACGCTGGGCGAGGGGAACCGCGTGTTCCCGCACGCCGTCATCGGCGAGATCCCGCAGGACCTGAAGTACCGCGGCGAGCCGACCGCGCTCGTCATCGGCGACAAGAACACCTTCCGCGAGTCCGTGACGATCAACCTCGGCACGGTCCAGGGGGGCGGCGTCACCACGATCGGGAACGGCTGCCTGTTCATGGCCTACAGCCACGTGGGGCACGACTGCCGGATCGCCGACGGCGCGATCATCGCGAACTCGGTCGCGCTCGCGGGGCACGTGATCATCGAGGACCACGTCCACATCTCCGGCCTCGCGGCGGCGCACCAGTTCTGCCGGATCGGGCGGCTCTCGTTCGTCTCCGGGCTCACCGGCGTCGCCATGGACGTGCCGCCCTACTGCACGGTCGCCGGCACGCGGGCCGAGCTCGCCGGGCTCAACACCGTCGGCCTGCAGCGGGCGGGGATGACCGAGGAGCAGGTCGGGCGGGTGAAGCAGCTCTACAAGATCGTCTTCCGCTCGAACCTGGGGCTCGCCGAGGCGCTCGCGCAGGTCGCGGCGGAGCTCGGGTCGCACCCCGAGATCGACCACTTCGTCGGCTTCGTGAAGGCGTCGCAGCGCGGCATCACGCGGTAGGGCGGAATGGGCACGATCGGGCTCATCGCGGGAGGCGGCCGCTTCCCGCTGCTGTTCGCCGAGAGCGCCCGTCGCGCCGGCCACCGGGTCGTCGCCGTCGCGCACCGCAACGAGACGGACCCATCGCTCGCCGAGAAGGTCGACGCGATCACCTGGGTGAAGCTCGGGCAGATCGGCCACATCCTCGAGGCGCTCCGGGCGGGCGGCGCGACGCAGACGGTGATGCTCGGCGCCATCACGAAGCGCCGGTTCTTCGCGGACGCCATGCTCGACGCGACCGGGCTGCGGGTGCTCGCGCGCGTCGCGATCCGCTCGGACGACAACCTGCTCCGCGCGATGGCGCGCTTCCTCGAGGAGGAGGGCGTGCCGATCACCGACCCGACCCCGTTCCTCGTGGACCGGCTCGCGCGGGAGGGCGTGCTCGGCCGCCACCGCCCCACCGACGAGGAGCTCGCGGACGCGCGCTACGGGCTCGAGCTCGCGCGCGGCGTCGGGCGGCTCGACCTCGGCCAGACCGTCGTCGTGAAGGACCGCGTCGCGCTCGCGGTCGAGGCGCTCGAGGGGACCGACGCCTGCATCCGGCGCGGGGGCGAGCTCGCGAAGAGCGGCGGGTTCGTGGTCGCGAAGGCCGTGAAGCCGAGCCAAGATCGGCGCTTCGACCTGCCGGCGGTCGGACCCGACACGGTGGACGTCCTGCGCGAGGCGGGCGGACGCGTCCTCGCGATCGAGGCGGGCGCGACGCTCGTCATGGACCTCGACCGGATGGTCCAGAAGGCGGACCAGGCGAAGATCGTGCTCCTCGGGGTTGGCGCGTGAGCGGGTGGGCGCGCGAGGGCGTCGGCGGGGCCGTGCTCGAGCTGCACGTGCAGCCCCGCGCCTCGCGCACGCGCGTCGTCGGCGAGCACGACGGCCGGCTCAAGATCCAGCTCGCCGCGCCGCCGGTGGACGGCGAGGCGAACGCCGCGCTGCTCGCCTTCCTCGCCGGCGCGTGCGGCGTGAAGCGCGCCGACGTCGCACTGCTCGCGGGTGAGACCGGCCGGCGCAAGCGCGTCCGGATCGCGGGCGTGACCGCGGTGGCGGCCGCCGCAGCCCTCCTCGCGGCGGCGCCCTGATCGTGGCGCGCGCGCTCCTCCTCCTCGCCGCGGCGCTGCTCGCGCTGCCCGGCCTCTTCGTCGCGGTGAAGGGCGTCGCCGCGATCCGCCGGCGGAGCGCGGTCGTGCAGGGCCGCACGGTGACCGGCGCGCGGGCGGTCGCCGCGGGGCTCGTCCTCGTCGGCTGGGGGCTCGGGATGCTCGTCTTCTCCGCGCTCGTGATCGCAGCGCAGCGCCGGTGACGCCAGGTCCTCACCGGCACTCGACCGGGAGGCACGGCCCGCGCGGAGCGGCCTCGCAGCAGTGGAGCGGCTCGCCCTCGAAGTCCTGGAAGCGCACCCGCCAGCCGGCGCGGTCCGCCTCGAGGATCGCGAAGCCGCACGCGGTCGTCACGAACCGCGCCTGGGCCGAGGCGGGCACCTTCCAGCGCAGGCGCATCGACCCGCCCATCGCCGTGCTGCCGGAGATGAAGACGTCGAGCGGCCCGAGCGCGAGGTGCTCGAGCGTATGCACGTGTCCCGCGAAGAACGCGACGGCGCGCCCGTTCGCCGCCGCGACGAGCCGCGCCATGCGCGCCGCGTAGGCCGGCGCGCGCCCCCGGCCGTAGCCGTGGACCGCCGCGGGTGGGTGGTGGCCGGCGAGGAAGCAGACGCGCTCCTCGCCGCAGCCCGCGGTCGCGCTCCGCACGAACGCGACCTCCTCATCGAGCGTGAGCCCCCCGTAGTCGGCGACGACCACGTTCGTGTCGACGACCACGATCCGGATCGGGCCGCGATCGACGACGTAGTGGCGCGCGGGCATCGTCCAGGTCGGCGTGCGGTGCGCGACCGAGAGGCACGCGCGCCGCCGGGTCGCCTCGTCGTCCGGGATGCCCGGCGAGTCGCAGCGGCCGGCGCCCCAGCCGACGTCGTGGTTCCCGAGGGCGAGGAAGAAGGTGAGCGGCGCGCCGTCCCTTCCGACGAGCCCCTCGAGCCGCTCCTCGTTCAAGCGGAAGAGCGGCTCCGCCGGAGGGACGTAGCCCGGGACGACCGTCGCGCCGTCCTCGCCGAACCGGCACCCCGCCGCCCCCGCTCGCGCCGGATCCGGGCCGCACATGTAGAGGTCGTCGCCGAGCTCGAGCGCGAGGTCGAACGGGCGGGCGTGGCTCTCCCTCCGGATGGCGCGCGCGACGAGCCACTGCGCAAGCGTCCGGTAGCCGAAGTCGCCGAACACGAGGACGCGTACCTCCGGCGGGCGCGCGGAGGGCGGAGGTGCGATCGGGCCGAGACGGTGGACGTCGTGGACGCAGGTCGCGGCGACGAGCGCCGCGAGCGCGACGCGGACACGGGCAAGGCGCGGGGCGCGGCGCACCGTCGGGTGATGGGGCGCACCCGGCCCGGTGTCGAGTACCGTCGAGGGGCGGAGGGACGGGCGGACGTCGCCGCCGCGTCCCCCGCCCCGCAGGCTCAGCGGATCGTGGCGCCCTCGGGGCGGCGCCCCGACTCCACCCACTCGACGAGGTCCGCGAACGCTGCGAGCTCCTCCGCCGGCTTGAAGGTGCAGTGGCCGTCCGGGGGCTCCGTCGCCGGGTCGTGCGCGAACTCGCGCTGGACGAGCAGGTGCTCGCGCCCCGCGGCCTTCACCTTCGCGCGGTACACGTCCTCGTGCACGGGCGGGACCGCCGCGTCCGCCACGGTGTGGAGCGTGATCATCGGGATCTCGAGGGCGCCGGTCGGGTCGTACCAGTGCTCGGCGTACGCGAGAGACTCCGGGTCCGCCGCGACGCGCTCCACCCCGGCGTTGAGCGCGGCGAGGTCGAGCCAGGGGATCGGGGCGCCGAGAGCGTACTCGACGTCACGGGTGTCGCTCGGGAAGCCGTGGGCCGCGGCGAGGACGCCGGGCGTCCCGAGCGTCTGGAAGTACAGGAGCTCGAGAGCGCCCTTCACGAGCTCGGGGAACGTGCGGTAGCGGTACTGGATCTGTGAGATCGCCGCCCACGCGAGGAGCTTCGCCGCGTTCGTCTGGAAGTCGGGGTGCGAGGGCTGGAAGAGCGGGAGCACCTTCGGAACGACGTCGCCGTAGAACGTGAGTCCCGCCGGCATGGACGCGACGCCGCCCGGGACGACCCCGGGGAACAGCCAGTCGAACACCGCGCGCGCGTTGGCGACGTAGCGGAACTCCGTCGGCGAGCCGCCGATCATCCCGCACGCCGCGACGGCGCCGTCGAACTCGCCGGAGTGCTGCTCGGCGAGCTTCACCAGGATGGCGCCGCCCATCGAGTGGCCCCAGAGCCAAGTGCGGCGCGGCGGCGCGACGCGCGCACCGAAGATCTTCTTCAGCTGGAACGTCTGCTCCGCGCCCTCCTTCAGGGCGAGCGCCGTGTCCGAGTAGCTCGACGCGGCGAAGGCGTAGCCCATTGCGAGGAGCGCGTCGCGCACGGGCCGCACCGCCTGCGGCGTGCCCGAGTCGCCGCCGAGGCAGATCGCCCCCGGCGTCGTGGGGACGGCGAGCGGGCAGTTCGGGTTCCTGAACCCGTGCGCGTACAGCACGAGGTCGCCGTTCCAGGCGTCCGGGACCCAGATCCCGTAGACGGTCCCGGGCCCGATCGAGCCCTCCTGATACTCGAGCGCAGACGCGTGGGCGGGGACGGCGAGTGCTGCGGCGGTGAGACAGACGGCGAGGATGAGCTTCCGCATGGGAACCTCCGGCGAGGGCTCCGCCGCGAGGCGGAGCGGGTGGGGCTGCCTGGAGGTGAGGCAAGACGGACGCAAAGTGTGACAGGTGGCTGAGCCGCGGGCGGGCCGCCCCGGCGCGCCGCGGGGGAGGGGGCCGCTTCCGCCGCTGTTCCGCGGGGCGAGGCAGTGGATTAAGATGCGACCCCCCATGACCCACCGATTCATCGCAGCGTGCCGCAGGCAGCCCGTCGACCGCCTCCCCGTCTGGATGATGCGCCAGGCCGGGCGCTACCAGCCCTCCTACCGCGCCGTCCGGCAGAAGGTCGGCTTCCTCGAGCTGTGCCGGTCGCCCGAGCTCATCGCCCAGGTCACCGTCGCGCCGATCGACGAGTTCGGCTTCGACGCCGCGATCCTCTTCTCGGACATTCTCGTTCACCTCCCGGCGATGGGGCTCGACCTCTCGTTCGAGAAGGGCGAGAAGGGGAAGGGCGACGGCGGCCCGAAGATCGCGAACCCGGTGAGGTCGCGCGCGGACGTGGACGCGCTCAGGATCCCCGAGCCGAAGAAGGACCTCCCGTACGTGCTCGACGGAGTGCGCTCCATCCGGACGGCGCTCGCCGGGCGCGTTCCGCTCATCGGCTTCGTCGGCGGGCCGTTCACGGTCGCGAGCTACGTCGTCGAGGGCGGGAGCCAGGGCTTCAGCCGGCTCAAGACGATGCTCTACTCCGAGCCGAAGACCGCCCACGCGCTCTTCGAGAAGCTCACCCGCGCCGCCATCGTGCAGATCGAGGAGCAGATCGCGGCGGGCGCGGAGGCCGCGCAGATCTTCGAGAGCTGGCTCGGCGAGCTCGATCGCTACGACCTCGAGGAGTTCAGCTTCCCGTACCTCGCCCGGATCGCCGAGGCGGTCCGCAAGGCGGGCGTTCCGGTCATCTTCTTCGGCACCGGGATGGGAGGGCACCTCGAGAAGATCGCCGGGCTCGGCTTCGACGTCGTCTCGATCGATTGGCGCCTCCCTATCGAGGACGCGCGCGCGCGCCTCCCGGGCGTCGCGGTGCAGGGCAACCTCGACTCGACCGTGCTGCTCGGGCCGAAGGAAGTCGCTGTCGAGCGGGCGCGCCGCATCATGCAGGCGGCGGGCCCGAAGCCGGGTTACATCTTCAACCTCGGGCACGGCCTGCAGCCGCCGACACCGGTCGAAAACGTGAAGGCGGTCGTGGACGCGGTCCACGCCTTCACCTGGAAGTGAGGCGAGCGTGATCCAGATCCCGTCCTGGGAGCTCCTCAAGAAGTACGACCGGCCCGGGCCGCGCTACACGAGCTACCCGACCGCCGTCGAGTTCAAGGAGACGTTCGGGCCCGGCGAGTACGAGGCGCACCTCGCGCGCGCGGACCGCTCGCCGGCGCCGCTCTCGATCTACGTCCACCTCCCGTTCTGCCGCGAGATGTGCCGCTTCTGCGGCTGCAACGTCGTCGCGACGCACGACCGCTCACGCGCCGACGCCTACCTCGACCAGCTCGAGAAGGAGGTTCCGCTCGTCGCCGCGAAGCTGCCGAACCGCCGCGAGGCGTCGCAGCTCCACTGGGGCGGCGGCACGCCCACCTTCCTCGACGAGAAGCAGCTCACGCGCTGTCACGAGATCCTCGCGCGCCACTTCACGTTCACGAAGGACGTCGAGAAGGCGGTCGAGATCGATCCCGCCATCACGACGAGGTCGCAGATCGAGACGCTCGCGAAGCTCGGGTTCAACCGGATCTCGATGGGCGTCCAGGACTTCGACGCGAAGGTCCAGGAGGTCGTCGGGCGGATCCAGGGCGAGAAGGAGACCGCGGACCTCGTGGCCGCCGCGCGCGCGAGCGGCTTCCACGGCGTGAACCTCGATCTCATCTACGGCCTGCCGTACCAGACGCCCGAGACCTGGAAGGACACCCTCGCGCGGATCGTCGCGATCCACCCGGACCGGCTCGCCGTGTTCGGCTTCGCGTACGTCCCCGGGTCGAAGCCGCACCAGCGCCTGCTCCCGCAGGAGGCGCTCCCCAAGACCGAGCAGCGCGTGGAGCTCTTCCTCTCCGCGGTGGAGGCGTTCACGAAGGCGGGCTACCGGCTCATCGGCCTCGACCACTTCGCCCTCGAGTCGGACGAGCTCGCGAAGGCGCAGGACGGCGGGTACCTGTACCGGAACTTCCAGGGCTACACGATCCGTCCGGCGCCCGACACCGTGGCGTTCGGGATCAGCTCCATCTCGGACATCGGCGGCGCCTACGTCCAGAACCTCCACAAGCTGAAGGAGTGGGGCGAGAAGGTGGATGCCGGGATCATCCCGGTCGAGCGCGGCGCCGCGATGAGCGACGACGACGTGATGCGCCGGTTCGTCATCAACCGGGTCATGTGCCTGCTCCGGCTCGACCTCCGCGAGGTCGAGGAGAAGTTCGGGAAGGCTTCGCGAGACGCGATCGAGCAGGACCTGCGCGCTGGGGTGAAGGAGCTGCAGGACGACGGGCTCGTGACCTTCGACGGGAAGCTCCTGCGCGTCACTCCGCTCGGGCAGCTCCTCGTCCGCAATATCGCGATGCTCTTCGACGCGTATCTCAAGAAGGGCGCGTCGCGCACCCAGTTCTCGCGGACCGTGTAGGCGCCGCCCACCCTCGGGGGGACCATGGGGCACACCGCCGTCTTCCTCATGAACCTCGGCGGGCCTCGCTCGCTCGAGGAGGTCGAGCCGTACCTCTACGAGCTCTTCTCCGACCCGCTCGTCATCACCGCGCCGTTCGGGCCGCTCCGGCCGCTCTTCGCGAAGATCGTCTCGAAGACGCGAGCGCCCTCGTCCGCCGAGAAGTACGCGCTCATCGGCGGCCGGTCTCCGATCGTGGAGGGGACGGAGGCGCAGGCCCGCGCCCTCGCCGCCGCGCTCGGAGGCGGCTGGACGTGCCACCTCGCGATGCGCTGCGGGCACCCGAACACCGAGGAGGGCGTGCGCGAGGCGCTCGCCGCCGGCGCCGACCGCGCGGTCGCGTTCCCGCTCTACCCGCAGTACGCCAACGCCACGACGCGGTCGTCGCTGCTCGAGCTGCGCCGCGTCTGGCCGAAGGACCGGCCGCTCGCCGAGATCTGCACCTGGCACGACCACGACGGCTATCTCGACGCCTCGGCGGCCGCGCTCCGCGAGACGCTCGCGCGCGTCCCAGCGGCCGACCGGGACCGCGTCCTCGTCGTCTTCAGCGCCCATGGCCTGCCGTTGAGCCAGGTGAAGAAGGGCGATCCCTACCCGGGCTACATCGAGCACTCGGCGCGCGAGACGGCCCGGCGCGCCGGCGCGCCCACCTTCCAGGTGACCTACCAGAGCCGCGTCGGCCCGACGAAGTGGCTCGGCCCCGACACGGTCGAGTTCCTCGAGCGCGGCGCCAGGGACCGGGTGATCGTCGCGGTCCCGATCGCCTTCGTGTCCGAGCACCTCGAGACGCTCTACGACCTCGACATCCTCGCGAAGACGGCGGCCGAGAAAGGCGGCGCGCGCGGCTTCTTCCGCGTGCCGGCGCTCGGCGTTCGCCCGGACTTCGTCGCCGCGATGGCCGACGTCGTGCGAAAGGGTGCGGCGGCGCAGCTGGTCGCGGCGTAGCGGCAGCCGCACGGTTCGAGTCGGTCCGCCCGCACGCAGCCACGCAGCGAAGTCGGCCGGGGCGCCGCCGGCGCCGCATCGCGGAGGCGCCCCGACTCTCCGCACTCGTACGCGCGTGGCTCGGGCAGCCACTACGCGCCGCGAGGACTGTCTGAGCGCGACGCGACGTCTCCGGCCGGCGGCAGCCGGCAGTCCAGCCCCCTCTCCCCGGCCCTCTCCCCCGCTTCGCGCTCATGATTCGTCACATCTCGGCGGAGCGAGGCGCGTCGAAGCGTGCGTATGCGCGAGGGGACGAGCCGAAGGTCACCGGGTTCGGGCAACGAGGAGTGCGGCGGCCGAGGCGCGTCCGCGA
>DASWEI010000138.1:0-5548 GCA_036394835.1 Anaeromyxobacter sp. | reverse complement strand
CGAGTTCGCGACGAGGAGGTCGGCCCCCTTCCCCGCCGTCTCGAGGTCCTCGAGGTCGCCGACGAAGACGTTCTCGCAGGGGAGCGCGTCGAGGCCGCGCGTGCGGGTCGCGGCGAGCGCGGCCTGGACCTCGCAGCCCATCCCCGCGAGGAACCGCGTCATCCCCTTCAGGTGGTCCGACTCGAGCGCGATCGCGACCTTCTTGCGGCCGAGCTGGTAGTGGCTGTCCGCCATCGCGTCCATGAGGCGGGAGCGCCAGCGGCGCAGGCGCTCCGGCGCGGGGCGCCCGGTGATCGCCGAGAGCGTCGCGACCAGGCGATCGACCTCCACGAGGCCGGTCAACGACGTGAAGCCGTACGCCGGCACCGCGAACGACGCCTTGAGCGCGAGCGCCGCCTTGGCGAGCGAGTCGCCCACGTAGATCGTCGCGACGCTCCGGCCGGCCTTGCGGATCTCCTCCACCGGGATCCCGCCCGTGGAGAGCGGCGACACCTCGTCGTCGATGTGCCCGTCGAGCGCGTTCGCGATGTCGGGGACGGTGAGGACCGTGAGCCCGAAGGACTCTACGAGCCCCTTCACCTCCTCCACGTCGGCCGGGGTGAGCTGCGCGCCGGGGAGGAGGTTCACCTGGTCGGGGATGCGTTCCCCGCCCTCGGCGAGCGTCCCGAGGATCGCCTCCACCGCCGCGGCGTACCCCTCCTGCAAGGACCCGCAGTAGTCCGGCGTCGACGTCCACACCACCGGGACGGGGTCGTGCGCGGGGTTCTCCTTGCGGAACTGCACGATCGCGCTCCGCACGTCGTCGCCCATCGTCTCGGTGAGGCCGGAGGTCATGACGCCGACGACCCCGGGCCGGAACTTCTCGACGACGCGCCCGAGCCCCCGCTTGAGGTTCTCCCACCCGCCGAAGATCGCGCTGTCCTCGCTCATCGCCGTGGAGTTGAGGGCGATCGACTCCTTGAAGTGGCGGGAGAGCTGGAGGCGGATGAACGTCGAGCAGCCCTGCGCGCCGTGCAGGAGCGCGAGCATCCCGTCCACGCCGAGGTACGCGAGCGTGGCGCCGAGCGCGGGCGAGTTCTTCTGCGGATTGACCGTGGCGGGCTTCGCCGGGACCTTCACGCGCGAGGCCGACAGATCCTCGGCGAGGAGCGCCTCCGCGTGGCGGGCGGCCGCGTCGCGCTCGGCCTCGCGCTCCGCGTCTGCGAGCTCCCACGGCGCCTTCGCATCGAGCGCGCGCCAGATGGGGTTGTTGACGGTGAGGTCGAGCTGCTTCGCGAACTCCACCATCCCCTCGAACCCGGCGTACGGGTGCGAGCGGCCGTGGTTGATGTCGAGGAACGGGGTGCGCGTCTTGAGCGCGAGGAACTTGGTCTTCCCGCCTGCGACGATCAGGTCCGGCTGCTTCTCTCGCATGACGCCGATGAGCCCGGCGGTGGACGTGTCCTCGATGATCCGGGCGTCCGCGTGCATGAGGGCCTTCATGCGGTGGAAGTCCTCGAGGGTGGAGTTCTGCGTCCCCGCCGCGAGGATCTCGACGCCCAGCTCCCGGAGCGCGTTCACCATCGACCAGGTCTTCACGCCTCCGGTGAAGAGGACCGCGCGCTTGCCCTCGAGGCGCGCCCGGTACGGCGCGATGCGCATCCGACAGCGCGCCTCCTCGTCACGGAGGAGCGCCTCCACGCGCTCCTGCATCACCGTCGCGCCGCCGTTCGCCAGATCCAGCTCGCGCGCGATGTCCCGCAGCGCCCTCGCGGTGTCGGTCATCCCGTAGAACGACTCCTCGAGGTACGGGATGCCCCACTGCTTCTTCATCTTCCGCGCGAGGTTCGTGAGGCTCTTCGAGCAGATGATGACGTTGAGCTTCGCACGGTGGGCGTGGCGGAGATCCTCGAACCTCGCGTCGCCGCTGATGCAGGAGAGGACGCGGATCCCGAGCCGCTCGAGGAGCGGGAGCATCCCCCAGAGATCGCCGGCGATGTTGTACTCGCCGATGAGGTTGATGTCGTGATCGGTCACCGTCGCGGGCTCGGCCGTCCCGATGACGTGCTTCAGGAGGATCTCCCCCGCGAGGCGGTTCCCGATGTTCTTGTCCCCGATGAACCCCGGGGTGTTCACCGGGATGATCGGGATCGCGATCTTCTTCGCCGCGGCCGTGCAGACCGCCTCGATGTCGTCGCCCGTCATCGCTGTGACGCAGGTCGCGTAGACGAACATCGCCTTCGCCTCGCTCGCGTAGCGCGCGGCGAGATCGAGGATCGCCCGGTACAGCTTCTTCTCGCCGCCGAAGACGACGTCGTTGTGGAGCAGCTCGGTGGTAAACCCGCGGCGGTAGAGCTGCGAGCCGCTCGAGCGCGCCCCGCGGTTGTCCCAGGAGTTGCCGGCGCAGGCGATGGGCCCGTGGACGAGGTGGATCGCGTCCGTGATCGGCATGAGGACGACGCGGGCGCCGTCGTACGCGCAGCTCCGCTCGGTCCCCTCGCCCGGCTCCGACTTCTTGCAGAACTTCGGAGCGCCCAGCTCGTGGGTCTCGCAGTCGACCGCGTCGTAATGATCGGGGCGCGCCATGGCTCTTCCTCGGCGCGCGCACCCGGGCTCTCGCCCGGGCCGCGCGCCCGGGCTACCGCATCATCTCGAAGAAGCGTTCGTCGCAGTTGTCGTCCTTGAGGTCGATGAACTTGTTGCAGATCTCCGTCACCATGTTGATGACGCCCTGGTAGCCGACGAGCGGGTAGCGGTGCCGGTTGACGCGGTCGAAGATCGGGAAGCCGAAGCGGAAGAGCGGAATCTTCGCGTCGCGCGCGGCGAACTTCCCGTGCGTGTCGCCGATGAGCGCGTCCACGGGGTCGGTCATGAGCAGCGACCGGAGGTGCCACAGGTCGCGGTTCATGTAGACCTTGCCGGTCTTGCCGAACGGAGAGCCATCGAGGAGCGCCTGCAGCTCCTTCTCGAGCTTCTTCGACCCCTTGCTGCAGAGGACGTGGTGCGGCACCGCCCCCATCTCGAGCAGGAACGACACGTACCCGAGCAGCTGATCGGCGTCACCGTACAGCGCGAACTTCTTGCCGTGCATGTACTGCTGCGCGTCCGTCATCGCGTCGACGGCGCGGCCGCGCTCCGCCTTGAGGGCGTCGGGCACCGGCTTCTCGAACAGCTCGGAGAGCTTCATGAGGAAGACGTCGGTCTTCGCTATGCCCATCGGCATGGGGAGCGAGACGTGCTTGCCTGCGAAGCTCTCCTTCACCCAGGCGAACGTCTTCGTCGTCGCGTACGGGCCGAGGGTGAGCGTCGCCTTCCCGTTCACCGCGTCGGCCGCCTCGGCGAGCGGGGTGCCGCCCGGGTAGAGCCGGTAGGTGCCGTCGTTCGGCGAGTCGAACGACTCGGCGAGGTCGGCCAGGATCGTGGCCGGGATCCCGAACGCCTCGAGGATGCGCCGGTACTCGCGGTAATCGCCGGTGTTCGCATCGAACCCTGGAATGAGGTTCAGCTTCCCGGTGCAGCGCCCCTCGACCCGCTTCCCCTCGGTGAGGGTCTGGAGGATCGCGAGCAGCATCGCGTCGTAGCCGGTCGTGTGGGAGCCGTTGAAGCTCGGGGTGTTCGCGAACGGGATGGGCAGGTCCTTCGGCGCGAATCCCTTCGCCCGCGCGTTCTTCAGGAACGCGGTGAGGTCGTCCCCGATGATCTCGGGCATACACGAGGTGAAGACTGCGACCATCTTCGGCTTGTAGAGCGCGATCGCGTTCTCGAGCCCCTCGTGCAGGTTGTTCTGGCCGCCGAACACCGCGCCGTCCTCGGTCATCGAGTCGGAGACGGCCGGCGCCGGCTCGCGGAAGTGCCGGTTGAGCGTCGAGCGGTAGTACGATGCGCACCCCTGCGAGCCGTGGACGAACGGCAGCGTCCCCTCGAAGCCGTGCGCCGCGAGCTCCGCGCCGAGCGGCTGGCAGGCGTGGGCGGGGTTCACCACGAGCGCCTGCCGCGCGAAGTTCTTCTCGCGGTACTCCTGCGAGTCGATCCACGCGGCGACCCGCTTCTCCTCCTCGGGGGAGGTGGTCGTGATCGGCTTCACCGCGAGTCCCAGATTGTTCGACATGCACGTCTCCTGCGCGGGCCGGATCGGCTCGCCGTCTTCTCTCCCGCCACACGTCGGGGGAGAGGGTTCGGTTTGTCCCCCTCTCCCCCGCATCGCGGGGGAGAGGGTTCGGGGTGAGGGGGCCTAGAAGGGCGACTTCACGAGCTTCCAGGTCGGGCTGTTCACGGCGAGATCGATGTCGCGGGCGAAGACCGGGAAGCCCTGGTACCCGTGGTACGGGCCCGAGTAGTCCCAGCTGTGCATCTGGCGGAACGGCAGCCCCATCTTCTGGAACACGTACTTCTCCTTGATGCCGCTCCCGATGAGGTCGGGCTTCAGCTCGTTCACGAACTGCTCGAGCTCGTGCTCCGAGGCATCGTCGTACACCACGGTCGCCTCCGGCAGCTCCGGCGAGGTCCGCTCGTAGTCGTCGGCGTGGGCGAACTCGTAGCCCGCGCCGACCACCACCATCCCGAGATCCTCGTACGCGCCCACGGTGTGGCGCGGGCGGAGGCCGCCGACGTACAGCATCACCGTCTTGCCCTCGAGGCGGGGCCGGTACTCCGCGATCACCTTTGCCATCTCAGCGTCGTACTTCGCGATGACCTTCTCGACGTTCTCCCTGATCCGGTCGTCGAACCGCTCCGCGAGCTTCCGCAGGCTCTCGCGGATCTTGGTGGGGCCGAAGAAGTTCAGCTCGATCCAGGGGATCTTGTACTTCTCCTCCATGACCTTGCACATGTAGTTCATGGACCGGTAGCAGTGGATCACGTTGAGCTTCACCCGGTGCGTCGCGGCGATCCGCTCCATCTCGCCGTCGCCCGTCCAGGTCGCCTTCACGACGAGGCCGCACTCCTCGAGCAGCCCCTTCACCGACCAGACGTCTCCGCCGATGTTGTAGTCGCCGATGAGGGCGATGTCGTACGGGGTCTCCGGCTCGGCGAACTCGCGCGTCTCGATGAGGTAGTCGCGGATCGTGTCGTTCGAGATGTGGTGCCCGAGCGACTGCGACACCCCCCGGAAGCCCTCGCAGTTGCAGGGGACGACCGGCAGGTCGAGCTCCTTCGACATCGTCTTCGCGACCGAGTTGATGTCGTCGCCGATGAGGCCGACCGGGCACTCGGAGAGGACCGAGATGCCCTTCGCGAGCGGGAAGAGCTCCTTCGTCTCCCGCAGCAGCTGGGCGAGCTTCTTGTCGCCGCCGTAGACGATGTCCTTCTCCTGGAAGTCGGACGTCATCTGCATCGCGAACTGCGTCACGCCGTTCTTGCCGGACATGAGGTTGCGCCGGGTGCCCCACGAGTACCAGCCGCAGCCGACTGGGCCGTGGGAGATGTGGGCCATGTCGCGGATCGGGCCCCACACCACCCCCTTCGCGCCGGCGTAGGCGCACCCGCGCGCGCTCATGACGCCGGGCACGGTCTTCCGGTTCGACTTCACGCAGGCGGTGCCGGCGGAGGGGTCGTTCGGCGCGAGGTGCGG
>DASWEI010000137.1:0-79973 GCA_036394835.1 Anaeromyxobacter sp. | reverse complement strand
CGGCGGCGCCGATCTGGATGAACTTCCTTCGGGTGAGCTCCATGTCCTCCCCCAGCGCCGCGGTCAGCCGCGGTCGCACTTCTCCATGCAGCCGACGAGCTCCGCGAGCGCCGGCTCGGCGAGCCGGTACCGCGCGAAGCCATTCTCCCGGGTCGCCTCGACGAGCCTGCGGGTGCGTAGAATCCGCAGCTGCTGCGACACGATCGGCTGCGGCGCATCGAGCCGCGCGGCGAGGGCGTTGACGTGCACCTCGCCCTCGCACAGCAGCGCGATGATCCGGAGCCGCAGCGGGTGCGCGACCGCCTTCAGCACCTCCGCGAGGTGCTCGGCCCGCGTCTCGTTTTCGCGAAGTGGCATCATAGCGACATTGCTATATCGCCATGCCGATCATGCACGCGTCGCGCCGGAGGGAGGACGGCCGCGCGCACGGGCCGACGGGACGCACAGTTCCTCGCGGCCCGACGGTGGGATCGTCACGTCCGGGCGCGCAGCCGGTGCGCGCGGCGGGGGAGGCCGCGGGCGTCTCGCGCAGCGGTCCCCCACCTCCGCTGCGTCAGAAGACGCAGGCGGTGGGTGAAATCGCGCGGCCGCGGCCGGAGGTGCTCAGCGCTCGCACTTCTCCATGCAGCGGACGAGGCCGCGCAGGTTCCGCTCGACGAGCCGGTAGGTGGCGTACCCGCCCTCGCGGCTCGCCGCGACGAGCCCGTGGCTGCGCAGGATGCGGAGCTGCTGTGAGACGATCGCCTGGCTCGCGCCGAGCTTGTCGGAGAGCGCCGTCACGTTCTCCTCGCCCTCGCAGAGCGTCGCGACGATGCGGAGACGGAGGGGGTGCGCGACGGCCTTCAGCACCTCGGCGACGTACGTCGCGCGGGTCGCGTCGGCCGAGATGGGGGGCGGGTTGCGGGCCACGGCGCTGACTCTATCCCACCCGGGGCACGAGTGCGCTTCAACCGTGCACGGAGCCCGAGGCGTCACCGTGTGCCGGCCCCTCCCAGGCGGGTGACACCGCCAGGGCCGGGCGGTACAGGATGTGGGTGGCGAGCCAGGACCAGCCGCGCTCCGTGCAGACCCCGCCCCCCGTCCAGGCCCACGCCGGGCGCTCGCGGTGGTGGCGCCGACAGCCGGGCGGCGCCGCGGCGATCGCCGCGCTGTACGCCCTCGTGGGTCTCGCCTGGATCAGCTTGTCGGACCGGGCCGTCGGGGTGCTGGTCGACGATCCCGACCTCCGGCAGCGGGTCCAGACGGTGAAGGGCACCGCGTTCGTCCTCGTGACGGCGGTCCTGCTCCTCGCGCTCATCCGGCGGAGCGAGCGCGGGACCCGCGCGCTCGGCGCCGAGCTCCGCGCGACCGTGGACGGCATGGCCGACGGCGTCCTGCTCGTCGACGAGCGCTCGATGATCGTGGAGGCGAACCGGGCGGCCGTCGCGCTGGTCGGCGCGGCGTCGAAGGACGAGATTCTCGGGCCCCTCGAGACCTGGGGGCGTCGCTACGAGGTCCGGACGCCAGACGGAACCCCGATGCCTTACGAGCGGTACGCGGCCATGCGCGTACTCTCCGGCGCGCCGGTCGCCCAGTACGAGGCGGTGCTCCGGCGCACCGACGGCCGGGACGTGTTCGTGTCGGTCGCGGCGACGCCCGTTCTCCGGCCCGGGCGGCCGCCGCTCGCGGTCTCCGTGCTGCGGGACGTCTCGGCCTCGCGGCGCCTCGACGAGATGCGCGAGGAGTTCCTCGCGACCGCCGCGCACGAGTTCAAGACGCCGCTCGCCGTCATCAAGGCGTACGCCCAGATCATGGCGCGGCGCGAGCCCGCGGAGCAGCGCGCGCTCGCCGTGATCCAGCGGCAGGTCGACCGGTTGACGCGGCTCGTGCAGCAGCTGCTCGACAGCTCGCGGCTGCGCCTCGAGGACGGAGCCGTGCGCGCCGAGCGGTTCGACCTCGCGGCCCTCGCGGCCGAGGTGGTCGAGCGCATGCGCCCGGCGGCCCCCGGACACGCCCTGTCGCTCGACGCGGGAGCCTCCGTGCCGGTCGTCGCCGACCGCGAGCGGATCGAGCGGGTGATCGCGAACCTCCTCGAGAACGCCATCCGCTTCTCGCCGGGTGGCGGCCCGGTGCGCCTGCGCGTGGGGGCGCTCGACAGTGAGGCGCGCGTCTCGGTCGCGGACGACGGGGTCGGCATTCCCTCCGACCGCCAAGGCCATGTCTTCCAGCGCTACTACCGGGCGCACGCGGGGACACCCGACGACTACGGCGGCCTCGGGCTCGGCCTCGAGGTGAGCCGCGTCGTCATCGAGCGGCACGGCGGTCGGATGTGGTTCGAGAGCGCGCCCGGGCAGGGCTCAACGTTCCACTTCGGGCTGCCCCTCCCCCGGGAGGACGCGTGAGCGCGGGCCCGCCCTCGATCCTGGTCGTGGAGGACGACCCCGACCTCCTCGCGCTCGTCGAGATGATCCTCGCCGACGCCGGATACCGCGTGAGGACCGCGCGGGAAGGCCGCGCCGCGCTCGCGCGGGTCTCCGAGGAGATGCCGGCGCTCGTGCTCCTCGACATGCGCATGCCAGGGATGAACGGCTGGGAGTTCGCCCGCGAGTTCCGGGCGCGCCACGGCCATGCCGCGCCCATCGTCGTCGTCACCGCCGCCGAGAACGCCCGCGGCCGGGCCGAGGAGATCGGGGCGGACGGCTGGCTCGCGAAGCCGTTCGAGCTCGACGACGTGCTTCGCGCGGCGGAGCGGCACGCGGGGCGACCTCCGGCTGGCGCGCTGGCGCCGACGTGCTAGACACTCCCGCCGGAGCGCCGCCCTGGAATCCCCCGCGCGCGGCGGGGCTCCCAGCGAATGATCGGCGGCGCGCCCGATGCGGCCGCTCGACGCGAGGAGACCGATGCAGCCGACGGCAGGAGTAGGACCGATCGCTTCCCCGAGCGCCCCCCCGGCCCGCGATCCCGTGTGCGGGATGGGCGTCGACCGGGACCACCCGGCGGGCGGCGTCGTCCAGCGCGGGCGCTACGTGTACTCGTTCTGCTCCGAGAGCTGCCGGAGGCGGTTCGAGGCCGCGCCCCTCGACTTCATCGCGATCGATCCGGTCTGCGGGATGGAGGTGAACCCGAAGGCGCCGAAGGGCGGGCAGCTCGAGCACGGCGGGCGCCGGTTCTACTTCTGCAGCCCGAGCTGCCTCGCGAAGTTCTCCGCCGACCCGCGCCCCTTCCTCGAGCACGGGCCGGGCGGGACGCCGAAGGACGCCGCGGCGCCCGCCCCGCCGCCCGGCGGCGAGGTGGTCTGGGTCTGCCCGATGGACCCGGAGGTGCGGGAGAAGGATCCGGTGCCCTGCCCGATCTGCGGGATGGCGCTCGAGCCGCTCGTCGTCGGCGGCATGCCCTCGGCGGAGGAGCCGCCGAACCCCGAGCTCGCGCACATGACCCGCCGCTTCTGGCTCGGGCTCGCGCCCGCCGTGGCGGTCCTCGCGCTCGCCATGGGCGACATGCTGCTCGGCTCCCCGCTCCGGCACGCGCTCGGGTTCCGCCGGTTCGCGCTCGTGCAGCTCGCGCTCGCGTCGCCGGTCGTGCTCTGGGGCGGCTTCCCGTTCTTCGAGCGGGCGTGGCTCTCGATCCGGACGTGGAAGCTCAACATGTTCACGCTCATCGGGCTCGGGACCGCCGCCGCCTACGTCTTCAGCGCGGCCGCGACGCTCCTGCCGGCGAGTGCGTTCCCCGCGGCGTTCCTCGAGCACGGCGCGCCGCCCGTCTACTTCGAGGCGGCCGCGGTGATCGTGGAGCTCGTCCTGCTCGGGCAGGTCCTCGAGCTGCGCGCGCGGAGCCGCGTGTCCGGCGCGATCCGGGCGCTGCTCCGGCTCGCGCCGCGGACCGCGCGCAGGATCGAGCCGGATGGCGCCGAGCGCGACGTGGAGATCGAGCAGGTCCACGCGGGCGACCGGCTCCGGGTGCGCCCCGGCGAGAAGGTCCCCGTGGACGGGGTCGTCGTCTCCGGCTCCTCCGCCGTCGACGAGGCGATGGTCACGGGCGAGGCGGTGCCCGTCGAGAAGCGGGAGGGTGACCGCGTCACCGGCGCGACCCTCAACGGCACGGGCTCGTTCGTCATGCGCGCGGAGCGCGTCGGGAAGGACACCCTCCTCTCCCAGATCGTGCGGATGGTCATGGACGCGCAGCGCAGCCGCGCGCCGATCCAGCGGCTCGCCGACGTCGTGTCGGGCTGGTTCGTCCCCGCCGTCGTCCTGTCCGCCCTCATCGCGTTCGCCGCCTGGGCCGCGCTCGGCCCCGAGCCGCGGCTCGCGCACGGGCTCGTCGCCGCGGTCGCGGTGCTCATCATCGCCTGTCCGTGCGCGCTCGGGCTCGCGACGCCGATGGCCATCATGGTCGGGACGGGGCGCGGCGCGATGGCGGGCGTCCTCGTGAAGAGCGCCGAGGCGCTCGAGCGGTTCGAGAAGGTGGAGGTCCTCCTCGTGGACAAGACGGGCACGCTCACGCGGGGGAAGCCCGCGGTCGCGCGCGTCGAGTCGATCGCCCCCGGAGGCGAGGACAACGTGCTGCGGCTCGCCGCGGGCCTCGAGAAGGGCTCGGAGCACCCGCTCGCCGCGTCGATCGTGGCGGAAGCGACGCGCCGCGGTCTCACGCTCGGAGAGGCGGAGGCGTTCAGGTCGATCCCGGGCAAGGGCGTCACCGGGCTCGTCTCGGGCCGCGCCGTGGCGCTCGGCAACGCGGCGCTCTTCAGGGAGCTCGGGATCGACGCCTCGCCCCTTACAGCGCCGGCGGAGGCGCTCGGCTCACGGGGCGGCACGGTGATGCTCGTCGCGGTGGACGGGCGCGCCGCCGGCCTCGTCGAGGCGGTGGATCCGGTGAAGCCCGGCGCCCAGGAGGCCATTCGCGCGCTGCGCGCGGAGGGGCTCGAGATCGTGATGATCACCGGGGACGGCTGGACGACGGCGCGCGCGGTCGCGGCCCAGCTCGGCATCGCCCACGTCGAGGCCGAGGTGCTGCCGGGCCAGAAGGCGGACGCCGTCGCCCGGTGGCGCGGCCGCGGGCGCCCGGTTGCGTTCGCCGGCGACGGCATCAACGACGCCCCCGCGCTCGCCGCGGCCGACGTGGGCGTCGCGATGGGCACCGGGACGGACGTCGCGATCGAGTCGGCCGGGCTGACCCTCGTGCGAGGCGACCTCGGCGGGCTCGTCCGCGCGCGCCGGCTTTCGCGCGCGACCATGCGGAACATCCGGCAGAACCTGTTCTGGGCCTTCGCCTACAATGCCCTCGGCGTGCCCCTCGCGGCCGGGGCGCTCTACCCGCTCTTCGGGGTGCTCCTCTCCCCGATCATCGCGAGCGCCGCGATGAGCTTCAGCTCCGTCACGGTGATCGCGAACGCGCTCCGGCTGCGGCGGGCGAGGCTCGGATAGACACTGGACCTGGACCAACTCGAGGCCCAGGTCGAGGTCCAGATCTACTTCTAGTGAACGCTACGGGAACAGCGTCATCCGGATGCCGGCCTCGACCATGGTGTGGGTCGTCTTGTCTCCGAGGCTCAGCGTCTCGACCGAGTTCTCGAACTTGTCGAACCGGGTGAAGCTGACGCCGCCATAGAAGCCGACGCCGAGCACGGGGCTCGAGCGGACGTCGAAGCCGCCCTGCAGGCGCAGCATCTCCCAGCCCGAGTACTTGGCGACGGTGTCGTAGCCGCCGCCCGAAGACGTGGTGACGTGCCCTGACGCGAACCCGGTGCCGACCCCGATCCACGGCGTCACCCGCGCCGCGGGGTCGAACGTGTGGCGGAGGAGGATGCCGACGCGGGTCGTGCTCGCGGAGCAGTCGATCCCCTGATCGTTGCAGAAGTTGCGCACGTCCCGTCCGGGGTCGCCGACGCCGAAGTCGCCGTACAGCGCGAGCGCGAGGTGACGTGAGAGGCGGAGTCCGCCCTCGAGCCCGAAGTCGAGCTGGTTCCCGAAGACCTCGCCCACCGCGACCCCCGGCTCGGCGTCGCCGGAGAGGAACAGCCCCCCGATTCCGAGCGACAGGTAGAACTGCGAGATGGGCCCCGTGTGGTGCGGCTGCTCGGCCCACGCCGGCGGCGGCAGCCGGCGCACCGGGTAGGCCGGCGCGTATGCGGGGGGGGGCGGCGGGTACCCGCGCGGCGGCGGCGGCGGCGCGTAGGAGGGCGGCTGGGCAGGCGGCTGAGGTGCGTAGACCGGCGGCTGAGCCGGCGGCGGCTGCGGCGTGTACGTCGGCGGCGGCGCCGCCGCGGACGGAGGCGAGGCGGGCGGCTCCGCGGGGCGCGGCGTGGTGACGGACCCGTCGGCGTACTCGATCCGCACCACCTCGCGGCGCGGCAGGCGACGGTACGAGCCGTCGGCGAGCTGGACCGTGACGCCCTGCGATCCTTCTTCGACGACCGTCCCGACGAAGCGGCCGCCGTCGGCGGTGAAGACGGTATCGTGCTGCGGGGTGGCCGCGAGCATCACGGCCGCGATGATGGCGAGCATGGGAATCCTCCGTTCGAGTCTCGAAGATCCCGATAGCGAGGACCGTGCCGCGGCGCCGGGCAGCGCACGCCGGGCGAGGTTTTCTTCGCAATCCCGCTCGGATGCGACGCCACGGCTGCCAGACCCCGCACGAGCTCTCCGCGCGCTCGCCGCGGCGATCGCGCCCACTGTCGCCGGGCCGCCACGCCTCCCCGAACTCGAGTGGCCCGGGCGCGACAGTACGGCGACCTCGCGTCAAGTGGACCTGCTGTCGATCCACCGCTCGACCGCCGGCGCCTCCCACGTGTCGAACCGGTCGAGGAGCGCAGCCGGGTCCTCGCCCACGACCATCAGACGGCGGTGCTCCGGGCGGACGAACCCCTCCGCGACCGCGCGATCGAAGAAGGCGATGAGCGGCTGGTAGTAGCCCCCGACATCGAGCAGCCCGCACGGCCGCGCGTGGAGCCCGAGCTGGGCCCACGTCAGCATCTCGGCGAACTCCTCGAGGGTGCCCATGCCTCCCGGCAGCGCGATGAACCCGTGGGCGAGCTCGGCCATCTTCGCCTTGCGCTCGTGCATCGAGCCGACGACGTGCAGCGTCGTGAGCCTCGCGTGAGCGAGCTCGCGGAGCTGCAGCGCCCGCGGGATGATGCCGACGACCTCGCCGCCCGCCGCGAGGGCGGCGTCTGCGACCGCACCCATGAGCCCGACGCTACCCCCGCCGTAGACGAGCCCGATCCCCCGCTCGGCGAGCGTGCGGCCCATCGCCTTCGCCGCCGCGAGGTAGCTCGGGCTCGATCCGGGGCTCGAGCCGCAGAACACGCAGACGCGCTCCATGCGCCGGAGGTTACGTCATCGCGCCCTCCCCGTCGAAGCGGAGCCCATGGGGCTTCCCGCGCCCCGGACCGGGTCGCACCGTTGCGTCGCCCATGGCCGTCGAGACGCACACCGTCGAGGACACCCCGGTCTTCCGCCCGTCCCGCATCGGGGCGGTGTGGCAGAGCTTCATCGGCAAGAAGGCGCTGATGGCCGCGACCGGGCTCGTCCTGTTCGTGTACGTGCTCGTCCACATGCTCGCGAACCTGCAGGCGTTCGCGGGCGCTGCGAGGCTCGACCGGTACGCCGAGCAGCTGCGCGTCTTCCCGGCGCTCCTCTGGACGGCGCGGATCGTGCTGCTCGTCGCTGTGCTCGTCCACGTCGTGGCGGGGCTTCAGCTCTGGGGCGAGCGGCAGCGTGCGCGGCCCGTCTCGTACCGCGATTACCGCCCGCAGGGCTCGACCCCCGCCTCCCGCACGATGATCTGGAGCGGCTTCCTCATCCTCGGGTTCGTCGTCTACCACCTGCTCGACCTGACGTTCGGCGTCGCGAACCCCGACTTCCAGCCGGGCGCGGTGTTCCACAACGTCGTCGTCTCGTTCGGGCGAGGTGCCGCAGTCGTCTTCTACATCGTCGCGGTCGCCGGGCTCGGCTTTCATCTGTGGCACGGGCTCTGGTCGGCGTTCCAGTCGCTCGGCGTCTCGAACCGCGCGTTCACGCCGGTCATCCAGCGCTTCGCCGCCGCGTTCGCGACGATCCTCACCGTCGGGTTCGCCGCCGTGCCGCTCGCGGTGCTCCTCGGGCTCCTCGGATGACGACACCGCTCGACGCGCGGATCCCGGACGGCCCCATCGAGCGCAAGTGGGAGCGCCGCAAGTACGAGCTGAAGCTCGTGAACCCCGCGAACAAGCGGAAGCACCGGATCATCGTCGTCGGGACCGGGCTCGCGGGCGGCGCCGCCGCGGCGTCGCTCGGCGAGCTCGGCTACGACGTCCTGTCCTTCTGCTTCCAGGACTCGCCGCGCCGCGCCCACTCCATCGCGGCGCAGGGCGGCATCAACGCCGCGAAGAACTACCAGAACGACGGCGACTCGGTCCTGCGGCTCTTCTACGACACCGTGAAGGGCGGCGACTTCCGCTCGCGCGAGGCCAACGTCTACCGCCTCGCCGAGCTGTCCTTGAACATCATCGACCAGTGCGCCGCGCAGGGGGTCCCGTTCGCGCGCGAGTACGGCGGCGCCCTCGCGAACCGCTCGTTCGGCGGCGCCCTCGTGTCGCGCACCTTCTATGCCCGCGGCCAGACCGGCCAGCAGCTCCTCCTCGGCGCGTACCAGGCGCTGGAGCGGCAGGTGGCGGCGGGCACCGTCACCCAGTTCCCGCGCGCCGAGATGCTCGAGGTCGTCGTCGTGGACGGGCGCGCGCGCGGGGTCGTCGTGCGCGACCTCGTCAGCGGCCGGATCGGGTCGTTCGCGGCGGACGCCGTCGTGCTCGCGACGGGCGGCTACGGCAACGTCTTCTTCCTCTCGACGAACGCGAAGGGGTCGAACGCGACGGCGATCTGGCGCGCCCACCGCAAGGGCGCGCTCTTCGCGAACCCCTGCTACACGCAGATCCACCCGACCTGCATCCCGCGCGCGGGCGCGTACCAGTCGAAGCTCACGCTCATGAGCGAGTCGCTCCGGAACGACGGGCGCGTCTGGGTCCCGAAGGAGCGCGGCGACCAGCGCCGGCCGGAGGAGATCCCGGACGGCGAGCGCGACTACTTCCTCGAGCGGATGTACCCGACCTACGGCAACCTCGCCCCGCGCGACATCGCCTCGCGCGCCGCGAAGAAGGTCTGCGACGAGGGGCGCGGCGTCGGGCCGGGCGGGCTCGGCGTCTTCCTGGACTTCCGCGACGCGTTCGCTCGGCTCGGGCGCAGGGTGCTCGACGAGCGGTACGGGAACCTGTTCGAGATGTACGAGCGGATCACCGGCGACGACCCGCACGTCGGGCCGATGCGGATCTACCCGGCCGTCCACTACACGATGGGCGGCCTGTGGGTGGACTACGATCTCATGAGCACGATCCCCGGCCTGTTCGTCGCGGGGGAGGCCAACTTCTCGGACCACGGGGCGAACCGGCTCGGCGCCTCCGCGCTCATGCAGGGGCTCGCCGACGGCTACTTCGTCGTGCCCTACACCGTCGGCGACTACGTCGCGCACGACGGGCTCGCGAAGCTCGACGCGGGCCACGCCGCGTTCCGCGACGCGGAGCGGGACGTCGCGGCGCGCACGAAGCGGCTCCTCTCGATCGGGGGCACGAAGCCGGTCGATCACTTTCACCGCGAGCTCGGCGAGCTCCTCTGGGAGGAGTGCGGGATGGCGCGGTCGCGCGAGAGCCTCACCCGCGCGCTCGAGCGGATCCCGGTCCTCGAGGAGGCCTTCTGGCACGACCTGCGCGTGACGGGGTCCGGCGAGGAGCTGAACCAGGAGCTCGAGAAGGCGGGGCGCGTCGCGGACTACTTCGAGCTGGCCGAGCTCATCTGCTTCGACGCGCTCCACCGCAACGAGTCCGCGGGGGGCCACTTCCGCGTCGAGTACCAGACGCCGGACGGCGAGGCGGCCCGCAACGACGCCGAGTTCGCCTACGTCGCCGCGTGGGAGTGGCAGGGGCCCGGCGCGGCGCCGGCGCTCCACAAGGAGCCGCTCCGGTTCGAGCACGTCCCGCTGCAGCAGCGCAGCTACAAGTGAGGGAGCGCCGGTGCGGATCGTCCTCGACATCTGGCGGCAGCGCGACGGGCGCGACGCGGGCCAGTTCGTCCGCTACGACGTCGGCGACGTGAGCGAGCACATGTCGTTCCTCGAGATGCTCGACGTGCTGAACCAGCAGCTCGTCGAGCGCGGCGAGGACCCGGTCGCGTTCGACTCCGACTGCCGCGAGGGGATCTGCGGCACGTGCGGGTTCCTCGTGAACGGCGAGCCGCACGGCCCGCTGCCGAACGCGACCATCTGCCAGACGCACATGCGCCACTTCCAGGATGGCGACGTGCTCCGGCTCGAGCCGTGGCGCGCGGCGGCGTTCCCCGTCCTGAGGGACCTCGCCGTCGACCGGAGCGCGCTCGACCGGATCGTCGCGTCCGGCGGCTACGTCTCGGTCCGGACCGGGAGCGCGCCGGAGGCGAACGCGATCCTCGTCCCGAAGCCGGCGGCCGACCGCGCGATGGAGGCCGCGGCGTGCATCGGCTGCGGCGCGTGCGTCGCGGCGTGCCCGAATGCGTCGGCGGCGCTCTTCACCGGCGCGAAGATCGCCCACCTCGGCGTCCTGCCGCAGGGTCAGCCCGAGCGCGGCGCGCGGGTCATCTCCATGACGGCGCAGGCGCGCGCGGAGGGCTTCGGGCACTGCACGACCATCGGCGAGTGCGCCGCGGTCTGCCCTGCGGGGATCGCGCTCGAGGTGATCGCCCGGATGAACCGCGACTGGCTCAAGGCGTCGCTCACGCGCCGCGAGGAGGCGCAGCCGCTCGCGATGGCGCCGCGCTCCTCGTGAGGGCGGGGGGACACTCGGCCCTTCGGCGGGCTCAGGGCCTCGCGCCCCCCGAACCCCCGCTCGCTCCGGGGCAGCCTCATCCGGCTGCCCCTGCGCTCGCCCGTGCCGTCCTCCGGCGCGGCCCGTCACGCCGGTTCGGGCTCGAACAGCATCGGCTGCGCTTCGCGCAGGTCGCGCGAGAACCAGCGGTCCCACGGGAAGTGCGCCCCGTCGGCCCAGACCGCCTGCAGCGCCGGGAAGCGCGCGCCGCCGTGGTACCAGACCGCGTACCCGAGGAACGGCGGGTAGTGGCGCGGCACGATCCGCCGGAACGCGACGGCGCGGCCGTCGAGGAGGCCGTCGGCGATGTCGGGCTCGTCGAAGTGGATCCCTCCCCGCACCCGCTCCGCGATCCGGTGCACCGCCGCGTCGAGCATCTCGGGCACGAGGCCGAAGAGCGCCACCTCCGGGTGGTCGAACGTGCGGAAGAGGCCGACGGAGAACGCGAACGCCGGCGCGTCGCCGTTCGAGGCGCCGCGCACCACGTGAAACCCGAACTGCGCGATGTCCGCCATGAGTCGCAGGTCGCTCGCGTCGAGCGGCTCTCCGCGCCGCGGCGGGTACTGCGGGTCGAAGCGCGGCCAGCGGCGCGACGGCCGGTGCGGGAAGAGGACCGGGCCAGCCTCCGTGTGCCATCGTGCGGTCGCCGCCGGGCGCTCGAGCGCGGTGCCGCGCGGGTGGAGGACGATCTCGACGGCGCTCGGGTCGCGGCGCACGATCTCGTCGAGCGGCACGACGCGCAGGTCCGCCGTCGATTCGCCCTCCGCGCCGCAGCCGAACTCCCACTCGGACGGGACGGGGCCGGCGACCTCGTCGCGGGCCGCGAACAGGATCGGAGCACCATCGGCGACGTGCCAGCAAACGAGCGCGTTCTCGCGCAGCATGCGCGCGAGAGGAGAGCACCTTCGATCCCAGTTGTCACCGGGGGCGCCTCGTCGGGCCGGCGCATGCGCGGAATCGTCGCACGGCGTGAGCCTCAGGCACGGGCACCAGGGCGTGTCCGCGCGGACACTCGTGGCGCAAGTGCCCGATACGACACGGGGTCGCCGCTGGCGCGCCCCTTGAAATGGTTCATCCCATCATGGTCCCGAGGCTGATCTTCGCCGCCGTCGTGTTCTGCGCTCTGTGCAACAGGCCCGGCGGTGAGCAGCGCCGCCGGCCCGACAGGCCCGCCGCCGCGGTGGCGTCGTCTGCCGCAGGCCCCGCCACGATCTCCGTGGCGCCTGAACTCGCACGAGTTCCCTCGCCCTAGGCCGCGCCATACATGACGCGCGGCACCTTGAGGCCGGTGAGATCCTCGTACAGCGCGTCATAGCTCCGCCGCATCTGCTCGACCGCGAACTCGCGCTCGACCATCCGCCGGCCCCGCTCCCCCATCCGCTTCCGGCGGGGCGGGCTCGCGAGCAGGTCGACGAGCCGTCGCGCGAGCGGCGCGGGCGCGCCGGGCGGGACGAGATACCCGTTCACGCCGTCGCGGACGAGCTCCGGCGAGCCGCCCACCGCTGTCGCCACGACGGGGAGGCGCGCCGCCATTCCCTCGAGGATCGCGTTCGAGATCCCCTCCGCGTGCGACGCCGAGACCGCGATCGCCGCGCGCGCCAGGATCGCGGGTCCGTCGAGCCGGTGCCCGACGAAGTGGCAGCGCTCCGCGATCCGGAGCTGCCGCGCCGAGCGCTCGAGGTGAGGGCGGCGGACCCCGTCACCCACGAGGACGAGGTGCGCCTCCGGGCGCTCGCGGAGGACGTCTTTCATGGCGAGGAGGAGCTCCGTCTGTCCCTTCACCGGATGGTGCATGTTGGCGATGCACACGATCCCGCCCGGCTCCGGCACGGGCGCGTCCGGCGTCCGCCGCGCGGCGCGATCGAACGCCTCGAGGTCGAGGCCGTTGCGGACCACCACGATCCGGTCGGGCTCGACGCCCTCGCGGATCGCCATGTCGCGGATGCAGAGCGCGTTCACGAGCACGCGATCGGCGTGGCGCGAGACCCAGCCGAGCACCGGGCGCTTGTAGCCGACGACCGAGTGGTTCAGGTCCACGCGCGTCACGATCGCGGGGACGCCTGCGAGCCGCGCCGCGAGCGTGCCGAGGGTGTTCGTGTAGAGGTCCTGGGCGTGGACGACGGCGATCGCGTTCGCGTGGATGAAGCGCGCGATGCGGGCGATGACGAGCGCGGTGCGCGGCCGCAGCATCGAGGCGCCGACGTCGAACACCACCGGCCGGACGCCGACCTCGGCGAGGTCGGCGAGCAGCTCGCCGTCGAGCCGCAGGCACGCCACCACCGGCTCGAACCGGGTCCGGTCCATCGTCCGGACGTTCATCACCGTCTGCCGCTCCTGGCCGCCGAGGAGGAACCGGTTCTGGAAGACGAGCACCTTCGTCGGAACCGTCACGTGGCCTCCCGCGCGAGGGCCGCCCGCGCGCGCGCGATGCGGACGAGCGCCGCCGCGCAGGCGAACAGGAAGTAGAGGAACCACAAGAGCGAGTAGCCGTTCGCCATCTCCGTGACGAGGTAACCAGCGAGCGCGGCGAAGACCGCGCGCGCCTCGACGCCGACGAGCGGGTCTGCGCCGACGCTCCACAGCCTCAGGAGGAGCCACCCGCAGAACGCGCAGAACAGGACGAAGGCGACGACGCCGAGCTCGCCCACGATCTCGAGCAGGACGTTGTGGGCGATGTACCGGCGCGCGCCGGCCTCGAGCGGCGCGAAGTGGCCCCACGCCTGGACGAACGCGCCCGCGCCGACGCCGGTGAGGGGGCGCTCGGCCACGATGACCCCGAGCACCTTCCAGGCGTTCTCCCTCCCCTGGACGGACTCGTCCTCCTCGAGGTTCGCGAGCGTCGCCGAGCGCTGCCAGAACGTGTCGGGGGCGAACGCCCCGAGGCCGAGGGCGAGCGAGAGCGCCGCGACCGCGCCGCGCGCGGCGCCGCCCCGGCCGCGCGCCATGAAGAGGAGGACGGCGAGACCCGCGGCGATCGAGCCCGAGCGCGAGTGGGTGAGGACGATGGCCGCGAGCTGCGCGGCGGCGACGCCGGCGAAGAAGATGCGGAATCGCCGGCGGCGCGCCGTCACCGCCCCGTAGAGCGCGAAGGGCAGGACCGCGACGAGCGCCATCGCGAGGCGGTTGGGATCCCCGTAGGCCCCGCGCCAGTGGCTGCGGAAGCCGTCCACGAGGGCGTCCCCGGTCCGCCAGACCTCGATCGACCCGAGCGCCGGACCGAGCGACGCGAGCGCCGCGACGAGCAGGAAGCGGCGCAGCCGCGCGCGCGTGTCCACGACGTTCTGCACCGCCACGTAGATGACCTCCATCTTCCACGCCTCGCCGATGGCGAACCGCGTATCGCCCTCCGAGAGCGTCCACGCGAGCGAGGCCGGGATGAAGGCGAGGTAGACCCAGAGCGGCGCGGCGGCAGCGCCGCCCATCCGGATCCGCTCGCCCGAGACGAGGCGGTGCACCACCACGGCGGCGCCGCAGAGCCCGGCGGCCAGGAACGCAAGGTGGAGCTTCTCGAACCACGGCCACCAGAACTGCGGGTTCGAGTAGAGCATCATGAGAAAGGCGAGCGCCGCGCCGTGCGCGAGGCCGCTCCAGCGGCGGCTCGCCCGCTCGAGCCACGCCTCGCGCGCGAGGAGCCCCGCGTCGAGCGCCGCCGTCGCCCGGATCTCCACCTTCCCTCCTCCTACGACGCCGCCCGCTGCGCAGGATCCGCCGCCTGCTCCGCCCGCTCGGGAGCCGAGTCCGCCCGCTCGCGCGGGACCCCGCGCGCGAGCCGGAGCGCCCCGAAGACCCCCTCGAAGCTGCACGTCGCGAGCGTCGCGCTGTACCCGAGCGGCCCGTGCGTCGAGCTCTCCCAGAGCACCTTGCGTCGCAGCGCGAAGAGGTCACAGCCCCGCACGTTCTCGCGATCCTCCGTCGTCGAGCCGGTCTCGAACCCCGCCTCGCGTACCGCCCGCCTGATCGCCGGCGAGTGGAAGCCGTTCGGGTAGGCGAAGTGGCGCGGGGGCCGCCCGAGCCGCTCGGCGATCGCGTTGCGGCAGCCCTCGATCTCGCGCCGCGCCTCCGAGAGGGGCAGGTTCGGGAGGGCCGCGTGGCTCACGCTGTGGCCGCCGACGTCGAGCCCTGCGGCCGCGAGGTCCGTCACCTCGTCCCAGTCGAGCGGGCGCGCGCCCGCGGGGAGGAGGTCAGGAGAGAGGCCGGTGCGAGCCTCGAGCGCTGCCGCCACCGCGAGCAGCGCCGCGTGGGGGAGCCGCGCGATGAGTCGGTCGAGCGTCATCGCCGGCGTCGCTCCCGCGCACGTCGCGAGGAGCGCCTGCAGCGGCGCCTCGAGCCCGGCGCGCCGTGGCGGGATGCCGCGCCGCGCGAGCTCGCGCAACGTCGCGAACAGCCGGTCGTGCGCGAACCGCGCGCCGGTCCCGGTGAACCCCGTGGCGACGTAGACCGTCGCCGGGATGCGGAGCGAGGCGAGCACCGGGAGCGCCACCGCGTGGTTGTCCGCGTATCCGTCGTCGAACGTGATCGCCGCGAACGCCCGGGCCGGGCCGCGCACGCCCTCGGCGAGCACCCGCGCGGCCTCGGAGAGCGAGACGATCTCCCAGCTCCGCGCGAGCTGCTCGAGGTGGCGCCTCAGCGTCGCGGCGGAGACGAGCATCGAGGGGATGCCCTCGCGCGCGCTCTGCGCGAAGTCGAGCGTGGCGCGATGATAGGAGAGCAGGAGCACGCGGGCGCCGCCGGCAGTCCGCGTCCGGATCGCGCGGACGAGCCGGTGGGCGCCCGAGGCGAGCAGCGCGCCGGCCACCGCCGCCTTCGCGGTGCGCCGCATGATCGAGAGCGGGCTCGAGTCGATTCGATCGAAGATCACGGCTCTCCCCCTCCGGTCCTCGCGCCCGCGAGCGAGCGCGACTCGAAGCCACGCCGCGCGCGCCGGAGCGCCTCCCACGCGCGCGCGGGCGCGATCGCCCGCGCGGCATCCCTCGCTCCGCGCCACGCCTCGCGGGCGAGCGCGGCCGTGCCCGCGCGCAGCGACGGCGCGCGGAGCCGGATCGTGCAGGTCTCGTGGCGATCGGACGCCCACTCGAGCTTGTAGGGCTCGGTGCCGCGCAGGAAGTCGTAGTCCGACAGGCCGCGCCCGTACGCGTCCTCGATCGTCCGGCCGACGAGCACGAGCCCGGGGCTCCGCGGCGCCCAGGCGGGATCGTAGCCGGACTGGTAGTAGAAGAAGCGGCGCCGGACCTCGAGACCGTAGACCGCCGCGACGGCGGCGCCGCCGACGTGCAGGCGGTATAGGCGAAGCCAGCCGCGCTTCGCGAGGCGCGGCGCCGCCTCGCGGTGGAAGTCCTCGACCGCGCCCTGCGGGATGCCCGCCGAGCCGCCCTCGGCCGCCCAGCGGAGCCGGTGGAGGCGCAGGAGGTCCTCGAGCGCCTCCGGCGCCTCGGCGGGCGTCATCGCGACGTCGATCCTGAAGCCGGGCTGGCGGGTGAGCCAGCGGACGCGGCGGCCGTAGGTCTCGCGGCGCGGGACGCGCGCGAGGTGCGCCTCGAACGTCCCGCGCAGCGCGAAGCCGGGACAGACGAAGCCGCGCTCGACGCGCGCGCTCGCGCCGCGCGCGCCCATGAGACGCCGGAGCACCCCGACCGTGGGCGAACCGCAGGGGAGGTCCTCGAGGTCGAGGACGTCCCACTCCCCGGAGGCGTCGAGGAGCGCGCGAGAGAGCGCCTCGCGCACCGCCGACGCGTCCGCGGCGCGGGCGAGCACGTCGAGCCCGTCGGCGCCGGTGACGCCGTTCCCGAGCAGGCGCCAGCGCCGCAGCCCGAGCGGCCCCGCGCCGCCGGCGAGGAGGAGGAGCCCCGCGAGGCTGCCCGCGCCGTCGCGCGCCTCGAGGATCCAGGGCTCGCGCCGCCCGCCGAAGGCGCGCCACCACGCGCCGAGCCACTCCCAGGAGAGGAACGGCGACGGCTCCGCCGCCGCGTCGAATAGCGCCGACCACTCGGCGTGGAGCGCGTCGAGGCGGCGCGGGTCGCGCGACGAGCGGACTGCGAATGGCGCCGCGCGGACCGTCACGCGAGCGCCTCCTCGACCGCCCGCGCGAGGTGCGCCATGTCCTCGGGGGCGAGGTCCTGGTGGACGGGGAGCTCGAGCACGCGCCGGCGGAGCGCCTCGGCCTCTGGGAACTCGCCCGCGCGGCAGAGCGGGTGACCCTCTCGCCAGAAGTCCACCGTCTCGATGCGCCGCAGCGCGAGGCGCGCCGCGACCGCCGCCTTGTTCTCGCAGACGAGCGGATAGAAGAGCGGACACGCCCCGGCGGGCAGCTCGCCGAATACCGGCGGCACGCGGTCGCGCAGGCGGCCGAGGAGCAGGAAGTAGTTGCGCCGGCGCGCCGCGACGATCTCCGCGGCATCGAGCCGGCGCGCGACGAGCCTCGCGAGCGGGCTCATGCCGAGATCGACGTACGCGGGGTCGAACTCGGGCGTTCCTGTCGACACCGGCCGGAGCCCCGACGCGCCGCGCGCGACCGCGTAGGCGCGCCGCACCCCGCTGCGCAGCGCCTCGCCCGGGTCGCCGGCCCGCAGGGCCAGGTTCGCGAGGAGCGAGCCCGCCGCGTGCGAGAGCGTGGAGGCGAGCGGCGCCGCGCGCGGCGGCTCCGGCGCGCCCTCGACGTCGGGATCGTTCACGACGAGCGCGCCGCCATTCGGGACCGGGAGCGTCTTATAGAAGCAGAAGATGCCGACGTGGCCGGTCGAGCCGAGCGGCCGGGTTCCCTCCGCGGCGAGCAGCGACAGCGCGCAGTCCTCGACGACGAGGAGGCCGCGTCGGCGCGCCAGCGCGTGGACCTCGTCCATCGGCTGCGGGAAGCCGGCGTAGTGGATGACGTAGAGCGCGCGCGTGCGCGGCCCGATCCGCCGCGCCGCGTCCTCGAGATCGAGCCGCATCCGGCCGTCCACCCGGACGAAGCGCGGGATCGCTCCGGCCGCCGCGAGCGCGCCCACCTCGACGCCGTGGTGGTACGCCGGGACGAGCACCTCGCGGCCCGCGAGGCCGAGGAGCCGGGCGCCGTGGAAGACCGCGTTCCGCGCGAGGTAGTAGAAGGTCGTGCGCGGCGCGTCGAGCGGGAAGGCCTCGTCGCGCGGTGGCGCGAACGGGGACAGCATCTCCGGCCAGAGCGTCGGCAGCGCCGGGATGAACCGGGCCCGCGGCGGCCGCGCCGCCGCGAAGGTCCGAATCGCGATTGCCCGGCTCACCGCAACCACGAGAGGATCTCCTTCACCACGGGCCGCACCCGGTGCCTCAAGCTGTGCACCACGCGGCCGGAGAGAGAGGGGCGGTACACGTAGAGCCAATCGTGCGGGGCGTGCTCCGGCTCCCAGTCCCGCTTCCAGGGCATGTCCGGCCCGAGGAAGTCGAACCCGGCGAGGCCGCGCGCCTCGCACTCTGCGAGCACCTCCCGCTGGAGGAGCTGCCCTGGCGAGACGCTCGCCAGCCGCTCGTCGTAGGCGGTCTTCGGCAGGTGGTAGATCCCACGGTGGACGAGGCCGAGGTGGACCGCGACGGGGCGGTCGTCGAGCGTGAGCGCCCGGATCGCGAGCGCCCCGCGCGCGGCGGCATCGCGGGCGAGCCGGGCGTAGAACCGGACGAGCGCGGGGTCGAGCGCGATCGCCGTACCGCCCGCGCCTTTCCAGCCGGACGCCTCGAGCGCGAGGAAGTCCCGCACCGCGCCGTCCACCTCGTCGGGCGCCTCGGCGCGGCGCACGGCGACGGCGCCGAGCTCGAGGAGCCGGCGCGTCCGCCGGCGCAGGTTGGCGCGGAACCGGGCGCTCGTCCGCTCCTCCGCCGACGGACCCCCGAGCCGGATGAACGGGGTGCGGAGCGACTCCCAGCGACCGGTGAGGTGCCGGTCCGCGCGGGCGAGCGGCTCGAGCAGCGCAGAGGTCGGCCCGTCCCGTGGCACGTCGCGCAGGAGGAGCACGTCCCAGCGAACCCGATCGCGCAGGTGGACCCAGAGCGCCGCGACCGCGCTGCCGGGATCGGGCCCGAGCGCCCACTCGACGCGGCAGGAGTGGTCGTTCGCAGGCGCGACGAGCCGGACGAGCCCGCGCCAGGACTGCACGAGGAACGCCGCCATCCCGAGCGCCGCTCCCCCGCGGCCGCGTGCGACGAGTACGAGCGGCTCCGCCGCGGGCGCGAACGCCTCGAGCCAGGCCGAGAGCCAGGCGTGCGACGCGAACGGCACGTCCACCGGCCCCCGAGCGACGAGCGCGTCCCACTCCGCGCGGAGCGCCTCGAACGCGGCGCGTCCGCGGACCTCGTCCACCGAGGCGTACCCGCCCGCCGGCGCGCTCCTCTCGACGGCGGCGGCCCGGAGCATGGCGCCCCCTTACCGCGCGCGCGCGATCGCGAGGAGCGCGCGCGCGATCTTGTCCGAGTCATGACGGGCGACGTCGCCGCCCGCGAGGAGGTCGAGCACGACCGCGACGGCGCCGAGCGACTCCACCTCGGCGCGGTCCACCTCGACCGGATGGGCCCCCTCGGCCGCGTGGGCCGCCGCCACCTCGGGCGGGAGCGGACCCCGGTGGACGAGCGCGACGTCGACGACGTCGCCCAGCTGGCGCTGCACCGCCCTCACATGGTCGGCGGCGGTCAGGCCGTCGGTCTCGCCCGGCTGCGTGAGGAGGTTCACGACGAGCACGCGCGTCGCGGCGGTCCTGCGGAGCGCCTCGGGCATGCCGCGCGCGACGAGGCTCGCGAGCACGCTCGAGTAGAGGCTCCCCGGACCGAGCACGACGACGTCGGCCCCGAGCACCGCATCGATCGCCGCACGGGGTGCGTCGGCGGGGCGCGCGAGCCGGAGCTCGGCGACGCGGCCGCCGGCCCGCGCGATCCGCGTCTCGCCGCGCACGAGCCGGCCGTCCTCGAGGCGCGCGACGAGCTCCACCGGACCCTCCGATGCGGGGAGGACACGCCCGCGGACGCCGAGCAGCGCCGCGGCCGCCTCGACGGCCTCGCCGAAGTCCCCGAGCCGCTGCGCGAGCGCGGTGAGGACGAGGTTCCCGACGGTGTGGCCGGCGAGCCCGCCCGCCCCCTCGAAGCGGTGCTGGAAGACCGCCGCAAGCGGATTCGCGCCCGCGGCGAGCGCGACGAGGCAGTTGCGCACGTCGCCTGCGGCCGGGACGCCGTAGGCGCGGCGCAGGGCGCCCGAGCTGCCGCCGTCGTCGGCGGTCGTGACGACCGCGGTGACGTCCACCGGGCGGTCCTCCTCCGGCTCGACCCCGGCCGCGAGCCCCGCGAGCACGCGCGGCAGCCCGGTCCCGCCGCCGACGGCGACGACGCGGATCGGCCGCGGCTCCGCGGCGGGGGCGAAGGCCGAGATCGCCGCGTCCTCGAGCGTCCTCATCGCGCCCCCTTCCCGAGCAGCACGACCTTCGCCGTCGCGAGGAGGCACACGAGGTCGAGGAACAGCGAGGTGTTCTTGATGTAGTAGAGATCGTACTCGAGCTTCCGCCCCTGCTCCTCGATGGTCGAGCCGTAGCCATGGCGGAGCTGCGCCCAGCCGGAGAGGCCGGGCTTCACGAGCTGGCGCAGCCGGAAGAGCGGATAGCGCACCTCGAGCTCGCGCAGGAACACCTCTCGCTCCGGGCGCGGCCCGACGAGGCTCATGTCCCCGCGCAGCACGTTCCAGAGCTGCGGCAGCTCGTCGAGCCGCGCCCGGCGCAGGAAGCGGCCCACCGGCAGGATGCGCGGGTCGCCCTCGGTCGCCCACGCGGCGCCGCGCTGCTCCGCGTCGCGGCGCATCGTGCGGAACTTCCGGATGCGGTAGGTGCGGCCGCCCTGACCCGTCCGCTCCTGCGCGTAGAGCGCCGGGCGACCGTCGGCGAGGAGCACGGCGAGCGCGACCGCCGCCATCACGGGAGCGAGGAGGACGAGGAGCGACGTCGCGACGAGGACGTCCGTGAGCCGCTTCACCGCCCGGGTGGCGCGCGAGACGCGGAACCCCTCCTCGAAGATGAGCGCGCTCGGCCGGACGAGCGAGAGCGGCAGGCGCTGGAGCGCGGCCTCGGCGAAGCTCACGTCGTCGACCACCCGGCCGCCGCGGGTCCGGATGGCGAGGAGGGCGTCGAGCGGGAGGCCCTGGCGCCGGTCCTCCATCGCGACGACGACCATCTGCGCGCGCAGCCGCCGCGCGGTCTCCTCGAGCGCGCCGCGGCGGACGAGAGGCTCGGGGACGGCGATGGCGCCGGCCTCGTCCGGGGGCACCGCGAACCCGACCACCTCCCACAGGCCGTCCGCCTCGCGCTCCACCGCGCGGGCGAGGTCGCGCGCGCGCGGGCCGGCGCCGAGGAAGAGGACGCGGGTCGCCGAGCCGACCACCGCGGGCATGAGGGCGCGCGCGGCGATGACGCCGAAGGCGCCGCCCGTCGCGGCGAGCACGAGCGAGCGGTGCAGCATCCAGCCGGGCAGGAAGAGCGAGAGGGCGAGATCGGCGAGGGCGAGCGCGATCGTCGCGACGCCGAGGGCGCGCAGGAGCCGCCGGCCGTCGGCGCGATCGCGGACGGCGGCGTGGAGGTCGTACAGGTCGCCGAGGTAGAGCGCCCCCGCGAAGAAGAGCGAGGCGAGCGCGGCGCGCGCTACCGCCGGCGCGACCGGGGTCACCACGCCGCCGCCCTGCGCCGCGACGGGCCCGAGCGAAGCACCCGCGAGCAGCGCGACGACGAGGACCGCCTCCTCGGCGAGGAAGTAGGCCGCCTTGCGCGGCGAGAACCAGTGGTTGAAGACCCGGACCAAGGCGCCCCTCGCCCCCGCCTACTGCGCCGCGGGCGGCGGCGCCTCCCCCGGGTAGATCCAGCGGCCGTGCGCCACCGCGTCCGCGTCCACGTCGTTCAGGACGAGACCGGCGGCCCGGTCGCCGAGCGCATCGAGCGCGAGCCGCACCACCTGGCGCGGCGTCGTCCCGGCGCGGACGACGAGCAGGGCCGCGTCGGCGTCGCCGGAGACGCGGTCGCCGTCCGCGAAGGCGAGCGCCGGCGGCGCGTCGAGGACGACGAGCTCCCAGCCGGCGCGGAGCTGGTCGAGCAGCGCCGCGGCGGAGGCGCCGCGGAGGAGCGCGCCGGGGTCGCCGGCCTCGCCCGCGGCGAGCAGCGCGAGCGGGCCGAGCCGGGTCACCGCCTGGCCGAGCTCGGCGCGGCCCTCGAGCACCTCCGCGAGCCCCGCGCGCGGCGCGAGGCCGAGGAGCTTCGCGAGCGACGGCCGCCGCAGGTCGGCCTCGACGAGGATCGTCGGTCGGCCGTCCTGCGCCGCGGTGAGCGCGAGGTTCGCCGCGGTGGTCGTCCGCCCCTCCCTCCGTCCGGCGGAGGTGATCGCGAGGACGCGGAGCGGCCGGCGGACGGCGAGCCGGAGGATGCGCTGGTACAGGACGCGGAACTGTTCGGCCGCGGCCGAGTCCGGTGCGGCGAGCGCGACGAGGCGCGCCTCCGGCTGGAGCTCGGGGTGGGTGGCCTGCAGGGTCTCGGCGGGCATCATCGTCGTGTCCTCCTCGCTACGTGCGGCCCCGGACCGGGCCGATCCGTGGGATGGCGGCGAGCACCGGCACGCCGAGCGCCCCCGCGTCCTCAGGCCCGCGCACCGACGCATCGAGCCACTCCGCGGTGCCGACGGCGGCGAGCCCGGCGCCGAGCGCGGCGAACACCGCGAGCCACAGGAGCCGCGGGCGGTCCGGCGCCACCGGCCGCGCCGGGACCGACGGCGCCTCGACGATCCGGAACATCGCCGGCTCGTCCGCCGCGAGCAGCGCCTCGGCCGCCGCGGCGTCCGCGCGGCGCGAGACCGCCGCGGCGTACCGGCCGCGGAGCACGTCGTAGTCGCGCGCCAGCGCCGCGAGCTCCTGGCCCCAGCGCGGCGCCGCCTCGACGCGGCGCTGCAGCGCCTGGCGCTCCTCGTCGAGGGCGGCGAGCGCGGCGCGGTCCTCGGCGACGTCCGCCTCGATGCGGCCGAGCTGCTCCTTCACCCGCTCGCGCCGGAAGCGTGCGAGCTCGTCGTCGCGCCGCGCCTGCGCCTCGTCGAGCTCGCGACGCGCTCGGCGGACGTCGGGGTGGTCCTCGCCGTACGCGGCCTCCGCTGCCTGGAGCCGGCGGATCGCCGCGTCGAGCCCGGTCTCGGCCATGCCCGGCGCGCTCGGGGCCTCCGGGATCATCGCGAGGAGGTCGGCGCGGCGCCGGCGCGAGTCGGCGATCGCGCCGAGCCGCATGTCCATGAGCGCCTGGACGCGGGCGACGGAGCGGGCGTTCGTCTCGACCATCTCCGGCAGCTCCGTCTGATGCTGGAGCTTGAAAGCGAGGATCTTCGCCTCGTCGCCGGAGAGCGTCTTGCCGAGCGCGGCCGCTTGCGCGTCGAGCGTCTCCCGCAGGCTCCTCGCCTGTGCCGAGAGCACCTGGCGCGTCATCTCGGCGTACACGCGCGGCAGCAGGTCGGCGGCCTTCGTGACCTTGGCGCGGTCCTTTCCGCGCACCTCGACGACGAAGAGGAGCCCGGGCGGGCCGCCCGCAACCTCGCCCTCGAGTCGAACCTCGATCGAGCGGCGGAGTCGCGAGACCGCCTCGTCCAGATCGCCGCGGAGGTCGGGCGCGTAGTCGGTCTCGCGGATCACCCGCTCGAGCACCGGTCGGGCGAGGACGCCGTGCTTCACGGTGCGCATCCGGTCCTCGAACGAGGTCACCGACTGGGCAGGGAAGAAGTCCGCCGGAAGGCGGCGCGCCTCGATCTGGACGACGCTCGTCGCGGACCACTCCGACGGCATGGCGAGCGCGGCGACGACGCCCACGACGAGCGCGGCGCCCGCTACGGCGAGCGCGAGCGTCCTGCGTCGCTTCAGCACGGCGAGCACGTCGTGCAGCGTGTACGTCCGTTCCATGGCCCCCCCGACTTCCCCCTCAGCGACCCGGAAGCTCCCACCCCACCCGGAGGCCGACGGTCGTCCGGCGGAACTCCGCCGCGGCGAGGTCGTCCGTCCGCCCGTATTGGGCCCCCGTGATCGACAACCGGAGATTCCCTCCCAGGATCGCTCCGGCCTCCCCTGCCAGCATGTACCCGGTCACCGCGTCGCGCCCGGAAGGCACCGTTCCGGAACGCCAGAGCCCGCCGTCGCCCCGCGCGAACCAGCGGCGCGCCCAGCGCCGCTCCGCCCCGATCTCTGCGTAGTCCACGAGGCCCGGGCGAGCCGTCGCGCCGATCCCGAGGCCGTGCGCCGCGTCGAAGCGCAGGTCGAGCCCGCGCGTGGCGATCAGCACCTCGACGAGGGCCTCCGGCACGATCGAGCGGCTCCCGGCGGGGAGCCAGAGGGCCGGCCCTGCCGACGCGTCCACCGTGACGTGTCGCTCGGCGCGCCAGCGCGCGCGCAGCCGCACCGCGTGCGAGTACGCGAGCGCGTCGGGCGTGGGCGCGTGCTCGAAGCTCTGGAAGAGGCCGAAGCCGTACGCGGCGCCGAGCGCGAGGCGCCGCCCGAACCGCCAGAGGGTCTCGACCCCCGGCGCGTGCATGGCGCCGCCCGTTCCGTCCTGGAACAGGACGCTCCGCTCATTCATCGTGGCCGCCGTGTCGACGAGCGGATCGGCGAGGAAGTCGAACCGCGCCCGGCCGTTCACGACGAGCGCGCGCTGCCGCCCCGTCCGGAAGACCCCGGCCTGCGCGAGCCCGGCGGGATCGAACGCCTGCGAGAGCCGCAGGTTGCCCGTGAATATCGTGAGCCGCGTCGGACGCGAGTCGAGCGACACACCCGCGCGGTGGTTCCAGATGCCGCCCGACGCGAGCCGCTCGAAGTAGACGAGCTCGCCGCCGTACGTCGTCTTCAGATCCCAGAGCGGCGCGTGGAGCCTCAGCCCCACCTCCGGCGAGAAGCGGCCGATCGTATCGGCGCTCTGCCCGTCGTACAACGCGTTCGAATCCCACCCGCCCTCGAGGAAGAGGCGGGCGATGGGCTCCACCAAAGTACCCGCCGCCGCCACCGTGGCGCGCAGGAGTACGGCCAACACGACCGCCGTCCCGATTCCGCGCCACGCGCCCATCGCCTGCCTCCGCCCCGCGCTCTCGCCGCTGCCCTACGGCACGTACAGCACGTCGCCGGGCCTCAACCAGAGCGCACCCGCCGCCTCCCCCTGCACCAGCTCGCGGAAAGAGAGCGTCACGCGCTCCGTCTTCCCGGCCGCAGCCTGTCTCAGCCAGACCACCTCGTCCTTCGCGAACTCGGTCCGCCCGCCGGCGACCGCGATGGCTTGCATGACCGACATCGGCCCGCGCAGCGGGAAGCCGCCCGGCTTCGTCACCTCGCCGAGCACGTAAGCCTTCGCGCCGTTGATCTCCCGCACGAGCACCGCCACGCGCGTGTCGTGGATGTACGGCTCGAGCGCCCGCGTGAGGCCCGCCTGCAGCTCCCCCGGCGTCTTCCCCGCGGCCTCGACCTCACCCGCGAGCGGCAGCGAGATGCGCCCGTCGGGCCGGACGGGGACGACGCGCGTCAGCTCGGGCTCGTGCCAGACGACGACCTCGAGCACGTCCTCGCGCCCGATGCGGTACTCGCCCGTCTCCGGCCGCTCCTTCGGCCGCTCGGAGGGACGCGTCGAAGCGCACGCCGATGCGAGGAGCACGCCCGCCAGCACCGCCCTGTTCGGTCGAACCATCCGTGTGCCTCCCGCGAGTAGCCGCGCGAAATCGCGGACCCACCGAGCACGGCGCGTGCCACATGTCCGTCCTGCGCCCACCGCAGCGTCGAGAGCGCCGACTCGACGCGCATTCCGGCGGACGCTCCGGCGCGCAGGGCACGGACGAGCGTCGGGCCCGCCGTGACGCGCGAGCGCCGTCGCGGGTGAACGGTTTTCCCATGCGCGGAACGGCGCTGCTCGCGTTGCCGCGGGGGCTCCCGCGCATGACGTTCCGAAGGGACGCCGCGCGGGGGCCGGAAAGCGGCCGCCGCGTGACCGCGGGGGGAGCAGATGCTGAGGGCGACGGTGTGGACGGTGGGCCTGTTCGGGGCGGGCACGGCGGTGTCGCGTGCGTTCCCCGGGACGTGGACGGAGCCGCTCGTGCTGTTCGCGCTCGGCCTCGCGCTCCTGTTCGTCTCGACGCGCACCACGCGCGGGACGGCGACGCGCGCCGGCGACGGCTCGATCGCGAACGTGAACGTGAACGTGACCCCGAAGCCCGAGGCGGCGCCCATGGCGGCGGCCGCCTCGGTCCAGGTGGAGCGGACCGCGTAGCGCGCCCCGTCACTCCGTCATCGCTGCATCGCGAGGATCGACGATCTCGCAGTCCTTGATCTTGTAGAGCAGCGCCTTGTAGCTGATCTGCAGCCGCTTCGCGGCCCTCCGCTTGTTCCACCCGGTGCGCCCGAGCGCGCGCAGGATCGCCTCGCGCTCGGCGATCCGCGCGGCGCGACGCGCGACGTCCTTGAGAGGCGCGTCCTCCGGCAGGACCGCGTGGAGCCCACTCACAGCGCGGACCGCGTTCGCGGCCCCGTTCAGCACGGTCGGCGCCGCGCGCGCGGGGAGCGCGAGCTCGCCGAGCACCATCGCCGGGTCGCGCAGCACGACGAGCCGCCGGACGAGGTTCTCGAGCTCGCGGACGTTGCCCGGCCAGTCGTACGCGTGGAAGCGCTCCATCACCTCCGGCGGCACCTGCTCGAGCCCGCCGCGGTACCGGTTGCGGTACTTCGTGACGAAGTGCTCCACGAGCGGCCCGATCTCCTCCTTCCGCTCGCGAAGCGGCGGGACGCGGATCGTGACCACGTTGAGCCGATAGAAGAGGTCCTCGCGGAAGGCGCCCTGCCGGATCGCCGCCTCGAGGTTCCGGTTGGTCGCGACGACGACGCGCGCGTCGACCCGGACCGGGCGCTTGCCGCCGACCCGGTAGAACTCCTCATCCTGCAGGACCTGGAGGAGCTTCGCCTGCAGGCGCGGGTCCATCTCGCCGATCTCGTCGAGGAAGATGGTGCCCTGGTCCGCGAGCTCGAACTTGCCGGGCTTCTCGGCGTGCGCGCCGGTGAACGCGCCTTTGTCGTGGCCGAAGAGCTCGCTCTCGAGGAGCTCGCCCGGGAGCGCGGCGCAGTTGATCTTCACGAACGGCCGCGCCGCGCGCCGGCTCGTCGCGTGGATCCGGCGCGCGATGACGTCCTTGCCGACTCCGCTCTCTCCGACGAGCAGCACCGGCACGTCGGTGTCGGCGATGCGGTGGGCGAGCGACCACACCCGCTCCATCGCGCCCGAGAGGGTCGGCGCCGGCTCGGCGTCCGCGTCGGCCTCCCGTGCGGGAGGGCGGAGCGGCGGCGCGTCGGGCGGGCGGTGGCCCGGCCGCTCGAGCGCGCGGCGGAGCACGAGATCGAGCTCGTGAACCTCGAACGGCTTCGGCAGGTAGTCGAGCGCGCCGAGCTTCATTGCGCGCACGACCGCCTCAGTCTCGGAGAGCGCGGACATCACGATGACGGGCAGCGCGGGGTCGGCCGCGTGGAGGCGTCCGAGCACCTCGAAGCCGTCGGGCTCCGGGATGACGAGGTCGAGCAGCACCGCATCCGGCGGCTCCGCCGCGGCCGCAGCCAGCGCCTCGGCGCCGCTGCGGGCGGGTCGCGGCGCGAAGCCGGCCGCGGCGAGGTACTCGCAGAGGGCGTCGCGGGCGTCGTCATCGTCCTCGATGACGAGCACCCTGGTGTCGTGGTCCATCCCGGTTCCGTCCGCCGCGATCTCGTTGCCGACGCTGGGAAATTGCGGCGACCGGGTGACCCCGGCATCGGCCCGAACGAGCGGGGCGTTTCCCGAGAACCCCGAGGGGGCCGGAAGACGTGGTCGTGGACTTGGACGTGGTCGTGGACGGGAGCGCAACCGGATGAGATCGAGCGCGATGACGAGGACAACCACCTCCGTCCGAGCTCACGACCACGTCCACGACCACGTCGACGCGGACACGGAGATCAGTACACCCGCGCGACCTCCGCGCCCGAGAAGTAGGCGCGGAGGATCTCGCGGTACCCCTGCCCCGCCTCGGCCCGGCCGACCGCGCCCCACTGGCACATCCCTGCGCCGTGACCCCAGCCGCCCCCGCGGAGCACCGTCGCACCGGCCTCGTGATCGAGGACGAACATCGCGGACGGCAGGTTGCCGAGAAGCCGGCGGATCCGCAGCTCGCCCTGGACCTCGGCGCGTCCCGCCTCGCCCTCGACCTCGAGCACCCTCGCGCGGCCCGACACGCCGCGCGCACCGACGGAGACCCGCCTGACCCGGCCGACGCCGAGCGGCGCGAGCGCGGCGTCGAGCTCCCCGCCGGAGAAGCGCCGCTCCCAGCGGAAGCGGTCCTTGCGCGCCGCGGCGGGACGCTTGCAGTACGCGTCGGGCGCGGCGACGAGGAAGGCGCGGAGCGTCGCCTCGTCGCGCAGCGCGCGGGACCAGCGCGCGCCCGGGCCTGACGGCAGGTCGGGGCGGCCGCGCAGGCTCGGGTTCGGCGCGTTCCCCCAGACCTGGTCGGCGTCCTCGCCGTGCCCCCCGCACATCGCCGAGTAGACCGCGTCGACGAGCGTCCGGTCGGCGCCTCCGAAGAGCGCCTCGCCGCGCGTCGCCCGGACCGCCTCGTCGGTGCGCGCGGTGCGCGCCGCGTCGCCGCGGTAGGCCTGGCAATGGACCTCCGCGCAGAGCATGAACGGATCGGTGAGGTGGCGCGTCCCGATCTGCGCGAGCACGTTCGAGCGGGCGGTGACCGCCTGCGCCTTCAGCGCCTCGACGTGCGATGACGCGGGCATCTCGCTCGGCACGATGGCCCGGAGCAGCTCCTCGAGCGACACGCCGTGGACCGCCGCGAGCGCGCCGCGAGCGTCTAGCGTGACGTAGAGCCGGCCGTGGTAAGCCCGATCCTCGCGCGCACGCGCCGTCGGGCTGCGCTCGTGCTCCACGCCCTCGACGACGAACCCGAGGTCCCCGTCCACCTCGACCCAGAGCGCCGCGTCCGCCTCGCCGAGCGGCGCGCCGCCCTCCGCGTGCAGCTCGAGCGTGCCGCGCGGCCGCGCCACCACCTCCGAGTGGATCGCGGGCCTCGCGCCGAGCCGGGCGCGCAGCTCGTCCGCGCTGCGCCGGGCTCCCTCCTCGCTGCCGTCGGATGCCGCGAGCAGGAGCTCCCGGCGGTTATCGACGACACGACCGCCGAGGCCGTAGACGGCACCGACGATGCGCGAGAGGACGAGGAGGCCCTTCGCCTCGAAGTCTCGCCGAACGGGCTCGAGCCGATCGCGATCGGCGATCTGCGCCTCGGCGAGGAGCGGGTGGTGCACGATCGCCGCCGGCGCGGTCCGCCGCGCGCGGACCGTGAGCCGGGCACCCGCCGGGATCTCGACGACGCCGCCGCCGCGCAGCACGACGCGAGCCGCGCCGCGGGACCGGAACGTGATCTCGCGCTGGCCCTCCATGAGCCGGATCGACACGAGGGGCTCGCCGCGGCTCGAGAAGTCGAGCCGGTGGCCCCAGAGCACGTCGAGCGGATCCGCCAGGTCCGACGCGGCGGGCGGCACGAGCGGCGGCGGCTCGGGCGTGGGGAGCGGCGGCGGGAGCGGCGCGGGCGGGGGCGCCGCGGTCGTCGCACCCTCTGGCGGCGGACCCTCGGTCCCGGCGGTGGACGCCGGCGGGGCGGTGCTCGTCGCGACCTCCGGCTCGGGTGCGGCGGTGGCCGTGACGGCGACCTCCGCGTCCGGGTCGGGAGCTGCCGCGGTCGCCGCCGACGCCGTAGAGGGGCCGCGGCCCGTCGCGCACGACGAGAGTACGAGGGCGAGGAGCGCGGCCCTCCTCACGACTCGAGCCGCGCCTCCTTCTCGGCCGCGAGACGCTCGAGCTCGGCGGCGGCGGCAGCGGCGGCGGCGGGCGTCGCGGCCGGGTCGCGGAGCGTCGCCGCGGCGCGAGCCATCACGCCAGCATCGATCGCCTCGCGATCGCGGAGCGCGTCCACCATCGACGCCACGGTGTCGGCAAGGTCCACGAGCAGGTCGTGGTTTCGCAGCGGGCGCGGTCGCGAGAGGTTCCCCTCCGCGACCTGCTTGCAGGTCCGGCGGATGACGAACGCGGGGCCCGCGACGCGGTGGGTGATGACGACCGCGGCCCCGAGCAGGCACAGGAGCACGAGCGCGAGCGCGATCGAGACGAGCACGATCCGCCACCGGTCCTCGACCGCGAGCGCGGCGGCGATCGAGTCGCCGACCTCCGGGTCACCGAGCGCGACGACCCGGCTCGTCTCGCGGTACGCCGACCAGAGGAGCCAGCCGAGGCCGACGGACAGCGCGGTCGCGGCGGCGAGCAGGTAGCTCGCGAGCTTGAGCTGCAGCCCGGTGTCGAGCAGGTAGTTCTTGAACTTCCGCTTCGGCGCGCGGCCGTCAGCGCCCGCCGGCGGGGCGTCGGGCGTCTCGGGGGTGGGGCCGCTGGGCCGGGTGGCAGAAGTGGGTTCCATGGACCCGTTCCCTTTTACCGCTCTCCGAGCTTCGCGGCGAGATCCTCGCACAGGGTCTTCGCGGTCGCCTCGAGGGCCTTGGCCGAGTAGATGCCGAGCTTCGCCTCCGGGATCGCCCCGCTCGCGGAGAGCCTCGCGCCGCCCTCCAGCATCGCCGCCATGCGGCCGTCGTCGTCCACCGCGACGAGCGACGCCTTCACCGCGATGACGGTCTTGCCGCCCCTGGCGTCGACGTCGACGTGCAGCACGGACGCCTTGAGCCGCATGCCGCCGCGGTCCACCACCGCGAACCCCCGCTCCCGCAGCTCGTTCGTGAGGGCGTCCCTGAGCGCGCCGCGCGCGGCGGCGCTGCCCGTCCCGCCGGGCTCGTCGATCGAGAAGGACAGCGGGCCGAGGTCTTCGAGCGCCTTCTGGGCCGCCTTGCGGACCGCCGCGTCGGAATCCGCGTCGGCGGCGGCGCGCAGCGTCGGGCGGGCGGAGCGATCCCGGATCTTTCCGAGCGCACCCACCGCGGCGAGCCGGACAGCGGCCGCCTGGTCGGTCGCCACTGCCTCGCGCAGCGCGGAGACCGCCTCCGCGATCGTCCGCTGCCCGAGGATGATGGCCGCCTGCGTGCGGACCTTGAGCGACGAGTCCTTCCGGAGCGCCTGGATCGCGATCTCGACCTGGGACTCGGCCCGGGTGGGGATCGGCGGCGCGAGGAGGACGAGGAGGAGGACGGCGAAGCGGCGACCCATGCGTCCCCGCAGCTTAGCTTCCCCGGGCCCTTCCAGGTTGTCCGACGTGACGCGCCGTCGCGCCCACCTCGCCGCACAGTGCGTTCAGGAGAGGCCCGGCGGACCGCCCGCCACCTCGCGGAGCGCGCGGTGGAGCCGGCGCGTCACGGGCCCGGGTCGACCCGCCCCCACCGCCCGAGCCCCGACCCGCGTCACGGGCACGATCTCGCGCACCGTCGAGGTGATGAAGACCTCGTCCGCGCCCTCGAGCTCCTCGGGAAGGAGCGCGACCTCCGCCGCGGCGAGCCCGAGGGCCCGCGCGAGGCGGAGGACGACGCCGCGCGTCACGCCCTCCAGGATTCCGGCGCCGAGCGGCGGCGTGCGGACGACGCCGCCCGCGACGACGAAGACGTTCGAGGACGAGCCCTCGGTCACGAAGCCGCGCCCGTCGAGGAGGAGCGCCTCGTGGGCGCCCGCCGCGCGCGCCTCCCGCACCGCGAGCACGTTCGGTAGGTGCGCGCCGGTCTTCGCGGACGGGTCGATCGCCTCGGGGGCGGCGCGCCGCACCCCGACGATCGCCGCCGCGACGCCGTCGCGGTAGGCGCGCGCCGGCGGTCCGGCGAGCGGCTGCACGATGACGACCGCGACCGGGTTCACGGCGAGAGCCGGATCGAGACCGATCTCCCCCGCGCCACGCGTCATCACGACGCGGACGTAACGCTCCCCCACGTTCCACGGCGCCGCGTCGGGATCGGGCCGGTCGCCGCCGCGGGCCGCCTCGAGCGTCCGCGCGATCTCCCGCGCCGTGCGCGCGCCGTCCCACTTCGGCGAGAGGCCGATCCGTTCGGCGGAGTGCCGGAGGCGCGCGAGGTGCGCCTCCTCCTCGAACGGCCGACCGCCGTACGTGCGGATGACCTCGTACACGCTGTCGCCGTAAAGGAACCCGCGGTCGAAGACGGAGACCTTCGCCTGCTCTGGCTCGACGAGGACGCCTTCGAGGTTCACCACGGTCGGCATGGACCGACGATAACGCGGGACGCCGCGCCGTGCGGCTAAAGCCGGATCTGGATGACGAGCTTCGGCGGCGCCCCCATGACCGCGAGGATGGTCCGCTTCGAGCGCTCCGCCCACGTCCGGATGTCGCTCTCGAATGTAGGGCAGTCGCCCCGGATCTTGACGAGCGTCCCCGCCGGAACGCTCGTCGCCTTGGACGCGAGCATCGCAAGATCCCCGAGTGATCCCCGGCGCTTTTCTTGACCCGCGGACCCGCGGTGATATCTCCCGAGAGCGAATGGAAGCGTCCGTCGAGTGCACGCACTGCCGGGTCGTCATGACCTCCTGGTCAGCTCCCGGGAGCCCGATCCGGTATTACCAGTGCCCGTTCTGCGCGAGGACGCACAGCTCGCTCTACGGAGAGGTGTTCCGGCGACGCGCCGGGGCGCGCGTGCTCGAGACGCCGGTGCGTGCCGCCCGGCCGTCAGAGATCCCGACGGCCTCGCAGGACGACGTGCGGTGGGCGCGCGTGAAGGCGTCGGCCTCCCGCTGGTTCGCGCGGGTCGAGGCGGACGAGCGCCGGCTCGCGGCGGGCGAGGCGCGCCGCCCCCAGCGGACGGCCGCGCCGCCGGACGGCTTCCCCGAGGTGGATCCCGCGGACGTGTTCGAGATCGCCCCCGCCGCCGCCGGGCGGAAGCGCTAGAGAGCGGGAGCGGCGCGACTCCCGCGCCGGCCGAGCCACAGGAAGAGCGCGGCCGCGAGGCCGAGCCCGAGCGCCGCCTTCGCTGGCGGCGCGAATCGGTCGCCCGGCGAGACGGCGCTCTCGACGAGCGCGACGACGGCGAGCACCGGGACGACCACCGCCATGAGCCGCACCGCCTCGCGGCTGGCGGCGGCGAGCGCGGCGGAGCGCGGCCACTCGCCGGGGTCGACGACCGCCGCGGCGAGCACGAACCCGGCCTGCGCCGCGAGGACGAGCGCCGAGAGCTCCGCCGGCCCGTGCGCCGCAAGAAACGCGAGGAGCGGGCCGCCCATGCCGCCCTGGACGGCGTGGGCGACCACCGCGCCGAGCAGGAGCCCGTTCGCGACGAGGAGCAGCGCGGTCCCGAGCCCAGCGGTGAGGCCGAGGGCGAACGCGAGCGAGGCGACCGTCACGTTGTTGTGCGCGATGGCCGAGCTGGAGAGGCCGGGGGCCGCCTCGAGCAGGTGCTCCGTCCACATCCGCCGCGCCGCGACGGCGTCGCGCACCTGCTCCGGCACGAGGATCGTCGCGACCGCCGGTTCCACCGCGACCGCGAGCCCCCCCGCCGCCGCGGATCCGGCGAGGAGCGCCATCGCGAGCGCGAAGGCGCGGAGATGGCGCCGGAAGGCCGCCGGCGCCTCGTCGCGCACGAGCCGCACGGCGCGGCCCAGCCCCGACCGCCGCGGCCGGTAGAGCGCCGCGTACGCGCGGGCGGTCACGTGCGCGAGGTGGCCCTCGGCGTCGGAGCCCGGAAACGCGCCGCGCGCAAAGGCGAGGTCCCCCGCCGCGCGCCGGTAGAGCCGGTCGAGCTCCTCCACCTCCCCGAGCGGCAGCCGCCCCGACTCGGCGCGCGCGGCGAGCGCCGCGAGCCTCTCCCAGCCGGCCCGGCGCGACCGCACGAACGCGCCGACATTGCGGGTCCGCGCGGCGATCACGGGCCGCCCGCGGCGTAGTGATGGGCGAGCGCTTCGAGGAACCCCTCCGGCGCGTCGTCGGGCGAGGGCGCTCCGGCGCGGCGCGCGAGGGCGCCGGCGAGCCGCTCAGCGACCCGGGCGCGCGCCTCGGGCGCGAGCGCCGGGCGGCGGGCTAGGAAGTCCGCGAGCCGCTCGAACTCGTCCGCGGCGAGCAGCGCGCCGGCGCGCCCGCGCAGGAAGACGAACCGCGGGTCGGCCTCCGAAGCCGGTGCGGCGTAGCGCGAGAGCTCGTAGCGGCGCTCGCGCACGACGAGCGTACCGGCGACGAGATCCCCGAGCCGCTGCCGCCGCGGCGAGAGCGCCACGGAGAGGACGCCCGGGGCGTAGCCGAACGGGACCTCCACCGCGCGCAGGAGGTTCCGCGCGAGCGACTCGGCGATTCCCACGGGCGCTCCGTCGGCGCACACGACCCGGATGCCGAGCGCGCGCTTTCCGGGCGTCTGTCCGCCGGCCGCGACCTCCCAGAGGACGTCCCAGCCCCAGCCGGAGAGGAGCACCGCCGCGACGGCGCCGAGCTGGCCGGCCCAGGTGAGCGCCTGCACGTCGCGGAGGAGATCGCCCGACACCGAGTAGACGACGAGCCCGAGGACCCAGAGGAGGAACAGCACGACGAGGTCGACGAGGTACGCGAACGCCCGCGCGCCGAGCCCTGCGATCTCGAGCCGGAGCGCGACGCGCTCGGGTGTCTCGAAGGTGAGCTCGGGGGCGTCGTGCACGCCGACATCATGCCGCGCGTGCGCGCGGCGCGCACGCGACCCGCGCGCGTCAGCGGGAGGCGAGCGGCATCGACCCGGGCGCGGCGACCCGGATCGACACCTCGGTCACCTCGCCGTCGTGTACCTCGAGCTCGCCGGCGTCGGCGGTCCGCCCGGCGGCGAGCGCGACGACGCGGTAGCGCCCCGGGCGCAGCCGCTCGAAGGCGAACCGGCCGATCGCGTCGGAGGACCCCTCCGCGCCGTCGTTGGCCAGCTTCGAGAGGGCGATGACGCGGGCGCGGGGGAGCGGCGCGCCGGCGGCGTCGCGGACCGACCCGGCGACCCCCCCGCCGCGATGGAGGAGGACCGTCGGCAGCGCGTCGCGCGTGTTCACCTGCACGAACTCGGGGAGGTAGCCCGGCGCGCTCACGACGAGCACGAGGAGCCCGCGCGGCGTGTGGCGCAGCTCGTACCAGCCGCCCGTCCCGCTCACGCCGAGGGGCGCGACGCGCTCGGGGCGCACGAAGCGGAGCCGCTCGAGCTTGGCGGGGTCGGCGAGCGAGGCGCGCGCCTCGGCGACCGGCGTGCCGGTCTCGGCGTCGAGCACCTCGCCGAGCACGTGCTCGCCCGCGCCGAGCCGGATCTCCGGGATCTGAAGCTTCTTCCCGGAGGCGCCCTGCACGTGGAAGACGTTCGGCGCGAAGCCGTCGGCGCGGACGACGACGCGGAACTCACCCTCCGGCGGCGTGAGCACCTTGAAGCGCCCCTCGGGGTCGTGAAACGCGACGGTGTTCACGGTGAAGTGCTTCACGGGCGCGCCCGACGGGCCGATCACCTGGCCCCGGAGCTCGCCGGGGGGCGCGGGGACGAAGACCGAGGCGACCGGGGTCGCAGCGAGCACGAGCGCGAGGAGCGTCGACGTCATGGGAACCTCCAGACTGCAGGGAGCGCCATTGCACGCCGCGCGCCTGCATAACTCTCCGTAGCGCTTCGAGAGGACCGGGGGTATCCCAGGTTCCGGGGTCGCCACGGCCCCAATGCTCGCGGGACGCGTGGTATCTGTGCGGCGCGGACGCACCGAGGCGCTAGCTCAATTGGTAGAGCATCGGCCTTTTAAGCCGGTGGTTCTGGGTTCGAGTCCCAGGCGCCTCACTCCTCACCTTCACGCAGCGTTGCGCGTCCCCGGAGCGAGGGACGAGACGCTCCGCGGCTGCGCGTAGACCGCCGCGCCAGGTGCGACCTGACCTGATGCCCGGACGCGACCTCCCCCGGGCGCTCGCGCGCGAGGAGCAAGCATCGCGGCCGGGGACGTCACGTCCCGCGTCGTGAGTCGGTCCCGAAGCCCGAGGGGCCGGTAGTGCCGTCACGAGGGGGCAGCGCTTCCATGCCTCTGCGGCACGCCGCCATATCGGGAACTCACCCGAGCCCAGCTCCGGACTCATTTCCGCGCGACCCGGGATTCGTCCCAATTTCGGTGCGTCCCGCGATGCGAGACATTCAACATCGAGAGGAGCGACAACATGACGAAGACCTACGAGAGCGGCAGCACGGTCCCGAGCGGCTTCTACCTCGACGCGGCGAGCTGGCACCTCGCACCCGTCGCGAACGACGGTGACCACCTCCCCGGCGGGCGCGGCCGCTGGATGCGCGTCCCCACGGCGTTGGCGGTGACGCTCGCCCCCGTCCTCGGCGCCGCGTTCGTCGCCTTCCTCCCGGTCATCGGGATCCTCGTCACCCTCCGGGCGCTCGCGTCGGCGATGGCGAACGTCTTCCACCGCTCGGCGACGGACCTCGCGGCGACCGTCGCCCCCGCGTGGCAGCCGGGCGAGGCGCACTTCACCGGCCGGCACGCGAGCCCCCGCGTCGAGCGGTGGGAGCCGACGCCGGAGGACCGCCTCGAAGCGCTCGCGGAGGAGATCCGGAGGCGGCGGAACGTGTAGCCGCGGCAGCACGCACCCACGAACGCAGGAGGACGTCATGGCCAGGTACACGGGCGGCATGAAGGTCGGCGGCGGCTACTACTGGAACACGAGGAGCTGGGAGGTCGAGGTCGTCTCCTCCGAGGGCGGCCGGCTCAAGGCGATGGACGGCGCCGGGTACGTGAAGGTCCCCTTCCCCGCGCTGTTCCTCGTCGTCCCGGTCCTCGGCGCGCTCTTCCTCATGTTCCTGCCCCTCATCGGCTTCGCGCTCCTCGCCTACGCGATCGCCAAGAAGATCGGGGGCGGCGTGAAGCAGGGCGCGACCGAGCTCGCCTCCACCGTCCAGCCCGGTCAGTTCGCGGCGGGGTCTGCCTACTTCACCGGGAAGGCCGGCGAGGAGGCGGAGAAGGCCGGCGAGGAGCCGAAGAGCGCCGCCGTCGAGAAGCTCGAGCAGGAGATCGCCGAGAAGAAGGGCGAGCGGGAGTAGACGGCTCGCCGGGGGATCGCGGTTCCGCGGGGCCGGCCCTTCCGGCCCCGCTCGCGTGTCGCGGCGGCCGCGGGCGTGCCTAGGCGAGGTGAGACCTGATCGCCGAGGCGACCTCGTCCGGGCGCTCGCTCGCGAAGGCATGCGTGCCAGCCGCGATCGTCAGGATCCGCGCGCCCGGGATGCGCTCCGCGAGGAACCGGCCGACGGACGGCGGACTGATGGGGTCCGCGTCGCTCCACAGGAGCAGGGTCCGCGCGCGGATCTGTCCGAGCCGGTCGCTGAGGTCGGTCCGGTCGTCGATGAACCAGCTCGGCACGTCGGGCAGCGACGCGCGGTACCCGGGGCGCCACTCGGCTCCGCCGAGGGATCCCATCTCGACGCCGCCAGACGTCGCGACGAGCACGAGGCGAGCGACGCGCTCCGGCCGCTCCAGCGCGAGACGCGTGGCGAGCACCCCGCCCATCGACTGCGCGATGACGTGGGACGGACCCGGCGGCAACCGGTCGACGAGCCAGCCGAACAGGTCGTCGAGCGACCTGACGTGCGGATCGGCGGGGGCGTCCCCGAACCCCGGGTAGCCGAAGACGTGAACCGGACCGAGGTCGACGAGCCGGTCCGCCACCGGCCGCCAGAACGACGCGCGGCCCACGGCGCCGGGGAGGAACACGAGAGCTGGCATCACGGCGAAGGCTATCGCCGGTCCGCGGCGGGGTAAACGGCGGCGCGCGGACGACTTCGCCGACCCGCACGTCGCGAAGGACGCCTCTGGGTAGCACCGGCGCGCCGTCCCAGCGAATCACCTCGGACGCCGCGTGCTGCCTTCCGCACCTCGCAGCCCGCGCCGCCACTCCGTCGGCGGCGCGCCGGTCCAGCGCCGGAACGCGCGGGTGAACGCGCTCTGCTCGGCGAACCCGAGCAGCCAGCTCACCTCGGCGACCGAGACGTCCGGCTGCCGGAGGTAGCCCTCGGCCCGCTCGCGACGGACTCCGTCCACGACCGCCGCGAAGCTCGCGCCGCGCCCCGAGAGCCGACGCTGGAGCGTGCGCGGCGACGTCCCGAGGCGGCGGGCGACGCGCGAGAGCGACGGCTCGCGCCCGGGCAGCTCCGCCGCGATCGCTCCGCGGACGCCGTCGATGAGCTCGTCGCCCCCGGCGCCCCGGAGCAGGGACCGCGCGTGGTCCGCGAGCGCGCTGAACAGCGTGCGGTCCGCCGTGCGCGTCGGACCCTCCCAGGTGGCGCGCGCGAGGACGACGGCCGCCCGCCCCGCGCCGAACTCGGGCTCGACGCCGAGCACCCGCGCGTGCTCTCGCGGGTCGGCCGGGCGCGGAAAGGTGAATTGAACCCGCAGCGACGCAGGCGCCGCGGAGACGTGCCGCGCGCGCGAGACGAGGATCGCGAGCGTGTACTCCTGCGCCGGCGGCGGCAGATCGCCCTCCGTCGCGCGGAACGTGAGCGCGACGGCGGCCGCCTCCTCCTCCACCGCGAGCACGCCGCGCGGATCGACGAGCGGGAAGTACTCGGCGATGCGGCGCCCACCCTCGCCCACCGTCGCGCCGGTCGCGCCGAGATAGTCGAGCACCCGGAACGCCCCGAACGGCGTCTGCTCCGCCGCATGGAGCGGCAGGGCGGGATCCGCCGTCGCGAGCGACGCCTCGCGCCAGACCGCGTCGGCGAGCTCCGCGGGGAGGCGCGCGTCGGGATCCTCGAGCAGCGCGCGGTCCACTCCGGCGCGCGCGAGGAGGGCGCCTTCGTCGAGCCCGAGCCGGGCGCAGGCCTCGACGAGCGCCCGGGTCGCTACGGGGAGGACGGTCATGCGCACGCCGCGGGAGCGTATCACCGCGGGTGGCGCGCGAGGCCGAACGGTTGGCGCGCGCGGTCGAGCCGGCGCGGCCCCGCGGCCGCTAGCCTCCCTCACGACGCTCACCCCTCCGCGGCGCTCCGGGCCGCGGCCCGATGGAGAGGACCCGATGCCTCACCCGAAGACCTCCGCGCTCGATGCGCAGCCCGCAGCGCCCGCGCCCTCCGGCGCCACCTCCGGACGGCCCGCCGCCGACCGGGCGCCGACATGGGCGCTCGCCCTCTCGGGCCTCCTCCTCGTCGCGCTCTCGGGGAACCGCGCCGGCGTCGCCGCCCTCGCCTGGATCGCGCCGATCCCGCTCGCGCTCGCCGCCACCCGGCTCCGCGGCTGGCGTCGCCGGCCGATCCTGCTCCTCGCCTGCATCGCCGCCGTCTCGCTCCAGACGTCGAAGCTCGTGGGAGGCCCCGCGACGCCGGCGTTCGCGCTCCTCTTCGGCGTGCCGATCGGCGCCCTCGGCTTCGCCGTCCTGGCGCTCTGGGACGCCGTGCAGCGCCGGGCGGGGGCGGCGTGGGGGCTCCACGCCTTCGCCGCGCTCACCGCGCTCGGGGACGTCGCGGGGTTCGCGCTCTCGCCGGGCGGCCACTGGGCGGCGTCGGCGGCGAGCCAGGCGGAGAACCTCCCCCTTCTGCAGCTCGCGTCCGTCGGCGGGCTCGGGCTCGTCGGCCTCGTCCTCGCCTACCCGGCCGGCGCGGCGACGATGCTGCTCCTCTCGCCCGCGGATCGGCGCCCCTGGCGCCACGCCGCCGCCGCCGCGGCCATCGCGCTCGCGGCGCTCGTCTTCGGGACCTTCCGCCTCGACCGCCAGGACCTCGGGCCGACCCTGCGCGTCGCCGCGGTGACGGTGGACTTCCCCCGTGAGCTCCGCTCGATGGACGACCTCCGCGGGAACGTCGAGACGCTCCTCGCCCGCTCCGATCTCGCCGCGCGCCGCGGCGCCGAGCTCGTCGTGTGGAACGAGGTGGCGACGCTCGTGGATCCCGCGGAGGTGCCGGCGCTCGAGGCCCGCGCCGCGGACCTCGCGCGACGCCACGGGATCGACCTCGTCGCCGCCTTCGGGATCTCCGTCTCGAAGGAGCCCTTCCTCGTCGACAACGTCATCCGCTGGTTCGGCCCGGACGGCGCCGTCCTCGACCGGTACCGCAAGCACTTCCTCCCGCCCGGCGAGCCGTCGATCGCGGGCGTCGAGCCGCTCCGCGTCCTCGACCGGCCGTGGGGCAGGGCCGGCAGCGCCATCTGCTACGACTACGACTCCCCCGCGCTCGCGCGCGAGCACGCCCGCGGCGGCGCCGGGCTCGTCGTCGTCCCCTCCTCCGACTGGCGCGGGATCGACCCGCAGCACACGTTCATGGCGCGGGTGCGCGCGATCGAGGGCGGCTTCTCGCTCGTGCGCCCGGCGCGGGCGGGAACGTCGGCGGCGTTCGATCCGTACGGCCGCATCCGCGCGTCCATGTCCGCCTGGGAGGAGAACGAGCGGGTGATGCTCGCGACGGTCCCGACGGCGCAGGTGCGGACCCTGTACGCGCGGGTCGGGGACGCGCCGGTCGTGCTCCTCGCCGCCCTCATCCTCGCGGGCGCCGCCTGGGCGGCACGCCGGGTCACCAGATGAGGTTCGGCGGGTCGCCGCTGCAGTCGCGGTGCTCGACGCGCGTCCAGAGCGGACCCCAGTACGCGGGGTCGCGCCAGCGCGGATCCGAGTGCCCGCTGTCGCCGATCTTCACGTGGAGGAGCTCGTGCGGGATCGGCGTGTCCTCGACGCACGGAACGAGCGGCTCCGCCGAGGTCCAGGCGAGCGTGGAGACGGCGACGACCCCCTCCTCGCGCCAGGTGCAGCCGCGCGCGCTCGCCACCGCGCCGCAGGCGATGTCGCCGTCCTCGATCCGGAGCGTCATTCCGTAGAGCAGGCTGGGATCGAGGCCGAGGTGATCGCAGCTCTCCTCGATGAGATCGTGGAGTCGCGTGCGGAAGGCCGGGTCGCTCGCCCACGCCTGGCGCGAGCGGACCTCGAGCGTCATCCCGAACAGATCGTCGTCGCGCGCCGGCGCGCAGGCGAGCGCGGTCACGGCGAACAGCGCCGCGAGCCGGAGCGGCGCTCCGGGCGTGCAGCATCGGCGACTCGGGTCGAGGTCGCGGGTCGGACGGGGCACGGCTCCTCCTGGAAGCGACCCACGGTTGTTGCACCTGCGGGCGCTGCCGCGAAAGGCACCGTCGGTCCGCGGGCTGTGGGCGCAGGGCGCACCTCGCGGCGCGCCGCTGGGGGCGGCGTTTCACGGAGCCGGAGAGAGACGTGGTGCTAGCATCGGCAGCCGATGCCCCCCCACCGCCGCGTGCTCGTGGTCGACGACAGCGAGCCGGTCCGGTCCCTGCTCGCACAGGCGCTCCGTCACCACGGCTACGCCGTGTACGAGGCCGACGCGGGGACGACCGCGCTCCGCATCGCGTTCGACGTGCTCCCCGCGGTCGCGATCGTGGACCAGTGGATGCCCGGGATGACCGGCGCAGAGCTCATCCGGCTCCTCCGCGCCGCGCCGCGCCCGGAGCTCCGCGCGATGGCCATCATCGGCCTCTCCGGCCGATCGGGCAGCGAGCACGACCTCCTCGGCGCGGGCGCGGGCGCGTTCATCGCGAAGCCGTTCGGCGAGGCCGAGCTGATCGCCGCGGTCGACGCCGCGCTCGGCGACGTGACCGAGCCGGGCGCGATCCCCGCCTAGCGTCACTCGAGCGAGACGTCCACTACGACCGGCCGGTGGTCCGACGCCGCCGCCACGTCCGCGCCGGCCGCGATCCCGATGCCGGAGAGCGCTCCCCGCTCCTCACGCGGCAGCAGGAGGTAGTCGAGCCGAGCCGTCCCGGAGGCGCCCGTCCAGGTGACCACCCCGGGCGGCGCCGGGTCGATCCACGCGCCGTCCTCGAGGAGCGGCGCGAGCGCCGCGCTCGCGGGCCGATCGTTCAGGTCGCCGCCGGCGAGCACCAGCGCGGTCGGGCGGGCCGCGCGGAGCCCGTCCGCGATCTCCCGCAGCCGGCCGGCCTGGAGCGCACGGCGCGTGCCGTCGTCGGACAGCGCGGAGCTGAGATGGCTCGCGACGACGACGACGGGTCGCCCGGGCGTGCGCACGTGGAGCTCGACACAGTCGCGCGGCCAGAGCGGACGGCCCCACGCGTCGACCTCGCCGAGGTGGCTCACGTACCGCTCGACCGGCAGCCGCGAGAGCGCCGCCACGTCGATGCCCCGCGGATCGTACCCCTCGACGAGCCGCGCCTCGGGGTAGCCGGCGCGCGCGGCGAGCCGCGCGAGCAACGCCGCGTTCTCCACCTCCTGGAGCACCACCACGTCGGCGTCGATGCGCTCGAGCACGGCGGCGAGCGCGTCGAGCTTCGCCTCGACCTCGGCCGGCGCCGGCACGGAGTCGAGCTCGCCGGGGGGAACGAGGCGATCGTCGGAGTCGAACAGGTCGTGGACGTTCCATGTCGCGACGCGGACCTCGGCCGCGGAACGGCCGGTGCGGCGCGGCGCCCCGAGGTCCGGCGCGCATGCCAGGAGGAGCAGGAGCAGCAGGAGCGATCGCATCTAGCCCTGCGAAGCAAGGGATGGGCCGTGCGGCGCTCCGGGCGCCCGCTCGCCAGGGCCCTGGCCGGAACGGGCTGGGATTCCCAAATTTGGGTTTGGGAGGGCGCCCGATGACCCAGGAAGCGCGGTCCGAGCTTCGCGCGGACCTCCTCTCTCGGATTCCACGCTGGTACTCGCCCTGGCTTCACCTCGCGTTTCCTGCGGTGGCGGGCATCGTTATCGCGGCGTTCGCGGTCACCCGCATCGAGGCGCTCCGGGCCTGGCAGGCCGCCCTCGTGCCGCTGTTCTTCGTCGCCGCGAACGCGATCGAGTGGCACGCGCACCGCGGTCTCCTCCACCGCCGCACCCGTCCTCTCGAGGCGCTCTACGTCCGGCACACGCCGCAGCACCACGCCGTCTACGTCGCGGACGACATGTTCATCCGCGACTGGCGGGAGCTGAAGCTCATCCTGCTGCCCGCGTGGGGGATCCTCGCCATCCTCGCCGCGTCGTCGCCCGTCGCGATCGCGCTCGTCGCGATCGGCGAGAGGAACGTCGCGGCGCTCTGGATCGCGACCGTGGTCGCGTACGTCCTCTTCTACGAGTGGCTCCACCTCGCGTACCACCTCCCCGCGGACGGGCGGATCGGGAGGCTGCGCGTGACGCGCTGGCTGCGCAGGCACCACCAGCGCCACCACTCCCCGCATCTCATGCAGCGCTGGAACTTCAACGTCACGGTGCCGCTCTGGGATCATGTCCGCGGAACGGTGTGGCGGGCGTCGGACACGGTGCCGCAGAGGGCGCTCCCGCGGCGCGTCTGAACCTTTGACATGCCCGCTCGGGTCGGGGTATTGAGCGCCCGACCCCATCGTCTAGAGGCCCAGGACGCTGCCTTCTCAAGGCGGAAACCGGGGTTCGAATCCCTGTGGGGTCAACGAGTTGTGACGTGGCGCTTCATGCCCTGGGCCTCTGACCGCGCGCCTTCGGCGCGCGTGACGATGGCTTCGCCACCCTCGAGGAGGCCCAGGACGCTGCCTTCTCAAGGCGGAAACCGGGGTTCGAATCCCTGTGGGGTCAACGAGTGGTGGTGGATGTGGCGTACCGGTGCCGGGATGCCGTCGCTTTGACAGGCTCCCGGGCGCCCAGTACTTTTCCCGCGGCGACTGCTTCGGCCCCATCGTCTAGAGGCCTAGGACACGGCCCTTTCAAGGCTGTAACCGGGGTTCGAATCCCCGTGGGGTCACTTGCTCCGTTGAACGCGCTGGCCCGTCCTGGGCCTCTTCGCGCGCCTGCGGCGCGCGAGACGATGGCTTTGCCACCGTCGGAGCGGCCCAGGACCGCGGCCCTTTCAAGGCTGTAACCGGGGTTCGAATCCCCGTGGGGTCACTTGCTCCGTTGAACGCGCTGGCCCGTCCTGGCCCTCTTCGCGCGCCTGCGGCGGTGACGGCGAGCGAGCGACCGAGCTCGGCGGCGCGCGCAGCATCCAGGCGGACGCCCTAAGTTTTGCGGCGGATGCGAGAGAGAGCGGAGCGCCGCCTCCCTCCCCCGGAGACGACCATGGCCGAACTCGCCTGGAAGAAGGTGTGCTGCCCCGTCGACTTCTCGAAGGAGTCGCGCGCCGCGATGCGGGTCGCCGTGGACCTCTGCAGGCGGCTCGGCGCCGAGCTGACGCTGCTCCACGTGGACGAGCCGGCGCACCCGGCGGACGACCTGGAAGCGGAGGCGTGGCGCGAGGACGCCACCCGCGCCGGCGTCCCGGCGAGCGTCGCGGAGACGACCGGCGACCCGAAGACCGCGATCGCGGAGTGGACCGATCGCAACGGCGTGGACGCGATCGTCATGGGGACGCATGGCTGGACCGGCCGGGCGCGCGCCCTCGTCGGATCGGTCGCGGAGAACACGCTCCGGCGAGCCCGCTGCCCGGTGATGGTGGTCCACGCCGAGTGGGTGCCCGCGTAGAGCGCCTAGGGCGTGCGCCACGGCTCGCTCGCGCGGAGCGCGGCGACGATGGCGCGCGTCGAGGGCGAGCGGTTCAGCGTGTAGAAGTGGACGCCCGGCGCGCCGCGCCGGAGGAGGTCCGCGCACTGGAGCGTCGCGTACGCGACTCCGAGCTCCCGCGCGCCGTCGGCGTCCTCGCGGCGGACCTCCATCGCGGCGCGCAGAGGCGGCGGGATGGACGCGCCGCAGAGCGCGGTGAAGCGCTCGACCTGCTCGACGTTCGTGAACGGCATGATGCCCGGGATGATCGGCACGGCGATGCCGGTCGCCCGCGCCCGGTCCACGAAGCCGAAGTAGCGCGTGTTGTCGAAGAAGAGCTGGGTGACGAGGAAGTCCGCGCCCGCCTCCACCTTGAGCTTGAGGTGCGCGAGGTCGCAGGCGAGGTCGCGGGTCTCGATGTGCCCCTCGGGGTACGCGGCCGCGCCGATGCAGAACTTCCAGCGCGCCGGCTGCGCACGGATGAACGCGACGAGCTCGCTCGCGAAGCGGAAGCCGTCCGGGTGCGGCGTGAAGGTCGCCTCGCCGCGCGGCGGATCGCCGCGCAGCGCGAGCACGTTCTGCACGCCCGCCTCGGCGACCTCGTCGAGCACCGCCGCGAGCTCGTCGCGCGAGGAGCCGACGCAGGTCACGTGCGCCATCGCCTCGACCTCGCTCTCGCGCTTGAGCCGCTTCACGAGCTCGACCGTCTTCAGACGGGTCGAGCCGCCCGCGCCGTACGTGACCGAGACGTACGCCGGCCCGAGCGGCCGGAGCGCCTCCACCGTCTCGAACAGCGCGCGCTCCCCGTCCGCGGTCTTCGGCGGGAAGAACTCGAACGAGAAGACGGGCTCACCGCGCTCGCGGGCGTGTCTGAGGAGCTCTGTGATCTTCACGGCGGGAGCAGATTAGCCGCGGCGCACCCGCCGCGCCAGCGTCGGACGCCCGGTCAGCGGGCGGTCCAGTTCACCTCGAACGTCGCCGCGGGAGGCGGCGTCCCGGGGAGGAGCGCCACGCTCACCCCCTTCACGTTCGCGAGCTCGAGCCCGCGCTGGATGATGCCGCGGTACCAGCCGGGGACGTCGCCGACGTCGTTGATCCAGATCTCGCTGCGCGTCGAACCGACCACCCGCGCGCGCGACTCGGTGAAGTTGTTCCCGAGCCGGATGAACGTTGCAGTGTACTCGAGGATCATCCGCGGCTCGATCTGCCTCGCGAGGGCGACCATCATCTTGCCGGGGTAGGACTGGATGAACGCGTCGATGTGATCGCGGCCGACCCGGTACAGGGCGTCCTCCGGCGTCGCCGCCGGGTAGACCGCCTCCGCCGTGACGGCGACGCAGCGGTGGAACACGTCCGCGGGGTAGACCGACAGCAGCGGCTCGTCGACCGCCATCCCGGCGTCGCGCAGCCGCGCCTTCGCGACCGCGTCGAGCTTGCCCTGCATCGCGCGCAGGAAGAACGCCTCGACCGCCACCTGGTAGATGTACCGGTCCGCCATGGGCCTCCCAGCTGCGACGGCGCTCCGAGTACACCGTGCGGCCGGGACGGACGCAAGGTTCCTGACGGCGCCCGGTGGCGCCGGTCCCCCTACATCGTTGACAGGCGGACGTTCCGACGCCATTCACTACCCACCTGGATGACGAAGGGGCCGCGCTACATCACCCGCGAGGGGTTCCGCAGGCTCGCCGAGGAGCACTGGCGGATCTGGACCGTCGAGCGCCCGCGGATCGTCGCGGAGGTCGAGGCGGCGGCCGCGCTCGGCGACCGGAGCGAGAACGCGGAGTACATCTACGGCAAGCGGAAGCTGCGTGAGCTCGACCGGCGCCTGCGGTTCCTCTCGGAGCGGATGGACGCGCTCACCGTGGTCGAGCCGAAGCCGCACCCGGGCGGCCGCGCCTTCTTCGGCGCGTGGGTCACGGTGGAGCACGAGGACGGAGGCGAGCGGACGTTCCGCCTCGTCGGACCGGACGAGTTCGACGTCGCCCAGGGACTCCTCAGCGTCGAGGCGCCGCTCGGGCGCGCGCTGCTCGGCAAGCGCGAGGGCGACACGGTCGTCGTGCAGCGGCCCGCGGGGGCGATCGACGTCACGGTCGTTGAGATCCGGTGGACGAGGCCGGAGGAGTGATCGCGGGACCCGTCGATCGCGCGGCGCAGCGCGCCCTCATCGAGCGGAGCGTCCGGACGCGGCCCGGGAGCGTGCTCTACGACCAGGCCACCTCGACGCTCCTCGACGTCTTCTCCGGCAAGGTCTTCCCGCTCGACCTCGCCCGGCTCGTCGCGGTGGAGGAACGGACGGACGCCGCGACGCGCCGGCCCTACCTCGCGCTCGGGCTCGAGTCGGGCGTCGAGATCGCGCTCGCGGACGCCGGGATCGCGTTCCCGCCGGTGACCGCCGCGACCGGGCCGCTCGAGGGGCTCCCGCCGGCGGTCTGCTTCCGCGATCTCGCGGCGGCGGAGGGGCGGCTCGAGCACTTCCTCGTGGACCACCCCGGGGAGCCGCCTGAGCGCGGCCACGTCGCGCTGTTCCTCCTGTGCCTAGCGGTCGTGGACGGGGCGCGCTCCGCCGGCTTCGACGTCTCGCCCGAGGAGCGCCGGCTCGAACGGCTCCTCGGCGAGCTCGAGGCGCGGCGGCGGGGCTGAAGGGTCGCGGTCCCCGCGCCGGGTCCTAGCTTCGAGGGGTGAGGCGAGGGATCGCGGGCGCGGAGACGCCGGAGCGAGCGAGGCGGCTCCGCCGCGAGGCCGGACGCCTCGCCGACGCGGCGCGACTCGCGATGCGCGGTCTGCTCCGGCCACTCGCGGATCTCGGGCGCTTCTCCCGAGCGCCCCGCCGGCGCCGGCTCGTGATCGTGCAGGTGGACGGCGTCTCGCGCCGGCGGCTCGAGCGCGCGATGGCCGATGGCTGGATGCCCTCGCTCGCGGCGCGGCTCGCCTCCGGGCGGCACGTGCTCGCCTCCGGCCGGAGCGGGGCGCCCGCGTCCACCCCAGCGTTCCAGGCCGGGCTCTTCTACGGCGTCTCGCCGAGCGTGCCGGCGTTCGTCTGGTTCGACCGCGCGACCCGGCGCGAGGTCCGGATGGACCGGCCCGACGACGCCGCGCGCGTCGAGCGGCGGCTCGCCCGCGCCGGGCCGGGGCTCCTGCGCGGCGGAACATCGTACTTCTCGATCTTCTCCGGCGGCGCCTCCCTCCCCCACTTCTGCCTGTCCGGGCTCGCGGGAGGCCTCGAGCTCGACTGGTACGCCGAGCACCTCGGCGCGTGGGACGCGGTCGCGTCCGCCCTCGCCCATACGCTGACGGCGACGCGCGGTGCGGTGCGGCTCGCGCATGAGGTGGGCACCGGGCTCGTGGACGGGCTCCGCTGGTCGGTCGCGCTCGGCCGGCTGAAGCACGAGCCCCGCTTCCTCGCCCACCGCGTGCTCATCGGCGCGCTGCTGCGCGAGCTCGCGGTGCAGGGGATCCTCGTCGACCTGTCGCGCGGCACCCCGGTCGTGTTCGTCGACTTCCTCGGCTACGACGAGGCGGCGCACCGGCGCGGCCCCGACTCCGAGACCGCGGCCCGCTGCCTCGGCGCGATCGACGGGGCGCTCGCGGTGATCCTCGCGGGGGCGGACGCCGTCCCGGAGCTCGGCTACGAGGTCCACGTCCTCTCCGACCACGGGCACGTGAGCACCTCGCCGTTCGAGTCGCTCGCGGGCGTGCCGCTCCCCGAGTTCGTCCTGCGGGCGGAGCGCGGCGAGCCCTTGCCGCGCGGCCCCCGCGGTCGGGTCGCGCCGACGCTGCGCCCCCGCGGGAAGGCCGAAGCCGCGCGCCTCGACGGCGTCGCGGTCGCGGAGGCGGGCGACCTCGCCCACGTGTACTTCCTCGACGAGCGCGGGCCGCTGTCGCTCGGCGCGCTGCGCGCGCGGCACTGGCGCGTCCTCGCGGCGCTGTCCGCCTGCCGCGCGGTCGGCATCCTCGCCGTGCGCGGCGGGCGGCGTGGGTTCGCGCTCGTCCGCGGCGCGCCGCTCGACCTCGCCGACCCCCGCGACGTCGCGCGGCTCCCGCACCCGGACCCCGCGCTCCTCGCCACCTATCTCGCGGATCTCGTCGCGCTGCCCGACTCCGGCGATCTCGTCGTGCAGGGCTGGCGCGGCGAGGGACACGAGACCGTCGCCTACGCCTGGGAGTTCGGATCGCACGGAGGCGTCGCGCCGGAGGAGCTCGAGTGCTTCGTCGTGCACCCGGCGCACCGCCGGTATCCGTGCGCGGGCGCGCTCCGGCCGTCGGGACTTCACGCCTGGCTCGAGGAGATCCGCGCGGGCGAGGGGGAACCGCCGGCGGCCCGCGGGGACGAGGGCGGCCGCGGCGCGCCCGCGCGGTGAGGAGGACCCCGCGTGCGGATCGTCTCCTGGAACGTCCACGCGATGACCGGCGCCGACCGGCGGCACGACCCCGAGCGGATCGCGCGCGTCGTCGAGGAGCTCCGGCCCGACATTGCGGGGCTCCAGGAGGTCGGCGTCCCGGCGCTGCCTCCCGAAGTGCGCGACCCGGCGGCGCTCCTCGGCGCGCTGACGGGCATGCGGAGCGCCTTCGGCCGGACGATGCACCAGCGGCCGGGAAGTCCCGGCTTCTCGTACGGGAACGCGGTCCTCGCCCGCCACCCGATCCAGGCAGTCCGCAACTACGATCTCTCGGTGCCCGGCCGCGAGCCGCGCGGCTGCGTCCGCGCCGACGTGGAGATCGGGGACGCGGTCGTCCACTTCTTCGCCGCCCACCTCGGCCTGCACTGGCGGGAGCGCCGGCGCCAGGCGGCGCAGCTCCTCTCGGCCGACATCCTGCGCGACGCCGCGCTCGCCCACCCGCTCGTCCTCGTCGGCGACTTCAACTCGCTCTCCAACCGCTCGGCCGTCCCGCGCTGGCTCCGGCGCCAGCTCGTCGACGCGGCGCTCGCGGCGCGCAACGAGGCGCCGACCTTCCCCGCGAGCTTCCCGCTCCTCCGCCTCGACCACTGCTACGTGGACGCGGCGTTCCGGGTCTCGTCGGTGGAGATCCACCGGTCGACGCTCGCGCGCCGCGCCTCCGATCACCTGCCGCTCGTCGTCGAGCTCGACCTCGTCGCCGAGGCGCGCCGGCCTCCCGCAGCCCGGCCGATCGAGGCGGCGGGCGTCTCCACGATCGTGCGGCCGCCGCGCCGCCCCGTCGGGTGATCGTGACGGCCCGCGCGGATGCGCACCGTGTAGCAGGGCCCGGGGACGGGCGGGGGGATTCTCGACATGACGATGAACTGGAAGACGATGCAGAAGGCGCTCGACCGCGACGTCGTGCTCGAGCGGCTCGGGCTCGAGCGGCGGACGCCGACCGGCGACTTCTTCACCGGGCTCGGGCTCTTCTCGGTCGGCGTGCTCGTGGGCGCCGGGCTCGGACTCATGTTCGCGCCGAAGCGCGGCGAGGAGATCCGCTCCGCGCTGAACGAGGCCTGGCGCAGCCGCGGCCGCGGCGCCCAGGACTTCCAGCGCGACCTCGGCGTCGAGGGCTCCGTGTCGCCGGCGACGACGACCGGGGGCGGCCACTAGCGCGGGCCGTACTGCGGCGCCTTCGCCGCGGGGCTACTCCGGCGCCTTCGCAGCGGCGTCCGCGGCGGTGACCGCGGCGATCCGGGCCCAGAGCGCGTCCGAGCCGGTCCCCTCGATCGCCGAGAACGGGACGGCCTCGCCGCGCGAGAGGCCGAGTTCGGCCTCCACGGCGCGCAGCGCCGCGCCGACGCGCGTGCGGGCGAGCTTGTCGGTCTTCGTCGCGGCGACGACGACCTGTCGCCCTCCGGCGCGCAGGAAAGCGAGCGCGTCGTGGTCGCTCTCGGAGGGCGGGTGGCGCACGTCGACGATGAGGACGACCGCGCGCAGCACGTCTCGCTCGCGCAGGTAGTCCTCGATCATCGCCGCCCAGCGATCCCGCTCGGCCTTCGAGACCTTTGCGTAGCCGTAGCCGGGCAGGTCGCAGAACCGGAGCTGGCGCGGCCGCGCGTTCGGAGTGGGCCGGACGGCGAGGTCGAAGAACTGGAGCGCGCGCGTGCGGCCCGGGGTCGATGAGACGCGCGCGAGCCCCTTGCGGCGCGTGAGCGCATTCAGCATCGACGACTTGCCGACGTTGGAACGACCGACGAACGCGACCTCGGGCGCGGGGCCGCGCGGCCACTCGTCGGGTTTCGTGGCGGTCTTCGAGAACTCCGCCGAGACGACCTGGACGGGCACGTGCTCTCCCCTCTACTTCTTCTTCGTGGCCGGCGGGTCTTCCCAGTGCCGGATGAGCGGGAGCTTCCGCCCGTACTCGAACCGGACGAGGCTCGGAGTGGACTCGGTGTGGCAGGCGGCGCAGGTCTTCTCGCCGGGCTCGGCGAGGCCGACGGCGTGCGCCAGCTCGGGATCGCGCATCACGTAAGGCGCGGAGTAGAGCCGGCCCGGGCCGTGACAGGCCTCGCAGGAGACGCCGGCGAGGCCGTCGTCGCCGTCGGGGGCGTGGCAGGAGAGGCAGCGCCGGTCGTTCCGGCTGCGCTCGGGGAGGGTCTCGCGCGCCCGCGCGTGCGGCGACGCGTGCCACGCCTCGTAGGCGGCGGGGTGGCAGACCTTGCAGGTCTCGGGTCCCACCTTGTCGCCGGCGTGCGAGATCGCCGGGAGGGCGATCGCGAGGAGCAGGAGGGCACTGACGGGCGGGCGGGTCACGGGGCACGGAGTATAATGCGCCATGCGCTCGATCCGTCTCGCTCTTCTCGTCGCCGTCGCGCTCGTCCCGGCGCTCGCCACCGCCCGCGCCTGGAAGGGCATCAACCCGGGGGCGACGACCCAGGCCGAGGTCGTCGAGAAGTTCGGCGAGCCGACCACGAAGACGAAGCGGACGGGACGCACCGTCCTCGCCTACTACGGCGAGCAGGCGCTGGAGGGCACGCGCCAGGCCCAGTTCCACGTGGACGCGCAGGGCGTCATCGTTGAGATCACGATCTTCCTCACCGCGCAGCTCGACCCCGAGTCGATCGAGGGCACCTACGGGAAGCCACCGCAGCGCACCTTCGTCGAGGACACCTTCCAGAAGGTGTGGCTCTACCCTACGCAGGGCGTCACGGTGTATTTCAACAAAGAAGGGAACGTCGAGGCGCTGACGTTCGCCCCGGGCACGAGGCAAGCGAAGGCGCCGCCCGCCGAGAAGGAGGGCGCCGCGCCGGCGCAGCCTGCCGCGGCGAGGTGACGTGCGGGTCGTAGGCCTCACCGGCGGCATCGCGACCGGCAAGTCCACGTTCGCGGAGGCGCTGCGCGCGCGGGGCACGCCGGTCGTCGACGCGGACGCGCTCGCCCGCGCCGCGGTGGCGCCTGGTTCGCCGGCGCTCGCCGAGATCGCGCGGGTCTTCGGGCCGGCCGCGCTCGGACCGGACGGCAGCCTCGACCGCAAGCGGATGGCCGCGCTCGTGTTCGGCGACCCCGACGCGCGCCGCCGCCTCGAGGCGATCACCCACCCGGCCGTCCGCAGCGCGATGGCGGCGGAGACGGCGCGCCTCGCGGCGGCGGGCCACGACCTCGCCCTCTACGACACGCCCCTCCTGTTCGAGGTCGGGCTCGACCGCACGCTCGACTGCACCGTCGTAGTCTGGGCGCCGGCCGCGGTGCAGCGCGCGCGGCTCGCCGCCCGTGACGGCCTCGGCCCGGTCGACGCGGACGCGCGCCTCGCCGCGCAGCTCCCGATCGACGAAAAGGCGGCGCGCGCCGACTTCGTCGTCGAGAACGTCGGCTCGCTCGCGGAGCTCGGCCCGAAGGCGGACCGGCTCCTCGCCGACCTTCGTCGGGGCCTCGGGCGGAAACCCGTTCCCAACGCGGCGCCCGTGCGCTATTGACCGCGGGGATGCCCGCCGAGCGCGTCCACTTCGTCACGGGGTTCCCGGGCTTCATCGGGAAGCGGCTCGTTCGCCGCCTCGCCGCGGAGGCCCGCGGGGCTCGACTCGTCCTGCTCGTCCAGCCGAAGGGGGCGCGGGCGGCGCGCGGCGCGCTCGCCGCGGACGGCATCGCGGCCGAGGTTATCGAGGGAGACATCGAGCAGATGCACCTCGGCCTATCCGGCGCGGAGTTCAAGACGCTCGCCCGCGACGTCACGGACGTCTGGCACCTCGCCGCGCGCACCTTCCTCGCGGCGCCGCGCGCGGAGCTCCGGCGGGTGAACGTCGACGGCACCCGCAACGTCGTCGAGCTCGCGAGCGCGGCGCGCCGGCTGCGGCGGCTGAACCACTTCTCGACCGCCTACGTGTCCGGCGACCGCGTCGGCGTCATCCTCGAGGACGAGCTGGCGATGGGCCAGCGCTTCCACAACCCGTACGAGGAGACGAAGTTCCAGGCGGAGCTGCTCGTACGGCGCGCGCAGGCAGACCTCCCCGCCACGATCTTCCGCCCGTCGATCGTGGTGGGCGACTCGCGCACCGGCGAGATCGATCGTTTCGAGGGGCCCTACGCACTCGCGATCCTGCTCGTCGCGTCGCCGCTCGCCGTGCCGCTCCCGCTGCCGGGCGACGCGGTCGCGCCGCTCAACGTCGTGCCGGTGGACTTCGTCGTGGACGCCGCGATCGCCATCGCCGAGGACCCGGCGGGTTCCGGCCGGACCGTGCACCTCGTCGACCCCGCGCCGCTCTCCGCGCGGCGCGTGTACGAGATGATCGCCGCCCGTGCCGGCAAGAAGCTGCCGCCCGTGTCCGTGCCCGCGCGCGTGCTCCAGGCGCTCCTGCAGCTCCCGCTCCTCGAGCGGCTCTCGCGCGCGCACCGGCCCGCGATCGAGTACGTGAACCACCTCGCGATCTACAACTGCCGGAACCTCCTCGAGCTGCTCGACGGCAGCGGCATCCACTGCCCGCCCATCACGAGCTACCTCGACCGCCTCATCGAGTTCGTGCAGGCGACGTACGCGCGCCGGCGCGAGCAGGAGCTCGAGGCGGAGGCGGACGACCCGCTCGATCCCCGGACTCCCGCGCCGGGAGGTGGCGCGTGAAGCGGCGCGGCGACTTCGCGGTCGGCGACACCTTCCGCGCGATCCGGGAGGTCGATCCCTACCGGCCCGTCTACTACGCGGCCGTCTCGGGCGACTTCAACCCCATCCACGTGGACCCGCGCGTCGGGCGCGCCGCCGGGTTCCAGGGGGTGATCCTGCAGGGGATGTGCACCTACGCCTGGCTCGCCGAGGCGTGCGCCGAGTACCTCGGCGACCCGGCGCGGCTCCGCCGGCTGCGCGCCCGCTTCTCGCGGCCCCTCCAGATACACGACGTCGTCACGTTCGAGGGGCGCTGCACCGCGATCGAGGGCGGGGCGATCCGGCTCGAGATCTCGGCGCGCAACCAGGCCGGCGAGGACGTCCTGAAGGGCGCGACCGCCGACGGGCTCGTCGGGGAGGACTGAGCATGCCGGTTGATCGCGCCCACCTCGGCCGCCGCTACGGCCCCTTCGCGTTCGCCGTCGGGCGCGAGCACGTCCGCGACTTCGTCACCGCGATCGGCGGCGGCGTCCCGGGCCACGCCCTCTCGGCGCCGCCCGACCACGCCCACCCCCTCACCTTCGACGACGACGCCGCGCGAGCGGGGCCGCACGGCGGAATCGTGGCGCCGCCCGGCTTCGCCGCCGCGTTCGCGATGGAGCCCTTCGCGCGGGCGGTCGGGGACCCCGCCCTGGGCCTCGACCTCCTGCGGCTCGTGCACGGCGAGCAGGAGCTCGAGCTCCTCGAGCCTGTCCGGCCGGGGGATCTCCTCTCCACCTCCGGGGAGATCACCCGCCTCGACGAGCGCGGGAACCTCGACGTGGTCGAGGTGACGACGACCACCGTGAACCAGCACGGGCGGACGGTCGTGCGCGGCGTCTGGACCGCGGTCGTGCGGCACTGAGCCGCGTGCGTTCGACGCTGCGCCGAGGGCGAGCGGCGGCGCGCCTCGCTCGATCCGTCGTGGACGAACGGCGGCGCGGGTCTAGCTCGTGATGACGCCGTCGGCGATGAGGTTCGCGAGGATCCGCGCCGTGTCGAGCCGCGGCAGCCCCGACAGCGCGAACAGCGAGTCATAGTCGACGGTGCCGTCTATCTGGGCGAGCAGGAAGCCGGCGCGGTGATCGAGGTTCAGCCAGAGGACCTCCTCGGGCTTGATGGCGAGCCGCGGCACGCACGAGATCGGCCCGAGCTTCGACTCGTACATCGAGATGAGGGTGGCCTCGTTCTGGCGCAGGTAGTCGCGCGCCTCTCCGTGGTCGGGGTCCACCTGGAGGATCTTTTCGATGAGCTCGAGCGAGCCGGTGAAGTCGCCGAGGGCGAACAGCTCCTTCGCCGCCGCGAGCCAGACCTCGACGTCGTTCTTCGGCCCGGAGGCGCGGGGACCCTCGGGCACGAGCGGGCGGAGGTCCGACTTCTCCGAGACGGCGCCGAGGTCGAGGCCGCCGGACGCCTCGAGCACGATCGTCGCGCGCGCCGCCGGGCCCTCGTCCCACGGGGACGGCGCGTAGTCCTCCTCGGGCGCCGGCAGGAGGGCCGGGGCCGCGGAGCGGGACGGCGCCTGCACGCGCCCGGCGGCCCCGAGCGTGTCCCCGAGCCGGTCGAGGTACCAGCGCGCCTTCGTGTTCTCCGGCTCGAGCGCGAGGACCTCGCTGAACGCCTCGTGGGCGTCCTTCTCGCGGCCCGCCAGGTACGCCTTGATGCCGCGGTCGATGAGGTCGGGGACGGCCACGTCTCACTTCCCCTGCTTCGGCCGCTGTGTGGCGAGCCCCTTGAACAGCTGGAGCGTGCGGTCGAGCCCCTCCTCCTCGCGCGACAGCGCGGCGAGGTCCTGCGCGTCGATCGCCGCGTGGACGCGCGCGAGCACGCCCTCCGCCTTGTGGACCGCGTCCTTGCCGAACTTGGTCCGCTCGAGCGCCTCGTGAACCGCCGGGACGAGCGCCTCGATCTCGCGCACCACCGTCCGCGCCCGATCGCGCCGCTCGTCGAACTCGCCCGCGGTCGCCTTCTTCTCGAGGCGATCGTCGAGCTGCTCGTCGAGGATCCGCTTCAGCTCGTCCTCGGTGAGCCCCGAGGTGGCCGTGACGGTGATCGACTGCTGCTGTCCGGTGTCCACGTCGCGCGCGGAGACGCCGACGATGCCGTCGGCGCTGATCTCGAAGGTGACGTCGATCGAGACCTCGCCCCGGCGCGCCGCGCGGATGCCGTCGAGGATGAACTCCCCGAGCAGCTCGTTGTCGATCGCCCGCTCGCTCTCGCCCTGCAGCACCGCGATGCGGACGGAGGTCTGGTTGTCCTGGACCGTCGTGAAGAGGTGCGTCTGGCTCGTCGGAACGGTGGTGTTCTTCGGGATGACGGTCTGGAAGTAGCCGCCGACCACCATGATCCCGAGGTTCTGCGGGGTGACGTCGAGGAGCAGCACCTCGTCGGCCCGGGCGCCCGGCTCGGCGAGCGCGTGCGCCTGGATCGCGGCGCCGAGCGCGACCACCTCGTCCGGGTGGACGCCGCGGCACGGCTCGCGTCCGAAGAAGTCCTTCACCGCCTTCTGGACACGGGGCATGCGGGTCATGCCGCCGACGAGGATCACCTCGCCGACCTGGGCCGGCCGCACGCCCGCGTCCTTGAGCGTCCGCTCCGTCACCTGGATGCAGCGCTCGACGAGGTCCTTCGTGAGATCCTCGAGCTGCTCGCGGGTGAGCTGCTTGTCGAGGTGGAGCGCGCCCTTGCCGTCGCCGGCGGCGACGAGGAACGGAAGGTGGATCGCGGCGCTCGCCACCGCGGAGAGCTCGCACTTCGCCTTCTCCGCGCCGTCCTTGAGGCGCTGCAGCGCCATCTTGTCCTGGCGCAGGTCGACGCCCGCGTTCTCCTTCGCGAAGGTGAAGGTGAGCCAGTCCATCACGCGCCGGTCGAAGTCCTCGCCGCCGAGGTACGTGTCCCCGCCGACGCCAACGACGTCGTACACGCTCTTGCCGATGTCGAGGATCGAGATGTCGAAGGTGCCGCCGCCGAGATCGAACACCACGACCTTCTTCTCGACCTGCTTGCCGAACCCGTAGGCGAGCGCGGCGCTCGTGGGCTCGTTGATGATCCGGAGCACGTCGAGGCCCGCGATCTTGCCTGCGTCCTTCGTCGCCTGCCGCTGGCCGTCGTTGAAGTAGGCGGGTACGGTGACCACCGCCTTGCGCACCGGCCGTCCGAACCAGGCCTCGGCGTCGGCACGGAGCTCCGCGAGCACGATCGCGGAGATCTCCGAGATCGCGGTGGCGCGGCCCGCGAGCTGCACCCGCACGTCGTTTCCCTCGGGCCCCGCGACGAGCTGGTACGGCAGCACGCGCCGGGCGTCCTCGACCTCCTTCGCCCCCCAGCGCCGGCCGATGAGCCGCTTCGCGGCGTAGACCGTGTTCTCGGCGTTGGTGATCGCCTGCCGCTTCGCGAGCGCGCCGACGAGCTTCTTCCCGTTCTTCGCGACCGCGACGATCGACGGCGTGAGGAGCTGCCCGTTCCGGTTTGGGATGACGCGCGGCACCCCGTCACGCACCGTCGCGACGACCGAGTTGGTCGTCCCGAGATCGATTCCGATGACGGGGTCGAGGTCGCTCATCCGAGGAAGCTCCAGCGCAGCTTCTTCAGCCGCTCCTTCGCTCCCTCGAGGCGCGGATCGAGCTCGAGCGCCTTCTCGAGCGCCTTGCGCGCCTCCTTCTTGTTCCCCTCCGCCTCGAGCACGATCCCGAGCGCCTCGTGCGCGACGCCCGCCCGCGGACCCGCGTGGACCGCCGCGCTGGCGAGGGTCCGCGCCGAGGCGAGATCGCCGAGCGTCGCGGCCGCCTTGGCGGCGTGCGCGGCCGCGCGGACGTTCGCGGGATCCGCCTCGAGGGCCGCGCGGTACGTCTCGAGCGCGCCGGCGACGTTCCCGACCGCCTCCGCCTCGAGCGCCTTGCGGAAGAGCTCCGACGCCTTCGCGGCCCCCGCCTTCCGCTTCGTGTCCGCGGCGAGCACGGCGAGCTCCGCGTTCTGCGGATCGAGCCCCTGCGCGAGGAGCAGGTCGTTCGCGGCAGCCGTGAAGTTCCCGGCGGCGATCGCGGCCTTGCCGCGCTGCACGAGCTCGCCCACCCGGCCCGCGCGCGCGAGCAGCGGGTTCTGGCGCGCGAGCCGCGCGCGGCGCTCGTCGGCGCGGCGCTCGTCCTCCAGCTTGCGCGCCTCCATCCGCGCGAACTCCTCGGGAGGCGCACTCTCCTTCGCGTACGCGGCCCGCCGTCCGTCGTCCGCGAGGACGTCGCGCGCCTCGGTCGCCCGCCGGAACACCCGCTCGAGCCGGGCGCGGTACCCGCCGAGCCGCTTCCCCGCGTACCGGTCGGGGTGGAAGATCCTCACCAGGTCGAGGTAGGCCGCCTTCGCCGCTGCGGAGGGGGCGTTCCATGGGACGCCGAGCACCTCCCAGTGGGTCCACTTCGCGAGATGGGCGTCGGCGAACAGGATCTCCTTCCGCCGCTCGACGTCGAGCTCGACGTCCTCGGACAGATCCGCGGGACAGAAGACGAAACCCTGGTAGCGATCGCTCACGGCTCGCTGAACCCGCGCCCTTCCTGCAGCCAGATTAACGACCGGCGCCGCAGGGGGTCAACGCGGCCTGCCGGGGGGCGGCTACCATGAGCCCGGGACACGAGCCGGGTCGCTATCGCCCCGCGAGCAGCAGCTCGAGGAGGGCCTTCTGCGCGTGCAGCCGGTTCTCGGCCTCGTCGAAGACCGCCGACTGCGGGCCCTCGATGACTTCCTCGGCGATCTCCTCGCCCCGGTGCGCAGGCAGGCAGTGGAGGACGATCGCGTTCGGGCGGGCGCGCTTCATGAGCGCCTCGTCCACGAGGTAGCCCGCGAAGTGCCGGCGGCGCTCCTCCGCCTCCGCCTCCTGCCCCATGCTCGCCCAGACGTCGGTGTTCACGACGTGGGCCCCCTCGACCGCCTCGGCCGGCTTTCGGAACAGCTTCGCGCGCGCGCCGGCGCGGGCGAGCAGCTTCGGGTCGGGGTCGTACCCCTCGGGACAGGCGATCCGCAGCTCGAACCCGAGCAGCGCGCACGCCTCGAGCCAGCTGTTCGCCATGTTGTTGCCGTCACCCACCCAGGCGATGGCGAGCCCGCCGCGCGAGAGCGCGTCCGCGCCGAACCGCTCGGTCACCGTGAGCAGGTCCGCGAGGATCTGGCACGGGTGCGAGGAGTCGGTGAGCGCGTTCACGACCGGGACGTCGGCGAAGCGCGCCATCTCCTCGAGCTTCTCGTGCTCGAAGGTCCGGATGACGAGGCCGTCGAGGTAGCGGGCGAGGACGCGCGAGGTGTCGCGGATCGGCTCGCCGCGGCCGAGCTGCGTGTCGCGCGGCGAGAGGAGCATCGCGTTCCCGCCGAGCTGGTAGGCGGCGACCTCGAACGACACCCGCGTGCGGGTCGACGCCTTCTCGAACACGAGCCCGATGGTCATCCGCTCGAGGGGGCGCGGCCCGCTCTTCCCGAGCAGCTTCCACTCCGCGGCGCGCTCGATGAGCTCGAGCAGCTCGGAGCGGTCCAGATCGGTGACGCGGAGGAAGTCCCGCTTCGTACGTGTAGTGCGTGCCATGTCACTCCTTCGCCGGCGCCGCGGCGAGCGCCGCGGCGAGCCGCTCGACCGCGAGGTCTGCCTCGGCCTCGCCGAGCGTGAGCGGAGGCGCCACCCGGAGCACGTCGTCGCCGATCGCGTTCACGAGGAGCCCCCGCTCCCGTGCGCCCTTCATCACCTCTCCCGCCGCGACGCCCTGCAGGACGACCGCGAGGAGCATGCCCCGGCCGCGCACCAAGTCGACGCGGCCGCCGGCCCGGAGCGTCTCGAGCCCGGTCCGCAGGCGCGCGCCGACCGCGCGCGACCGCTCGAGGAGCCCGCCCCTCAGCTCGCTCAGGACGGCGAGCGCGACGGCGCAACCAAGTGGGTTTCCGCCGAACGTGGACCCGTGGCTCCCGGCGGACAGGTGCGCGCCGACCTCCTCGCTCGCGAGGAGCGCCCCGAGCGGGAAGCCGCCGCCGAGCGCCTTCGCGACCGAGATGAGATCGGGCACCACCGCGGTCCACTCGTGGCACCACATCTTGCCGGTCCGGCCCATGCCGGTCTGGACCTCGTCGAGACACAGCAGCGCGCCGCGCTTGCGCGTGAGCTCCCGCGCGGCCTCGAGGTAGCCGTCCGGCGCCGGCACGACCCCGGACTCGCCCTGGATCGGCTCGACGAGGAACGCGGCGGTCCGGTCGTCGAGCGCGGCGTCGAGCGCCGCGAGGTCGCCGTAGGGGACGTGGCGCAGGCCGGGGACGAGCGGCTCGAACCCGTGCCGGTACTTCTCCTGCCCGCCCGCCGTCACCGTGAAGAGGGTCCGGCCGTGGAAGGAGTCCAGGCACGAGACGATCTCGTTCCGCTCCGGGTGGCCGCGATCGGCGTGGTACTTCCGCGCGAGCTTCAGCATCGCCTCGTTCGCCTCGGCGCCGCTGTTGCAGAAGAAGGCGCGCCTCGCGAAGGGCGTCACCGCGAGCAGTTGCTCGGCGAGCTCGATCTGCCGCGGGACGAAGTAGTGGTTCGAGACGTGCCAGAGCGTCCGCGCCTGCTCCTCGAGCGCGCGGACGAGGGCGGGGTGGCAGTGGCCGAGCGCGTTCACCGCCACGCCGCCGAGGAAGTCGAGGTACTCCTTCCCGTCGGCGTCCCAGACGCGCACCCCCTCGCCGCGGACGAGCGCGATCGGCTGCTGCCGGTAGTTGGGGGTGAGCGCCCGCTGCGCGCGCTCGACCCACGCGGCGTTACCAATCATGCCAGCGCTTATAGCACGGGTTCAGAGGATGTACCGCGAGAGGTCCTCGTCGGTGGCGATCCCCTCGAGCTTCGTCCGGACGTACGCACCGTCGACGACGATCCGCTGCCCGTGCAGGTCCGCCGCATCGAACGAGAGCTCGTCGAGCAGCCGCTCCATCACGGTGTAGAGCCGGCGCGCGCCGATGTTCTCCATCCGCTCGTTCACCTCGGCGGCGATGCGCGCGACCTCCTCGATGGCCTCGTCGCGGAACTGCACGTCGAGGCCCTCGGTGGCGAGGAGCGCCGTGTACTGCCGGACGAGCGAGCTGCGCGGCTCCTTCAGGATCCGGACGAGGTCGGCGCGGGTGAGCGGCTCGAGCTCGACCCGGATGGGGAACCGCCCCTGCAGCTCGGGGATGAGGTCGGAGACCTTCGCGACGTGGAACGCGCCCGCGGCGATGAAGAGGACGTGATCGGTCTTCACCGCCCCGTACTTCGTGCTGACGTTCGAGCCCTCGACGATCGGGAGCAGGTCCCGCTGCACGCCGCCGCGCGACACGTCCGGACCGTGGCCCGCGTCACGCCCGGCGATCTTGTCGATCTCGTCGATGAAGACGATGCCGGCGTTCTGGGCGCGGTCGAGCGCCTCTCGCACGACCCGCTCCATGTCCACCATCCTCGAGGCTTCCTCCTGCGTGAGGACCTCGAGCGCCTCCTTCACGGTGAGTCGGCGCTTCCGCTTCTTCTGGCCGCCGCCGAGCATCGACACGATCGGGTTGTTCCCGATCGACTGCATCATGTCCTGGAGCCCCTGCGCCATGTCCTCCATGCCGGGCCCCATGAACGGCATCGCGGGCATGGCGGGCTTCTCCTGCACCTCGACCTCGACGAAGTCCTCGTCGAGCGTGCCGGCGCGGAGCTGTGCGCGCGCCTTCTCCCGGCTCGGCGCGGCGGGCGACGCCTCGGCCTCCCCCTCACCGCCACGCACGCGCTGGACGGCGCTGCGGAACCCGAGCCCGAAGCCCGAGCCGTACCCGAGCGCGTCGAGCACCTTCTCCTCGGCGGCCTCGCGCGCGCGCTCGCGGAGCTTCTCGGTCTCCTCCTCCTTCACGAGCTTCACCGCGGCCTCGACGAGGTCGCGGATCATCGAGTCCACGTCCCGCCCGACGTAGCCGACCTCGGTGAACTTCGACGCCTCGACCTTCACGAACGGCGCCCCCGCGAGCTTCGCGAGGCGCCGCGCGATCTCCGTCTTGCCGACGCCGGTCGGCCCGATCATCACGATGTTCTTCGGGAGGATATCGTCGCGCAGGTCGGGCGAGACCTTCTGCCGCCGCCAGCGGTTGCGGAGCGCGATCGCGACCGCCCGCTTCGCGCGACCTTGCCCGACGACCCACCGGTCGAGCTCGGCCACGATCTCCTTCGGGGAGAGGTCCTGGGCGTTCGCCATCAGAGCTCCTCGATGGTCAGGTTCGCGTTCGTGTAGATGCAGATGTCCGCCGCGATGCGCAGCGCCTCCTCGGCGACCTGGCGCGCGCCGAGCGCGGAGTGACCGAGGAGCGCGCGTGCCGCGGCGAGCGCGTACGGCCCGCCCGACCCGATCGCCACCGCTCCGCCGCCCGCCACGGGATCGGGCTCGATGACGTCGCCCGCGCCGGAGATGACGAACACATGCTCGCCGTCCGCGACGACGAGCAGCGCCTCGAGCCGCCGCAGGAAGCGATCGGTGCGCCACTGCTTCGCGAGCTCGACCGCAGCGCGCGGGAGGGAACGCGCGTGCTCCTTGAGCTTCTTCTCGAAGAGCTCGAAGAGCTGGAACGCGTCGGCGGTCGCGCCGGCGAACCCGGCGAGCACCGACCCCTCCGCGAGCCGGCGGACCTTCCGGGCCGTCGCCTTCATCACGGTCTTCTCGAGCGTCACCTGCCCGTCGCTCGCCATCGCGACCTTGCCGTCGCGGCGCACGCAGAGGACGGTCGTGCCGTGGAGGCTGGAGCTCATCCCTCATGCGTAGCGCGCCGCGGCGGGGCCGGCAACGCCGTTCAGGCGCCGCGCGTGGTCTTCGCGCGCGGGTGCGCGCGGTCGTACACCTCGGCGAGTCGCTTCCAGTCGAGGTGCGTGTAGCGCTGCGTCGTGGAGAGCGACGCGTGCCCGAGCAGCTCCTGGATCCCGCGCAGGTCGGCGCCGTTCCCGAGCAGGTGCGTCGCGAACGAGTGGCGGAGCACGTGTGGGTGCACGTGGCGCGGCAGCCCGGCGGCGAGCACCCAGCGCGAGATCCTCCGGGCGACCGACCGCGCGGTGAGCCGCCCGCCGCGGTGGTTCAGGAAGAGCGCGCTCGCGCAGGCGCCAGGCGCCGCCGCGAGCGCCGGCCGGCCCTCCTCGAGCCAGCGCCGGATCGCGTCCCCTGCCGCGGTCCCGAACGGCACGATCCGCTCCTTGCGGCGCTTGCCCAGGACTCGCACGAGCCCCTGCGCGAAGTCGACGTCGCCGACGTCGAGACCGGTGAGCTCGGAGACGCGCAGCCCGCTCGCGTAGAGGAGCTCGAGGAAGGCGCGGTCGCGCAGCGCGAGAGGCCCCTCGTGCGCCGTCGGCGCCTCGACGAGCGCGGCGACCTCCTCCTCCGGGAGCACCTGCGGCAGCCGCTTCGGGCGGCGCGGGCTCGTCACCGCGCGCGCGGGGTTCCCGGGGGCAAGCCCCTCGCGCACGAGGAAGCCGTAGAACGAGCGGAGCGTCGAGAGCTTGCGGCCGAGGCTCGCCGCGCCAGCGCGGCCGGCGGCCCGTGCGACGAACGCGCGCACGAGCGCGGGCGAGGACGGCACGAGCGGCGCGCCTTGCTCGGCGAGGAACGCCGCGTATTGCGCGAGGTCGGCGAGGTAGGCCCGCCGCGTGTGCACGGACGCGCGCAGCTCGGCCTCGAGGTGGACGGCGAAGCGGCGGACCTCGGATGGCAGGGCGGCGGGCTCGAGGACCATCGCGGAGAGCGTGCCACCGCCGCGCGCGCGACGCGAGTTCTCCGTCAGACGCGGGCGCGCCCGCCGCCGAGCCGGAGCGCGAGGACGACGGCGCCCGCGCGGAGCGCGGCGCTCGCGGCGAACGGCGCCGTGAGCGGCCCCGCGAGCGCGACGGCGCCGGGGAGGAGCGCGGCGAACGGCCCGGCGGCGGCCGCGCCGGCCGCGAACGCGAGCCCGCTCGAGATCGCGAACACCGCGTGGTACGCGGGGCGGGCGGCAGGCGGCGCGAGCGCGAGCGGCACCGCGAGTCCGGCGACGCCCGCCCCCGCCGCGGCGATCCCGCCGCTCATCGCCTCGCCGGCGAGGAGCCACGGCCCGACCGTGGCGGACGCGATCCAGAGGAGCGGGCTCGCGGCGAGGAGCGCGGTCGAGACCGCCACCGCCGACCGGAGGCCACGGTCGCGGTCGACGAGGCGCCCCCACCGCCGCGCCGAGGCGATGCGCGCGACCGCGGAGACCGCGCCATAGCCGGAGAGGAAGGTGAAGCCGAGCGCGCGATCGCGGAGCACGTACAGCCCCGCGAATGGGACGATGAGCCCCGCCCCTGCGCCCGAGACGGCGAGGTAGGCGACGTAGCGGCGGGCCGCAGGCGCGCGGAGCACCGCGGCGAAGTCCGTGCCCGCGTCGCCAGCGCGCGGCCTGGGGCGGCCGCCGTGCTGGCGCGCCATGAGGATGGCGCTCGCCGCGCCCGCGACGCAGGCGACGAGCGCGAGCGCCGCGAGCGCGAGCGGCCCGGGCGCGCGGTCGAGAACCGCGCCGGCGGCGAGCGCGGCCGCGGCGCCGGCCGCGGTGCAGATCGCGGTGCGACGACCGAAGTAGCGGCCTCGCACGCGCGCGGGCACGAGCTCGCCCATCCACGCGACCCAGCCGTTGTTGCAGGCGATCCCGAGCCCGTGGTGGGCCGTGGCCGCGACGACGAGCACGGCGCGCGCGGCGCCCGGCCCGATGGGCACGAACGGGAGGACGACGAGGGGCAGGAACGCCTGACGCGAGAGGGCGACCGCCACGAGCGCGACGCGGCGCGCGCCGAAGCGCGCGGTCAGCCGTGCGGCCGGCAGCTGCACGAGCTGGGAGAGGAACGGGAGCGCCCCGAGGAGGCCGATGAGCGCGGGGCCACAGCCGAGGTGCAGCGCCCAGCCGGTGAGGGTCGCGCCGCCGCAGCAGGCGCCGACCACCTCCGCCGCGACGCCCTCCGCGGTCGACGCGCCGAGCGATCGCCGCAGCCGGGTCGGCCGGGGCGCCGCGCGGACAGCGCGGAGCGGCGGGCGGGCGGGCGGGCGGATGACGAGCGACGGTGCGGCGCGCGGAAAGGCAGGCATGGCGGCGGGCGGGCCGCCACTCTACGTGCAGGGCTTCGCGCGTACCACGGACGGACGGGCGAGCGGTTGGCGCCGGAACTGACACCCGCACGTGGACGTGGGGTGGACGTGGATGTGGTCGTCGACTTTCGACGTCGACTTTGACCTCGACTTTGACTTCGACGGCTCGAGGTCGAGGTCGAAGTTCAGGTCCAGGTCCAGGTCCAGGTCCACGTCCACATCCACGACTCAGGTCACCTCGGCAGCTCCGCGACGTAGACGCCGGCACGCTTCGGATGTACGACCACGTACGCGACGCGCCGCGAGTCGGGGCCGAGGAATCTCGCCGAGCCGGGGAGGATCGCCGTGTCGATCCGGGTGAGCTTCCCCCCTTCCCACACCGCGAGGTCGAGCGCCACCATGTCCATCCGCTGCCAGGTGAGGAGCAGCCGGCCCGGTTCGCGCGGGTCGAACTCGAAGCTCTTCACGCCCTGCGCGACCGGCTCCGGCTTCGTGCCGGGCGCGAGCCCCCCCGCCGGAACGCGCTCGAGATCGCACGACTCGGCGTTCCGAACGCAGCGGGTCCGGTAGTACAGCCACTTCCCGTCCGGCGAGAAGGAGAACCCGAACGCGCCCTGCGCGATCGCGGCGGGCTTCTCGGCGGCGGGCGCATCGAGCCGTGCGAGGCCGAGGTCGACCGAGTAGCCGCCGCGGGTCGTGTGCTGCAGGAAGGCGACGTGGCGCCCGTCGGCCGAGATCTCGACGTCCGAGACGTTCTGGGCGATGGCCCTCGGCGCGAGGTCCGCGCCCCCCGCGCCGAGCACGCCCGAGCGGACCCGCGGGTCGTACTTCTCGAGCCACACGAGCCGCGGCGCGGCGGCGGCCCACCGGAACTCGCCCACCTCCCGCGCGAGGACGACGTCCTTCTTCCCGAGCGCGCCGAGGTGGAGGTTCCCCTGCTTGCCGGGGACGACGTCGGCGATGAACGCCACCGTCCGGCCGTCCGGCCCGAAGGCGAAGCCCTGCGCCCCCTTGCCGATCTCGTGCGAGACGACGCTCTCGACCGTCTGGACGAGCCGGAGCGCGGCGCCTTCCTTCGCGTGCACCGTGTAGGCGAGGAACGGGCTCGCCTTCGCGAAGGCGTACTCGCCGACCTGCCCACGCTCGAGCGGCCGCGCCTGCGCCATCCGGCAGTCGGCGGCGAGGAGCTCGCCGCCCGCGGCGTACGTCCGGCGCGCGACGAGGCGGACGAGGATGCCGTCTGCGCGATCGCAGGTCGGGAAGTCCATCGGCGAGAGGTCGAAGCTCGCGATCCGGTCCGCGCCCGCGACCGGCCGCGGCGCCGCGTCGCCGGGGAGCATCACGGAGAGCCTTCCGCCCGCGACGAAGCCGAGCTCGCCATGGGCGCCGAGGCCATGGAAGGTGACGCCCTGCGCGAGCTCCCGGACGGCGCCGCCCTGCCAGAGCACGAGCGCACCGCTCGCGGTCGCGTGATCGAAGTCCGCGAGCGCGACGAGGGCGCTCCCTGCGGGCGCCCAGGCGACGCCGTGCGGGAGCGTCGTGACCCCGGCCGCGACCTTCACCGCATCGCCCCCGGAGGCGGGCACGACGCGCAGGTCGCAGCGCGCGGTCTGCGGCGGGAGGAACGGGGCCTTCACGTCCTGACACCCGTCGAGGAGCGCGAGCGCCGCGCCATCCGGCGCCGGAGCGAGCGCGCGGACCTGCCCGGCGCGGAGGAGCTTTCCGAGCCCCGGCGGCGGATCGTTCGACTTCGTCGGCGCGCAGCCGGCGAGGGTCAGGGCGGCGACGGCGGCGAGGCGGCGGGTACGGGTTCCGGCACGAGCCACGGCTCGATCTCCTTGCGCGCCCGCTCCGCGTGGGCCTGCTTTCGCGCGGCCTTGCCGCGGAGACGCGGCGCCGCCGGGCCCCCGTGGGCGGCGGGCGAAGGCGCAGCCGTAGCACGATCGAGGGGCGGAAAGAGCGCGAACACGACGTTCGACGGCTGGTAGTCGTACCCGGGCGGATGGGCCTCGCCGGTGAGGTGGCGATGGAGCGCCCCGATCGCGGTCCCGGCCGGCGGCGGACGGAACGGCCGCCCCGCGAGCCGATCGAGGATGGCCCGCGCCGCGAGCAGGCCGCACGCCGTGGACTCGACGTACCCCTCGACGCCGGTGATCTGGCCCGCGAAGAAGAGGTGCGGCCGCGCCCGCGCGGAGAGGTCCGGCGCGAGGAGGCGCGGCGCCTCGAGAAAGGTGTTCCGGTGGATCTGCCCGAGCCGGAGGAACTCGGCGCCCGCGAGGCCCGGGACGAACGTCCGGAAGATCCGGCGCTGCTCGGGCCAGGTGAGCCGCGTCTGGAAGCCGACGAGGTTGAACGCCGTCCCGCCAGCGTCCTCGCGCCGGAGCTGCACGACCGCGTGCGGACGCCGCCCGGTGCGCGGATCCTCGAGGCCGACCGGCTTCATCGGACCGTAGGCGAGCACGTCGAGCCCGCGCTCCGCCATCACCTCGATCGGCAGGCATCCCTCGAAGTAGCGCGGCTCCTCGAAGTCGTGCGGCTTCACCTTCTCGCCCTGGACGAGCGCGTCCACGAACGCGCGGTACTGCGCCTCGTCGAGCGGCAGGTTCAGGTAGTCGTCGCCGCTCCCCTTCCCCCAGCGCGACTTCGCGTAGGCGATCCCCATGTCGATCGAGTCGGCTGCGACGATCGGGGCGATGGCGTCGTAGAAGTGCAGCCGCGCCCCGGCGAGCGCGCCGATCTCGGCGGCGAGGGCGTCGCCGGTGAGCGGGCCCGTCGCAACGAGCGCGACGCCGGGCGGCGGCGGGAGGGCGAGCACCTCGCCGCGCCGCAGCGTCACGAGCGGGTTCCCCTCGAGGCGCTGAGTCACGAGCGCGCTGAACCGCTCCCGGTCGACGGCCAGCGCGTCCCCGGCCGGGACGCGGGTCGCGTCCGCGGCGCTGAGCACGAGGCTCCCCAGCCGGCGCAGCTCCTCGTGCAGGAGGCCCACCGCGTTCGCGGGGTTGTCGGAGCGGAGCGAGTTCGAGCAGACGAGCTCGGCGAGCCCGTCCTGCGTGTGCGCCGGCGAACGGCGCACCGGCTTCATCTCGTGCAGCTCGACCTGCACGCCAGCGCGGGCGAGCTGCCAGGCGGCCTCGCTGCCCGCGAGCCCGCCGCCGATCACCGTGACCTCGTGCCCCATGCCCAATGAACCTCCCTGCCACCCTGGCGGCCGCTCGAGCCCGCGCTTACCGTTGCCTCGCCCCCACCGTGGCCGTCCCGGGCGCGGGTGCGCACATTCTGCCGCGGGCGCGCCCAGCCGGCCGGTGTGCGGCGGCGGTGTCTCGGGGGGACCGGCGCCGGGCGCGTCTCGTTCCCCCGCCGCCGATCGCCGCCCTGGGCGGCGGGACGCGGCGGGGGCTCCATGTAGCTCCCCCAGGAAAGGATCGCAACGTGAGCGACAAGACCCCCGACACGCTGAGAGCGCAGCTGCAGCGACGGCGCCGGGTGATCCTCGAGACGAGCCGCCGCGCCGACGCCGAGATCGAGGCGCTGCGCGCCGCGGAGCGCGATCCCGAGTTCGAGGAGGGGGCGCAGTCGGAGCACGAGCAGTTCACGCTGGCGCGCCTGTCCGAGACGCAGCGCCAGGAGGTCCGGCACATCGACGCGGCGCTCGCGCGGCTCGAGGCCGGCGAGTACGGCGTCTGCCGCGACTGCGAGCAGGAGATCGATCCCCGGCGGCTCGAGGCGCTGCCGTACGCGCTGTTCTGCACCGAGTGCGCGGCGCGGCGCGAGCGGATGCCCGGGGCGGTCGTGGAGGAGCCCCCGAGTCTCTAGAACGGGGGGACACTCGCCCCGCGGAGCCTGCGGCCCGCTCCGGGGCAGCCTCATCCGGCTCGGCTGCCCCTTCGCTCGCCACGCGATTCGGAAACGCGAAAAGGCCGGCTCGCGCCGGCCTTCGTCATCCCGCGCGAGCTCCGCTCCGCGTCAGTCGTTCTTCAGCACCATGAACTTGTACTCGCCGAGCTCCGCCTGGCCGGCGGTGTACAGGACCTCCATGAGCGTCCGGTACGGGATCTTCCGATCGGCGACGACGTTGACGCGCCCGGTGAACGGGGCGTTCTTGTTCCACTTGGCGATCGTCTTCTGCTTCTCGACTTCCTTCTTGAGCGCCTCGAAGACGGCCCCGACGAAGAACGCGTCCGCGCGGCCGCCCTCCTTCGCCGCCGCCGGGATGAGGCCGCCCTGGACGTCGGCGACCTTCCGGTCGTTCACGGCGACCTCCCTGAGGGAGACCGTGACGCTGATGTTCTCCTGCGGGTGGAGCTGCGTCGTGGACTGCGGGATCGTCAGGTCCGCGCCCATGTTCACGTTGATCGCGGAGGCCTGATACGACTTGAGGAGGAAGACGAGGATGATGGTCATCATGTCCATCATCGCGACGATGTTGAGCTCGCGGATCTCGCCCTCGGCCTCGCGCACCTTGCGCCGCGCGCGGCGGTAGTCGCGCGACTCCTTCTCGCGGCGGAGCTGCTCGGGGCTGGGCTGGGCGGGCTTCGTCGGCATCGGCTCACCCGATGAGCGAGAGGGACACGTCGAAGAAGAGCGGCTTGCGCTCGCTCTTCCCGTCTGCGGTCTTCACGCTCACCTCGCGGCACGCGTCCATCGTCTGGATGAGGACGTCGTACACGATCTCGGGGTCGGCAGAGAGGATGACCGCCGTCTCGTTCGGGAACTGCTCCTTGATCTTCTTCATCTGCTCGGAGAGCGTCGCGTAGTCGTACTTCCCGTCGCGCACGGGGATCGTCGGCGGCCGGTTCGCGGCGGGCGACGGCGCGTCGGCGCCGAGCACACCGCCCGCTCCGGCGACGTAGAAGCCCTGCCGGCCGATCGCGACGGTGAGGAGCAGCTTCGGCTGGTTCTCCGCCGCGTTGGCGGCGGCCGCGTCCCCGCCGATCTTGGGCGCGGAGACGTTGAGCACGCCGAGCGTGATGAGCCCCGTCATGCTGAGGAGCATGAACATGACGAGGTTCACGACGACGTCGAGGTACGGGACGATGTTGAGCTCGCCCGTGTGCTCTTCCTCGCGGACCCGCCGACGCATCAACCTCTCCGTTCGTCCTGAGCGCAGCCGCCGCCGGGGTGCGGCGAGGTCGAAGGACCTGCCGCACGCGCCGGGGAGGACTAGCCCGCGTTCTCGAGGGGGTTGGTCTCGCCCGCGCCGCGACGCGACAGCCAGTTCTCGAGCCGGAGCGCGTTGTACTCGATCTCCTCGATCATCTGCTTCGCCTTCGAGGAGAGCATGAGGTGCGCGACGATGCAGACCACCGCGATGGTGAGGCCGAAGGCGGTGTTGTTCATCGCTTCCGAGATGCCCTTGGAGAGCATGAGCTGCTTCATCTCGGGGCTCGCCGCGCCGAGCGACTTGAAGGTGCCGATGAGGCCGGTGATCGTGCCGACGAGGCCGATGAGGGTCGCGATGTTCGCGAGGGACCAGAGCGGCGCGATCCGCTTCGAGATACCCGGGGTCACCTCGAGCACCGCCTCCTCGAGCGACCGCGCCACCTCCTGCTCGCCGCGGTTCGCGCGGGTGAGGCCCGCGCGCACGACCTTCGACAGCGCCGCGTTCGGCGCCGCGTCGCAGAGCTTCACGGCGCGGTCCACGTTGCCCGAGAGGATGAGCTTCTGGACCTGGCTCATGAAGGGCGGGGCGTTCAGGTTGAGCTTGAACGCGAGCACGAGGATCCGCTCGACGACGATCGCGATGGCGACGGCGCTCGTCGCCACGTTCACGAACATGAACGGGCCGCCCTCTTTGAAGAACTCGGCCAGCGTCTGGATCATCGCTTCCCTCGGGGGGGTGGTGGGGAACGGGCGCACGAGGTACGCCTTCTCCCGCGAATGGACAGGGGAATTTCCTACCAGCAGCCCGCCCGGAGGTCAAGCGTCCGGGGCAGCGCCCGCAAACCAGTGCGCGCGCCAAGCGCAGGGGCACCGGATGAGGCTGCCCCAGAGCGAGCGGGGGGCTCGGGGGGGCGCGAGGTCCGCAGGCCGAAGGCGCTGCAGACCTAGTGGCCCCCCGCTCAAGCAGTCTGCTGCTGCGGCGCCTCGCGACGGTAGTCGCACTCCTTGTTCGAGCAGGCGACGAACGGGCCGGTCTTCTTCGAGTACTTGTCGAGCAGGTAGACGCTCCCGCACTTCGGGCACGGCTCGTTCCGCGGCCGGTCCCAGGCGACGAAGTCGCAGTTCGGGTACGACGAGCAGCCGTAGAACGTCCGGCCGCGGCGCGACCGCTTCTCGCTGATGTAGCCGCCGCAGGCCTTCGGGCAGGTGACGCCGATCGAGACCGGCTTCGTCCCCTTGCACTCCGGGTAGCGGGTGCACGCGAGGAACCGGCCGAAGCGCCCGCGCTTCATCACCATCGCGGCGGCGCAGGTCGGACACTTCTCGTCGACCGGGACGTCCTCCTCCTTCTCGGCGACGATCTTCCCGTCCTCGCGCCGGAAGTTCATGGTGTTCCGGCACTCCGGGTAGCCCGGGCAGGCGAGGAACTCGCCGTTGCGGCCCCACTTGATGACGAGCTTGCGCTCGCCGCACTTCTCGCAGGTGATGTCGGTCTCGATCGCCTGGGCCTTGACGTTCCGCATCGACTCGTCGGCCTTGGCGAGGTCCTCCTTGAAGGTCTCGTAGAACTCGGAGAGGACCGTCTGCCACCGCGCGTTCCCCTCCTCGATCTCGTCGAGCTTCTCCTCCATGCCCGCGGTGAACGCGACGTCCATCTCGCGCGGGAACGCGCGGACGAGCTCGTCCGTCACGAGCGTGCCGAGGTGCGTCGGCTTGAAGCTCTTCTCCACCTTCTCGACGTACGTCTTCTCCTGGATCGTCTCGAGGATCGCCGCGTACGTGGAGGGGCGGCCGATCCCGCGCTGCTCCATCTCCTTCACGAGCGAGGACTCGTTGTAGCGGGGCGGCGGCTGGGTGAAGTGCTGCTCCGGGTGGAGCTGCACGAGGCGGAGCTCCTCGCCCGCCTCGAGCGGCGGCAGCTGCCGCTCCTCGTTCTTCTTCTCGCCCTCGGCCTCCTCCTTCTTCTCGTCCTCGGCGCCGGCCTCCTCCTCGGGCGGCTTCGCGCCGTACACCGCGAGGTAGCCCGGGAACTTGAGGATGGAGCCCGTGGCGCGGAAGGTCGCGCGGCCGGCGCCGATGTCCGCGGCGGTCTGGTCGTAGACCGCCGGGACCATCTGGCACGCGACGAAGCGGTTCCAGACGAGCTCGTACAGCCGGAACATGTCCCGCTCGCCGATCTGCTCGAAGAACGGCGCCACCTTCTCCGGGCTCCACTCGAGGTCCGTCGGGCGGACCGCCTCGTGCGCTTCCTGCGCCGACTTCGCCTTCGTCTTGTAGACGTTGGGCGTCTCGGGCAGGTGATCCTTCCCGTACTTCTCCGCGATGTGGACGCGGACCGCGTCGACCGCCTCGCTCGAGAGCCGGACCGAGTCGGTGCGCATGTAGGTGATGAGGCCGACCGTCTCGTCGCCGAGCTCGACGCCCTCGTAGAGCCGCTGCGCGAGCGTCATCGTCTTCTTCGCCGTGAAGCCGAGGCGGTTCGCCGCCTCCTGCTGCAGCTTCGCGGTCGTGAACGGCGGCGGCGGGTTCCGGCGCCGCTCCTTGCGATCCACCGTCTCGACGACGAAGCGAGCCTTCTCGACGTCGGCCTGGACCGCCCGCGTCGTCTCGCCGTCCTTGAGCTCGGCCTTCTGCCCGTCCACTTTCGAGAGCTTCGCGGTGAACTCGGGAGGGAGCGTCGCGGCGAGGTCGGCGTCGAGCGACCAGTACTCCACCGGCTTGAACGCCTCGATCTCGCGCTCGCGCTCGACGACCAGCCGGACCGCGACCGACTGGACGCGCCCGGCGGAGAGGCCGCGCCGCACCTTCTTCCAGAGGATGGGGCTGATCTGGTAGCCGACGAGCCGGTCGAGGATCCGCCGCGCCTGCTGCGAGTCGAACTTGCGGCGGTCGAGGTCGATCGGGTTCTCGATCGCCTTCAGGATCGCGTTCTTCGTGATCTCGTTGAAGAGGACCCGGCGCACGCGCGCGTCGCCGCCCTCGGCGCCGATCTCCTCGGAGAGGTGCCACGCGATCGCCTCGCCCTCGCGATCAGGGTCTGTCGCGAGGAAGACGCGGGCGGCGTCCCGGGCGGCCCGCTTGATCTCGGAGAGGACCTTCGCCTTGCCCTTGATGACGTCGTACTGGGGCGTGAACCCCTTCTCGATGTCGACTCCCATCTTCGACTTCGGGAGGTCCTTCACGTGCCCGACCGAGGCCCGCACGTCGTAGGCGCGGCCGAGATACTTCTTGATCGTCTTCGCCTTCGCGGGGGACTCGACGATGACGAGGCTCGTGCCGCCGTCGCCCTTGCGGACGCGCTTCGTCGCGGCGGGGGCCTTCTCGGCCCGTTCGGCCTTCGGCGTCTTCGCCTTCTTCGCGCCCTTCGGGGCCTCGATCGTCGTCGCTCTCGCCATCCGTCTCCTCTAGTTCCGGCGCAGAAAGTAATGGCCTGGGCGCTGCTCGCACAAGCCGCGGACCTCGAGCGCGAGGAGCCCCGCGAGCGTCGCGCCCGCCGCGAGCCCCGCCGCGCGCGCCACCTCGTCCGCGTGACGCGGCCGCCGCACGAGCGCGGAGAGCAGCGCCGACTCCTCCCCGCCGAGCGCCGGTAACGCGAGCTGGCGCTCCTGCGGGGCGTCGAGCCCGAGCGCGACGAGGACGTCGCGCGCCGACGCTGCGACCCCTGCGCCTGCGCGCAGGAGCGCCGTCGTCCCCGCGGAGAGCGGATCGCGGACGTCGCCGGGGACCGCGAGGACCGGCACGCCCTGCGTGCGCGCCCACGCGGCCGTGATGAGCGCGCCGCTCCCCTCGCCCGCGCGGACGACCACGACCGCCTCGGACAAGCCCGACACGATCCGGTTCCGGCGCGGGAAGTGGTGCCGCAGCCCCCGCGTCCCGTCCGGAAGCTCCGACACGAGCGCGCCGCCCGCCTCGACGATCCGGTCGAACAGTGCACGGTGACGCGCCGGGTAGGCCACGTCGACGCCCGTCCCGAGGACCGCGATCGTGTGGCCGCCCGCGTCGAGCGCCGCCTCGTGCGCGATCGCGTCGATCCCGAGCGCGCCGCCCGAGACGATCGAGAGCCCGGCGCGGGCGAGGCCGGTCGCGAGCTCGCGCGCGAGGTCCTCTCCGTACTCGTCGGGCAGCCGCGAGCCGACGAGGGCGACGCGCCGCCGCTCGCCGAGCGAGCCGCGGAGGCGAAGCACGTCCGGCCGCTCGGCGATCTGCGCGAGCGCGTCCGGGTAGTGGCCGTCTCCGGGCCGAAGCGTGCGCGCCGCCTCCATGAAGCCGGGGCATATACCGGCGGGGTGACAACCGGTCAAGGCGGCGCCGTGCACGCGACGTACCTGCGGCGCCTCGCGCCCGGGACGGACGCGGCGCGGCGGGAAGGCCGCAGCGCCGCCTGAAAGCCGAGTTTCGGCGGTCAGTTAGTTGCCGCCGCTGCCGCCGGACCCCGAGTCGGGGCGCATCTCGACGCGGTCACCGATCATGAGCTCCTTGAGGCTCTTCGTGACGAGCGCCGCGGAGGCCCTCTCCTTCACGTCGATGACGAGGAGGTCGCCGACCGACTCCGTGGGCAGGCTCGTGTCCCAGGTCGGCGCGTGGATGTCCTTCCCGTACTGATCGCCCGAGCGGATGACCGTGAAGACGTTCCCCTCCTGGACGCCGTCCTTCTCGCCCCTGTCGAGGAAGACGACGTGGTGCTCGCCCATCTGCGTGACGACGTCCACCTGCGCCGCGATGATCCGGCCCTCGATCGCCTGCCGGTTCGGCTTGCGATCGACCGGCCGGAAGAACTTCTGCGTCCAGGGCCCGAGCATCGCGCCGCGCTCGATCGGCAGGAGCGTCTGGGAGATGACGAGCGTGGCCGCGCGCTGGTCGACGGCGACGACCTTCGCCGAGCCGAGCACGACCGACTGGTACCCGAAGAGCTCCTTCGTCACCGGGTGGTAGATCGGCCGCTCCGTCCTGTAGACGACGTAGGTCTCGCCGACCTTCACCTCGGCCGCCTTCTGGAAGTTCGCGTAGGCGCGGTCGAGCGAGGAGAGCATGATCTTCTCCTCGAACGCTGCGCCGATAGAGCCCGACTCCGCGAGCTCCCGTGGGGTCACGAACGTGTCGTGGCGCGCGAACCGGGCGCGCGGCGGTACGTAGCCGACCTTGTACGGACCGGCGACCGCGACCGCGTCGGTCTCCTCGATCGGTGCCGGGCCCTTGAGGTCCGCCCGGGAGAGGTCCTCGAGCTCCTTCACCGGCTCGGCGGCCTCCTCTGGCGCGTCCTCGGGGGTCGCCTCGGCGACCGGCGTCCCGACGGGCTCGACGCGCGTCGGCGCCTCGTCGGCGGCAGGGTAGAACTTGAGGACGTTGCCCGGGTAGATCCAGTGCGGGTTCGAGATCTCCGGGTTGTAGGACCAGATCTTCGGCCAGTACCACGCGTTGTTGAGGAAGCGACCGGAGAGATCCCAGAGCGTGTCGCCGGGGCGGACCGTGTACGTGTCGGGCGGCGGGACGGTGCCGCGTCCGTCGTCGGCGGCGCGCGCGGTCCCCTCGCTTGGTCCGGGCGCGGCGTCGTCGGTCGCCGCCTCGATCCGCGTCGTGTCGATCGGCGTGATCGTCGACGGCCCCGCTCGCGCGCCACCCGAGCGCGCCACGTCTCCATCCATGCCGCCGCCGGGCGTCGGTCGGCCCTGCGCAAGCGCGAGCGACGGGAGCAGCGCGAGCAGCGCGAGGAGGTTCGTGCGGATCATGGACCGCTCCTGCCTGGGCCATCCGGCGTGTCGCCGGTGTGCCCGGAGATGGTTGCGAGGCGCGTCCCGGCCCGCTCCGCGGCCGGGGTCCTCGGAAAGTCTGCGACGAGTCGCTCGAGCAGCCGTCGCTCCGCGTCCTTCGCGCCGCGGCGCGACTCGCACCAGGCGAGCCGCTCGAGGGCATCGCTGAGGGCGTCGCCCGCGGGGTAGTCGGCCGAGGCGCGCCGGGCGAGCTCGCAGGCGGCGTCGGCGCGCCCCGCGTCCGCGTACGCGCCGGCCGCCTCGACGAGCGCGTTGTCGGCGGACGGGTGGCGCGGGTAGCGCGTCGCGAACTCCTCGAGCGCGTGCGCGCGGTCGGTGCCGGTGCGGGCGCGCGCGCGGCGCAGCTCCGCGTCCGCGTCCGCCGCGAGCTCGCGCCCGCCTTTGCGCGCGAGCGCCTCGAGCCGGTCGGGGTCGGGATCGCCGATCGGCACCGCGGTCGACACCGGCGGCGGCGTCCGCGGGCGCTGGGCCGTCTCGTGCCGCTCGAGCGCGGACTTCGGTTCCACCCGGACGACGGCGAGGTCGGGCGGGATCACGGGCGCCTTCTCAGGCTCGTCCCTCGGGCCGCCCTGCGCCCCCGGGCCGCGGGGCGGTCGGGTCGCGACGGCGTCCACACGGCCGGCGAGCGCATCGACCTTGTGGGAGAGCTCCTCGTTCTCGCGGCGGAGCTGGCGCACCTCGGCCCGCAGGGCGTCCACGTCCCGTCGCGCGGCGTCCCCTCCCCCCGCGCAGCCGACGAGGAGGAGGAGCGCCGCGGCAGCCTGTCGCGCGCGCGTGCTCAAAACTCGGAAAAGTGTAGGGGAGTCTGGGATTTCGTCAAGGAACGGCCCCCCCGCGCGTGGGTGCGCGTGGGGCGATGAATGCCACGTGGCGACCGGTACGGCCGGCGTCCCGGCGATGCGAGTAGAACAGGTCCCGCTCGCACGAGGTGCAGCGCCCGAGCACCTCGATCCGGTCGGCGTGGAGCCCGGCGTCGGAGAGGATGCGCGTGTTCGCGCCCCAGAGGTCGAGCCGCGGTCGCGCGCCGGCGCGGACGACGGCCGGGTCCACCTCGTCGCGGAAGCGCGCGCAGAGGTCCTCCGAGACCTCGTAGCAGCACGGCCCGATCGACGGACCCACGGCGGCGAGGAGGCGTCCGGCGGGGGCGCCGGCGTCGCGGGCGAGCGCGGCGACCGCCGCGGCGGCGGCGCGGGCGAGAGTTCCGCGCCAGCCGGCGTGGACGGCGGCCACCGCGCCGGTCTCGGGGTCCGCGACGAGGACCGGGACGCAGTCGGCGACGGACACGCAGGCGGCGACGCCGGCCGAGGCGGAGACGACGACGTCCGCCTCCTCGGTCGGCGCGCACGGCTCGGTCGTGCGCACCACGCGCGCGCCGTGGACCTGCCTCACGCGCGCGAACCGCAGGCCGGTCGCCCGCTCGAGGCGCCGCCAGTTCTCCTCGACCCGGACCGGGTCGTCGCCGACGAGGCCGCCGAGGTTGAGCGCGTCGTACGGCGAATCCGAGACGCCGCCGGCGCGCGTCGTGAAGCCGTGGGGGAACCCGGCGAGGAGCGGGCTTTCGAGGATCCGCATGGGTCGTGTAGAAGATGTGCTCCCCATGCTCTACGTCCGCCGCTCCATCGGTCGCAAGCTCATGCTCGCGCTGGGGCTGCCGTCGCTCGCGTTCGCGGTCGTCGGGGTGCTCTGGCTCCGCCGGGAGACCGCGGCGATCGCGCCCGAGATCGAGCCCGTCTACCGCGTCGCGCTCGTCGCGCTCGTCGTGTTCGCCGCAGCGATGTCCTTCACGCACGTGCTCGTGATCCGCCTCTTCGTGCGCAACCCGCTGAAGCGGCTCGTCGCGGCGATGAAGCGGGCGCAGGCGGGCGACTTCCTGCACCGGGTGCCGGTGGAGGGGCAGGACGAGATCGCCCGGCTCGCCCGGACCTACAACGAGACGCTCGCCGCCGTCACCGACCTGAATGCCAGGCGGATCGAGGACGCGCTCGCGATGGACGCGCTCCAGCGCCAGCTCGCGGTCCGCGCCGAGGCGGAGCGGCGCGCGCGCGAGCTGACCTTCCTCGTGGACCTCGGCCGCACCCTCGCTTCCACCCTCGAGCTCGAGCCGCTTCTCGCCGCCCTCGCGGAGCGGGCGGTGCGCGGCCTCGGGCTCGAGTCGCTCGAGGTGCTCCTCGCCGACGAGGCCACGGGCGACCTCGTCGTGCGCGCGGTGCACGGGCGCGACGAGGCGCGCCTCGGCGTGCGCACCCGGCCCGACGACGCCCTCGCCGGCTTCGAGCGCGCGCGGATGGTCCAGGGAGACGAGCTCCTCGGCGTCCTCGCGCTGCGCACGCCCGACGGCGCGGCGATCGGCGCGGACGAGGCCCGGCTCGTCGAGTCGGTCGCGAGCCTCGCCGCGATGGCGATCGCCAACGCGCGGCTGCACCATCGGATGGTCCGGCTCTCCCAGACCGACGCGCTCACCGGCGCCCACAACCGCAGGAGCCTGTTCGCCCGGCTCGACCAGGAGCTCGAGCGGAGCCGCCGGTTCGAGCACGCGATGGCGCTCGCGCTCGTCGACGTGGACCGGTTCCGCGAGTACAACGAGGCGCTCGGCCACGTCGAGGGCGACGCCGTCCTGCGCACCGTCGCGACGCTCCTCGGCGGCGCGGTGCGCAAGGTGGACCTCGTCGCCCGCTACGGCGGGGAGGAGTTCGCGGTCGTGCTCGCGCGGGCCGACCGCGCCGCGGCGCTCCAGGTGGGCGAGAAGCTGCGCGCCGCGATCGAGGCGGCGGCCCTCCCCCACCCCGCCGCCGCCGCCGGGCGCGTCACCATCTCGATCGGCATCGGCGTGTTCCCGGACGACGGCGGCGACCTCGGCGCGCTCGTGGACGCCGCCGACGCGGCGCTCTTCGCGGCGAAGCGCGCCGGGCGAAACGCGGTCCGGGCGCACGAGGTCGGGATGCGGGGCCATCCGGGGCGGAGGCGAGACGAGTCCGTGACGGCGGACGCCGACGCCGCGGGGTAGCGTAGCGGGCGTCTCTCACGCCCGCTCCCGGCGGTGGCGAGCGCGTCCAGCAACGAGCGGAACGGCTCATTCGCCCCGAGACGGCTCAGGAACCGCCGTCAGTCGTCGTCGGTGGCCGGCGCGACGGGCTCCTCGGCCGCCTGCGGCTGCACGACGTTCCGCCCGCCGCGTGACCGCTGCAGCTCGAGCTCGAGCGTCTTCTCGCGCCGCGCGCGCTCCTGCAGCGCGGTCTGGAGCCGCTGCGCCTCCTGCGCGCGGAGCTGGTCGCGCCGGGCGAGCTCGTCGCGGAAACGCGCCTGCGCCTCCTCGACCGCCTTCACGGCGCGCGCCTCGGCCTCGCGCCGCTCCGCGGCGAGCTGCTCGATCCGCCGCGCACCCTCGGCGGCGCGCACCTCGGCGGCCGTCGCCCGCGCCGTGAGCTCCTTCTCGAGGCGCGCCCGAGCCTGGCCTGCCTGGACGAGCTGCGCCTCGACCTCCTGCACGCGCGTCCGCGCCGCCTGCGCGAGCCCCGCCTCGCGCGTGGCCTGCTCCGCGCGGCCGGCGAGCTCCTGAGCGCGCGACTCCGCGCGGCCGGCGCGCGCCTGCAGCTCCGCCTCGACGCGCTGCCGCTCGCGCTGCGCCGACTGGACCGCCTGCTCGCCCTCGCGGGCCCGGACCTCGGCGCGCTCGGCGCGCCGTTCGGCGAGCTCCAGCGCGGCCTGGGCCTCTTCTACGCGGCGCCGCAGCTCCGCGGCGGCGTGCTCGCTCGCCTCGCGCACCGTCGCGAGCGATGCCATCCGCTCCTCCGCCTCGATCACCCGCCGGCGCGCGTCCTCGGCGCGCGACGCGCCCGCCTCCGCCGACGCCCGCTCGCGCCGCTCGGCGGCGCGGAGCGCCTCGGCGCGGGCGGCGAGCTCCTTCTGGAGCGCCTCCTCACTCTGCGTCCGCTCGCGGCCGAGCGTCTCGAGCCGGGCGTGGAGCGCCTCCGCGGCCTCCGTCTTCTTCGAGAGCTCCGCGAGCAGCTCCTCCTCGCGGCGCGCGTGCTCCGCCTCGACGGCGGCGAGGTGCCCGCGCGCTCGCGCCTCCGCCTCCGCCCGCGCCTCGACCTCGCCGCGCAGCTCGTCCTCGAGCCTCGTCCGCTCCGCGTCCGCGCTCGCCCGCGCCGCCCCCTCGGCCCGCGCCTGCTCGTGCAGCCCCACCCGCTCCGCGTCGCGCGCCTCGAGCTCCGCCGCGAGGCCGTCGCGGTGCGCGCGCGCCTCGTCCCGCTCCTGCGTCGCGCGCGCGAGCCGGGTGTCGAGCTCCTCCGCGCGCGCGCGCGCCCCGGCCGCCTCGGTCTCGAGCTCGGTCGTGCGCGCCGTGGCCGCCGCGCGCGCCTCTGCGAGCTCGCCCGCGAGCCGCGCCGCGTCGCCGCGCGCCACCTCGAGGAGCCGCTCCGCGTCGGCGGCGCGGGTCTCGAGCGCGGCGGCGCTCCGCTCCGCCTCGCGCGAGAGAGCGTCGAGCGCCTCGCGACGGCCCCGCAGCTCCGCCTCGAGCTCCGCGATCCGCTCCTCGCGCGCCGACGCCTGAAGGCGAGCCTCGTCCGCGAGCGCCTCGGCGCGGCGCGCCTGCTCCGCGCGCTCGGCGAGATCGGTGCCGAGCTCGCCCTCCCGGCGCCGTGCATCGGCGAGCGCCTCGGCCGCGCGGGTCACCTCGGCCCGGAGCGCGTCGCGCTCGCGATCCGCCTCCGCGCGCAGGGACTCCGCCGCGGCGTGCGCGTCGGCGAGCGCCGCCTCGAGGGACGCCGCGCGCGTGCGCTCGGCCGCGAGCCGCGCCTCGAGCTCGCCCTCCCGCGCGGCGGCCGACGC